>NZ_JBFWLQ010000007.1:0-258467 GCF_050252055.1 Aeromonas sp. | reverse complement strand
GAGGGTCAGACCCCCTACAGCATGTTCAAGAAGGGTCTGAAATTGATACCGAAGGAAGTGCGCACTAAAGTAGCGTAAACAAGACGCCGGTTTGAGGCCGGTGTCAGGCGATAACTAGATCTGTACAGACCGATGAAAATTTTCTATATCGCAATTAACCTTTCTAAATGATCCGCCCACTTTTGCAACCACTCTTTGCACTCATCATTGTATCTGTGTAGGTTGTATGTTCCTTCTATGCCTTTCGGGGCATGACCTAGTATTGCCTCTGCAATATCACTGGGGCATTTCAGCTTTGCAAGCCCCGTTCTAACGGTACGCCTAAGGTCATGTGGTGTCCAAGAAGGTATATCAATCATTACATTGTCTTTGCGCAGTCGCCACGCTGTTTCAGTTAACAATTTCTGAGGTATCGGTTTTTTAGTCAAAATAGATGGGAATAAACAATCACCTGTGATTAATTTCAGTGAATGAAGAAATTCGATAGCTTGTCTTGGCAACTGAACATATCGCTCGGTATCAGTTTTTGTTTCTTTTAAATGGAATGTACCATTACTTAGATCAATATCTCGCCAATAAGCACCACATATTTCTCCGGTACGGCATCCTGTCCATAGCGTCATTCTGAGCACGTTTTTCTGTGGAATAGTAAAACCAGAACTTGGTAACCAGAGAAGAAATTTTTTTAGCTCTTCATCACTAAGAATTCGTGTTCCTTTTTGACATGTTAAACGCACCTTCGCTAATTTTAATCTTTTCTTTGCGTTCGTAACTGGGTTTACAAAGTGCTCATCCAGTTTACCCGTTCCAATTGCATAATCGAAAGCAGCTGATAATTCACGCAGAACACTACCAGCTTGAACATTCGCTCCCCGCGCAACAATCTCCATGATCAAGGCCACAATATCGTTAGCTGGCACCTCCGTAGCTAACCTTTCTCCGAATACACGCACAGGATCGTTATAGAGAGTCCTTCGTGTTTCTGCTTGCCCTTTGGGTTTACGGGCTCCAGGTAAAATCCCTCCTTCCTTGGCGGGCCGATCTTCGATGTGCTCAGTCAGGTAAAGCTCGATCATGTCAGTGATGGTAAACGGTGTAACGACTTCAGGTTCCTGCTCGAGCTTGACTTTAACTGCGCTCAACTCTGTAGCCGGACAGATACCTTGATGCCTCATGAGCTTCAATTCTTTGAACTTGGTCCTTGCCTCCTCCAAGGACATGGCAGGAAAGACACCTAAGGTGACTTGCTTTTGCTTACGCGGATTCAAAGGGTCGTTGTAGCGGTAGTAAAAGCTTTTCTTTCCCGTTTTTCCACACGCGACTCGCAGTCCTCGATAATCACCGATGTCGACTTTATCTTTGTCTCCTGGCTTCATCGCCTCAATTGCCTTGTAAGAAAGCGGTTTGCTATTCTGGAGCGCAGCCATCACTTACATCCTTTCATATCGTTTTTTATGAGAGAAAAAGCGTAGGTTTTCATTTCAATCTCGTTCATCATCACACAAACCTACGCATCAACCTACGCTTTAAAGCAAGATTCAGTGAGCTTAGATGAGACAAACTGAACCATGCTGAGCCTTAACAAAGAAAAAAGGCAGAGCAAGAACAGCAACTTAACGGCGAATAGACATTGATAACAATAGAAATTTTACATCAACACACCCCTATGATGCAGCAGTATCTGACTCTCAAGGCCGAAAACCCGGAGATCCTGCTGTTCTATCGCATGGGTGACTTCTACGAGCTCTTCTACGACGACGCCCGCAAGGCCTCCCAGCTGCTCGACATCTCCCTGACCAAGCGCGGCCAGTCGGCCGGCAGCCCCATCCCGATGGCGGGCGTGCCCTATCACGCCATCGAAGGGTATCTCGCCAAGCTGGTGCAGCTCGGCGAATCTGCCGCCATCTGCGAGCAGGTGGGGGATCCCGCCACCAGCAAGGGGCCGGTGGAGCGCAAGGTCATTCGCATCATCACCCCGGGCACCGTCTCCGACGAGGCGCTGCTCAGCGAGCGCCAGGACAACCTGATCGCCGCCGTCTACCACGATGGCCGCTGCTTCGGTTACGGCACCATGGACATCGGCTCCGGACGCTTCTTCATCAACCAGTTCGAGAAAGAAGAGACCCTGCTGGCGGAGCTGCAACGCACCAATCCGGCGGAGCTCCTCTACCCCGAATCGTTCGCCTTCCTGCACCATGTCGAGGGTCGCCGCGGTCTGCGCCGCCGCCCGGAGTGGGAGTTCGAGCTCGGCACCGCCCGCAAGCTCTTGTGCCAGCAGTTCGGCACCCAGGATCTGGTGGGCTTTGGGGTCGAGCAGAGCGAGACCGCCCTGTGCGCCGCCGGCTGCCTGATGCAGTACGTGAAAGACACCCAGCGCACCGCCCTGCCCCACATTCGCAGCGTGCGCCTGGAGCAGCCTGATCATGCGGTCATCATGGATGCCGCCACCCGCCGCAATCTTGAGCTGACCCAGAATCTGGCCGGCGGTCACGACAATACCCTCTCCGCCGTGCTCGATTGCACCGCCACGCCGATGGGCAGCCGCCTGCTCAAGCGCTGGATCCACCAGCCGATCCGCGATCGGGTGATCCTCAAAGGTCGCCAGAGCACCATCAAGGAGCTCATCGAGCAGAACCTCTATGACGAGCTGGGGAGCCTGCTGCGCCAGGTCGGCGACGTAGAGCGGGTGCTGGCGCGTCTCGCCCTGCGCAGTGCCCGCCCGCGCGATCTGACCCGGCTGCGGCAGGCTTTTGCTCAGCTGCCCGAGTTGCAGCGCCTGCTGGCGGAGAGCGAGCACGAGGCGGTGCAGCAGCTGCGCGAACGCGCCAGCACCTTCCCCGAGCTGCTCGACCTGCTGGAGCGCGCCGTGATGGAAGTGCCGCCGGTGCTGATCCGCGATGGCGGCGTCATCCGCGACGGCTTCAACCAGGAGCTGGACGAGCTGCGGGATCTGGCCAACGGCGCCACCGCCAGCCTGGCCCGCATCGAGGAGCGGGAGAAGGCGCTCACCGGCATCAACACCCTCAAGGTGGGCTACAACAAGGTGCACGGCTTCTACATCGAGGTGAGCCGCGCCAACAGCCACCTGGTGCCGGCCCACTACATCCGCCGCCAGACGCTGAAAAACAACGAGCGCTACATCATCGATGAGCTGAAGAAGTACGAGGACAAGGTGCTCACCGCCCAGGCCCAGGCCCTGGCGCTGGAAAAACGTCTCTACGAAGAGCTGCTCGACGCCCTGCTGCCCCACCTTGGCGATCTGCAGGAGTCTGCTGCCGCACTGGCGGAGCTGGACGTGCTGGCCAACCTGGCGGAGCGGGCAGAGACCCTCGACTATCGCTGCCCCACCCTCATCGACGAGGATCAGATCCTCATCGAGGCGGGCCGCCATCCGGTGGTGGAGCAGGTGATGACCGACCCCTTTATCGCCAACCCGATACGGCTGGAGCGGGAGCGGCGGATGCTGATCATCACCGGCCCCAACATGGGCGGTAAATCCACCTACATGCGCCAGACCGCGCTCATCGTGCTGCTGGCCCATATCGGCGCCTTCGTGCCCGCCGACAGCGCCCGCATCGGCCCCATCGACCGCATCTTCACCCGCATCGGGGCGTCGGATGATCTCGCCTCCGGCCGCTCCACCTTTATGGTGGAGATGACCGAAACCGCCAATATCCTCAACAACGCCACCGCCCGCAGTCTGGTGCTGATGGACGAGATTGGCCGCGGCACCAGCACCTACGAC
This sequence comes from Aeromonas sp., assembly GCF_050252055.1. Lineage (NCBI taxonomy): Bacteria > Pseudomonadati > Pseudomonadota > Gammaproteobacteria > Aeromonadales > Aeromonadaceae > Aeromonas > Aeromonas sp. The sequence goes on along the minus strand of NZ_JBFWLQ010000007.1, from coordinate 254,722 downwards.
GGCCTCTCGCTGGCGTGGGCCTGCGCCGAGCAGCTTGCGAGCAAGATTGGCGCCTACACCCTGTTCGCCACCCACTACTTCGAGCTGACCCGCTTGCCGGAGCTGATGAGCGGGCTGGCCAATGTCCACCTGGATGCAGTGGAGCACGGCGACACCATCGCCTTTATGCACGCGGTGCAGGAAGGCGCGGCCAGCCGCTCCTACGGCCTGCAGGTAGCGGCGCTGGCCGGGGTGCCGAAATCGGTGATCCACCAGGCCCGCCACAAACTGCATGAGCTGGAGAGTGCCACTCCGGTGGCCGCTGGTGAAAGCCGTCCTGCTCCGGTCACTCTCGCCCCGCAACCCCATCCTGTGGTGGAGGAGCTGGCAACAGTACGCCCGGACGAGCTGACCCCGCGCCAGGCACTTGACCTGCTCTATCGCCTCAAGCAGATGCTGTAGCTACCGACCGCCGAACAGGCATGAAAAAGGGGAACCGCGAGGTTCCCCTTTCGTTTGACCGAACCTGTCATCAGCCCGGACCGATGCGATCCATCAGGCTCAGATTGACCGACCCCGGATGGCGCTTGAGCTTCTGCCTGTATTCGAACTGGTGCTGGCTCTCCTGTTTGAGCCCCTGCATCAGGGAGTAGCACATGGCCAGCATGATGACCGAGAAGGGCAGCGCGGCGATGATGCTGGCGGCCTGCAGGGCGGCCAGCCCGCCGGAGACCAGCAGAATGGCCGCGACCAGCCCCTGCCCCAGTCCCCATATTGCGCGGTGCAGCACCGGGGGATCCTGATCGCCGATGGAGAGCAGCGTCGTAATCACGAGCGTGCCCGAGTCGCTGGAGGTGATGAAGTAGGTGCAGATAAGCAGGGTCAGCACCCCCTTGGCAATCCAGCCGAAGGTCTCCCAGTGCAGCAGTTCCACCGTCTTGTAGAGCGCCATGGTGACATCCTGATTGACCGCTTCCACTACGCCGCCGCCACCGAACAGCTCCAGGTTCATGGCAGTCCCGCCGAACACGGTGAGCCAGAGCATGCCGAGCAGGGAGGGCACCAGCAGGACACCGAGCACGAATTCACGAATCGTGCGTCCCTTGGAGATGCGGGCGATGAACATGCCGACAAAGGGTGCCCACGCAATCCACCAGCCCCAGTAGAACGCGGTCCAGCTAGACTGCCAGGCCGAGGTGCCGTTGGCTTCGGTATTGGTCCAGAAGCTCAGCTTGACGATGTTCTGCAGGTAATCACCGATGTTCTGCACATAGGCGTTGAGGATGTAGGTGGTCGGCCCCAGCACCAGGAAGAGGCCAAGCACGAACACGCTCAACCAGATATTGAGTTCGGAGAGGATCTTCACCCCGCGCCCGACACCGGAGATGGCCGACAGGGTGGCAATCAGGCTGATGCCACCGATGAGCCAGAGCTGGTTCGCTTGTGACACGCCCATGCCGAACATCTGGTTGAGGCCGGTGTTCATCTGGGAGACGCCCAGCCCAAGGGAGGTCGCCACCCCGAACACGGTACCGAACACCGCCAGCACGTCGGCGGCATGGCCCCAGAAGCCGTAGATGCGATCGCCAAGAATGGGATAGAGCACGGAGCGGATGGCCAGCGGCAACTTGCGCCGGTAGCTGAAGAAGGCCAGCGACAGGCCGACGATCACATAGATGGCCCAGGGGTGCAGACCCCAGTGGAAGAAGGTGAGGCGCATGGCGATCTGGGCCGCTTCCGGCGTCATGCCTTCGGTGATGAAGGGGTTGCCCTGCAGGTGATACATGGGCTCGGCGATGCTCCAGAACACCAGGCCTATGCCCATGCCTGCGCTGAACAGCATGGAGAACCAGGCAAAGTAGCCAAACTCCGGTACCTGGTCGTCGTCGCCCAGCCGGATGCTGCCAAAGCGGCTGAACATCAAGTAGACGGCGAAGAACAGGAACAGGGCGACCACCAGGATGTAATACCACTTGAAGCCAGCAATGATGGTGTCCTTGGCCCCGGTAAACCAGGTGCCCGCGGTATCCGGATCAAAGACGCCGAACAGCAGGAAGAGGGTCACGACGGTGAGGGCCGTCATGGCCATGGTGGGATTGAGGCCTTTCAAAAGCCCTTTGGTTGCTCGCATCGGGCCTCCTTAGTCGTTGTTGAAAAAGTCTTCACCCACGTGATCGCCGGCACCGCCGATGGCGCGATAGGCCAGACGACCTGCCACCTGCTCACGGTGATCCACCAGGGTCACCGACGGCTGACCGTTCACTGCGTGGCGTTTGCCAAGGAAGATAGCCATGGGCACCCCCAGATTGGAGACACCGCTGGTGATCCAGAGGCGGTTGAAGTCATAGGAGCCACCGATGAACTCCAGCTGTGCCAGCCCATTGTCCAGACCCGCCAGATAAAAGTTCATGGCACTCTCGTCAGGGAAGAGGTGAACCAGCACATAGGCATAGCGCAACTCATTGACCAACTCCTTTAGACTAAAAGAACCTGTGTTGCTGCAAGAGAGCGGCAGCTCACCATCGTAGTGGTGTACCTTGAGGTTGTTGGGGTCCTCGTCATAGGCAGGTTGATAACGCACAAACGCCGCGGTATCCGGCAGTTCATAGCGAACTCTGACCACACGCAGGTCGGCAACCAGGGACTTGATATCCAGGTCGTCATGCATGATTTCACTCCTCAAATATCGGGTTGGACTGGGGCAATTGTCCGATAACCTAACACAATATTCATTAGAGCTGAAATCATTACATCAAAAACCATATTGACCTTGTTATGGATTAGGCGGAGAATTTCGCGCCTCTCCACAGCCCTGCGATGACCCAGACCCCATGGAAAAACATGATGAAGTGCTGATCGCCCTGCGCCAGATCATCCGTGCCATCGACATGCACTCCAAGCGCTTGATCAAGGAGGCCGGCCTGACCTCGCCCCAGCTCCTGCTGCTCAAGGGGATCGACGAGCTTGGCCAGATCTCCATGCGCCAGTTGGCGGATCACACCAACATGAGCCAGGCCACCGCGACCACCATCATGGACCGACTGGAGAGCCGCCAACTGGTACAGCGCATTCGCAGCGAAACCGACAAACGCAAGGTGCATGCGACGCTCACTGACGCGGGACGCGCCCTGCTTGCCCAGGCTCCGACCCCCTTGCAGGAGAGTTTCATTCAACGCTTTCAGGCGCTGGAAAACTGGGAACAGGGGTTGTTGCTCTCTTCCCTGCAACGCATCTCCGCCATGATGAATGCCGACGGCATCGATGCCGCCCCCGTGCTGAGTGTCAGCCCCCTGACCGAAGAGCGGGCCTGAACCGCAGCCATAAAAAAAGCTCCCGACCGGGAGCTTTTTTTATGGGCAGTACGCGATGGCGTTACGCCTCCAGGCTGATGCCGATGTTGGAGACGCCGTCCTGGGCCGCGAAGGCGCGGATGGCAAGGATGCGGTCGCTGTCCCGTTCATGGGCCACCCGTTTGAGCAGTTCGACCTGGAACTCCAGCTCCGCTTCCATGTACTCGTGCTCATAGAGCTCATCATCGCTGAGATCCCGCTCTTCCAGCATCTCGATGAAGCCGGCGACCGTGCCGACAGACGCATGGCTGGCGTCGTTGGCCTCTTCCCCCACCCGGCAGATCACCGAGTTGTAGGCACAACCCAGCGCCACGCAGGCGTCCAGTGCCGGATAGGCGCCGTAGGATTCAAACTTGCGGGGATCGGGAATGTAGACTTCAAACGCTTCCAGAATGGCACCAAGATTGACGCGGGATCCCTTGACCGTCAGGTAGTTCCACATCTGATCCAGCGCGTGACGGAATGCCCTCGCATCCCCGAAACCGGAGGCCTGGGTAAAGAGCACATAGTTGGGGTACATGCGCTCTGCCAGCGCCAGGGTATAGACGGTTTGCTGCCAGGGCTGCAGCTCGGCCAGTCGCTTATAAAACTTGTCACCAAACACTGGAGTCGGATCCTTTGCAAAATGTGGGGCAGATTGTAGCCCACGAGGGCCCCGTCTAAAAATGAAAAAGCGCCCTGCTCGACTATCTTGCCCGATCAACTGGGGTAAGATGGAGACAGCATCCCTCTCGCCTTGCCATAAACACGATAAGGAACAAGAGTATGAGCCAACGTACCCTGCTGCTGTTGAGTCAGGACAACAGCCACTATGAACGCCTGCTCAAGGCGGCCCATCTTCCCCATCTGCACATTCTTCGGGCCGACAATCAGGCCGAGGCCGAACAGCTTATCGGTGACGCTCATATCCTGATGGCCGAGCCTGCCCGGGCCAAGCCGCTGCTGGCCAAGGCCGGCAAGCTCAGCTGGCTCCAGTCGACTTATGCCGGGGTCGACGTGCTGCTGGACGCCAGTTGCCGCCGCGACTACCTGCTCACCAATGTCCGCGGCATCTTCGGCCCCTTGATGAGCGAGTATGTGTTCGGCCATCTGCTCAGCCTGACCCGCCAGTTGCCACTCTATCGCGAGCAGCAGCAACAGGGCGTCTGGCAGAGCCATCCCTATCAGGGCTTGAAGGGAAAGACGCTGCTACTGCTCGGCACCGGTAGCATAGGGCAGCATATCGCCCACACCGGCAAACATTTTGGCATGAGGGTGCTCGGCATCAGCCACAGTGGCCGTGAACGTGCCGGGTTCGATCAGGTGTACCAGTTGCCGGCACTCAACAAGATGCTGGCCCAAGCCGATGTCATCGTCAGCGTGCTGCCCGCCACCCGCGAGACACGCCATCTCTTCACCGCCGAACGCTTCAGCCACTGCAAACCGGGCGCCATCTTCTTCAACGTCGGCAGGGGCAATGCCGTCCATGAGGGGGAGCTGCTGGCGGCACTGCAAGCCGGCAAACCCGCCATGGCGGTGCTCGATGTGTTCGAGCAGGAACCCCTGCCCGCTGACAGCCCGCTCTGGCACCAGCCCAATCTCATCGTGACGCCCCACAACAGCGCCTACAGCTTCCCGGAAGATGTGGCCCAGATCTTCATCCGCAACTACATCCGCTTCATCGATGGTCAGCAGCTGGACGGCAGGATCGACTTTGACAAGGGTTATTGAAGCCGTTCTGCAATGAAAAGGCCCCGCCAGTTGGCGGGGCCTTTTTCGTCAGGAGGGAGCCGTTCAGCCCGCCTCCATCTCTTTGCGGTAGCTCTTCACCTTGGCGAGGAACTGACGCTTGTCCTTGCCGGAGAGCGGCTCCGCCATCGGCAGCTTGATCTTCATGGGATCCACCGGGCGGTTGTTGATGCGCACCTCGTAGTGCAAATGAGCACCGGTGGAGCGGCCCGTGTTGCCGGAGAGGGCAATCTTGTCACCCATCTTCACCTTCTGCCCGGGTTTCACCAGCAGCTTACTCAGGTGCAGATAACGGGTCATCAGGGTACGGCCGTGCTTGATCACAACATAGGTGCCTGCCAGCGGGTGGCTGGTTGCCTTGAGGACCACACCATCACCGGTCGCCATGATGGGCGTGCCTACCGGCAAGGCAAAGTCGGTCCCCTCATGGGGCCGGACCTGCCCGGTAATGGGATGACGGCGATTCGGGTTGAAACTGGAGCTGACCCGGTAACGGCTGTGAGTCGGATAACGGCGGAAGCCGCGCTCCAGGCTGTTTGCCTGACCGTCATAATAGTTGCCATCTTCCGACAACCAGGCTGACACGGCCTTGCCCTGGCTGAACACCTCGACCCCCAGCAACTGGGTATTGCCCGTACTCTTGCCGTCGACCGTCTCCTGACGGACCAGCACCTTGAACTTGTCACCTTTTTTCAAATCCTTGGCGAAGTTGAGGCGCCACTGGAACAGGTTGGCAATCTTCTGGATGTGGTTGGCCGGGATACCGGCATTGCGGGCGCTGACGTAGAAGCTGCCGTTGATGACACCGTCATAGCTCTTCTGCTGCCACTCTACCTCTTCATTGAGCATGTTGGCGCTATAGGTGTCGTCGGTACGCTCCAGCACCAGGGTCTGCTTGATGTTCAGGCGGATCTTCAACTGCTGCAGAATGTTGTCCTGATCGATCAGCAACTCGATGGTCTGACCGGGTTTGAGACGCGCCAGGTTGTTCTTGGCATCCGCATCCAGCACCTTGTAGAGGGTGGTGGTGGACAGCCCCAGGTTGTTGAAGATGGTGGTCAGGTTCTCGCCATTGCGAACCCGGTAATCTTGCCATTGAGGCGTGGCATCCGCCGGGATGTCGTCTTCGGGAGCGGCTGACTCGACCAGCTCGTGATCCGGAATGTCGTTGAAGTCGGTGTTGTCTTCGTTGGTTGCGGTGCCCGTGGTGGCGATCGGCAACTCCAGACGCAGTGGCCGCTCCAGGATGTCACCGGGAGCTGGCAATACGGCTACCGCTGACAGCGTCATGGCCGTGAGCAATAGCATGGCATAGAAATGCTTGCGGGGAACCGGGGGTTCCCAATTGGCAGCCTGGGCTACCAAGGGACGGAGACGTTTCATCCGCTATCCTGTTATTAGATCTAAGGGTGGTGGTTGTGGGTCTGTTTTTATGAGTTTTTATTATGAAAAACCGAATATCTGGCTTTTAGACCTAAATACTTACAAAAAGTTCATAGCTCCATGCACGAAACTCACATTTTATGCATAACCTTCCAGCATGGGCAGAAATGATCGTCATTTTCAGCCATTTTTTTCTATTTTTAAGAACCAAGTCCGGTTGTGGTGCTCTCCGGCCCAGAAAATGTTGCAAAAACATCTCCATGGAGTGGGTATGTCATTGGCAAAATTGTTAAATGTAATCATCCTAATCCTCTTCACCATCGGCGCCGCGCTGCTGCTCGTGCTGGAGATCACGACGGTACGACAGTCTATTCTCGACCAGATGTCGGCCAACCTTGAAACCGCCATCACCGCACTGGGGCTGGTGCTGCAGGGCACTCTACTCAACGATGACAAGGTCCTTGCCGAGACCATAGTGAACGCCATGTTCGACGGAGGCTTCGTCAACTCCGTCGTTCTGCTGGATCCGGATGGCCAGGTGCTGTTCCAGAAGGTGTTCCACACCGCACAGCAAAATGTTCCAGGCTGGCTCCCCTCAGTTATCGACATGCCACCGGTCAAGATTGAGCAGGAGTTGACCGACGGCTGGCGCATTCTCGGTACCCTCACGCTCGAGGGACACAAGGGTTACGCCTACCAGCATCTGTGGAACGCCATTAGTCGTACCGGACTTGCGCTGCTCGCCGGCCTGCTGGTATTCAGCCTGGTGATCACCTGGGTGTGCCGCCGCCTGCTGCGCCCCCTCGAACAGGTCAGTCTGCAGCTGACCCGGATCCGCAAACGCCAGTTCAGCGGCAACCTGCCAACCCCGTGGCTTCGCGAATTGCAGGAAGTCGTTGTCTCCATCAACCAGCTGGTCTCTGAACGCAAGCGGGACCTGCTGCAACAGCGGCTCAAGATCACCCAGCTTGGCAAGCACGACGCTCTCCCGACCCACCAGAAGCTCGTTGGGCTGGTCGACACCGATGGCAACACCTATCAGCAGCATTTCTTCTCCACTCAGGGGAGTATCAGGCTCTACAGCCGCCTGCTACCCAAGCACCCCCCCACCACGGACAGTTCGCCGGATGAAATTCGGAGGCTGCTCAACGACTGGCTGACTCAGAAGGCGGAAGGACTTCAGCTGCCTCTCAGCCTGCTCGGCCACCCAGACTGGGCGCAGTTTGCCCCCGTGCTGACCAGCGCTCGTGGCAAGACGCTGGACTGGCGCTGGGACCTGGCGATCTTCCCCCCTCTGGCCGAGGAACGACTGACCGCACTCCAGTCCCAGGGGATTGAGCTGGCATTCAGCAACATCCCGATGAACAACGACAATCTGGCCAGGCTCGACCCCATCAGACCCGTCTTCATCAGTTGCCAGCTCACCCAGTCCCCCCTTTATTGGAACCTGCTCTCCCAATGCCTCCATGCTTCCGGCTACACCTTGCTGGCGGAAGCCGGCGACGTAAGCGATGTGGACATGCTGCGCAGTTGGGGCATCGATGGTTATGCCACTCAGGAGAATGCATCATGAGGATCCCGCTGCTGCTGCTCGCCCTGCTGTGGCAACCGACCCTGCACGCGACCACCATGACCATAGGCACAGGGGGGGAGCAAGGCATCTATTACCTGGTCATCAAGGAGTTCTGCAGACTGGCCAAAAAAAGTGACCCCACGATGCCCTGCAAACTACAGGCCAGCTCCGGGTCCATCGAAAATCTCCGCCAGCTGAAAACGGGAGAGGTACCCTATGCGCTCGTCCAGTCCGACTGGCTCTATCAGGCCAGCCAGGGCACCGGGCCTTTCGCTGCCCAGCCACAACCCGAGCTGAGGGCGCTCTTTGCCACCCACGCCGAACCTTTCACCATAGTGGTGCGAGCCGATGGGGATATCACCACCCTGGAGCAGCTCAAGCTGGCCCCCATCGACATGGGCCTGAAGAGTTCAGGGACTCGTCAAACGGCATTGGCCCTGTTCAATGTTCTGGGCGCAAAGGAGCAGGATCTCGATTTGAAGAGCGTCGCCAATCTCTCCGAAGCGTTGTGCAATAAACAGATCGATGCCTATGGCCTTGTCATGGGTCATCCCAACCGCATCGTGCTGGACACCGCCAAGCGCTGCGCCGTGAGCTTCCTGGCGATCGAGGGGCCCGTAAGGGACCAGCTGCTCAAAGGGGTCAGGTATTACCAGCGCAGCCAGGTGCCGGCACGCATCTACCCGGGCAACCTCAAGGCAACCCCCACCTTCGCCATCGCCGCCACCCTGGTGACCAATGCCGCCACTCCCGATGACGAGGTCTATCGGCTGACCCGGGCCATGCTGAGCCAGCAAACCAGTTTCAACGAACAGACCTATGGCTATGCGAACCTGTTTCACAAGGCGCGCAACAAGATAGGCCCGGTGCTGAGTGTCGAACAGCATCCGGGCGCGGGAAAATATTTCGAGGAGTTGAAGGCGGCGGGCAAGTTATAGCTGGCGACGGGGGGAGCGCAGATGCTCGCTGGAGAACCGGCTCTGCATCGAGGTCCACTGGGCCAGGCGATCGGCACTCCCCGCCAGGGTTCCCTCGCGGCGGGATTTCATGATCCAGATGCTTTTGGCATCGAAACTGTAAACCGGCTGCAGATCATTGCGCTTGCTCCCCGGCAGGATGCGGCCATTGATGTTGTCCAGCACCAGGGGATCTGACTTGATGGTCGGGAAGTACAACGTCACCATGTGGAACTGGTTGTAACGAATTGCCTTCACATAGGCCAGCCGCAGCTTCTTCTCGTCGACCCCCAGCTCCATCAGGGTGTAGTACTTGGCGATGCTGTAGTCCTCGCAATCCCCGCCTCTCGCCCCGATGAACTCCAGCGGATTGGCCCAATAATCATCATCCCCCCACAGTCTGGGATCCTCGCTGTAGGTCAGGTTGTTGAAGTAGTTGTTCACCAGCTCCAGCTTCTGCTGGTCCGTCGTTCCGGCCCTTGGCGTCAGCAGACGAGAGAAGGCCTCGGACCGCTGGATCGCTCTGGCGCCATAGACCGCCTGCATTTTTGCCCTGAGTTCCGGGCTGGCGATGTGTTCGGAAAGACCGGATGCCTGTATGCCGGATCCCAGCAGGGTCAGCGTGCAGGCAGAGACGAGCAACCATTTCATGACTGACACTCCATATCAGATGCTGGAGGTCAGTATAGTTGGCCGCGTCGCCTCTATCGTCAATGTTGGGCAAGGCTTAGCGGCACTGGGCGAAGGCGTCCGCCAACTGCTGCATGAATTGCGGATAACCGTCCGGACCGAGCGGCACCTGCTCGCCGACTTCGTCCAGCAGCAGCACCTTGGCCCCGGTATTGCGGGCAACCGACTCGATCACCGCCGGGGAGAACTGCGGCTCGGCGTAGATGCAGCTCGCCTTTTTCTCTTCCAGCGCCTTGCGGATGTCAATCAGCGTCTTGGCTCCCGGGCGACGCTCCGGGCTCACGGTGAAGTGTCCCTTGGAGCTCATGCCGTAGTGACGCTCCCAGTATCCATAGGCTTCGTGGAACACGAAGTAGCCCTTCTGATCCACCGCCTTCATCTGCACGGCGATCACCTTGTCCAGGGCGTCAACCTTGCCCTCGAAGGCCGCGAGATTGGCGGCATAGCGCGCCTGGTTGGCAGGATCCAGCTTGCCCAGTTCGGTCGCGATCGCCTTGGCAATCACCTTGGCCTGGGTTGGACCCAGCCAGATGTGGGGATCCACCCCTTCGTGGTGGTGCCCTTCATGGCCCTCGTCGTGCGAGCCGTGGTCGTGGGCGGCATGGTCATGCTCCTTGTCATCATGGTGATGCTCGTCATGTTCCCCCTGGGTCGCATAGTTGTACAGCGGCATGCCGGGAACCTGGGTCAGGGTCAATACATGAGGATGCTGGGCCAGGGGTTTGGCCATGAAGCCTTCCAGCTCGGGACCGACCCACACCACCAGATCGGCCTCCTTGATGTTGCGCATGTCGGAAGGGCGCAGGGAAAAATCGTGGGGCGACGCGCCGGTGGGCAGCAGCACCCCGGGCTCGCTCACACCATCGGTGATCGCCGCCGCGATGAAGCCCAGGGGTTTGATGGTGGTCAGCACCTCGAGGGCACGGACAGGCAGACTCACCGCCATCAGGGCAGTGATCAGAGCAAGAATTCGCATAGAGGTCTCGTCAGGGTGTGTGTGTGTGATAATATAACAAACCAACGTCGCTGTTATATTATAACTCTCACAGGCTGTAAACCCCGGAGCTGTCATGACCCAACTGGTGGAGCTGAAAGAGGTCTGTCTCTCATTTGACGGACGACTCGTGCTCGACAAGGTCTCCTTTACCCTGAACAAAGGCAAAATCACCACCCTGGTCGGCCCCAACGGGGCGGGCAAGAGCACCCTGAGCAAGCTGGTGCTGGGCTTGCTCAGCCCAGATTCGGGGGACATCCTCCGCCGCCGCGATCTGCGAGTCGGCTATGTACCCCAGCGCCTCTATCTGGACCCCACCCTCCCCCTGACGGTGCGCCGCTTCCTGCAACTTGGCAAGAACAGCCGCCTCTCCATCGAGGAGGCGCTCAATCGGGTCGGTGCGCAGGATCTGCTGGACAACCGGATGCAAAAGCTCTCCGGTGGCGAGATGCAGCGGGTGCTGCTGGCCCGCGCCCTGCTGGTCAAACCCGAGCTGCTGGTGCTGGACGAACCGGTGCAAGGGGTAGATATCACGGGACAGATCGAGCTCTATGCCCTCATCAGCCAGCTGGCCGCCGAGTTCCACTGCGCCGTGCTGATGGTCTCCCACGATCTGCACCTGGTGATGGCCAGCACTCACGAGGTGATCTGCCTCAATCGCCACGTCTGCTGCCACGGCGAGCCACAGAGCGTGGCCCGCCACCCGGAATTTGCCCGCCTGTTCGGGCGGCCGGAGCGGGAGGTGCTGGCGGTCTATACCCACCATCACCACTGCGATGGCGAACACCATCATCATGAACCGCAGGCTCCCGTCATCCGCCTGCCCTCTCGCAACAACTAGGATCTTCACGTGGACAGCTTTCTGTTATACGCCCTTGCGGCCGGACTCGGCATCGCCCTGCTGGCCGGGCCGCTTGGCAGCTTCGTGGTGTGGCGCAAGATGGCCTATTTTGGCGACACCCTCTCCCATGCCTGCCTCTTCGGCATCGCCCTCGGCATCCTGCTGCAGGTGGACCTCACCCTGGCGGTCGTGGTCTGCTGCCTCGCCATGGCCATGCTGCTGGTCATCATGAGCCGCAACCAGCAGGTGGCCACCGACACCCTGCTCGGCATTCTGGCCCACAGCGCCCTGTCGCTGGGTCTGGTCACCCTGAGCTTCATGGACAACGTGCGGGTGGATCTGATGGCCTACCTGTTTGGCGACCTGCTCTCGGTGCAGCCCATGGACCTGCTCTGGATCTACGGCGGCGGCGCCCTGGTGCTGCTCACCCTGTGGCGGCTCTGGGATCCCCTGCTCTCCATGACCATCTCGGAAGAGCTGGCCCGGGTGGAAGGGGTGCGGGTGGATGTGCTGCGCTGCGTGCTGATGCTGCTGATAGGCCTGGTCATCGCCGTGGCCATGAAGTTCGTCGGGGCGCTCATCATCACCTCCTTGCTGATCATTCCCGCCGCCACCGCCCGCCGCTTCAGCCAGACTCCGGAGCAGATGGCCGGCTTTGCCGCCCTGACAGGCTGTCTCGCCGTGCTGGGGGGCCTTGCCCTCTCCTGGTATCAGGACACCCCGGCCGGTCCCTCGGTCGTAGTCTGCGCCACCACCCTCTTTGTACTGAGCCAGTTCAAGCGCACCTGACCCGCTCCTGATGGCCCTGGTCTCGCCAGTGCCATCAGGCCTTCCGAAGCAGACCCATCCATCGTGGGCTGCGTCGTCCATTCTGCATAGGGCCCCCAGCCCGTTCAGACGCGCCTGAGAGGCTCGTTTTCCCCGGGTCTCAGGCTCGCCTGCGACTCCTGCCACAGCCACTGACGCAACCGGCTGATGGCGGGTTCATGGGCGCGCGAGCGCTTGAAGACGAAATAGAAGTTGTCGCCGGTCTCGAGGGCGTGCAGGGGCAGCCGCACCAGACGCGGATCTTCCGGCTGCAACATGTAGTCATTGATGAGCGCCATTCCCTGGTCCCAGTTCGCCGCCTCCAGCGCGAGCAGGATATGGCTGAAATGGTGCACCCTCGCCTCGGGGGGAATGGTCAGCCCCCCCATTTCGGCCCAGCGCCGCCAATCTTCCCCCTTCTCTCGGTAGATAGCCTGGATGGAGAGCAGCGGCAACTGCCACAGGGTGGCGGGCCACTCCCCTTCCACCTGCTGCCACATCCGGCGACTGCACACCGGCATCAGCCGCTCCCGATAGAGCAGATCGTGCATGTAGCCCGGCCCTTCGGGGGAGACGGTGATGAAACCGTCCGCCACCCTGTCGGAGAGCTCGGGATCTTCCGCCACCATCTCCAGGCTGAGATCCAGCTCGGGATAGAGCTGGCGCAGCCCGGCCAGGCGCGGGATCAGCCACTTCACCGCAAAGGAGCTGTAGACCGCGAGCCGCACCCGCATCTCGCCTCCACCGCGCAACTGCTCGCTGCTCTGGGCAATCTGGACCAGCCCGGCGGCGATCCCCTCGAAATAGATCTCCCCCTGGGGCGTCAGGGAGAGCAGCCGCCCCTGGCGCAGCAGCAGCCGCTCCCCCAGAAAATCCTCCAGCAGACGGATCTGGTGACTGACCGCACTCTGGCTGACATTGAGCTCCAGGGCGGCGCGGGAAAAACTCAGCAGGCGGGCAACCACCTCGAAATATTGAACGGCGCGCAGGGGGGGCAGCTTCATTATCCAAATTTCTCATGCTTGATGATTTTTTATCATTTTACTGGATAACAGGCCGCGGGCTACCCTCCCCTCATCTGAATCTGGAGGTGGTATGAATGCAGTCGGGATAGGCATCCTCTATCTGGTGCTCGGCAACATGGTGGCGGTCTTCTCCGATGCCCTGGTCAAGGTGCTGGAGCCGGACCAGCCCATTTTCCAGTTTGTCTTTTTCCGCCAGCTCTCCGCAGCCCTGCTGCTCGCCCCCTGGCTGCTCTGGTCCTGGCGGCGCAACCCGCCGGTAGCCCTCAAGTGGCACCTGCTGCGAGCCCATATCTGGGCCGTCGGTGTCTGCCTGATGGTGGTCGCCCTCACCCGGCTGCCGCTCGCCACCGCCAACGCCCTCTTCTATGCCGCCCCGCTGCTGATGGTGCCGCTCGCGGTCTGGCTGGCGGGGGAGGCACTCTCGCGCCAGAAGGTGCTGACGGCGCTGCTCGGCTTCGTCGGAGTGCTCATCGTGCTGCGCCCGACCGAGGTAAACTGGGCCGCCCTGGCGGCGCTCGGGGTGGCGCTCTCCCTGGCGGTCAACAACCTGCTGATCAAGCGCATCCCGCTCCAGCAGCCCATCGCCCAGACCCTGTTTTTCACCAATGTGCTGAGCATGCCCTTCATCCTGGCGCTGGCCTGGTGGGAAGGGGGCGAGTGGCAATGGCAGATGTGGTGGCCCGCCTTCGGCTCCTCGGCGCTCATCATGGTCTATGCAGGATTGTGCGTGATGGCCTATCGCAAGGCGGAGGCGAGCAAGATCGCCTCGGCGGAGTACACCGGGCTACTGATGGCGGTCGCCATCGGGGTCTGGCTGTTTGACGAACAGCCGGGGCTGCCGCTGCTGCTGGGGTGCCTGTGCATCATACTGCCGCTGGTCGCCATGGCCCGCAGCAAGCCCAAGCCCCAGGCCGAGCCGGCGCTCTAGCCTGCCGGGTCAAGCAGGGGGGCGACCCTCTGCTGCAGATGGGGGATCACCCCCTGCTCGAACCAGGGGTTCTTCCTGAGCCAGAGGGTATTGCGCGGGGACGGGTGCGGCAGCGGCAACCAGGCCGGGCCATAGTCCGCCCAGTGTCGCACCGTCTCGGTGAGCGATCCTTTCGCCGCCGCCCTCAGGTAGTAAGCCTGCGCATACTGGCCGATGAGCAGGGTCAGCTCGATGTTGGGCAGCAGCATCAGTACCTTGTCGTGCCAGGTGGGAGCACATTCCGGGCGCGGCGGCAGATCCCCCGACTTGCCCCTGCCGGGGTAACAGAGCCCCATGGGCATGATGGCGATGCGGGATTCATCGTAAAAGGTGGCCTTGTCCACCCCGAGCCACAAGCGCAGGCGATCGCCGGAGGGATCGTCCCAGGGGATGCCGCTGGCGTGTACCCGGGTGCCGGGGGCCTGGCCGATGATGAGCAGACGGGCGCGCTCGTTGCCGCGGATCACCGGCCTTGGGCCGAGCGGCAGGTGGGCCTCGCACAGGCGGCAGGCCCGGATCTGTTCAAACAGGGGATCGAGTCGGTTCATGGGCCCGATAGTACCAGAGTTTTCTCCCCGCTCCCGCTTGTGAAAGGAGCGGCGGATACTTATCATGCAGCCGCCATTGTTTAGTTTAATAAACGGAGAGAGATGAAGAACTGGATGGGCACCGGCAGCGCGGCCCTCTCATTCGTGCTGTGGGGCATGCTGCCCCTCTATTACCAGTTCATGCCCGAGATCAACATGTGGGAACTGCTCTCCCACCGGGTGCTCTGGTCCGTGGTGCTGCTGGGAGGCCTGCTTCTGCTCCTCGGCCATCGGGTGCCCTGGGGGGCCCTGCGCGGCGATCCCCGGCAGCTCGGCCTTGTGCTGCTGGCAGGCCCCGTGATGTCCATCAGCTGGTGCATGTTCACCTGGTGCCTGACCACGGGCCAGGTGCTGGCCACCAGCCTCGCCTTCTTCATGACCCCGCTGTTCAACATCGCTTTTGCGGTGCTCTTCCTCAAAGAGAAGCTCACCCCGCAAAAACACCTGGCGGTGGCGCTCGCCCTGGCGGGGCTCGCCTATATGCTCTTCTCCTACGGCCAGCTGCCCTGGTTCTCCCTCGTGATGGGGGCCAACTTCGCCCTCTACGGCCTCATCAAGAAAAAGGTGAGACTGGACGCCGGAACCAGCCTCTATCTGGAGTCCCTGGTGCAGTTGCCCGTCGCCCTTCTCATCATCGGCTGGCTGACCTTGCAGGGCACCAGCCAGTTTATGGCCGGTGACTGGACCGAGCGACTGCTGCTGATGGGCAGTGCCCCCGCCACCCTGCTGCCGGTGGGGCTGTTCTGCTATGCGGTGGCGCGCACGCCCATGAGCACGGTGGGGCTGCTGCAATACATAGAGCCGAGCCTCGCCTTCCTGCTCGCCCTCTTCTGGTTTGGCGAGATCCCGGATCCGGTGAAATCCGTGGGCTTTGCCTTCGTCTGGGCCGGCCTGCTGGTGAGCCTGCTGCCCCTGCACCGGCTTGGGCGCCAGCGGGCCAGGTGGCGCACCTCGTGACCCTCGCCACCCCCACTCCCTCCCGCTGGTTTGTCTATCTGGTGCGCACCGGCACCGGGGCACTCTATGCGGGGATCAGCACGGATCCCGAGCGGCGACTGCGTCAGCACCAGAGCGGCAAGGGGGCCAGAGCCCTGCGCGGCAAGGGCCCCCTCTCCCTGGTATGGCAGCAGGAGGTCCCCGGCAAACGCGAGGCGCTGCGCCTCGAGTACCGCCTCAAGCAGCAGAGCAAGGCGTTCAAGGAGCGCCTGGTGCACGAGCCGGCGCTGTGGCACGGCTGGCGCCTTTCCTGGCTTGCCACCCCGCACACCGACCCTGTGTCGCCCCCATAAAAAGGGCCACTGCAAGCAGTGGCCAAGGAAGGATGCGAAATCAGGGAGGCTTAACGGTAGGTGTTCGACTGCTTGCGCCTGTTGCTGAGTAGCCAGCACACCACCAGCACCACCAGCAACCAGGGCGCCAGCTTGATGATGAGGGCAAACATGCCGGCCAGGGCGCCAAACAGCACGAAGACCCCGCTCACCAGCAGCATGGCCAGCACGGTGAATCCGGTCAGCGCCATGCCGATCAGCACCAGGATCAAGACGATAAATTCCAGCATGTTGTGCTCCTCACGGGCTTGCACTTGCCGACGGGGCGATCCGGAGATCACCCCAGCCAGCGTTGAAGTTCACGGCGGGGAGGCATGACGAGCACCCCCACCAGATAGAGCGCCAGGGCCAGCGGCGGCATCAGGATCAGGGCGAGCAGGGCCACCACCCGCACCGTCACTCTGGACACCCCCAGCCCTCTGGCAAGACCGGCGCAGACCCCGGTCAGCTTGCGATGGGCGAGATCCTTGGGCCAGGGTGTCATGGTTATGCCTCCACCTTCTGACCCTTGAGCCGGGCCAGTTCCCGCTCAATCTCGTCGTTCAGCTCCAGCTCGCGGAACTGGGCCTCGAGGGACGGATTCTGCCCCAGGGTCGCAGCCTCCAGCTGGGCCTCCAGCTGATCGACCCGGTTCTGAAAGCCGTCGAAGCGGGCCACCAGCTCGTGCATGCGCTGGTTGTCCACCTGGGCACGGGCGCGGATGCGGCTGTGGGCGGTCTGCTCGCGCAGGGTCAGCATCTTCTGCTTCTCCCGCGCCTCGGTCAGCTTGGCCGCCAGTCGCTCGCTGTCGGCGGTGAGCTGAGCCAGCACCTCGGCCACCCGCGCCTTGTCCTCTTCCAGCCGCTCGCACTGCTTCATCTCCGCCAGCTTCTCGGTGAGGGCGGCACGGGCCAGATCTTCGCGGCCCTTCTGGATGGCGAGTTCAGCCTTGGCTGCCCACTCCTGGATCTGGTTGCGCAGCGCCTGCTGATGGCGCTCCAGCTGTTTCTGTTCGGCGATGACGCGGGCGGCCTGGGTTCTCATCTCGACCTGGACCTGCTCCATCTCCTCGATCATCAGCCGCAGCATCTTCTCCGGCTCTTCGCTCTTGTCGAGCAGGCTGTGCAGGTTGGCATTGATCACGTCGGTCAGGCGGCTGAATACGCTCATGGTCTGGCTCCTTGTTGATGGGGTGTCACTCTCTTCCCATGACATTACAAGAGCCGTGCCAGAATGTTTTTTCCTTTATTTACAATTAGATGAAAGTTAACGATGGATGTTCACCGGATACAGCGTGGTGAAAAAAACCAACAAGATGGTGATTTTCACCAATAAAAAAGGGAGCCAGCGGCTCCCTCTCTTCTCTGCAACCGGGCTCAGGCCGCCGGCCGATGGCCAAGCTTGCCATCCAGCTCCGCCAGCTTGGCTTCCATCTTCTCCCGGCAGGTGTCGGAGAGCTCGCGGATGCCGGCGGCGCCGTGCTCCTTGCTGCACACCGGGGCCATCACCTCCAGCAGCACCTCGCCGTTGTCCCAGCGGTTGAGATCGACCTGACCGAAGTAGCTGGAGCAGACGATGGGCACCACGGGCACCTCGGCCTGGACGGCAGTGTGGAAGGCCCCCGCCTTGAACGGCAGCAGACCACGCCCCTGGGAGCGGGTCCCCTCCGGGAACATCCAGATGGAGGTGCCGCGATGCTTGATGCGATCCACCACCTGGCCGATGGTGCCGATGGCGCGGGAGCGGTTGGAGCGGTCGATCAGCACGTTGCCGGAGAGCCAGAAGATGAGGCCGAAGAAGGGGAGCCACAACAGGCTCTTCTTGCCCACCGCCACCACGCCGGGCTGCACGGCGCCGGTCACGGTGAAGATGTCGTAGTTGCTCTGGTGATTGCAGACATAGACCGCCGGCCCCACCGATTTGACCTCGTCGGCCACCGTCACCCGGACCTTGAGGCCGATCAGCGGGCAGACCGCATGATACATGCGGGCGAAGACATAGACGTTGTTCGGGTGGCGCGGGCGCACCAGACAAAGCAACAGGCCGAACAGGAACCAGAAGACGAGCAGCAGTGCCAGCAGCAGCACACGGGCAAGTTTGAGCATCGAACACCTCGGAATTTGACTCGGCGCAGTATACTGGTCCCCCTTTTAGCGAACAAGCGTTCGCCAGACAGAACCGACCAGCCCCGGACGCCACCGGCCACCCCGGCTTGCCCCACCCGCCATTGCCCGCTAGGATGTGGCCATCTTGATGAACGGGGCGAGCATGATTTTGCAACAACGCGCGGCGACACGACTCCTGCTGCTGGTCTGCCTGCTGGTGCTCAATTGCGCGGCCCAGCCGCTGGCCCGCCTCGCCCTGCTCGATCACGCCGTGAGTTGCCAGACCCAGCCCCAGTTCGCCTCGGCCGACGACCAGGCCGACAAGAGCACGCCCGCCAGTGTGCAGCCCAATAGCTGCCAGCTCAACGGCAAGTGGCTGAGCGCCGCCAGTCTGCTGTGCGTGGAGCAACTCTTCTTCGCCATCGCCTTCGTGATTGCCCTGCTGGTGCCCCTGTCACGGCGCGCACCGGCACTGCCTCCCCCCATCAATGTCTCGCCGCCGGAGCGGCGACTGCACCTCACCCTCTGCGTCTGGCGGGAATGAGTTCAGCCGCGCTTTTTCAGCCTGCTGTCACTCATTTTTTGCGAGACCCAACACATGTCGAATCTCTTCAAGGCGGCCCTGCTACTGGGCAGCCTGCTGTGGCAATCCAGCGGATTGGCCAGCGATACGGGGTGGCTCACCCGCCCCCAGAACAGTCACGCCAAGGTCAGGCTGCAAGCCGACCGCAGCGTCCCGGATCAGACCCGCATCCTGCTCGATGTCCAGCTAGAGTCAGGCTGGAAGACCTACTGGCACAGCCCGGGTGAAGGGGGCATAGCGCCCCAGATCCTGTGGGATGAGCCGGTCGGCGACTTCCAGTGGCACTGGCCCACGCCGCGTCCCTTCGAGGTGGCCGGGCTCAGCACCCAGGGCTATCAGGAGCAGGTACACTTCCCCCTGAGCCTGGGCTACCCGGCCGGGCAGCCGCTCAAGGGCACCTTGCGCCTCTCCACCTGCAGCAATGTCTGCATCCTGACCGACTACCCCTTCACCCTGGCGGCAGATGGGCAAGCGCCGGCTGGCTTCGACTTCGCCTGGGCCCGGGCCATGAGCACCCTGCCACAGGCGCTGCCTGCCGACACCCGGGTCGAGCTCGGCTACCAGCACAACCAGCTGCAACTGCGGGCCGAGCGGGTCGAGGGGTGGCAGGAGCCTGCGCTCTTCATCGATGCGCTGGAGGGGGCCGAGTTCGGCAAGCCCGCGCTCGAGGTAAGCGGCACCACCCTGATCGCCCGGGTGCCGGTCAGCGACGGCTGGCAGGGGGATGCCCCTGACTTGCGCGGCCAATCCCTCGGCCTGCTGCTCGGTAGCGGCGAGCAGGCCTGGCAGACCCGCGCCACCATCGCCGATCCCCTCGCCCTGCCGGCCCCCGAGCAGCCACTTCTCTGGCTGCTGGGGGCGGCGCTGCTCGGCGGTCTCATCCTCAACCTGATGCCCTGCGTGCTGCCGGTGCTGGCCCTGAAACTCGGCACCGTGCTGCAGCAGCAAGAGAGCGAACAAGGAGGCGTGCGCAAACAGTTCCTCGCCGCCAGCGCCGGGATAATCACCTCCTTCTGGGTGCTGGCGGCCATGAGCAGCCTGCTGCGCGCCACACAAGGGGCGGTCGGCTGGGGGATCCAGTTCCAGAGCGCCGGTTTCATCGGCTTCATGGTGGCGGTGACCCTGCTGTTTTGCGCCAACCTGCTGGGGCTGTTCGAGATAAGGCTGCCCAGCGATCTCAACACTCGCCTCGCCACCCGCGGCGGCAAGGGGCTCGGTGGCCACTTCCTGCAGGGGAGTTTCGCCACCCTGCTGGCCACTCCCTGCTCCGCCCCCTTCCTCGGCACCGCGGTGGCCTTTGCCCTGGCGGCGCCGCTCGGCCAGCTCTGGCTCATCTTCACGGCCCTCGGCCTTGGCATGAGCCTGCCCTGGCTGCTGGTGGCGGCCCTGCCGCGTCTCGCCCTCTGGCTGCCCAAACCGGGGAGCTGGATGGGGCGACTGCGCATCCTGCTCGGGCTGATGATGCTGGGCTCCAGCCTCTGGCTGGCGAGCCTGCTTGACAACCATCTGGGCAGCACGGCCACCGGCTGGCTGATGGCCGCCATGGTGCTGGTGCTGCTGATGGGCATCCTCTGGCGCTATGGCCTGCGCGGTTTCACCCTGGCCCTCTCTCTCTCGGCACTCATCGGCGGCGCCCTGCTGCTGGGGGGCGCCCTCACGGTGAAAGGGGGTGGCAGCGTCGATCGCATCGCCTGGCAGCCGCTCTCCGAACAGGCCATCGCCGACGCCCTGGCCCAGAACAAGCGGGTCTTCGTGGATGTGACCGCCAACTGGTGCGTCACCTGCAAGGCCAACAAATACAACGTGCTGCTGCGTGACGAGGTGCAGCGCGCCCTGTCGGCCCCGGACGTGGTGGCCCTTCGCGGCGACTGGAGCCGGCCGAGCGATGCCATCTCCGCCTTCCTGCGCCAGCGTGGCGCAGCCGCCGTTCCCTTCAACCAGATCTACGGGCCCGGCCTGCCGGAAGGGGAGGTCCTCTCTCCCCTGCTGGACAAGGCCGACTTGCTCGACAGCTTGCACAAGGCCGGCCTCGTTCAGGCCGATGCCACCCATTTCTAAGGAGAATGCCATGAGACTGCGAACCCTGACCCTCTGCACCGCCCTGGTCGCCGCCACCCTAGGCACCCCCACCCTGCACGCCGCCCCCTTCACCCCGGAGCAGGAGGCCCGCATCAAGGAGCTCATTCGCGAGACCCTGATCGCCAACCCCGGGATCCTCGACGAGGCAGCCGAATCCTGGGAGAAACAGAACGCCGCGACCCAGCAAGCCCAGATGGGTGACTTCATCAAGGGCAACCAGGACGTGCTGTTCAACAGCCCCACCAGCCCGCGCCTCGGCGCCAAGCATCCCAAGCTGACCCTGGTGCTGTTCACCGACTACAACTGCCCCTACTGCAAGCAGTTCGACCCGGCGGTCGCCAAGCTGCTCGCGGCCTATCCGGACGATCTGGGGCTGGTGATCAAGCTGCTGCCGTTCAAGGGACAGACCTCCGCCAAGGCAGCCCAGTACAGCCTGACCCTGTGGCAACAGGATCCTGCCCGCTTCCTCCCCCTGCACGACAAGCTCATGAGCAAGCAGGGGATGCTGACCGAGACGGACATCAACAAGGCGCTGGCCGCCACCGACAACCTGACCCTCAAGCCCGCAGGCAAGGCCACCGAAGAGCTGCGCAACAGCCTGCGCATCGGCACCCTGCTCGGCGTGCAAGGCACCCCGGCGACCCTTATCGGCAACCAGCTGGTGCCGGGCGCCATTCCCTATGACGAGCTGGAGCAGCTGGTCAAAGCCGAGCTGGCCAAGCGGAGCTAAGCCATGGCCGAGGATGCAGGCATAAAGGCCCCCCGCTGGCGCCGCTGGGGCAAGGAGGCGCTCTGGCTGCTGCTGATGGCGCTCGTCATCACCACCCTGGTGGATCTGTGGCGCAGCCCCACCCTGCCGGCGGGGGCCATGGAGGCCCCCTTCACCCTGCAGGACGGCACCACCACCACTCTGGCCGAGCAGAGCCGCGGCAAGCCCCTGCTGGTCTACTACTGGGCCAGCTGGTGCGGGGTGTGCCGCTTCACCACTCCCACGGTGGAACAGCTCTGGCAGGAGGGCGAAAATGTGCTGACGGTGGCCCTGCGCTCCGGCAGCGATGAACCGTTGCGCGCCGGGATGGCGAAGAAGGGGCTGACCTTCCCCACCCACAACGACGAGTCCGGGGATCTGGCCGCCCGCTGGCAGGTGGGGGTGACGCCGACCTTCCTCGTCATCAAGGATGGGGCTCTGGTGAGCAGCACCACCGGCTGGAGCAGCGCCTGGGGGCTCAGGTTGCGGCTGCTCTGGGCAAGCTGGTAGCCCCCCTTCATGCCAGAGATGCAAAGAGCCCGGTATCGCTACCGGGCTCTTTTTCATCAGAGGGCTGACAACCCGCCCTATTGGGCGGCCTCCATCGCCCGCTTCTCCAGATTGGCCTTGATGTCGAGACGCTCAGACTCCCCGATCACCCCGTCACCGTTCTTGTCCAGGCGAGAGAAGAGCGCCTCCTGCCGCGCCATGAACTGGGCCCTGGTGGTCTCCCGCGACGGCTTGAGCTGGCTCATCCGCTCCGGGACCGGCTTGCCTGCCTGCTGCATCACGCCAGCCAGCTTTGCCAGGTTGGCCTCTTTCTCGGCAACCGACAGCACGCCGTCACCGTTTTTGTCCTGCAAGGCGAAGCGCTGGGCGGCGCGCTCCATGAACTGGGCCCTGGTGACATCCCCCATCAGCGGCGAGGTGGGCAATATGTCGCTGGCAGAGGCGGCACTGCCTGCCAGCGCGAGCACGAAAAACGCGGACTTGACCATGGCGATGACTCCTTGTGACGGCAGAATCCGGATGGTTCGGACAAGAGGGGGCCGGGCAACGCCGGGGCCTGCCGCCCCCCTCTGCCAGTGTAGTCCCGCCGCCATCTCGCACCGCCCGCTCTTTTCGTACAGAAAGACCGCACTTTCATGGCAGAGGCGCCGGCTTTCCGTTAAAATCTCCGGTTTTTGCCGAGCCTGGTTTGCCAAGAACCCCGCCGCCAGGCCAGCGCAGGGTCAATTCCACGATGCCAGTGAGGCAGGATCCGTCATGAACAACTACTTCCGGGTGTTGGGCGTCAAGTCCAACGCCAGTGAAAACGACATCAAAAAAGCCTATCGACGGCTGTCGAACCAGTACCACCCCGACAAGCTGCACGGGGCGAGCGAAGAAGAGAAAGAGCAGGCAGCCGCCCGGCTGCACCAGGTAAAGCAGGCTTATGAAGTGCTGTCCGATCCGAAACAGCGGGCCGCCTTTATCAAGGATTTCAACAACGTCATCGTGACCGATCCCGCTGCTGCCATGCAGGAGATGTGGGACCAGTTCTACCCCTGAGCCACCAGGCAAGAAGAGCGACTATGCAAAAAAAATGGGACCAGGCACGGCTCAAGGCCCTGCAAAGCGATGCCAGCGAGAACATCGAATCCTACCGGGATCAGGATGACCCCAAGGGGCTCGAGCAGTTCACCGACCAGATGAAGGCCCTGCTGCTGGCCGACATGAGCATGCTGGAGTTCATGCCCGAATACTTGCCGCTTGCCCTCTATGGCCGGGTGCAGTTCCCGCCCAAGGCCAAGTCGCAGTGGAACAAGTGGCTCGCCAGCGGCGAGCAGCCCTCCTGGGACGAGTTCAAGGTGAGCGTCGGCTTCAACAACGCCATCCTGCCGCTGGTCAAGGCGGTGCGGGCACAGAGCGAAGATCAGCTGATGGAGGCCTGCGCCGTGCTGTTCCTCCTGGACAACCCGCTGCCCCGCGGCAGCCACCGCGGTGATGACGACTATGAGTTGCGGGACGAAGAAGAGGAAGACGGGGAAGATGCCGACGCCGACTACCACGGCGGCAGTGACCGTTATGGTGATGACGACGGCGATCAGGATATGTACGACGAAGTCCGTTTCTAATTGGGGCAAGGCATGAGCAACAGTCTGATAGAAATTACCGCCATCGAGATCAAAGAGCTGGCCGTCATCGAGCCGAAGCAGGCCAGCGAGAAGTTCGAGCTGATCGCCAAGACCATGTCTGACGACCAGCTGGCAGAAGTGATTGAAAACATTGATATCGTTACCCTGACCCAGATCAACGGCCAGCACGACATCTCCTTCCCCTCCATCATCTCCGAGCTGATGACCCCGGAGCGGATCCGCGACATCGTCTGCCAGCAGCCCCTCTACTGGGAAGAGGCGATCAAGAACAACGCCGACGAGCTGCAACAGCACACCTTCGACTTCCTCAACTACTTGATCCGCACCCAGGAGAGCGAAGCCAAGCAGCGGGAGATCCTCGAGTGCGTGGCCGAAGATCCGGCCGGCCTCTTCTATCTCGCCATCCCCTTTATCGAGTTCTATCGCGGCGATCGCTATGAAGAGGACGAAGGCTATCGCGACGTGCTGCACGCCGAAGAGGAAGATCTCGAAGAGTCCCTGCGCTACAGCGAGCGCCAGCAGGCCGAAGACAGCCACGACTACGCGCTGGATGACCCCCGCAGCCTCTTGATGCTCATTCGCGAGCTGGCCCCCGAGGTGGAAAAATCCATCAAGTCGCTGCTGCGCAACGAGCACTCCACCTGGGACGGCATCATCAACAAGTTTGCCGCCGAGCTGGTGATGCAGGCCAAAGAGAAGAACAAGGTCGAGGAAGACGAGTACGGTGACGTCGACGACATGTTCAGCTTTCTGGATTAAGGAGCCCATTCATGCAGTTAGTCATTCGCGATGCCAACCAGGGCCCCTTTCTGACCCAGGTGCTGCGCTTTGGCCGCGACAACGAACTCTTGAGTCAGCAGCAGCTCGCCGCCATCAAGGGCAAGGCGGTGCTGATGAGCCTCAAATTCGCCGACAAGTACTACAACAAGTACAAGATGCACCTGCTGGAGCAGGCGGCCCACGACGTCATCGGCGTGGTGAGCCTCGGTCTGCAGGAGCTATCCCAACGGGATCCGGCCAAGGCCCTGGCCCTGTTGCAGGCGCCGGAAGGCCCCATCAAGCCGTTCCAGAAGGGCTGGTCCATGCTCATCACCGTCAGCCCCAAGCAGGCTGGCAACAGCCTCTACGGTGACGTGGATGCGCGGCTCTTGGACAAGATCTCGAGCCCCCCCGATGTGGAGGAGTGGCAAGGGTGGCAGGAGTACGAGAAGGCGCTGACCGAGCACAACAAGAGCCGCCTGATGGAGCTCATCGACCAGCACTTCTTCGCCTGCGAGAGCGACCACCCCACCATGGAGGACAAGCTGGCCGAAGCGCTGCTCTACCGCATCCTCTGCGGCAAGGGCAGTGGCGCCGCCCCGCTCAAGGTGAAGCAGGATCTCAAGCGCAAGCTGGCGCGGGAAATTGAGCTCGACGAGGGCTGGTACGACACCGACTACCTCTCCGCCCAGCTCACCCTGATGCTGAGCGCGTTGCCCGCCGACATGGCCGCAGCCCTGCGTCAGGAGCTGAGCCCGGGCTTTGTGCCCAACCTCCTCCACACCCTCGGCTTTGTGCGCCAGTACCAGCAGTTGCAAAAAGAGGACGCCTCGCCGGAGAAGCTCGACAACATGGAGATGCGCGCCGGGATCCGCCACCCCCTGCTCGGCTGGCCCCTCTACCACGACTTCTGATGACGGGCTTTCCCCTTCACGCTGTTCCAACGCCCGGCTTGCCGGGCGTTGTCATCTTTGCAGCTCGCAGATGGCGCGCCGACCCTATCGGGCAATGGTCCACATGGCGCTCTGCATCCCGGTCTCCCGAAAATCGATCACCACGGGATAGTCGTTGCCACAGCCCGTCACCGTCCAGCGCTCCTGCCAGTGGCGACTGCCCGGCTCCCCCTCGGGAAGTTGCAACACCACGGGCACGAAGCGCTCCGGCGCGTCACACCCCTTGGTGGCCACCCAGGATGCGACCCCCACCATGGCATCCCGGATCAACTGCTGATTGGCCAGGGTACCTTCCTGCACGGGTTCACTCGGGCTGGCCTCGGCCTGGCACACCAGGGGAAAAAGCAACAGCAGGGCACAGGGTCTCATCGCACCTCCAGAGGGGTCAGTCAAAAAGTGGTTCGTTCGGGGCTTTCATCATGACCCGAAACGGCGCCTGACAAAAGAGACCACCAGGGGGGAAGCAGGCGCAGGATCCGGGGCGCAGTGGCTTGCACGCAAGTCGGACTACCTCCTAAGCGTCATTGGCCCACATTTTGTCAGGGATATAATGACTCCCCCATACAAGCCGCCGGGGAGCCAGACCGTGAGCAGAAAGCCGGACCGCATGACCGCCATGCAGCAGATCATCGACGCCGTGAAGGCGGAATTTCCGCTCTACCAACCGGATACCTTCAAATGCGGGCCGGACAACACCTGCATCGGCTGCCCCAAGAAGCTGATGGAGCTGGTGGATACGGACCTCTGCTACTGGCAATATCAGATCGATCGCGGCATCCCGCCCAGCTTCGACGAGCTCAACCGCTTCGGCAAGATGTGCAAAAATATCCGCCGGGCCCTGGTGCGCAATGGCCGCATTCCCGCCTGACGAAAAGCAATATGCTGCCTTCATCGGTTTTTTGTGATGGTTTATCCACCAGAATGAATCACCACCTTATTTAATGGCTAGGCACACCTTGTTCACCGCCTATCGTGCTGATGGCCGACGCAGGTTCATTGCCCCAAGGAGCACTATATGACTCAGGAAAGTATCCAGACCCGCTATACGCTGGATCCCGCCCTTGCCAGCGCCACCGAGCTGGAGCAGGCCATCGCCCGGGCCATCGAGGCCAACAAGCAGGACTTCTTCCCCCTGCTGGAGCGGCTGGTGGATGTGGGCGACAGCCGGGTCAAGCTCAGCCAGAAGGATCCCCTGCGGGTGCTGGGGGTGGAACTCGACGAGGCTCGCACCGGCGGCACTGCCCGCCTCGGCTACGAATCCAACTTTTCCGAGAGCTGCCGCCTTATCGACGAATACGACCAGCACCAGACCAGCGTGGCCTTCACCCTCGACGGGGATCAGCTTGTTTTCGATCTTGAGCTGCCCATCGAGTGGAACTTCGACAACTGAATTGGCGGCGGTGCCATTCCCCTGGCGTGTTGTAGCCAGCGGCGCCCCTTTCCCCCCTTTCTGGTGTAGGGTTGTCTGCACAGCAACGGATAGACATCTCGAGGATCACCATGGGTGAGCATCAACCTACAGCAATGCCGGTATTGAATGACAGTGAGCGCCTTGGGCTCGAGCGCAAGAGCGCCGGGGATTTCCCCCTCTATCACCAGGATCCTCACACCCCGTCTGCCCGTGGCTGGGCACTCATCCTGCTGGGGGTCATCCTGGGGTTTGCGGCACTCTCCGCCCCCATCGACTTTTTCAAGACCACCTCAGGGGGCTTTGTGCCCGCCCTCCTGTTTCCTCTCATTCCTCTGGCCGTGCTCGCCATGGTGGCGGGAACAGGGTGGCGCTCACTGTTTCGAACGCCGACGCGGCGGGATTGTCTCTTGATGCTGGCGATTGCCGGCATCAACATACTGGTCTCAATCGCCGTTGCCATGACCATGCAGCACCTGTTCCAGCTGAATGCAAACCCGGTCAACGCCATGCTGGCAGAGGCGTCCAATACGGCGCGCATCCTCTTTTATCTCAAGACGGCGCCCCAGCTCTTCGGCGAGGAGGTGATCTCCATCCTGCCTTTTCTGGCCATCCTCTGGTGTTGTCACCAGAAGCTCGGCCTCACCCGCAAGTCCGCCATCCTCATCGCCTGGCTATCGACTGCCCTTATCTTCGGAGCCCTGCACCTGCCCACTTATGACTGGAATTTTCTGCAATGTTTTCTGGTGATCGGCACGGCCCGCATCGTGCTGCTCAGTGGCTACATCATCACCAAAAACATCTGGGTATCGACCGGCTCACACATCATCAACGACTGGCTGCTGTTTAGCCTGATGCTGCTGCTTGGCAGCCACACAGGCACCTGATGCACGCAATACACAGGCTGGCCATGGATAGAGAGAGCCGTAGGCGTGCCCGCAGCATGGCGGCAGCCTGTTTTCGCGAACGTCTGATTACGCTTCGCTAATCAGACCTACGGCCTCCCCTCACCCTGACCCTCTCCCAAGGGGAGAGGGGATCAGCGCCTGCCAACCTGTAGCCATAGCTGTCACTCCATTTAAAAATTGCTGCGACCCTTCTCCCTTCTCCCCTTGCGGGAGAAGGGTCGGGGATGAGGGGGCCGAAAAATAAAATTACCGACCACCTTGAGGCAATTTTTTTCGCGATCGTTTGATTACGCTTCGCTAATCAGAACTACGGCCCTTCACAAAAACGGATATTAATCTAAATGCTAAAGAGTATGCTTTATTTGAAAAATATACTAACTCACTATCATTTGCCCAAGATTTTATAGTGTTATCACCATGCACATTTTTAGATCTGGCATTGTATATCTTTTTGAAATCGTTAGCATCACTCTCACCTAACGTGGACTTGATAAACTCATAACACTTACTTGAAATACTCTCTTTCCTACCATTATTCAATATATTAACCAACTTATCTTTAACATCCGTATCAATAGTCATAGATCTCACCTCATCCTTAAGATGGTCTATAGCAGTTAAAATACTATTTGATTGTTTTTTCTGTTTTCCTGACAATATCTCTATTACAGTCATTGACAGTATTAATTTTGACTTAGGGAATGGTTCAGATACCGCTAACGTTAATACCGTCAATGCTTCAAAAACATTAGCATCTGCAACATCAATTATTTCTTCACTTAAAATAGATGTCCCCAAATCACTTAGATCAACAGCTCTACCAATTTCCGCTCCATTCCAGCCTTCATTTTTACCTTCTTCATATACTAGTGGCTCATAGCTGTGAACTGCAATAAATTTTCTCGGATAAGATCTATTTAACTTTCTTGTAAACTCCCTAAGGGAAAAATCTAGACAAAACCAATCCAGATGAGGAATTTCTCTTTCAAGAAAAAACATTTTAAATTTAAAAAATTGCTCGTACATTTTTTCACAAGCCACTTCCTCTGTAGGAAAACCATGTTTCTTAAAGAGTATTACACCATCACCCATTTCCTCGACTTCAACTTTATCAAAAGTAAAGTCAAGTCCATTGATTTTCTGATTTATTATTTTTATAGCAAATGAATAAGAGTACATTAAATCATCCTTACATAAAGGGCGCTTTCGCGCCCTTCTATATTAATTACCCTTCCTGATTTTCCCCGACTGCCGGTTCTGCGCCGGCGACGGTTTCAATCTCGATACGATCCACCCGCTGCAAGCCGCGGGGCAGCTTGGCGCCGCGGCGGCCGCGCTCGCCGCGGTAGTAGTCAAGATCAGAGGGCTTGAGGGTGAGCTTGCGCTTGCCGGCAAACAGGGTCACCGACTGGCCCTGGGGGATGACGGCAGCCATCACCACAAACTCCTCCCGCGCCTTCACGCGCGCCGACGGGATGCTGATGAGCTTGTTACCCTTGCCCTTGCCGAGTACCGGCAGGGTATTGAGCGGGAACAGCAGCATGCGACCCTCGTTGGAGATGGCCATGCAGAGATCCGTGTCCGGCGCGCCTATCCTCTGGGGCGCCATGACGATGCCCCCTTCCGGCACGGTCAGCAGCGCCTTGCCGTTCTTGTTCTTAGCCGTCAGGTCATCGTATTGGCAGACGAAGCCGTAACCGGCGTCGGAGCAAATGAGATACGGCTCGCCCTCGTTACCCATCACCAGATGACGCACCTCTTCACCGGCCCCCAGCGCGAAGCGGCCGGTGAGCGGCTCGCCCTGACTGCGGGCGGAGGGCAGAGTGTGGGCCTCCAGGGAGTAGGTACGTCCCAGGGTGGAGAGGAACACCGCCTGCTGGTTGCTGCGGCCATGGGCGTGGGCGAGGTAGTTGTCCCCCGCCTTGTAGGAGAGGCCCTCCACATCCACGTCGTGGCCCTTGGCGGCGCGCACCCAGCCCTTGTCAGAGAGGATCACGGTCACCGGCTCACTCGGGGTGAGCTCCTTCTCAGTCAGTGCCACGGCGGTGGCGCGCTCCACCAGCGGGGTGCGGCGATCGTCGCCGTACTTCTCGGCATCCGCCAGGATCTCTTTCTTGAGCAATGTGCTGAGACGGCGCTCGGAACCCAGGATCAGTTCCAGCTTGTCGCGCTCTTCCGCCAGTTCATTCTGCTCGGCACGCAGCTTGAACTCTTCGAGCTTGGCCAGGTGGCGCAGTTTGAGCTCGAGGATCGCCTCGGCCTGGGTCTCGCTGATATTGAAACGCTCCATCATCACCCGGCCCGGCTCCTCCTCGGTGCGGATGATCTCGATCACCTCGTCGATGTTGAGGTAGGCAATGAGCAAGCCTTCGAGGATGTGCAGGCGAGCCAGCACCTTGTCGAGGCGATACTGCAGGCGGCGGCGCACCGTCTCGCGGCGAAAACTCAGCCACTCGGTGAGGATGGTCTTGAGGTCTTTCACCTGGGGCCGGTTGTCCAGACCCAGGATGTTGAGGTTGACCCGGTAGTTCTTCTCCAAGTCCGTGGTGGCGAACAGGTGGGCCATCAGCCCCTCCACGTCCACCCGGTTGGAGCGCGGCACGATCACCAGACGGGTCGGGTTCTCGTGGTCCGATTCATCCCGCAGATCGGTCACCATGGGCAGCTTCTTGGCCACCATCTGGGCGGCGATCTGCTCCATGATCTTGGCGCCGGAGGCCTGATGAGGCAGCGCCGTGATGACGATGTCGCCATCCTCCTCGCTCCACACCGCCCGCTGCTTGATGGAGCCCTTGCCGGTTTCGTAGATTTTGCGGATGTCGTCGCGGGGCGTGATGATCTCGGCGTTGGTCGGGTAATCCGGCCCCTGCACATGGGCCATCAGGGCATCCAGGCCGGCATTGGGGTTGTCCAGCAGTTCCACGCAGGCATGAGCCACTTCCCGCGCGTTGTGGGGCGGGATATCGGTCGCCATGCCCACCGCGATACCGGTCACCCCGTTGAGCAGGATGTGCGGCAGACGGGCAGGCAGCACCACGGGCTCCTTCATGGTGCCGTCGAAGTTCGGCGTCCACTCCACCGTGCCCTGACCCAGCTCGGAGAGCAGCAGCTCGGAGAAGCGCGACAGCCGCGCCTCGGTATAACGCATGGCGGCGAAGGATTTGGGATCGTCCGGCGCACCCCAGTTGCCCTGACCATCCACCAGCGGGTAGCGGTAGGAGAAGGGCTGGGCCATCAGCACCATGGCTTCATAACAGGCGCTGTCGCCGTGGGGGTGGTACTTACCCAGCACATCACCCACGGTACGGGCGGACTTCTTGTGCTTGGACAGCGCCGACAACCCCAGCTCGCTCATGGCGTAGATGATGCGCCGCTGCACGGGCTTGAGGCCGTCGCCGATATGCGGCAAGGCCCGATCCATGATGACGTACATGGAGTAGTTCAAGTAAGCCTGCTCGGTAAAGGTGCGCATTGGCTGGCGCTCTACCCCGTCCAGACTGAGCTCGATGGCATCACTCATGTGATTATCTCTTTCGGTTCGGGAGCTGGTTGGCGCTCTACTTCATCCAACAGACTGAGCTCGATAGCATCACTCATAAGGTTGTTCTCTTGCTATGGCGCGCCCTCAGAGGGCACGCCGGAAATGCGGGTCGGCAGGGGGCCGACGGTGAATCACAAGCCCCCCTCCCAACCTCCCCCTCCATGAGGGGGAGGAGAGGCTTGGCCCCCTCCCCTTGCGAAGGGGAGGGCCGGGGTGGGGTACTTGCGACTCGCTTTAGATGATGGCGAGGTTGCCCTTCTCTTCCAGCCATTCGCGGCGATCACCGGCGCGCTTCTTGGCCAGCAGCATGTCCATCAGTTGCAGGGTCTCGTCCCCATCTTCCCCTTCTGCCCCTCCTTCCGCGCCCATGGTGAGCTGCACCAGGCGGCGGGTGTTGGGATCCATGGTGGTTTCCCGCAACTGCTTGGGGTTCATCTCACCCAGCCCCTTGAATCGGGTCACCATCACCTTGCCCTTCTTCTTCTCGGCCTCGACCCGTTGCAGCACGCCGTTCTTCTCGTCCTCGTCGAGGGCGTAGAAGACCTCCTTGCCGATGTCGATACGATAGAGGGGCGGCATGGCCACATAGACATGGCCCTTCTCCACCAGGGCGCGGAAGTGCTTCACAAAGAGGGCGCAGAGCAGGGTGGCGATGTGCAGACCGTCCGAGTCCGCATCCGCCAGGATGCACACCTTGCCGTAGCGCAGGCCACTGAGGTCGTCGGAGTCGGGGTCGAGCCCGATCGCCACCGAGATGTCGTGCACTTCTTGCGAGGCGAGCACCTGACCGGCCTCCACCTCCCAGGTGTTCAGGATCTTGCCGCGCAGCGGCATGATGGCCTGAAACTCGCGATCCCGCGCCTGCTTGGCACTGCCGCCTGCGGAGTCACCCTCCACCAGGAAGAGCTCCCCCTGCATGGGATCGGCGCAGCCGCAGTCGGTGAGCTTGCCGGGCAGGGCCGGGCCCTGGGTTATCTTCTTGCGCACCACCGTCTTGGCGGCGCGCATCCGGCGCTGGGCGCTGGAGATGCAGAGCTCCGCCAACTGTTCGGCCAGCTCGGTGTTGCTGTTCAAGTAAAGGCTGAAGGCATCCTTCACCACGCCCGACACGAAGGCCGAGCTCTGGCGGGACGACAGACGCTCCTTGGTCTGGCCGGCAAACTGCGGGTCCTGCATCTTGATGGAGAGGATGTAGGCGCAGCGATCCCAGATGTCTTCCGGGGTGAGCTTGACCCCGCGGGGCAAGAGGTTGCGGAACTCGCAGAACTCGCGCATGGCGTCGAGCAGCCCCTGGCGCAGGCCGTTGACATGGGTGCCACCGAGCGCGGTGGGAATGAGGTTCACATAGGATTCGGCGAGGCATTCGCCCCCTTCCGGCAACCAGCACAGGGCCCAGTCCACCGCCGACTGCTCGGAGCTGAAAGAGCCGACGAAGGGCTGCTCCGGCAGGCAGGTGAACTGTTTGACCGCATCGATGAGGTAATCCTTGAGGCCGTCTTCGTAGCACCACTCCAGCTTGATGCCGGTGTTCTTGTCGAGGAACTTGATGGTGAGGCCCGGGCAGAGTACCGCCTTGGCTTTGAGCAGGTGCTCCAGCTTGGAGACCGAGAAGCGCGGCGAATCGAAGTAGCGCGCCTCTGGCCAGAAGCGCACCCGGGTGCCGGTGTTGCGACGGCCGCAGGTGCCGGTGATGGTCAGATCAGACACTTTCTCGCCCCGCTCGAAGGCGATGTCATAGACCTGGCCGTCCCGGCGCACCGTCACCTCGACCCGATCGGAGAGGGCGTTCACCACGGAGATCCCCACCCCGTGCAAGCCACCGGAGAACTGATAGTTCTTGTTGGAGAACTTGCCCCCCGCGTGCAGCTTGCAGAGGATCAGCTCCACACCGGAGACCCCTTCCTCCGGGTGGATGTCCACCGGCATGCCGCGACCGTCGTCGATCACCTCGAGGGACTGATCCTCGTGCAGGATCACCTCCAGATTGCGGGCGTGACCCGCCAGCGCCTCGTCGACGCTGTTGTCGATGACCTCCTGGCCGAGGTGATTGGGCCGGGTGGTGTCGGTGTACATGCCGGGGCGGCGACGCACCGGTTCAAGGCCATTGAGGACCTCAATGGCATCCGCATTGTATTGAGTGGACATGGAGGGCCTTGCGAATTGACGTTTGGGGGGAATCTTACTCGCTGGGAGGGCCCGGGACAAATGGGGCGCTCGCAAAGGGTGATCCAGAGGGGCTCCGGCCTCCCCGCCCGGGATCAGGCGGGTTCCCCGGGCAGGGCCTGCACAAGCTGGGAGAGGGAGCAGTGGAGTCGCCACACCAGCCCCGCCAGTGCCCGGGCCGCCGGGTCTGCATGTTCCCCCAGCCCCTGGCTGATGCGCTCCAGCTCCGCCAGGGTGCGCCCCAGGGTCTCGTGCTGCACGCCCCCTTCGGTCAGAATGCCTTTCAGGCAGCGCAGACAGCCGTCCCGCACCAGATAGAGGGCCGGATCCCGGCTGCGCCAAAGCCTGAGCTGCCAGACGATGTGGCTGCAATTGAGCAGCACCACGCCCCAGCGCAGCACCCAGAGCCGGGCCCCCTGATCCTGACTCTGGCTGAGCTGGCTCACCGCGTGATAGACCCGGGATTCAAACTCCCCCTCGCTCTGATGCGGGGACGGGGCCAGCTGGTCCACGAAATCCCGCCGCAGACGGTGCATCAGGCGGCGGCTCTTGCGCCGATCCGAGCTGGGCCTCAGGAGCTGGAACGCCAGCCCTGCGCTCATCACCCCCAGTGCCTGCGCGAGGC
Source organism: Aeromonas sp. (assembly GCF_050252055.1). Lineage (NCBI taxonomy): Bacteria > Pseudomonadati > Pseudomonadota > Gammaproteobacteria > Aeromonadales > Aeromonadaceae > Aeromonas > Aeromonas sp. The sequence goes on along the minus strand of NZ_JBFWLQ010000007.1, from coordinate 220,525 downwards.
TGCTGTTGACGAAGGCGAGGTAGTCGTAGCTCGGCGGATTGGTGATGGCGAGGAAGGAGCCGAGCAGCACGATGAGCTGGCCCCAGAGCGCCGCCCCCTGGGGTCGCTGCAATTTCAGCAGTTGCAGGGTGATGAGAGCGGGGAACAGCAGGGCGCAGAAGATCCAGAAGTCGTCGATGCGGATCATCAGCCCGAACTTGACCCCGAAGCAGATAAAGCTGAGCAGCACGATGGCCTTGAGCATGGTCTGGGCCCCCTTGGCAGGGGCCGGGGTGGCGGAATAGAGCACGCAGCAGATGGCGAGCAGGGTCAGGGCCGCAGCGCCCGCATCCCACTGGCTGTGGATCCAGAAGGTGCAGCCCAGCATCACGCAGAGGAAGGTACGCCCCCCGTTGTAGGCCGCCTCCAGGCCGTCGGTGTGGCTGGTCAGAGAGCTGTGGCGCGGCGGCGCCGGCCACTCCTGGCCATCGTGGCGGGCCAGCCTTTCCAGCCAGCGCTGACACTCCAGGTAGCTCCAGCAGAAGTGGCGCAGCCGCAGCCAGAAGGCCTGACAGCGATAATCATCCCCCGAACGGGCCACGAAGGGCGCCATCAGGCGGGCAATGCGCAGCTTGTCGCAGCCCCCCTGTCCCAGCTCCCGCAGCACGGCGGCCAGCATGGGGGCCGGGTCGACGGCGTCCTCTGGCCAGTGTTGCAGCATGCGGCGCAGCCCCGAGATGAGGCTGACCATCCTCAGCTGGCGATGGAGCAGATAGTTCAGCAACTGGTTGTGGCGGCGCAGGCGGTGGTGGCTCCAGACGGCCTGGATGCGCAGCACGTTCAGGGTGAGGATCTGACCGATCACCCCCTCGTGGGCGGTGCGCACATCGGCGCCCGTCTCCCCGAGCCAGAGCAGCTGGGCATGTTCCAGCAGCCGGGTCTGGCTCTTGCCAAGGGAGTCCAGCAGGGTCTCGCCATCGGAGAAACTCGGCAGGATCATCATCATCAGGCCGCCGCAGAGGATGCCGACGATCACCTCGCTCACCCGGGCCTGGGCGATGTCGAAGATATGTTGCGGGTCGGTCAGGTTGACGCAGGAGAAGGCGATGATGGCGGCGGTATAGCCCGCCAGGGCGAAACCGTAGGAGACGTTGTTCTGATGGTGGTTGGAGATGTAGGTGCAACCCCCCAGCCAGAGGGCGATAAGCAGGCTGAAGAGCCAGGGATCACCGATGCCAAGGCCGGTGATCATCACCGCCGCCATGGCGCCGATGAGGCTGCCCACCACTCGCCCCAGGCTCTTGCTGATGACGCCCCCCACGGTGGGAAAGCTCACCACGGCGGCGGAGGTCATGGCCCAGTAGGGAGAGTCGAGTTGCAGCACGAACGCCAGCCAGAGCGACAGGCACATGGCCAGGGCATTGCGCAGGGCGTAGCGCCACTGTCCGCCGTTGGCCTTGCCCCAGGGGGTCTGGCGCCAGAGCGAGGGGATCACTCTAGTCCCCTATGGTGATGGTACAGGTCGTGCCCGCGATCAAGACCAGATCCGGGGGAATCGCCAGCAGCCTGATCCGCACCGGCACCCGCTGGGCCAGGCGCACCCAGGGCACGTTCGGCTTGACGTCGAGCAGCAGCCCCTCGCTGCCTTCCAGGCTCTGATCGTGAATGGCGCGCCCTATGCTTTCCACCTCCCCCCTGAGTACCCGATCCCCGCTGTAGAGCACCACCTCGGCCGGTTTGCCGGGGGCGATGTGCCTGAGCTTGGTCTCTTCGAAATAGCCCTGCACATAGAAGGAGTGGGTGTCTATCAGGGCCACCAGGGGCACCCCGGCGGTGGCGTAGTTGCCGACCCTGGCCTGCAGGTTGGTGATGTAGCCGTCGCTCGCAGCATGGACCTCGGTCCGGGCAAGGGACCATCTGGCCTGCTCCAGATTGGCTTGGGCCACCTCATAGGCCGCCTTCATCGCCTGGGCATTGAGCCTGGATTCATCCACCGCCTCGGCGGAGATGACGGTGCGGGAGAGGCTCTGGCGACGGTTCGCCTCGTGCTCCGCCTTGTCGAGATCCGACTTGGCCTTGGCCAGGGCCGCGCTGGCGTTGTCCAGCGCGATGCGATAGGGCTCGGGATCCAGGGTGAAGAGCAGCTCCCCCGCCTTCACCAGCTGGTTGTCCTTGACCCCTATCCTGACGATCTTGCCCGACACCTGGGGCGTGATGCTGACCAGCTCGGCCCGCACCTTGCCATCCCGGGTCCAGGGCCCCTGCATGTAGTCGTTCCACAGCCACCAGAGCGACACCAGCGCCAGGGCAAAGACCAGCAGGGTGGAGAAGTATTTGAGGGTCGCAAGGGGTGATTTAGCCATGTAGCAATATCCATAGGGCGCCGCTGACGGCGAGGATGAAGAGGGAGAGATCCATCAGCAGGGGGTGCCAGACCTCGCCGCCGTAGAGCCAGTCCCGCAGCAGATGGTGCAGCGGCAGCCAGCCCAGCAGGCCGAGCAGCACGGCCTTGAACAGGGGCGGAAAGTAGAGCGAGGCCCCGAGGATCAGATCCGGCAGCGCTGAAGCAGTCGTCACGGGTGTGCCCCCTGTTGGCAGAGATAGAATGAAGAGAGAGGCCGGGGTCCGCCGGGAGACGGACAGGGCAAGGTTAACACAGCCATTGCGGGGGCTACACCAGCAGATGACCCCCTGAGGCGTCGTCACGGGAGTGGCACGACAACGCCTCGCCCGTCCTCCCCGCCACCCGTCGGGGCAGTCACCTCGCGTTCAATCGGCCACGGTATCTGCCGGGTGATGCACCCCGTCCCGGGTCGGCACCTCTCCCAGATCGAACGGGTTGACCCCCTCCAGACAGGCGAGGTTGTAGCCATATTCCGCCGGATTGGATCGGCGCTGGTGATGGGTGTAGATGCCGCAGACGCTGCAAAAGTAGTGTTTCGCGGTGCGGGTGTTGAACTGGTAGCAGCGAAGCGCCGCCTCCCCTTGCAGGATGCGGATGCCGGAGAGCGGCACCGAGGCGACGATGGCCCCACGCCGCCGACAGAAGGAGCAGTCGCAGCGGCGCGGATCCACCACGCCATCCGGCAGGGTCAGCTCCAGCACCACGGCGCCGCAGTGGCAGCTCGCCTTGTGTTTCTTCTGGATGGGGGTATTGCCGATGCGTGTGATCATGCTGCCTCCTTGCCGCAGTGTCAGGCTGCGAACCGGTTAATCGAACAGGGTATCCCGCCGCCCTTGTAAAAGATGGTCATGCAGGGTGCGTAGCTGGGACGCCACCACCCGGTGGCGGGAGAGTTCGGGCAAGGCGTCGATGGGGAAGTACCTCGCCCCTTTGGTTTCATCGGTGTCGGTAAGCAGAGCGCCCCCCGTCACCTCGCACAGGAAGAACGCCTTGTGGGCGTGGGGCAACTGCGGGGGATGGGGATGCTTGAGCTTGTCGAACAGGGCCAGCAGTTGCACCGCCCGACAGGCGAGGCCGGTCTCCTCGCTCACTTCCCGCACCACGGCGTCCGCAGGCGAATCGCCGATGTCGCACCAGCCCCCCGGCAGGGTCCAGCGCCCGTCACTGCGCTCCTGCACCAGCAGGACATGGCCCGCGTCGTTCTGAATGAAGGCCCGCACATCGAGCTTGGGGGTGGGATAGCCGCTGTCGAGGGCAATCCAGTCGCCGATGGTGTCGGGGGCCAGCTCGCCCTGGCTGGCGATGAGCGTCACCGTGGCCGCTCGCAGCGCCTCGAAGCGGGCGATGTCGAAGGGATCGCGGGAATAGGTGAGCCCCGCCTGGGCCGTGGCCAGCACCTGTTCGAGGAAGGCGGCCAACGGCGGCTGCACGGCTAGAGCCCGAGGAAACGGACGATCTGGGCGGGGTAGCGCTCGAAGCCTGTGAAGGCGTGATCGCCGCCGCACTCCAGGGAGAGACGGGCAAAGCGGTATTCGTCCAGCGCCTTGCGATAGTCGAGCACCTCGTCCTCCTGCTGTTGCAGCACCCAGAGCCGCTCCGGGGCAGTCACCGGCACCGCCAGCGCTCTCAGCTCGTCCATGTGTCCGGGCAACAGTTCATAGCGTTCGCCGCTGTAGGGGTTGGTCTGGGGGCCGAGGTAGTCGCAGAGCAGCTCGTGGGGGCGCACCGCCGGGTTGATGAGGGCGGCGCGGCAACCGTATCGCTCGCTGACCCGGGTCGCCATAAAGCCACCGAGGGAGCTGCCCACGGCGCCCAGTCGCAGGGCGCTGCCGTGGCGGGCCTTCAGGTCGGCGATGGCCTGCTCGATGGCAGCCCAGGCGGCCGCCGGGGTGTTGGGCTGGGCCGGGATCACCACCTCGATATCGGGCCTGTTCTCTGCCACCCAGGCCGCCATCTGCTGCGCCTTGGCCGAGCCGGGGGATGAATTGAAACCGTGCAGATAGAGCAGGACGGGCTTCATGGCAACGCCTCAGTAACCGGTGGCATTGGGGTCGGGCACGAACTGCCCCAGCGGCAGGCGCCACACCTGACTCGCCACCCGGCCATCCGGGTGCAGGGTGAGATAGCGCCAGCCCGGGCCGGATTCGTCCAGTGCGAAACCGTCGGAGAGCGGCTTGAACTGGATGCAGGTAGAGGGGCTGGCGATGAGCCGCACTCCGTGGTGCACCTCGTCAAACTCCTGATGGACGTGGCCGAACAGGATGGTCTTCTGCTGCGGGTGGCGGGCCAGCACGGCGAACAGGTCGTCGGCATTCTTGAGGTTGTGCTGATCCAGCCAGGCGCAGCCCACCGGCACCGCCTGATGGTGCAGGGCGATGAGGGCATGGCGCTCGGGATGCTGGCGCAGGGCCTGATCCAGGGCCGCCAGCTGGTGATCCCCCAGCACCCCGTGGGGTTTGCCGCGCACCTGGGTATCCAGCAGGATCACCTGCCAGTGCTCGCCTACCAGCTGCTTGGCCTCGCTGATGCCGGCCGCATGGAGGTATTCGGTCATCAGGGGGCCATCGTCGTGGTTGCCGGGCAACCAGTAGATGGGGCGAGCCAGGGGCGCCATCATGGAGGCGAAGCGCTGGTAGGACTCCGGGCTGTGATCCTGGGAAAGATCCCCGGTGGCGAGGATGAGATCGAACGGGTGCTCGTTGGCCTGCACCCGCTCCAGCACGGCGGCCAGACTCTGCGCCGTGGGCACGGCCAGCAGCCGCCCCTCGGCACTGGCGAAGAGATGGGTATCGGTAATCTGTAACAGGCGCACACTGCCGTCCGGCGCCTGAGGTAGCTCTGTTTCCAAAATCACGCTTCTTTTTTATGGGTTCGACTAGAGGATGTTAATCAGGCTGGTGCCGTGTTTGAGACAAAATCTCAACCAATCGGCCAAGAATAGATTTACCTGCTCCTTTTCATCCCTGTGATGCATTTTTTGATTGGGATAATCATAACGTGGTTGCAACATTGAAATCTGTTGCGCCGCACACACTTCCGCCATTCGCACATCATGATACAAACGAATCTCTATCCGGGCTTGCAAGTAGCTCGGCAATTCGGGGTTGTGCTGGGCCAGGATCACCTGGCTGGTGAAGCGGCTCTCCTCTGTCACCGTGAGCTGGAACTGCAGGCCGTTGCCGACCTGATAGCGGCGCTCGGCACCCACGCTGCCGCCAGGCGGCAACAGTTTCATCAGCGCCATGTAATTGACCTCGCAGGTACGCTGCAAGGACATCAAATCAGGCACATAGCGCTTCATCGGGCTCTGGACTAATGACATGTCGCGGCTCCCTCAATCAGGGTCCATGAAGGGTGGACCCACTGCACAGTGTTCCAGTCGGACACAGGGCACCTGACCCGGGTCTGAACGAGCGTCACCTCAGCGCCCCGCCAGCCAGCGTGCCCGCAGCTCGCCGTGATTGAGGGCCAGCCACTGCAGGGCGATGACGGAGGCGGCATTGTCGATGCGCCCCTCTTTGAGCCAGGCATAGGCCTGCTCGCGGCTCACCACGTGGACCCGGATGTCTTCCCCCTCTTCCGCCAGACCGTGGATCCCCTTGGCCTGACTGGCATCCACCTCGCCCACGAACACCTCGATGCGCTCGGTGCTGCCACCCGGGCTCACCAGATAGCTGATGGCGTGTTCGCAGCGTCCCACCTCGATCCCTGCCTCTTCCACCGCTTCGCGCCGCACCACTGCCTCGGCGGTCTCCCCTTCATCGATGATGCCGGCCACCAGCTCCAGCAGCCAGGGGGTGGCGCTGGTCTCCATGGCGCCGATGCGAAACTGCTCCACCAGCACGATCTCGTCCCGCACCGGATCATAAGGCAGCAGGGCGGCGGCATGACCACGTTCGAACAGTTCCCGGACGATGGGGGCGTTCCAGCCACCGGCAAACAGCCTGTGTTGCAGGCGGTAGACATTCACCTTGAAGAAGCCATTATATCCAGCTGATTTTTCAATGATTTTCACATCATCGCTGGAGTAGTGGCAGGTTTGAGGCAAGGCTTGCTGTGACATTCGAGACTCCTGCCAGCTTGACTTGGCTTGGTTTGACCATAATATTCGGGGGCATGAATGAACATTCATTCACTCGCTCTCGCCGACGATGAGGGAAGGATTTTAGCAGCCACAGGGCATTTGGCTAGGCGCGTTGCCGAGAAAACTCGCCCCGGACCTTGACGTTTCCGCAGCTGGAAAAGAGACAGTTCGCAATGAAATCTGCTTATAGTAGAGTGGTTAAGCTGAAATCAAGCTTGGTCGGTGACAATCCCCCCTTCATCCAGCGGACAGCTTTGGGTTGATACAAAAGGTTAAAACTATCATATGAAAAGAACACTCTTGTCAGTCATGGTGATGCTGGGTGTGAGCGGCGCCGCTCATGCCGAAAACCTGCTCGATATTTACCAACAGGCCCAGATCAAGGACACCCAGCTGCTGGAATCCAAGGCCAAGCGGGACCAGGCCTTCGAGAAGATCAACGAATCCCGTGCAGCCCTGCTGCCCCAGATCAACCTGGGCGCCGGCCTGAACTACCTGCAAAACAAGAACGACACCATGACCAACACGGGCGCTACTGGCTCCGTGACCCTGGATCAATCCATCTACCGTCGCAGCAACTGGGTCAACCTGGATCTGACCGAGAAGAGCGCCACCCAGTCCGACGTGGCCTACAACCTCGAGTACCAGAACCTGATGCTGCGTACCGCCCAGGCCTACTTCGACGTGCTCAAGGCCATGGATACCCTGGAATTCGTGCGTGCCAACAAGACCGCGGTCGAGCGTCAGCTTGAACAGACCCAGCAGCGCTTCGAAGTGGGCCTGACCGCCATCACCGACGTGCACGAAGCCGAGGCCGAGCGCGATCAGGCGCTGGCGGACGAGATCAATGCCGAAAACACCCTGGACAACAGCTACGAGAGCCTGCGCGAGCTGACCGGTATCGACCACCGTCAACTGGACGTGCTCAACACCGATCGCTTCAGCCCGCAGAAGACCGCGTTCAACTCCGACAAGTGGCTGGAGCTGGCTCTGGACAAGAACCTGGAGCTGCACAGCGCCCGCATCGGCAAGGACATCGCCAAGGAGCAGATCGATCTGGCCAAGACCGGTCATGAACCGACCCTGGATCTGGGCGCCGGCCTGAACGCCGGTTACAACGATTACAAGGACGAGATCCGCAACCCCGAGAGCAACAGCAATCAGGGCAACATCGGCCTGAACTTCAAGCTGCCCATCTACACCGGCGGGGCCACCACCTCCCAGGTCAAGCAGGCACAGTTCAACTACGTTGCCGCCAGCGAACAGCTCGAGCGCAGCTTCCGCTCGGTGCAGAGCACGGTCCGCTCCTCCTACAACAACGTGAACGCCAGCATCGGCTCGGTCCGCGCCTACAGCCAGTCCGTCATCTCCGCCGACAGCGCCCTGAAGGCGACCGAAGCCGGTTACGAGGTGGGTACCCGCACCATCGTCGACGTGCTGGACTCCACCCGCAAGCTGTATCAGGCCAAGCAGAAGCTCTCCGAGGCCCGCTACAACTACATCCTCAGCATCCTCTCCCTCAAGCAGGCCGCCGGCATCCTGGAGCAGAAGGATCTGGAAGAGGTGAACCAGGGTCTGATGCCCGCCGCCCAGGTCACCAAGAAGTCCTGAGCCAGGCGCACACCATGAGAAAAGGCGACCCCGGGGTCGCCTTTTTCATCTCTGTTCGCCGCTGGAAGTGCGTTGGTCGGGGCCTGCCAGGCAGCGGCCATGTCACCGACCCGGCAGCCCCATCAAAAAACCCGGCCTTGGCCGGGTTTTACGCTTATCCGCGCTCGCGGATGGTCTTGATGATGTCGGTGGTGGAGCAGCCGTCCTCGAAGTTCAGCACCCGCACCTCGCCGCCATTGGCGGTCACCTCGGCGTAACCCGCGATCTCTTCGGGCTTGTAGTCGCCCCCCTTGACCAGGAGGTCTGGCAGGATCTCGGCGATCAGACGCTGGGGAGTGTCTTCGCTGAAGGGGACCACCCAGTCCACGGCACCCAGGGCCGCCAGCACCGTCATACGGCGCTCGGTCGGGTTGACCGGGCGACCCGGCCCCTTGAGGCGACGCACGGACTCGTCGGTGTTCACCGCCACTATCAGGCGGTCCCCCAGCTTGCCCGCATTGGCCAGATAGGAGACATGACCCGCGTGCAGAATGTCGAAGCAGCCGTTGGTCATCACCACCTTCTCGCCGCGCAGACGGGCGGCCTGGACAGCCACCTTGAGCTGGGCCTCGGACATGACGCCAAAGCCGGTCTCCTGCTCGGTGTAGAGGGCGTTGGCCAGCTCCACCGGGCTCACGGTGGAGGTCCCCAGCTTGCCGACCACGATGCCGGCGGCGGTGTTGGCCAGGGCGCAGGCCTCATCCAGACTCTTGCCCGCGGCAAGGGAAGTCGCCAGGGTGGAGATGACGGTGTCACCGGCACCGGTGACGTCATAGACCTCGTGGGCCTGGGCCGGCAGGTGCAGCTCGGGCTGCCCTTCGCGGATCAGGGTCATGCCGTTCTCGGAGCGGGTGACCAGCAGGGCATCCAGCTCGAAGCGCTTGACCAACTCCAGCCCCCTGGCGACCAGATCCTCCTCCCCCTTCACCTTGCCCACCACGGCCTCGAACTCGGACATGTTGGGGGTCAGCAGGGTGGCACCACGGTACTTCTCGAAATCGGTCCCCTTGGGGTCGACCAGCACGGGGATACCGGCGGCGCGGGCACGCCGGATCATGCCGGGCACATCGTTGAGGGCGCCCTTGCCGTAGTCGGAGAGGATCATCACGTCCGCCTGGGGCAGCGCCTGCTCCACCTTGCCCATCAGCAGGCTGGCATCCACGTCGTGAAAGGCCTCTTCGAAGTCGAGGCGCAGCAGCTGCTGGTTGCGGGACAGCACCCGCAGCTTGGTGATGGTCGGATAGTCGGTCAGGCGCACGAAATCACAGGCCACCTTGACCCCGGCCATCTGGCTGGCGAGGGCATCGGCGGCTTCATCCTGACCGGTCAGGCCCAGCAGCACGGCCTGGGCGCCGAGGGCGGCGGAGTTGAGCGCCACGTTGGCGGCGCCACCCGGGCGCTCCTCGATGTGCTCGACCTTGACCACGGGGACCGGCGCCTCGGGGGAGATCCGGCCGGTAGGGCCATGCCAGTAGCGATCCAACATGACATCGCCAACGACCAGGATGTGGGCTTTTTCAAACTCGGGCAGGGTGATTTTCATCTGTATCGGCTCTCAAAACCTGAAAAATTCAGCGGCCGATTTTATCACACTCTTTTCCGGGGCGTGAAAAAAGCACGGCCCTGCCCCCTGACGCCCCCTCTGACCAGATGACGGCGATTCGCGCCCACCCCCGCTTTTCGGATAGAATCCTCGACATGCGAGTGACCGCATCCGCGCCGGGCCACCCCACACAGGCCCCCCGGTTCGGTCGGACTCCCCCCTTTGCCTTTGCGAACAAGAGACTCTTCATGGCCCAAGAACACGCTCCCCGCCTCGAACCCCGTCTGTTCCATCCCCGTTACTGGGGGAGCTGGCTGGGCCTCTCCCTGCTCTGGCTGCTGGTGTTGCTGCCCTGGCGCAGCCAGATGTGGCTGGGCCGCCAGCTCGGCACCCTGGCCCGCAAGCTGCTGAAATCCCGTGTCAAAATTGCCCGCCGCAACCTGGAGCTGGCGATGCCCGAGCTCAGCCGGGATGAGCGCGAAGCCCTCCTGGTGCAGAACTTCGAGAGTGTGGGTTGCGCCATCTTCGAGGTGGGCATGGCCTGGTTCTGGCCAGACTGGCGGATGCGCCGCCTGATGAAGGTGGAAGGGGAAGAGCACGTCATCAACGCGATGGAGAAGGGCCAGGGGATGCTGCTGCTCTCCTGCCACTTCCTCACCCTTGAGCTCAATGCCCGCTGCTTCGGCCTGGTGCGCCCCGGGGTCGGCGTCTATCGCCCCAACACCAATCCGGTGCTGGAGTACGCCCAGTACCACGGTCGCTGCGCCTCCAACAAATACCTGGTGGACCGGATGGACGTGAAGGGGATGATCAAGGCGCTGCGCAACGGCGACGCCCTCTGGTATGCACCGGATCACGACTACGGCAGCCATGCCAGCGTCTTCGTGCCCTACTTCGCGGTGGAGCAGGCCGCCACCATCACGGGGACCGCCACCCTGGCCCGGGTGAAGAACACCGTCACCCTGCCCTGCTACAACATCCGCACCCGGGAGGGCTACACCCTGCATATCGGCGCCCCGCTCGCGGACTACCCGAGCGGTGACGACATGGCGGATGCCAGCCGCGCCAACCGCGAGATTGAAGCCGCCGTGCGCAAGGCGCCGGAGCAGTACATGTGGCTGCACCGCCGCTTCAAGACCCGCCCCAATCCGGACGATCCCGGCTACTACTGATGCCCTCCCGCCCCGTCGACCGGGCAAGTCCAGACGACAGGACAGGATGGCACCGCGCCCCATGAAAAAGCCCTCGCACTGCGAGGGCTTTTTTGTTGGCTGCCAGCGTCTGCCTTACTGGCGGATCAGGCGGTAGATGGCGTAGCCGGGGTGCTTGGCGTCATCCATCGGCAGGGTGGACTGGTACGACAGATCCGCCCCCGCCAGGGCCTTGGCCTCGTCGGTCGGCGAGGAGTAGAGGCGCACGTCCACGTTGGCGGGCAGGGCCTTCATGTGCCAGTTGTTGTTGGCCGCCGGGCTGAAGCCAGCCGGGTTGTCCGCAGACTGGGCCTTCAGGTACTGGGCGATGATCTCCCGCGTCTCGAAGGGATCTTCATGGACGATATTGCTGCCGTCGATGCCCGGGAAGTGGCCGCCGCCGCTGGCGCGGTAGTTGTTGGTCACCACGTAGAACTTCTGGGCCGGGTCCACGGGCTGGCCGTTGAAGGTGAGGCCGCTGATGCGCTGGCCGTCGCTCACCTTGACCCCGTCCTTGCTGTAGCGGGCCGGCTGGGTGATGTCCACCTCGTAGCTGACCCCGTCAATCACATCGAAGTTGTAGGTGGGGAAGCTCTCGTTCACCAGCCACTGCACCCCGGTCTTGCCGGTGTCGATCTGGTTGAACTGGCCGGCGCTCATCTCCAGCCACTCCTTGACGGTGGCCCCGTTCACCTCGACCACCTGCAGGGTGTTCGGATAGATGTAAAGGTCGGAGACGTTGCGCAAGGAGATGTCACCCTGAGCCACGTAGGTAAAGTCGTTGATGCCGTTGCGACCGCCACGGAAGGGTGCCGCCACCGAGAGGATCGGGTAGGACTCCTTGAGCAGGCCGTCTTGTTGCAATTGCTCCGCGTGGCGGCGCTGGGCATCGCTCACCAGCTGCACCGAGGGGTCGTCCTGCACCAGGGCGAAGAAGCTGTGGATGGGGGAGGTGATCTTGCCGAGCGGCTCGTCCAGCCACTGGTTGGTGGCGTCGTGATCCGCCTGTACCAGGTCCACCACCCGCTGATCCACCGCACTGCCCTCGCTAGCGTCAATTTTGCGCAGGCTGGCCTGGCTCTGCTTCACCTGCCACTTGCCGTCCACCTGTTCCAGCTTGAGGTCGATGATGCCGAGGTGGTTGCCCCAGTAACCGGGCATCACGGTGGGGATGCCGCTCAGGGTACCGGCCTGGTTGTCCACCTCCGGCAGATCCGGGAAGTCCCCGGGGAAGTTCTTGTGGGCGTGGCCCAGCATCAGGGCGTCCACCCCCTTCACCTTGGCCAGATGCCAGGCGGAGTTCTCCATCATGGCCTCGTAGCTGCTGGCATTGATGCCGGTGTGAGCCACCACCACCACGATGTCGGCGCCCTTGGCGCGCAGCTCGGGCACATAGTGATTGGCGGTCTCGACCATGTCGGCCACCACCACCTTGCCCTCCAGATGACGCTTGTCCCACTGCAGCACCTGGGGCGGGGTCAGACCCAGGATGCCCACCTTGACGCGCTGGCGCTGGCCCTTGTCATCGGTCACCTCGCGCTCCAGCAGCAGATAGGGGGTGAACTTGTTGCCGCTCCAGTCAATCTGTCCCTTGGCATCGCGCTTGAAGGCCCCCGCCTCGAACACGTTGGCGTTCACATAGGGGAAGTCGGCTCCCGCCAGCACCTTGCCGAGGTAGTCCAGGCCGTAGTTGAACTCGTGGTTGCCCAGGTTGCCCGCGTCGTAGCCCAGCTCGTTCATCGCCTTGAACACCGGGTGCGCCTGCTTCTCGAGGTAGCCGGCACCGGACTGCTCGAAGATGTAGTCCGCCAGCGGCGTGCCCTGAATGAGGTCGCCATTGTCGAGCAGCAGGTTGTTGGGGTTCTCGGCGCGGGCGGCGCGGATCAGCAGGGCGGTGCGGGAGAGGCCGAACTTGCGATCCTCCTTGTTCTGGTAGTAGTCGTAGCCCAGCACGTTGGAGTGGATATCAGAGGTCTGGATCAGGCGCAGGGAGACGGTCCCCGGCTGCGCCTTGCTGTCATTTTCGTTGCTGCAGGCAGACAGCAGCACGATGGCGGCAATAGCCCCCAGCTTCATGGTGTTATTCACTGTTTTTTCCCTTTTATTATGAGTAACGCTTTACCAGCGCCGGGAATTTAACAGACGAATATGTCAGCAGATGGCACCGGGACTCATTTTTATGAAGCCCGGCACAAAAATAGCCTCATGAGGCCGGTATGGCACCCAATGCCAGCTTGGCCGCCAGCACCAGCATGATGAGACCTACAACAAGATCAATGGCTTGCTGCACCCGGCCCCTGGCAAGCCAGGGGGAGAGTGCCGCCGCCCCGAACGCCAGTCCGTAGAACCAGACCAGAGAAGCCAGCATGGCCCCCGCCGCGAAGGCTGGCCTCAGATCCTCGGCAAACTGGCTGCCGAAGGAGCCGAGCAGCATCAGGGTATCCAGATAGACATGGGGATTGAGCAGGGTCACCCCCAGCGTCATGGCCAGCACCCCCTTGACCCCCATCAGCTGGGGGGAATCCGCCAGGGCCGCCCCCTGGCCGCGCCAGGCACTGCGCAGGGAACGGATACCGAACCAGCCGAGGAAGAGCACGCCGCCCCAGGTCAACAGGGCCAGGCCGATCGGGCTGGCCGCCAGCAGGTTGGCCCCGCCGAACACCCCGATGCCGATCAGCACGAGATCGCACAGGCAGCAGAGGGTCGCCGTCAGCAGGTGGTGATTGCGGTGAATGCCCCGGCTCAGCACGAAGGCATTCTGGGCCCCGATGGGGATGATCATGGCGAGGCCGAGGGTAAAGCCTTGCAGGGTGGTGGCGAACATGGGGATGCGTTCCTGTGAAAGAGAGAAACGCACTATAAGGGGGCGCGGGTAATCAGAGAAATTCATTCATTTTCTGATGCATTCATAAAACTGATGAAAACCGGGCCGAAACCACACAAAGAAGGTTGTCAATTGCAGGATCTGACAATTGTGGGGTCACAGCCCCGCCCCGAGAATCGGCGGCAGGATGGGACGGCGCAGGACAGCGGTGATGGCGACAGAGGGGATGCCAGGCGACGAGCCGGTGCCGCCGGGCCTGTATTCACTGCAGCAGGGAGGGGAAGTTGGTGACCACCACCTGCTCCAGGTTCGGCAGCAGGATGCCGCTGCTCACCCCCTTGGCGATGGCCTGGTAGCGGTTCATCGACCCCGTCTTGCGGGTGACCTGATTGAGGTGGTAGTTCACGGTGCGCTCCGTGATGCCGAGGATGCAGGCGATCTCCCCCGATGTCTTCCCTTCGCTGGCCCAGAACAGGCACTCGGTCTCCCGCTCCGTCAGGGGCTCCTGGGGATCGTCCTCCCTCATGCTCTGGCGCACGATCCGGATCGCCGCCTCGAAGATGTAGTTGGACATCCAGGAGAGGATGGGCGAGGACTCCAGCATCAGATCACTCGATGCCCGCTCCCGGGTGATGAAAGAGAGTATGCCGTTCTCCCCCGCCGCCCCGTGCAGCGGGAACGAGATGCCGTTGCGCAACCCGAATTCCGCCGCCAGCCCCATCACATCCATGCTCCCCTCTTGCAGGAAGCGCGCCTTCTCGTCCAGCCGGTTCCAGTAGATGGGCAGGGTCTGCCTGCGGGCGAGCTGGATGATGGGATCGCAGGCCAGCATGTTGTTCAGGGTGTAGGCCTGTACCCAGGAGTCGGGGCACTGGTTGAACAGCACCACCTTGGGCCTTTGCATCGACATGGGCAGGATGAGGGCGAAGCGGTAGTAGTCGTAACCCATTCCCAGGGTGAAGCGGCCGATGAGCTCGGACAACCGGTTGCCATCGGTCACCAGCGTGAAATGTTCCAGGTACTCAAGCAGTTGGTCGCGTGTCATAGGCAAGCCTCCCCTGGCCAAGGCCTTGGATTATAGCGCCTAACCATGAAATGGAGAGACATGAATGCTTGTTTTCAAAGGAAAATTGAAAGAACACCCCAGATGGGAGGTCGAAAACGAGCTCTACCGATTTCGCAACCGCGTCTTCTCCGATCGACTCGGTTGGGACGTGGAATCCCGCCGTGGCCTGGAGCGGGACAACTTCGACAAGCCCGACACCCACTGGGTGCTGATTGAAGACAAGCAGGGGCTGTGCGGCTGCATCCGCCTGCTCAGTTGCGCCCAGGATTACATGCTGCCCAGCATCTTCCCCACCGCCCTCGCTGGCGAAGCCCCGCCGCGCGGCAACGACGTGTGGGAGCTGACCCGCCTCGCCATCGACGCCGACCGGGCCCCTCGCCTGGAGAACGGCATCAGCGAACTCACCTGCGTCATCTTCCGCGAGGTGCTGGCCTTCGCCAGGGAGCAGGGGATCCGCGAGCTGGTGGCCGTGGTCAGCCTGCCGGTGGAGCGCATCTTCCGCCGCCTCGGCCTGCCCATCGAGCGCCTCGGCCATCGCCAGGCGGTGGATCTGGGGGCCGTGCGCGGAGTCGGCATCCGCTTCCACCTGGACGAGCGTTTCGACCGCGCCGTCCATCGCCCCCTGCAGGGCCATTACCGGCCGGCGGGGGATGCTCTGCTCGCCGTCATCTGAGCAAAAAAAGTCCCGGGACCGGCCCGGGATTCAAGACGCTCGCTATGGTCCGTTTCCACCCCATGCAAAAACGGACCGGATGAGTATCTTATGAATCTCACGTCAGGACTACTGTCACATCTCACAGGGGCGGCCCCGGGCACGGGCCCCCTCCATGGGGGCGGTCAGGTTGTCCTCTGGCGCTCCCTTGAGTAGCATTCTTGCTGAACTCCCTTTTTTCATAAGGAATGCTGATGAAGACGCTGGACTACAAGCTGCTGCTGGCCCTGGACGCGGTGATCCGGGAGCAAAACTTCGAGCGTGCCGCCCAGCGCCTGCACATTACCCAGTCCGCCATCTCCCAGCGCATCAAGCAGCTGGAGCAGCAGTTTGCGGAGCCGCTCATCATCCGCAGCCAGCCGCTGCAGGCCACGGGGCTCGGCCAGAAGCTGCTGGCCCACTATCGCCAGGTGCGCCAGCTGGAGCTGGAGCTGGCCGGCGAGCTCTCCCCCGACGAGCCCAGGGCCCCCATCCGGGTCAGCATCGCCGTCAATGCCGACAGCCTGGCTACCTGGTTCCTGCCCGCCCTGGCGCCGCTGCTGGAGCAATACCCCATCGAGCTGAACCTGCTGGTGGATGACGAGAGCCGCACCCTGGACCGGGTGCGCGAGGGGCAGGCGTTCGGCGCCGTCAGCCTGCAACCCCAACCGCTGGCGGGCTGCTGCGTCGACGAACTCGGCGAGATGCGCTATCTGCTCACCGCCAGCCCCGCCTTCGTCGCCCGCCACTTCCCGAACGGCCTCACGGCGGCGGCCCTGGCCAAGGCGCCGGCGGTAGCCTTCGATCAGCGCGACGACATGCACATCAGCTACATGGCCCGTCATTTCGCCCTCCCCCCCGGTGGCTACCCCTGCCACACGGTGCGATCCTCCGAGGCCTTCGTCGCCATGGCGGAGCAGGGGCTGGCCTGCTGCCTCATCCCGGAATTGCAGATCCGCCAGCAACTGGAAGAGGGGCGCCTGCTCGATCTCAACCCGGATCACCACCTGGTCGAGCAGCTCTACTGGCACCGCTGGGTGCTGGAGCGGGGGCTGCACAAGCAGATATCCCAGCGCCTGATCCAGCAGGGACGACGGGCACTGCAACCCCGTTGAGGGGGCCATTCACCTTGGCTTTGGGGGGGTAAAAACGTATAGTGCTGGGCGATTAACCATCAGGTCTCCACTCAGGTTCCCCATTTATGTTCCAAGACAATCCGCTGCTGGCCCAGCTCAAGCAACAAATCCGCGAAAACATCCCCAAGAAAGAGGGTGTGATCCGCGCCTCCGATCGGGGCTTCGGCTTCCTGGAGGTCGATGAGAAGACCAGCTATTTCGTGCCGCCTCCCTACATGAAGAAGGTGATGCACGGTGACCGGGTGAGCGCCCTGATCCGCACTGAAAAAGAGAAAGAGGTGGCCGAGCCGGATGCCCTGCTGGAGCAGGCCGTCACCCGCTTCGTCGGCCGCGTGAAGATGTTCCGCGACCGTCTCAACGTGGTGCCCGACCACCCCCTCATCAAGGACGCCATCAAGGCCCGCGCCAAGAAGGGTCTGGACGAGAAGTCCTTCAAGGAAGGGGACTGGGTGGTTGCCACCCTCAAGCGCCATGCCCTGGTGGACGGCAACTTCTCCGCCGAGATCACCCAGCTCATCGCCACCCAGGAAGATCACAACGTGCCCTGGTGGGTGGTGCTGGCGCGCCACAACCTGGCCCAGATTGAACCGGCGGACCTGCCGGAGTGGAAGGTGATCGAAGAGGAAGAGCTGCCCCGCCGGGATCTGACCCAGGTTCCCTTCTTCACCATCGACGGTGCCAAGACCAAGGACATGGACGATGCCCTGGCCATCACCAAGCTGGAGAACGGCTGGGAGCTGCTGGTGGCCATCGCCGACCCGACCGCCTATGTGGCCGAGGGGAGCGAGCTGGACAAGGAGGCCGCCCAGCGCGCCTTCACCGTCTACATGCCGGGACGCAACGTACCCATGATCCCGCGCACCCTCTCCGACGAGCTCTGCTCCCTGAAAGAGGGCGAGGAGCGCAACACCCTGTGCGCCCGTCTGCTCATCGCCGAGGATGGCCTGCTGCTGGAGGAGACCGAGTTCTTCGCCGCCCGCATCGTTTCCCATGCCCGTCTCAGCTATGACGACGTCTCCGACTGGGCCGAGCACGGCAAAGCGCTGGATATCGACGCCGGCGTCCTGGCCCAGCTGCCCCTGATGAAGGCGATGACGGAGGCCCGCATCAAGTGGCGTACCGAGCACGCCCTGGTGTTCCCGGACAGACCCGACTACGACTTCGAGCTGGGTGAAGACGGCGAAGTGCTGGCCATCCACGTGGAGCCGCGCCGCATCGCCAACCGCATGGTGGAAGAGTCGATGATCGCCGCCAACATCTGCGCCGGCCGCGTGCTGGGCAAAGAGGTCGGCTACGGCATCTTCAACGTCCACACCGGCTTTGACGAGGAGTCCCTGGACGGCGCCATCGAGCTGCTCAAGACCGCCGAGGCCCCGTTCGAGAAGGAAGAGATCGCCAGCCTCTCCGGCTTCTGCGCCCTGCGCCGCTGGATAGACAACCTGGACACCCGCTGGCTGGACGGCAAGATCCGCCGCTTCCAGAGCTATGCCCTGATGTCCGCCGAACCGGGCGCCCACTACGGCCTGGGTCTGGATGCCTACGCCACCTGGACCTCCCCCATCCGCAAATACGGCGACATGGTCAACCATCGCCTGCTCAAGGCGGTCATCGCCGGCAAGACCCCGGGTGAGCGCCCCAGCCTGGAGCTGACCGAGCACCTGACCGCCTGCCGCCGCCTGCACCGCATGGTGGAGCGCGACATCGGCGACTGGCTCTATGTGCGCTACCTCAAGGCCGATGCGGGCACCGACAAGGTGTTCAACGCCGAGATCATCGACGTGATGCGCGCCGGCCTCAAGCTGCGCCTGCAGGAGAACGGCGCCGTGGTCTTCATGCCCGCCCGCCATATCCTGGACAACAAGGATCGGCTGGAGTGCAACTGGGACAACGGTCGCGTCTATCTGGACAAGACCGAGGTGGTCTACGAGCTCGGCCAGATCATCGAGGTGAAGCTGACCGAGGCGGTGGAAGAGACCCGCTCCCTCATCGCCAAGCCGGCGGTGGATCTGGTGCCGGGTCCGGCGCCGGTCGCCCCTGCCAGCGAGGCCGATGCCGCGCCTGCCGACGAGGCCCCCAAGGCGCAGTGATCCCCCTGTTTGTCTGCCCTGCAAAAGCCCGCATCCTGCGGGCTTTTTTTATGGCTGCGCTCCGCGGGCAGACGGGATGGGAGACCCGCTCGCAAGCTCCTGCCTGCGTCGCGACCGGCAGGGAGGAGCGAGACGGGAGCGGATCAGGATCCGCCACCCGGGCGTCAAAAGAGGCCTTGTCGGAACCGAACCTCACGGGGGAAAAACTGAAAGTGGGTTACAAAATAAATGATTCATTGGTGATTAACGATGAACTGCGGCATATCCATCGTCATTACTTGCGAATACGAGGCGATAAACTATGACTCATTTGAGTGCAAAATTTTGTTTTGTGATGACGGTCACGTTGACACCGTGTTTGCGCAAACCACAAAACGAGACATCAATCACAAAAAATTGACACCCAGAGGCGAGAAGATCGAAATGTAGCCGAAATACAGCGACTGACTGTGATCGTCATCACTATGCCGGGAGGGGGGAGGTCGGGGTATTTGAGATCCAGGTCACAAGACACCCCGTTTTCAGCCTAATTTGATCACAAGCTGGTAGATTGAAGTTGCTTAGACGACTGGGATGGGAGTTCGGCAAAACTCGTCATCCCGACTACCACTTTTAATCACACAGGCTTAAAACGGGGTCCCGACATGTTATCACCGGATACCAAAGTCAAGATACAGAATTTTGGACGCTTCCTGTCCAATATGGTCATGCCCAACATAGGCGCCTTCATCGCCTGGGGCTTCATCACCGCCCTCTTCATCCCCACCGGCTGGCTGCCCAATGAAACCTTGGCCAAGCTGGTAGGTCCCATGATCACCTACCTGCTGCCGCTGCTCATCGGCTATACCGGCGGCAAGCTGATGGGTGGTGAGCGCGGCGGCGTGGTCGGTGCCATCACCACCATGGGCGTCATCGTGGGGACCGACATCCCCATGTTCATGGGCGCCATGATGGTCGGCCCGCTGGGTGGCTGGGCCATCAAGCGCTTCGACAAGGCGATGGAAGGTCGCGTCAAGAGCGGCTTCGAGATGCTGGTGAACAACTTCTCCGCCGGCATCATCGGCATGTTGCTCGCCATTCTCGCCTTCTTCGTCATCGGTCCCTTCGTCAAGGTGCTCTCCGGCGCCCTGGCCGGTGGTGTCGACTTCCTGGTCGCCCACAGCCTGCTGCCGCTGACCTCCATCTTCGTCGAGCCGGCCAAGATCCTGTTCCTGAACAACGCCATCAACCACGGCATCTTCTCGCCGCTCGGGATCCAGCAAGCCACCGAACAGGGCCGCTCCATCTTCTTCCTGATCGAAGCGAACCCGGGTCCGGGCATGGGCGTGCTGCTGGCCTACATGGTGTTCGGCCGTGGCGCCGCCAAGCAGTCCGCTGCCGGTGCGTCCATCATCCACTTCTTCGGCGGCATCCACGAAATCTACTTCCCGTACGTGCTGATGAACCCGCGCCTCATCCTGGCGGTGATCGCAGGCGGCATGACCGGGGTCTTCACCCTGACCCTGTTCAACGCCGGTCTGGTCTCCCCCGCCTCCCCGGGCTCCATCTTCGCCGTGCTGCTGATGACGCCGAAAGCCTCCCTCATCGGGGTGTTGCTCTCCATCGTCGCCTCCGCCACCGTCTCCTTCCTGGTCGCTGCCGTGTTCGTCCGTGCCCAGCAGCCGGAAGCCGACGAGGCCGATGCCCTGGGTGAAGCCACCCGCAAGATGAAAGCCATGAAGGGTGCCAAGCCAGAGACCACCGCCGCCAAGAAGCCGGAAACCGAGCTGACCGCAGTGCGCAACATCGTCGTCGCCTGCGATGCGGGCATGGGCTCAAGCGCCATGGGCGCCGGCATGCTGCGCAAGCGGGTGCAGGCCGCCGGTCTCGACATCAGCGTCACCAACCGTGCCATCAACAACCTGGACGATCAGGTGGATCTGGTCATCACCCACAAGGATCTCACCGACCGTGCCCGTCGCCATGCGCCGCATGCACAGCACATTTCGCTGACCAACTTCCTCGACAACGCCCTCTATCAGGAGCTGGTGCAGAACCTCAGCCTGGCCAACGCGGCCAACGATGACATCGCCAACCCGCAACTGCTGGTGGCGGCCAACGACGACAGCTACGAGCCGCAGGAGCCGGAAGTCTTCACCCTGAGCCTGCAGGACGTGCACCTGGGCCTCAAGGCCGAGAGCAAGGAAGCGGCCATCGTGACCGCCGGCAAGCTGCTGGCCGAGCGAGGCTATGTGGCACCGGACTACGTCGACGCCATGCTGGAGCGCGAACAGCTGGTCTCCACCTACCTCGGCGAATCCATCGCCGTGCCCCACGGCACCATCGCCGCCAAGGAGCACGTGAAGCGTACCGGCATCGTCATCTGCCAGTACCCGGCCGGAGTCGCCTTCGGCGAGGGCGCCGATGAGGTAGCGCGCCTGGTCATCGGCATTGCCGCCCGCAACGATGAACACATACAGGTCATAACCCGCCTGACCAATGCACTGGATGAGCCCGGTCTCGTCGACCGTCTGGCCAGCACCCAGGATCCCCAGGAGTTCCTGGATCTGCTGGGGGCCGAGCAGGCCGCGTAATCATCCGTCATCGTCTTTGGTTGTAGAGGTTAATATCATGAAAACATTGCATTTTGGTGCCGGCAACATCGGTCGGGGCTTCATCGGCAAACTGCTGGCTGACGCCAGCCATCAGGTCACCTTCGCCGACGTCAACGAGACCCTGATCGACCAGCTCAACCACCGCCAGGAGTACAAGGTGCACGTGGTGGGCACGGATCAGAAGCTGGACGTGGTGCGCAACGTTGCCGCCGTCAGCTCGGCCGGACACGAGGTGATCGCCCGTATCATCACCGCCGATCTGGTCACCACGGCGGTCGGCCCCAACATCCTGGACAAGATTGCCAGCACCCTGGCCAAGGGGCTGCAGGCCCGCTTCGATGCCGGCAACCTGACTCCCCTCAACGTCATCGCCTGCGAGAACATGGTGCGCGGCACCAGCCACCTCAAGGAGGAGGTACTCAAGTACCTGCCGGTCGCGTATCATGCCACCCTCGAGCAGTGCGTCGGCTTCGTCGACTCGGCGGTGGATCGCATCGTTCCACCCGCCGCGGCGAACGACGATCCCCTGGAGGTGACGGTGGAGAGCTTCAGCGAGTGGATCGTCGATCGGACCCAGTTCAAGGGGGAGCTGCCCCAGGTGGCAGGCATGGAGCCCACCGACAACCTGATGGCCTTCGTCGAACGCAAGCTGTTCACCCTCAACACCGGCCACATCGTCACCGCCTACCTCGGCAAGCTCAGGGGCTATCACACCGTGCGCGAGGCGATCGAGGATCCGCTGATCCGCAGCAAGGTGCGCCGCGCCATGGAGGAGAGCGGGGCCGTGCTGGTGAAACGCTATGGCTTCGACCCGCGCCTGCACGCCGCCTACATCGAGAAGATCCTCTCCCGCTTCGCCAACCCCTATCTGGTGGACGAGATTGACCGGGTCGGTCGCCAGCCGCTGCGCAAGCTGGCGGCGGGGGACAGACTGGTGAAGCCGCTGCTCGGCACCCTGGAATACGGCCTGCCGAGCGATCACCTGCAGGAGGGCATCGCCGCCGCACTGCATTACCGCAATGAGGACGATCCCCAGGCGGTGGAGTTGCAGGCCATGCTGGCGGAACTCGGTCCGGCACGGACCCTGGCCCGCGTCACCGGCCTGGATGAGCACAGCGATGTGGTACGCACCATCGTCGCCCGTTACAACAACTTGAAGTGACCTGATGGGGTGGCGTCACACCGCCCGTGACGGACCCCATACGATACAAACCGGGGGAGGGCCTGCTCTCCCCCTGTCAGCCGGACCCGAAGCACTTATGACCACACACCAGGAAGATGAAGTACTGGAGCGACTGAACGAGCAGGATGGCCCCCGCGGCTTCTTTCTCGAGGTCGTGACCATCCTGGAAGAGGCGGTCGACTCCCTGATGCGGCGAGCCTTTCGTCAGGAGGAGTATGCCGTCAAATACGCCATCGAACCCCTGCTCAACCAGAGCGGCCCTCTCGGCCAGCTGGAGGTGCGCCTCAAGCTCATCTTCGCCCTCGGCCTCATCTCCCTCGAGCGCTATCAGGATCTCGAGGCATACCTGAAGATCCGCGACTTTCTGGTACGCGACCCCAAGGATTACCGCTTCAGCGACAAGCCGGTCCGCGATCTGCTCGAGCGCCTGAATGCCATCCAGCAGGGCAGCATGATGCCGCAGGATCCCCCGGCCAACGAGGAGGACTGGCCCCTCTACCAGATGCAGCTCAACCGGCTCGATCAGATGGTGCGCTCCGCCCTGGTGCTGGCGGTGACCGATTGCGTCACCGAACTCCACAAAGAGAGCCCCATCTGATCTGAGCGGCTCTCTCCTGCACGCCTGGCGGGTGTCATCTTGCCCCCCTTCCCCGCTACACTAGGTCCAACCCCATCACCTGTACGAGGTTGGCATGATTGCTCTCTCCCTCGCCGGAATAGCCCTCATCTCCCTGCTCGCCCAATGGCTTGCCTGGTCCGTGCGCGTTCCCGCCATTTTGTTCCTGCTGCTGAGCGGCCTCTTGCTCGGCCCGGTGACCGGTCTGCTCGATCCCGATCAGTTGCTGGGGGATCTGCTGTTTCCCCTGGTCTCCCTCTCGGTCGCCATCATCCTGTTTGAAGGGGCGCTGACCCTGCACCTGACCGAACTCAAGGGGATCGGCAAGGTGGTACGCAACCTCTGCTCCACCGGCATGGTGACCAGCTTTGCCGTCATCGGCGCCGCCAGCTACTTCCTGCTTGGGCTGGACTGGCGGGTCGCCATGGTGCTCGGCGCCGTGCTGGTGGTGACCGGCCCCACGGTGATCGCCCCCATGCTCAACGTGATCCGCCCGGTCCGGGAGGTGGACAAGATCCTGCGCTGGGAGGGGATCGTCATCGACCCCATCGGCGCCCTGTTCGCGGTACTGGTGTTCGAGGCGGTGCGCCTCGGCAGCCAGGGAGATCTGGTCGGTCATACCCTGCTGGCCCTGGCCAAGACGGTGGGAGTGGGGTCGCTCATCGGGGTCGGTGCCGGCTGGCTCACCACCCTGCTCATCCGCAAGGACTGGCTGCCGGTCAGCCTGCACAAGTTCGGGGTACTGGCGCTGGTGCTGGTGACCTTCACCCTGTCTGACTGGCTCAGTCACGAATCCGGCCTGCTGGCGGTGACGGTGTTCGGCATCTGGCTCGCCAACCAGGAGGGGCTGGATCTGGAGGAGGTGCTGGCCTTCAAGGAGGATCTCGCCGTCATTCTCATCTCCTCCCTCTTCATCCTGCTGGCGGCCCGCCTCGATCTGGCCCAGCTCTGGCAGCTCGGCCCCATGGTGCTGGCCCTGCTGTGCGTGGTGCAGTTCGTGGCCCGCCCGCTCTGCATCCTGGTCTCGACCCGGGGGTCGGACCTGCCCTGGCGCGCCCGCGCCCTGCTCGCCTGGATAGCCCCCCGGGGCATAGTGGCGGCGGCGGTCAGCGCCTCCTTCGCCATCAGCATGCACGAGGCCGGCATCGAGGATGCCGACAAGCTGGTGCCCCTGGTGTTTGCGGTCATCATCTTCACCGTGGTACTGCAGAGCCTGACGGCCACGCCATTGGCCAGATTGCTCGACATGCGCCAGAGCGCCCCCAATGTCTGGCTGCTCATCGGCGCCAACTCGGTGGCCCGGGCCATCGGCAAGGCGCTGGCGGATCAGGGGATCCCGGTGCAGCTCTCCGATCCTGCCTGGGAGCACTGCAAGCTGGCCCGCATGAGCGGCCTGCCCTGCTACTTCGGCAACCCCCAGTCGGAGCACGCCGAGCGGCACCTGCCCCTCACCAGCATCAGCACCGTGCTGGCGCTCTCTCCCAGCCGCCACAACAACGCCCTCGGGGTACTGCACTTCGCCCACCTCTACGGGGAGGAGAAGGTCCACTCCCTGCGTTCCAGCGAACAACACGGCAAGGCCAACCGGGAGAGCGCCACCTTCCGTGCCCGCCAGAACCTGTTCGGCGCCGACATCAACTTCGCCAGGCTGAGCGGCCTGCTGAGTCGGGGCGGGCAGATCAAGGCGACCCGCCTGAGCGACACCTTCGACTGGGACCAGTATCAGGAGGCCAATCCCGGCGCCATTCCTCTGTTCGTGCTGGATGCCAAGGCCAGACCCAGGGTGGTCACCGGCCCTGTCACGCCGCTGCCCGGGGAGCTGCTGATCGCCCTGCAACCGCCCCGGGAGGGGGCGACGGGGCCCTGATCCGATGACGGCGCCACCGGGAAGGAGAACTAGACTTGAGGGTGGCGCCATGAGTCATAGGAGGATGTCATGACAGTCAGTGAATTGCGCGCGCTTCACCAGCAGCACAGGTTCAAGGAGGCGGAGATCATGCACGACATCGTCTCCCCCGGCTGGATCGTGGAGTTCAGAGGGCAGGACGGCCACCTCTACGTGATGACGGACACCCTGGGGTGCCCCATGAGCTTCTCGTCCACCGAGGAGGCACGGGACCACATCCACCTGGTGGCCGACTGCCCCGTCCAGGTCGAGCACCTCTACCGCTTCTTCGAACGCTGAACAGCCATCGAAAAAGGCTCCCGAGGGAGCCTTTTCTCATTCCGGCTGCGTGGACTCAGCCTCCTTTCCCTCCAGCCGCCTCACCGGCTTTTGCAGAATAAGGTTGGCCGGATAGGTGACCAGATCGCCGTTGTCATCCCGCACCCGCACGTAGAAGAGGCCGATCTCGGTGATGATGCCGGTGACGGAGTCATCCTTGTCGAGGATGCGGATGCGATCGCCAATCTTGTAGGGGAAGGCGAAGAAGATGGTAATGCTGGCGGTGATGTTGGAGAGGATCGACCACTGGGCCACCATGGCGACCCCCAGTACCGCGAAGAAGGAGGAGGCGAGCACCACCAGCCGGGAGAAGTCGAGCCCCCAGACCCCGGCCAGGATCAGCAAGGTGGCGCAGCCCAGCAGGAAGTGGAATACGTGCTCCACGTAGAGTACCCGGTTCTCGCTCACCTGCCGGCTCTGGCCAAGGGCCATCAGGCTCTTGTGAATGAGGCCGCGCACCAGGGTGTGCCCCAGCAACAGCAGCAGGGTCACGCCAAAAGATTCCCATGTCGTCATGTTCACTCCTTACCACCAGCGCCTGTGCTTGAGCCAGACCGCCAGTCCGGTCGCCAGCACCAGCAGGAAGCCACAGAACACCCAGAAGGCGGTCGGACTCTCGGCCCCGGGGATCCCCCCCAGGTTGATGCCGAACAGGCCGGTCAGGAAGCTGGCGGGCAGGAACAGCAGCGCCATCACCGACATCTGGTAGGCACGGCGGTTGGTCGCCTCCGCCATCAGGTTGTTGATCTCGTCCGCCAGCACGGCGGTGCGCGCCACCCCGGCATCCAGATCGTCGAGCCAGCGCCGCAAGCGGTCGGCGATGTCGAGCAGGCGTCGCCTGTCATCTTCGTCCAGCCAGCTGATCTTCTCGTTGGCCAGGCGCGCCACCAGATCCCGCTGGGGGGAGAGGTAGCGACGGATCATGATGAGCTGCTTGCGGATGCGCGCAAGCCGACCGTTGGCGGGCAGGTCGCGCATCAGCACCATCTCCTCCAGATCCAGGATCTGGTCGTGCAGCTCCTCGACGAACTCCCCGGCCCGGTCGGTCAGGGCGTCGCATATCTCCACCAGCCAGTCGGCGGGTGTGTCGGCACCGCCCCCCAGCGACAGCTGCTCGAACACATCTTTCTCGGAGAGCAGCGGACGACGTCGGCTGCTGATGATGAGATCTGGCGTGATGAAGATCCGCAGGGCCACCATCTCTTCAGGCCTGTGATCCTTGTTGTGGTTGATGCCGCGCAGGATCAGCAGCACCGTCTCCCCCATCCGCACCAGCTTGGGACGATTGCTCTGGCCGAGCAGGGCCTCCCGGGCCGCCTCCCCCAGCAGCGGCGTCTGCAGCAGCCAGCGCGCCGACTCCGGGTTGCCATAGTCCAGATGCAGCCAGCCGGGCTGGGCACAGGGGATCTCGCTACCTTCGGCCAGCGGGGTCATGCCCCCCTTGCCGTCCAGGGTCAGGCCATAAATCACGTCACCGGGCACCCGATCCATCTCGTCTCCTTCTCGTTTCATGTGCAGGCCCCAGCTTACACCAAAGGCGGGGACGACTCAGCCCCGGGGCAGCCGCCCCGCGCCAGCCATGCTAAGATGCGCCACCCGTTCCAGACACAGGAAGCCATGCCATGCCCATCTGGGTTGATGCCGATGCCTGCCCCATCCCGGTCAAGGAGATCCTCTACCGCGCCGCCCACCGCGCCCAGGTGGTGACCACGCTAGTGGCCAACCAGGGGCTCAGAGTCCCCCCTTCCCCCTTCATCAAGACCCAGCAGGTGGAGAAGGGCTTCGATGTGGCAGATCATGTCATCGCCCAGCAGGTCAAGCCCGGCGACCTGGTGATCACCGGCGACATTCCCCTCGCCTCCTGGGTCATCGACGCCGGGGGCGAGGCGCTCAATCCCCGGGGCGAAATCTACACCAGGGAGACCATCCAGGCACGGCTCGGGATGCGCAACTTCATGGAGGAGCTGCGCTCTGCCGGCGTCCAGACCGGTGGCCCTGCGCCCTTCAACGCCGCCGACAAGCAGCGCTTCGCCAATGCGCTGGACAAGTGGCTGGTCAGGGGCAAGCTGAGCTGATCACCCTCTCCCCGGCCCCCTGCCGGGGAGAGCCATTCATTTCCCTTTTCCCTTAATTCTTCCTTAATGCTCCTTGATTAGCCTTGCGACTGTTGACCCAACCACCCGCAAGGAGCAAGCAATGAAACTGACCCCCCTGTTGTTACTGATCCCCCTGTTGAGCGGCGCAGCCCTGGCCGACCCCCAATGCACCCAGGCCGACAAGAGCAAGTGGATGAGCGAAGCCGACGCCCAGCAGCAGATCAAGGCGATGGGCTACGACATCAAGAAGTTCAAGGCCACCAAGACCGGCTGCTACGAGATCTACGGCTGGGACAAGGAGAAGCGCAAGGTCGAGATCTACTTCGACCCGACCGACCTGAAAAAGGTGAAAGAAGAGATCGACGAGTAACGCCGCCCCGGGCCGGTCTTCCCCCGGCCCCCACCATGGAGCCTTGCCATGACACCTGCCTCCGAAGTGAAAGTCTGGGATCCCCTCATCCGGGTGTTTCACTGGGCGACCGTCACCCTCTGCCTGCTCAACTTCTTCGTGCTGGAAGAGGGCAGCAAACCCCACAGATATGCTGGCTACGCGGTGGGCATCCTGCTCATCATCCGCCTGCTGTGGGGGCTGATCGGCCCCTATTACGCCCGCTTCGGCCAGTGGTGGCCAACCCCTGCCCGGGTCCGCTACTACCTGCGCCAGCTCGCCCAGGGGCGCCACCCCTACTACCTCGGCCACAATCCGGTCGGCTCCCTGATGATCTGGCTGCTGCTGCTGTCCCTGGTCGGGACCGTCGTCACCGGCTGGCTCACCACCTGGGATGCCTTCTGGGGCGAGGAGTGGCTGGAGGAGCTGCACGGCATCATCGCCAACACCCTGATGGCCGCCGTTGGCGTCCATGCGGCAGTGGTACTCCTGACCGATCGCCTCACCCGCAGCGATTTGGTCCGCGCCATGGTGCTGGGCAAAAAGCGGGTCCCCGCCAACATCAAGGTGGAAGACCCTCGCGCTTGATGGCCGGGCTGCCGACCAGTCCCCTCCTCTGTTCACCCGCTCATCTGCCCAAAAAAAGACCCCCTGCCAAGGCAGGGGGTCGTCATGAGCAGCGCGGGGGGAGGACCTAGATCATCACACCGGCGATAACGGCGGAGAGCAGGCTCACCAGGGTGGAGCCATAGACCAGCTTCAAACCGAAGCGGGAAACCATGTTGCCCTTCTCTTCGTTGAGCGCCTTCACCGCACCGGCAATGATGCCGATGGAGCTGAAGTTGGCGAACGACACCATGAAGATGGAGAGGATGCCGACGGTGCGCGGGGAGAGCTCGGCGGCAATCTTGCCCAGATCCATCATGGCCACAAACTCGTTGGTCACCAGCTTGGTCGCCATGATGGAGCCGGCCTGCAGCGCTTCACTGCCCGGGATGCCCAGGATCCAGGCAACGGGATAGAAGATGTAGCCCATGACGTGCTGGAAGTTGACGCCGAACGCCGCCTCGAACAGGTAGTTGATGAGGGCGATCAGGGCAATGAAGCCCACCAGCATGGCACCGACGATCACCGCCACGGTGAAACCGGCCATGATGTATTCCCCCAGCATCTCGAAGAAGTTCTCCTTCTTCGGCGTATGGTGCTCGTCACCCTCGGCCAGCGCCTTGGCATCGGTCACGGTATTGTCGGGCTCGTAGGGGTTGATGAGGGAAAGCACCACAAAGGTGCTGAACATGTTGAGTACCAGTGCGGCCACCACGTAGCGCGGCTCGATCAGCTGCATGTAGGCACCGACGATGGACATGGAGACGGTGGACATGGCTGTCGCCGCCAGGGTGTACATCTGCTTCTCGTTCAGGTGCGGCAGTATGTTCTTGAGGGCGATGAAGTTCTCGGACTGACCGACGATCATGGAGCTGATGGCGTTGAAGGACTCCAGCTTGCCCATACCGTTGATCCTGGCCAGCACGGTGCCGATGCCACGAATGACGATGGGCAGCAGACGGATGTACTGCAAAATGCCGATCAACACGGAGATGAAGACGATGGGCATCAGCACCATCAGGAAGAAGGAGAAGGCCCCTTCGTTGACCAGACCGCCGAACACGAAGTCGGTCCCCTGCTTGGCAAACTCCATCAGCTTGGTGAAGCCGGCGGCAAAGCCACCCACCACCGCCAGACCCACTTCGGAGTTGAGCATGAACCAGGCGAGCGCCAGCTCGACCACCAGCAGCTGGCCGATGTAACGCAGCTTGATCTGTTTCCAGTTGCGGCGGTTTGCCAGCAACGCCAATGCCAGGACCATCACGAGTCCGAGCACGAAATGAACGTATTCCATACCAGTAGCACCCATTGAATTGTTATTTTTGACCGGCGCCATCATAAAGAACTGCATATTTAAAAATCAGAGAATCATCACAATCCGCGGTAAAAATATGCATGCGAAATAATACAAACGTTTTTAAATTAATTGCCAAGACACATGATTATTAATCGTCATTGAGAAAGCTTAAAAATAAATCAAAAACAATAAGTTATGCTCTTTCATTAATTTTATTCCTCATTCGTATATATATTTCATAACGGCTATATCCCATATGGCATCCTCCGATGACTCATCATCACCAGGACATGTTTAATTAAAAACGTTTTCTCGCCATTCATCATGATCTGGCCATGACCACCCTGTTCCATTGTGCTCTTTTTACATACCGCAAGCCCGCCAACGCAGACAGAAGCCTCCATCGGCAACCCATGACGCCAACCGTTCAAATATTCACCGCATCCGGCGGCACATTCTGGTATGATGCGCCCCCTTGCGCACCGCGCACCCCCATTTCTGGTTTTCCGACATAGAGTCCTTTTGTGAACAACAGCGAATTTAGCAGCCTGAACCTCTCCTCCGCCCTGCAGGACAACCTCGCCAGCCTGGGCTATCTGCAGATGACCCCGATCCAGGCCCAGAGCCTGCCCCTGGTGCTCGACGGCAAAGATTTGATCGCCAAGGCGAAAACCGGCAGCGGCAAGACCGCGGCCTTCGGCCTGGGTCTGCTGGCCAAGCTGGACGTCAACCGACTGGCCGTGCAGGCGCTGGTGCTCTGTCCGACCCGCGAGCTGGCGGATCAGGTGGCCACCGAGATCCGCCGTCTTGCCCGTACCCTGCCCAACGTCAAGCTGGTGACCCTGTGCGGCGGCACCCCGACCGCACCGCAATCCGCCACCCTGGGCTTTGGCGCCCACATCGCCGTCGGCACCCCGGGCCGGATCCTCAAGCACCTGGAGCAGGGCACCCTTGAGCTCGACGACCTCAAGACGCTGGTGCTGGACGAAGCGGATCGCATGCTGGACATGGGCTTTGGCGAAGACATCAACCGCGTCATCAGCCACGCCCCGCGGGACCGGCAAACCCTGCTGTTCTCCGCCACCTATCCGGAAGGGATCGCCCAGATGAGCCGCGGCGTGCAACGCAACCCGGTGGAGGTGAGCGTGGAGTCCCTGCACGAAGAGAGCGCCATCGAACAGAAGTTGTATGAAGTGCCGGCCGGCCAGCGCCTCGATGCCCTCACCTGGCTGCTCAGCCACTACCAACCGGGCTCCTGCGTGGTGTTCTGCAACACCAAGCGCGCCTGCAACGACGTGGCCGATCACCTGGCCGCCAAGGGCTTCTCGGCGCTGGCGCTGAACGGTGACCTGGAACAGCGTGAGCGGGATCAGGTGCTGGTGCGCTTCGCCAACGGCAGCGCCACCATACTGGTCGCCACCGACGTGGCGGCCCGCGGCCTCGACATCAAGGAGCTGGGCGCCGTCATCAACTACGAGCTCACCTACGACCCCGAGGTGCATGTGCACCGCATCGGCCGTACCGGCCGCGCCGGCCAGCAGGGCCTGGCCCTGAGCCTCTACCAGCCGAACGAGGCCCAGCGCGTCAACTTCATCGAGGAGTACCAGCAGGCCCCCATTCCCCAGGGCGACCTGGCCGGGATCGGCCGCGACATCAAGCCGATCGCGCCGCAGATGGTGACCCTCTCCATCGATGCGGGCCGCAAGAGCAAGGTGCGTGCCGGTGACATCCTCGGCGCCCTGACCGGCGAAGGCGGCATTGCCGGGGCCGATGTGGGCAAAATCCAGATTTCCGAGCAGTACTCCTACGTGGCGGTGAAGCGCCAGGTGGCGAGCGCCGCCCTCAAGCGGTTGCAGGAAGGCAAGATCAAGGGGCGCAGCTACCGTGCCCGCAAACTGGGCTAAGGTATTTCATACGCCCCAGCCAGACCACAGGCGCCTGACAGGCGCCTGTTTCATATCATTCGCCGCCATGCGGCAAGACAGGTGACATGACCCAAGCAATCCAGAGCGATGTGAGCTGCCAGAACTGCGAAGCCTGCTGCTGCCGCCTCGAGGTGATGCTCTTCACCGACACCGGCGTGCCGGACCGCTATATCGAGGAGCGGGAAGGAGAAGTGCCCGTGATGCACAGACTGGAAGATGGCTGGTGCGCCGCCCTCGACCGCAACACCATGATGTGTCGCATCTACGAGGTGCGGCCGCTTATCTGCCGTGAATTCGAGATGGGGGAGCCCGACTGCCTCGACGAGCGGGACAAGTGGTTCATCAGGCTGGAGTAACCGGGATGTTCAACCCGTGCTGACGTGGATCTCCTTGCCTTGCAGCCCCTCGAGGCGCTGTGTCAGCCAGTGGATGGCCTGTGCTTCCTCCTCGAAATAGCGCACCTCCTGAAAGGGAAGCTCGCTGAAGACGTGATCCGCCAGATAACGTTTGAAATCCCCGATCATGACCACCGCCAGAAAGGCGCAGCCATGAGTGGCGCACCAGTTGAACTGGCGACGAAAACGGGCCAGCACCTCGGGGCCGGCGGCCTCGAACTCGGTCGCGACCTCGACGATGCCCCAGGGGGCTCCCTGCAAACGGCTTATCTGCTGGCTGAACTTGCCCTCATAGGCCATGGCGCCTGCCAGGTTGAAAGGGCCGCTCGGCCGACAGATCAGCAGTTGCCCTTGTCGCTGCATCTCAAAATGGCCGTGTGCTTGCACGTTCACCTCCTGCCTTGAGTCCTTCGCTGCGGCTGATATGCCCTGTGTTGCCACAAAGTAAGAATTTATCCCCGAAAAGTCCATGAAGCTCCCCGCATTGTGAACGGAAAGCGCCATTCAACCCCCGTTTTTACCCCGATGGCGGAATGTACATTTCTTCGACATGTTCTGTTGCAGTTAACAAAACGTTGCTGCTATTATCCGCGCCACTCAAAACATTCCACCTACTGAAACCTTTTGGCGTTCACCCAGGGATCAACGATGAAGCAACAAGACGCAAGTTATTACCAACGGATCTGGCGCTGGCATTTCTATGCCGGTCTCTTCGTCGCCCCCTTCCTGATCCTGCTCTCCCTCACCGGCATCGTCTATCTGTTCAAGCCGCAGCTGGACAACCTGCTCTACCCCCAGCTGATGAAGGTGACGCCCGCCACCCAGACCCTGAGTGCCGACCAGCTGCTGGCCAAGGCAACCATCGCCATGCCGGACGCCAGCCTGCGCAAATACCTGCCCCCGGTGGCAGCAGACGCGAGCGCCCAGATAGTCGTGATGCGTGAAGGGCAGGAGCTGACCCTCTTCATGGATCCCGCGAACGGCGCCCTGCTCGGTACAATGGACAACAAGTGGAACCTGCAGGCGGTGGCGCGCGCTCTCCATGCGGAGCTGATGCTTGGCACCACGGGTGATCGCCTGATCGAGCTGGCCGCAGGCTGGGGAATCGTGCTCCTCGTCAGCGGACTCTATCTCTGGTGGCCCCGCAAGGGACCGGGTGTGGGAGGCATCCTCTGGCCGAGAATGCACCAGCGCGGCCGTCTCTGGTGGCGTGATCTGCACGCCGTGGTCGGCTTCTGGGGCGCAGGTTTCCTGCTGCTGCTGCTGCTGACGGGCATGACCTGGACCGGTTTCTGGGGCGGCCAGTTCGCCGACGTCTGGAACCGCTTCCCTGCGGCCATGTGGAACGAGGTGCCCAAGTCGGCCCCCCTCACCCGCAGCCTCAACCAGGCTCACGAACAGACCGTCTCCTGGGGGGCCGAGACCCTGCCCATGCCGAGCTCCCAACCCACGGCAGAGAGCCATGATCACAGCGCCATGACCCATGGCGGCGGACACGAGGGCATGGTCATGGCCAGCCATCGCATTCCGCTGCAACAGGTGGTCGACATCGCCAGCGAGCGTGGGGTCAGCCCGGGTTACAGCATCACCCCCCCGGTCGGTGAAACCGGCGTCTATACCATCGCCATCTTTGCCGATGATCCCCGCAACGACGCCACCCTGCACATCGACCAATACAGCGGCAAGGTGCTGGTCGACGTGCGCTGGCAGGATTACGGCCCGGTCGCCAAGACGGTGGAAACCGGCGTCATGCTGCACATGGGCAAGCTCTACGGCTGGCCGCACCAGCTCGTCATGCTGCTCATCTGCCTGATGATTCTGGCAAGCTCGGTGAGCGGGCTCTGGATCTGGTGGAGCCGCCGTCCCAGTGGTCGCCTCGCCGCCCCGCCCCTGCCCGCCAAGCTGCCTCCCATGAGCGGTGCCATCGCGGTGCTGGTCGTGCTCGGGATCTGCTTCCCGCTGGTGGGGGCCTCCATGGTTGCCATCTGGCTGCTGGACAGTCTCTTCTTCTCTCGCCGCACGGCCGTGGCCCAGGCAAGCTGACCCGTCAGGGGCAAGCCCGCCTCATGCACACGAGGGCTCCCTGTCGGGGGCCCTCGTCGTCTGCATCACCTGGCATCATCCTTCGCCTGGCGGCAGGCTCCTCCCCTGGCGCTCATCACATCGGTCTGATGAACAACAACGCATCGACACATCAACAAAAAGGGCTCCCGTTCGGGAGCCCTTTTCATTGCCAAACGCGTCGGCCTCAGGTGAGCGCCAGCCCGGCGGAGAGCAGCAGGCTGAACAGAAATGCGCTGATGGCGGTCTTCTTGAGGGCGCCGGTCAGCACCTCGCCATCGAAACTCTCTCGCAGGGTACGGGCGGCATCGGTGAGGGGCTTCATGGCGGGCAGGAAGATCCAGGGCCAGAGGCTCGCAGGCTGGGTCAGCAGGAAGGCGATGGTCGCCAGCAGCGCCGCCCCCAGCAAGACCCAGTGATAGGCGATGGCCCGGTTGCGGCCAAGGCGTACCGCCAGGGTGATCTTGCCGCTGGCGGCATCGGTCTCGATGTCCCGCACGTTGTTGATGTTGAGCACGGCAGTCGCCAGCAGGCCGCAGGCGGTGGCAGGCAGCAACAGGTCCCACTCCAGGCGATGGGTGAAGAGGTAGTAGGAACCGAGCACCCCCAGCAGGCCGAAGAACAGGAATACCGAGATGTCCCCGAAGCCGCGATAGCCGTAGGGGCTCTTGCCCACCGTGTAGGTGATGGCCGCGACGATGGCCGCTCCCCCCAGCAGGATGAACGTCAGGATCTGCTGCCACGCCTCCCCGAAGGCACAGACCAGCAGGGAGAGGCCGCTCACCACGGCCGCCAGGGCGGTCAGCCCCATGGCCACACACATCTGGTGCCGGGTGATGAGGCCGGAAACCACGGCGCGCTGGGGACCGATCCGCTCCCCGTTGTCGGCACCGGAGACCGCATCGCCATAGTCGTTGGCCAGATTGGAGAGAATTTGCAGCAGGATGGCGGTCAGCAGGGAGAGTCCCATGATGGTGCCGTCGAACGCTCCCCGGCTGGCTGCCAGCCCCGAGCCCAGCAAGATGGAGGAGCACGCCAGGGGCAGTGTTCGCAAACGCGCCGCCAGCAACCAAACAGAGAAGGTATTTGTCATATTGTGATGGCCAAACAATCAGATATTGATCGTGTTAAGGGTTATCGAACCGGATTTAGGTATACTTGGCTGCGCGGGGGCGTCGGCTCCCCCGGGCAATTTACATGGACGAATGGGCAGATAATATATAGGAAATCGTCGCCCTTTGGCATCAACCTGCGCCATCCTCCCCCGGAGCGATCGCGATTATCCGGCTCAGACTAGACATCCATGTTGGCTCAGACCCACCTCAAGCAACAACTGGACGCCCTGCGTCACAGCACTGTCAGCGGTTTCGTGCGACTGCGCGTGGCCGCTCACGTCGACGTCTTTCCCGGCTGGTTGGCGGCCCAGACGCTCTACCCCCGCATCTATTGGCACGCCAGAGGGCAACAGAGCCCGGAGTACGTGGCGCTTGGCGCCATCCACGAACTGACCCGGCCGGAGGATATCCAGCGGGTCTGCGACCTTGCCGGCACGGCCAGTGAAGACAGCCCTCGCTACTACGGCGGTCTGGCGTTCGACCCGGATCTGCCCGGCTGGCAGGGTTTTGGCCCCTGCCGCTTCGTGCTGCCCCGCATCGAACTGGTACGCCGGGGGGAGTGCACCAGCCTCTGCCTCAATCTCTGGCTGCCTGCCCGGGAAGAGGGTCACGCATTCGAAGCCGAACTCTGCGCCGCCGAGGCGGCGCTCGATGCCCTGCAACCCGAGGCCCCCCTGCCCGCCCTGCAAAAGCGGCCATGGCAGCGCCAGGACCTGCCGGGCCCTGCCCAGTGGCAGACCCTGGTGGAGCAGGTCACGGCCCCCGACTTCCAGGCCCGCACCCCCAAGGTGGTACTGTCCCGGGAGAGCCTGCTCCAGAGCGAGGCGCACGATGCGCCACTCTGCCCCTGGTCCCTGCTGACACAGTGGGCTCGCCACGCCCAGGAGTGCTTCCACTTCGGCTTCCAGTTCTCCCCCGAGCAGAGCTTCATCTCCTGCTCCCCCGAGCGCCTCTACCGCCGGGAGAAGGGCCACCTCTTTACCGAGGCGCTGGCAGGCACCATTCGCCGTTCCGGGGATGAGGCGACCGACGCGGCCCTGGCCGCCGAGCTGCTGGCCGACAGCAAGAACCGGCTGGAGAACCGGCTGGTTCACGCCGACATTCTCAGCCGCCTGGCCCCCCTCACGACCGATGCCACCCTGACAGAGCCGCGCATTCTGAAATTGCGGCTGCTGCAACACCTCAAGTGCGACATCGAGGCCGAGCTCAAACCCGGCGTCTGCGACTGGCAACTGCTGGCTGCCCTGCACCCCACCCCCGCCGTGGGGGGCGCCCCCCGCGAGGCGGCGCTCGCCTTCATCCGTGAATGCGAGCCCCATGATCGCGGCTGGTATGCCGGTGCCTGTGGCATGCTGAGCCGGGAGACCTCGGAGTTCTCCGTCGCCATTCGCAGCGCCCGGATCAGGGGCCCGCGCATCAGCCTGTTCGCCGGTGCCGGCATAGTGGCGGGATCGGAGCCCGCCGCCGAGTGGGCCGAACTCGACAACAAGATCGCCAACGTGCTCTCCCTGCTGGGATAGCGTTTCTTACCGACTCCTCACTGCGAGAGCTTCATGTCCGCCAGCCACGTGTCCGCGCATCACGCCTTTGCCAGCCATCACGCCACCTTCAACCATGTCTGGTCCTCCCTCTTGCTGGAAGAGCTCTTTCGCCTCGGCGTACGCGACATCGCCCTGGCCTCCGGCTCCCGCTCGGCGCCGCTCACCATGGCCGCCGCAGCCCACCCGGGCTTTCGCCGCCACCTGCACTTCGACGAGCGGGGTCTGGGCTTCATGGCGCTGGGGCTGGCCAAGGGGAGCGGCCGCCCGGTGGCGGTCATCATGACCTCGGGCACCGCGGTGGCCAACCTCTGGCCCGCGGTGGCGGAAGCCCAGCTCACCGGGGTACCGCTCATCATTCTCTCTGCCGACAGGCCACCCGAGCTCATCGACAACGGGGCCAACCAGGCCATCGATCAGCCGGGGATCTTCGGTCGCTACCCCGTCTATCAGCAAAATCTGCCGAGCCCCACTCCCGCCATTCCGGCGGCCTTCGTGCTGAGCTCGGTGGATCAGGCCCTGGCCCGACAGGCGCACACCCCGGGGCCGGTGCACTTCAACTGCATGTACCCCGAGCCCCTCTACCCCGGCGACCACTATCTGGACTTTGCCGACTACCTGGCGCCTCTCGGCGACTGGCTGCACTCGGCCAAGCCCTGGAGCCCCTGGCTGGCGGGCGAGCCGGGCTGCCCCGCCCAGCCGGACTGGGAGGAGCTGAAGGGCAAGCGCGGTGTCATCGTCGCCGGACGCATCCAGGATCCGGTGCAAGGCAAGGCGGTGGCCGAGCTGGCCGACCGCCTCGGCTGGCCCCTGCTGGCAGATCTGCAAAGCCAGATCCGCTTCGATGATCGCAACCTCGTCCACACGGATCTCGCCCTGCAACACAGCGACTTCGTGGCCGAGCTGGCCCGCGCCGAGGTACTGCTGCAATTCGGCGCCCGCCTCATCTCCAAGCGCCTCGGCCAGTTCATCAAACAACACCCCTGGCAGGATTACTGGCTGGTGGACCCGCAGCCGGCACGCCTCGACCCCGACTACCGGCTGCGCCGTCGCCTGGTGTGCGACCCCGCCGCCTTTGCGGCTACCCATCCAATCCCCCATTCGCAGCAGCCCTGGCACCAGTTGGCCGCGCGCCAGCAGGCTATCAGCCAGCAGATCCGCACCGCCTGTGATCGCTTCTCGGAGCTCGGGGTGTGCCACCGCCTGAATCAGCTCATCCAGGGTCAGTTGTTCGTCGGCAACAGCATGCCGGCCCGGCTGATGGACATGCTGGGCGAGGTGGGCAAGGGCCCCAGCCGGGTGATGACCAACCGCGGCGCCTCCGGCATCGATGGCCTTATCGCCACCGCATACGGCTTCGCACAGTCGGTCCCGCCTGACAGTCGCGAGCCCACCACCCTGCTGCTCGGGGATCTCAGCGCCCTGCACGACCTCAACAGCCTGGCGCTGCTCGGCAAGGGGAGCCGCCCCCTGGTGGTGATCCTGCTCAACAACGACGGCGGCAGCATCTTCCGCATGCTGCCTGTGCCCACCCAGGACGCCCTGCTGGAGACCTACTACTGCCTGCCCCACGGCCTGCACTTCGAGCACGCCGCCGCCATGTTCGGCCTGCACTACCGGGCCCCCACCACCCTCGACGCATTTGAGCAGGACTATGCCGCAGCCCTGAAAAACGGGGTAACCCTGATTGAAATCAAGGTACCGAGCAGTGAAGTCGCCGAGGATCTCAAGGCACTGGGAGCCGCTATCCGTGGTCTCTGATCCCGCCGTACCACTGGTGCTGCTGCACGGCCTGCTGGGGGACGCCGACGACTGGCGACCTGTCATCCAGGCCCTGCCCGGCGTCCCGTGCCATGCCCTGGATCTGCCGGGCCACGGCCGCAACCGGGCACTGCGGGTGAGCGGCTTTGACGAGGCCCATCGCTGGCTCTGCGCCGAGCTGGCCGCACGGGATATCGCCCACTACCGGCTGGTGGGGTATTCGCTGGGGGGGCGGCTCGCGCTTCATCACGCCAGCCACACCCCGGCGGGGTTGCAGGCCCTGCTGCTGGAGAACTGCCACCCCGGGCTGCCTGCCGGTGAACGTCCGGCCCGCATCGCTCACGATGAAGCCTGGGCCCGGCGTTTCGAGTGCGAGCCCCTGACCTGGGTGCTTGCCGACTGGTACCGCCAGGGCGTCTTCGCCGACCTGGACGACGATGCCCGCACCCGCCAGGCCGCACGCCGCCTTGGCAACGACGGCAAGGCCGTGGCCGCCATGCTGAGGGCCACGTCCCTGGGGCGGCAGCCGGATCTCGCCCCCTGGCTTCGGGATACCCGGCTGCCGGTGCAGTGGATCTCAGGCAACCGGGATCACAAATTCCATGCCCTCGCTTGCCAGTTGGTAAAGCAAGGCTGCAATATCAAACACTTGGCTCTGGATGGCGGACACAATCTGCACACAAGCCAGCCCGATACCTTTGCCCGGCTCCTGCGGGAGTGGGCTCACCAACCAGAAGAGAAGATCCATGATTGAAGCAATGACGGAAGCCGAGCTCTATGCCCCTGTCGAGTGGCACGACTGCTCCGCCGGTTACGAGGACATCCTCTATCACAAGTCCCCAGAGGGCATTGCCAAGATCACCATCAACCGTCCCCAGGTGCGCAACGCCTTCCGCCCCCGTACCGTGAAAGAGATGCTGCAAGCCCTGGCCGATGCCCGCTACGACGACAAGGTCGGCTCCATCATCCTCACCGGCTTCGGCGAGAAGGCCTTCTGCGCCGGCGGCGACCAGAAGATCCGCGGCGACTACGGTGGCTACAAGGACGATGAAGGCACCCATCACCTCAACGTGCTCGACTTCCAGCGTGACATCCGTACCTGCCCCAAACCCGTGGTGGCCATGGTGGCCGGCTATGCCGTCGGTGGCGGCCACGTGCTGCACATGATGTGCGACCTGACCATCGCCGCCGACAACGCCCAGTTCGGCCAGACCGGCCCCAAGGTGGGCTCCTTCGACGGCGGCTGGGGCGCCTCCTACATGGCCCGCATCGTCGGCCAGAAGAAGGCTCGGGAGATCTGGTTCCTCTGCCGCCTCTACGACGCCAAACAGGCCCTCGACATGGGGCTGGTCAACACCGTCGTGCCCCTGGCCGAGCTGGAGCGTGAAACCGTGCGCTGGTGCCGCGAGATGCTGCAACACAGCCCCATGGCCCTGCGCTGCCTGAAGGCGGCCCTCAACGCCGACTGCGACGGCCAGGCCGGTTTGCAGGAGCTGGCAGGCAATGCCACCATGCTGTTCTACATGACCGAAGAGGGTCAGGAAGGGCGCAATGCATTCAACGAGAAACGCCGTCCCGACTTCTCCAAATACAAGCGGAATCCCTGATGACACTCGCCCTCTACCGCTACCAACTACCCTTTACCCAGCCCCTGGCCTTTCACGGTCAGTTGCAGGTAGCGCGCGAGGGCCTGCTGGTACGCATCGACGATGGCTGGGGGGAGATAGCCCCCCTGCCAGGATTTTCCAAAGAGACCCTGGCCGACGCCCAGGCCGAGGCCCTCGACTGTCTGGCGCAGCTGGCGCGGGGACAGACCCCGACACCACAGCTGCCCTCGGTGCAGTTCGGGCTCGACTGCGCCCGTCGTAGCTGGCCCGAGCAGGGTGCCCCCCTGCCCGAGCCCTATCCGCTGATCCAGGGCTCCCCCCAGGAGCTGCTCAAGAACTGGAAACAGTGGTTGCACGAGACCCCCCTCAAGGCCAAGCTGAAGGTAGCCCGCTACCCCATGCGCGACGAGCTGGCGCTGATCCGGCTGCTGCTCGATCGGCGCCCCAATCTCAAACTGGTTCTGGACGCCAACCAGGGCTGGACCCGCGAGGAGGCCTGGGCCTTCTGCGGCCACCTGGATCCGAATCGCATCGAATACCTCGAAGATCTGTGCGCCGACTTCGAGGACATCGCCTTCGTCGCCAGCCGCACCGGCATGCCGGTGGCGCTGGATGAACTGCTGGCCCAGGGCAAGCCCTGGGAGCCCATCCCGCAACTGCGCGCCCTGGTGCTCAAGCCGACCCTGCTCGGCGCCCTCGCCAACAGCGAGGCCCTGGTGGCCCGCGCTCGCGAACTTAAGCTCAAGGTGATCGTCTCCTCCTGTTTCGAGTCCGGTCTCGGCCTCGGCCAGCTCGCCCGCCTCGCAGGGGAGTGGGCGCCGGATCAGGCCCCTGGCCTCGATACCCGCCGCTGGCTGGCCAGGGATCTGCTGGACAAGCAGGGGCAACCCGATCCGAGCAGGATGGCCCCCCTGTTTCACCGTGACTGACCCATGGTGACCCGTCAGATCCCACGGCAGGAAACCTGCCCGGTACGACGCTGGGCGGCACTGGCCCCTCATCGCATTGCCATCCACAGCGGGGAGCCTCTTAGCTACCAGCGCCTTGACCTGCGCCTCAACAGCCTGTGCAATCAGCTCGCCCGGGCCGGGCTGGAACGGGGAGATCATCTCGCCGCCGTGGTGCGCGGCGCCCTGGAGGATGTGTTGCTGGCCTGGGCCTGCGTGCGCAGCGGCATCGTCTTCTGCCCCCTCAATCCCGCCTTTCCGGCAACCAGACACAGCGAACTGGCGAGCCAGCTCGAGGCCCGGGCATTCTGGTCGGCAGGCGAGATCCCGGCGGGCGACTGGCAAGCCCTCAGCCCCGACTTCACGGGCGAGCTGGCCGCAGATGGGGAGTCCCCGCTGGTACCCGACCAGCCGAACAACATGATCCTAACCTCGGGATCCAGCGGTACCCCCAAGGCGGTGGTACACCGCCTCGCCAACCACCTCGCTTCGGCCCGGGGTTCCGCCACCCTGATCCCCCTGGACGAAGCCTGTGGCTGGCTGCTCTCCCTGCCACTGTTTCACGTCGGCGGTTACGCTATCTTGTTCCGGGTCTTCCTGGCGGGAGCCGCCCTGGTGCTGGACGATCGCACCCGGCCCCTCAAGGCGCGGCTCGAGGATCAACCCATCACCCACCTCTCGCTGGTGCCGACCCAGCTCTGGCGCCTGCTGGCACAGGGGTTCGACCCATCCCGCACCCGGGTGCGAGAGCTGCTGCTCGGGGGCGCAGCCATCCCGGCCCCCCTGGTCAACCGGCTGACCGCTCTGGGGCTGGAGCCCAAGGTGAGCTATGGCCTCTCCGAGATGGGCAGCCAGGTCTGCACCGGGCAACCCTGCGCCGCCGGCGTGGTGGGTCGCCCGCTGCCGGGGCGGGAGCTCTGCATCCGCCAGGGGGAGATCTGCGTGCGCGGTGAGACCCTGTTTGCCGGCTATTTCAGGGAGGGCGAGCTGGTGCGCCCCCTCGATGAAGAGGGCTGGTTCCATACCCGGGACAAGGGCCGCCTCACTCCGGGGGGCGATCTGGTGGTGGAGGGGCGGCTCGACAACCTCTTCATCTCGGGAGGGGAGAACATCCAGCCCGAGACCATAGAGCAGCGGCTGGTGGATCACCCCGCCGTGGCCCAGGCCCTGGTGGTGCCGGTGCCGAGCGACGAGTGGGGGCATAGGCCCGCCGCCTTCATCGACTGGCACGGCGAACCAGTCCCCCCTGCCGAGCTGGCCGCCTGGATCAGGCTGTCGTTACCCGGCTTCATGGTGCCGGACCAGTGGCATCCCTGGCCGGATCTCGGCGGCAATCTGAAACCCTCCCGCACCCTGCTCGCCCGCAGCTTGCGACAAGAGGAGTGACGCCTCCCCCATATGGGGCGGAGTCCTTGCTATCAACACAGCCCCCTTTGGGGCTGTTTTTATGTTGTTTGCTCCCGAATGCATCATTTCGCTGCGCCATCTGGCCAATTGATATTCCTTTGGAGCCCAATAACCTCTCTGGTCCCCACGCCTCTCCATCCACCAAAGGGATCATGATGAAGCCTCTCTCTCCCCGGCTGCTGCTCCTGGCAGCCCCAGGCCTGCTCGCCACTTCGGCGCTGGCCAACTACTCCCCCTCCGACTGGCAACAGTATCAACTCAACGGTGAATCCAGCCGTCAGCTGGGGGATCGTCTCACCGAAGTGACCTTTGAACTGAGCGCCCGCAGCGGCGACGCCCCTTATCAGCAGTTGAGGGTGTATCGCCGCTTCGACTGGCGCGATGCCAACCTGGCTGCGCTGGCAGAGCAGCAGTGCGACGAGCCGCAACTCAAGATCGAGCAGGGCTGGCAGATCCGCTACCTCAGCTGTGAAGAGGTGGTACCGGCCGGCAAGGCCGTCCCGGCCAGCAGCTATGACTATGGCTACGGCATGAAGCAGGGCCGCTGGGAGCCGCTGGCGGGCACCCCGACCGCGCCGCGTCAGGATCGTCTGCCGTTGGCTGAGCGGGTCATCCTGGGTCACAGCGAGCAGGAGCTGGATCGCTGTGAGCTCAACGCCGAAGGTCGCTGCGCCGAGCAGGCATGGCAGTACCAGCCGCAAAACTGGCAGCAATTGAAGGTGCTGGAAGAGACCCCCAATGAACGGGATGGTCGCCTCGAGCAGATCTTCTTCCGCCTGCAGCCCATCGCGGGCAGCCAGGCCGCCAAGCAGGTGAGCGAGCTGCACGTCTGGCGCCAGTACACCTGGTTGCTGGACGAGATCAAGGCCCAGCAGGAGTGCGATGAACCCCAGACGCGTCAGGAAGGGGACAAGACCATCAGCTACCGGGTGTGCCGTCAAACCCTGCCCGCTGGCAGCGAAGTGCAGGTGGTCTTGAAGGACACCGGCTATCA
This sequence comes from Aeromonas sp., assembly GCF_050252055.1. Classification (NCBI taxonomy): domain Bacteria; kingdom Pseudomonadati; phylum Pseudomonadota; class Gammaproteobacteria; order Aeromonadales; family Aeromonadaceae; genus Aeromonas; species Aeromonas sp. Next base: position 177,117 of record NZ_JBFWLQ010000007.1, on the reverse strand, counting down.
ATACCCGGTGGGGGGCAGCGAATGGCAGACCCTGCCGGAGACAACCGAGTGGCAGGAGAGCCGGGTGCTCAACCGCCCCATCGTGCTGGCCAGCAAGGAAGAGCTGCTCGACTGTCGCCGTGCCGACGGCCGCGCCTGCTCCGAGCCGGATCTGCCGGGCACCGAGCTGCTGGACGCCGACGCAGCCAAGATAGTGCAGGACGCCAGTGGCCAGCCCGCACCGGTCTGGCAGGAGAACTATGGTCACGATGACACCAAGCTGCTGGCCGTGTCGCGCGGCATCCAGAGCCTGCTGGCGGCCAATCAGCCGGCCCATCCGGCCATGAAGCTGCTGCTGGAATACGTGCGAGCCCACAACTACCACAACTACGGCAAGCACAAGGAAGACGGCCCGGCCGCCGCTGAGGCGCTGGCCGAGGCATTGACCGCGCTGGGTGCCCATCCGCTGCTCTTCCCGGAGCAGGCCAGCGACGAAGTAGGCGCCGTCATGGGTGCCTGGAGCATCGCCCTGCACGGCCAGTTCAAGAGCCCGGCAGTGCAGAGCCGTTTTGGCACCCTGCTCGGCGAGTTCAACCAGATGCTGGCCTACAGCACCCGCCATGTCAGCGAGATCAACGGTCAGCACGCCTGGGCAACCGGCCTGTTCGATCTGCTCAACTTCCTCGACTTCGCCAGCGACTACAGCGACCCCTTCGCCAACGACTTCCGCCAGCAGGATGGCGAGCTGCGCAAGCAGCTGCACGCCCTCGGCATGAGCGAACTCGCGTTGTGGCAAGGAAGGGATGGTGCCGATCTGTTCCTGCTCAACAACGTGCTGGATGCCTACACCCGCCTCTACCGGGTCGCCCGCTATACCCGCCCGGACGAGCTCGACGGCTACCGCAAGCTGCTGGATGACTCCGTCATCGCACTGGTTCGCCACCACGACCTGATCCCCGGTGGTCAGCAGAGTCAGGACCTGCTGGAAGACATGTCACTGACCCTCTCCACCTACTACCTGACCTACACGGACCGCACCAGCGAAGCCTGCATCAGCGGTGACTTCGCCGGGCTCTGCACCCCTGTCCGGGTGGAGGACGTGCTGCCGTTCGAGCACACCTGCTCGCCGACCCTGCGCCTGCGGGCCCAGGATCTGACCATGGCTCAGGCCGAGGGGATCTGCCGTGAACTGGGTACCGAAGAGCAGCAGTTCCACCAGCAGATGGAGACCGGCTGGCAGCCGGTGGCGGACGATCACAACGAGGCGCTGGAACTGGTGGTCTTCAACTCCTCCGCCGACTGGAAACGCTACGGCAGTGCCCTGTTCGGCGGCGTCTCCACCGACAACGGCGGCATCTACCTCGAAGGGGATCCGGCTCGCCCCGGCAACCAGGCCCGCTTCTTCGCCTACGAGGCGGAGTGGAAACGCCCTGCGTTCCAGGTGTGGAACCTGCGCCACGAGTACGTGCACTACCTGGACGGCCGCTTCAACCAGTACGGCAGCTTCGGCCACTACCCGCTCAACCGCACCACCTGGTGGTCGGAAGGGCTGGCGGAGTTCATCGCCCACGGCCAGTGCTTCGCCCGCGGTCTGGACAACGTCACCGGCCGTCCAGCCAGCGATCGTCCGGCCCTGGCCGACATCCTGCACCTGGATTACGACAAGGGCGGCGAGATGGTCTACTCCTGGTCCTACACGGTGCACCGCTTCCTGAATGAGACCGGTCGCGGTGCCAGCTGGCTGGCCATGGCCCAGGCCCTGCGAGGCCCGGTTCGAGAGCAGGCCATGAGCGCCTTCGAAGCCGAGCTGGACCAGCTGATTGCCAATGACAGCGAGGCCTACAAGCAGTGGCTCGGCCGCGAGCTGCTGCCTTGGTGGGAAGCCAACAAGGACTCCGACGAGTGCAAGGCCAACGACTCCTCCCACTGAGGACGAGACGGCTATGACAAGGGGCGGCCATGGCCGCCCCTTGTTTATGGCGCCGTTTGATAAGCCCGGGATCCTGGCGCGCGCTGCGACAACCTCTGCCCGAGTGAGACCCTGCGCCGCCATCAAACCTGACGCGCCACAACAACTTGTAATAGAATGGCCCCCTGTCTTCTCTTACTTCAGACCCGAACCGCACCGCGCATGAAGAAGTTTGCCAAGATCCTGCTCGCCTGCCTCTGCCTGTTGCTGGCCTCCATCGCCGCCCTACTTTGCTACAGCGAGTGGACCGTCTCGGACGCCCGTCACTACACCTACGACGACGTCAATGCGGTGCCCTACAACCGGGTCGCCCTGGTGCTCGGCACCTCCAAATACCTGATTGGCGGCAGCCCGAACCACTACTTCAAATACCGGATCAAGGCCGCCGCCGAGCTCTACAACAACGGCAAGGTGGACTACATCCTGGTCTCCGGCGACAACGCCACCGTGCAGTACAACGAACCGCGCCAGATGCGGCGGGCCCTGATCCAGGCCGGCATTCCGGCCAGCGCCATCTACAGCGACTACGCAGGGTTTCGGACTCTGGACTCCATCGTGCGTGCCAAGGAGGTGTTCGGTCAGGCCCACTTCACCGTGGTCTCCCAGGCCTTTCACAACGAGCGCGCCATCTTCATCGCCCGCCATTTCGGCATCGAGGCGGTCGGCTTCAACGCCGTGGATCCCAGCGCCTATCAGGGCATCAAGACCCGGGTGCGCGAGGTGTTCGCCCGCCTGATGGGGCTGCTGGACCTCTACGTGCTGGACAAGGGGCCCAAGTTCCTCGGCGAGCCCATCGTCATCGGCGGCCCGGTCCCCTGCCAGGCGTTGAGCACCATAGGGGCGAGCCAGCCCTGCCTGCCCATTGCACCGCCCCCTCATCAGCCGAAGGCCAAGCAGGCAACGGCCGTGAGCGCTGCAACCGCCACCAGTGCAGCGGCTGCAACCAGCGGTGCACCAGCCACCAGCGCAGCCGTGCCGAGCGAGCCAACGCCCGTGGATAATCCGGCTGCCAGCAGCGCGCCGACCCCTCAATAGCAGAGACCCGCCAACAGGCGGGTCTCTTTCATCAGGTGAAATGGGGCGTCAGGCCAGCGCCGCCACGTAACGCCGTGCCACCTCGTCCCAGTCGATCACGTTGTAAAACGCGGCTATGTAGTCGGGACGCTTGTTCTGGTACTTGAGGTAGTAGGCATGCTCCCACACATCCAGCCCGAGTATGGGGGTGAGCCCCTCCATCAGGGGGCTGTCCTGGTTCGCGCTGCTCACCACCTGCAACTTGCCGCGCCCATCGACCACCAGCCAGGCCCAGCCGCTGCCAAAACGGCTCAACGCCGCCTGGGTAAAGGCCTGTCTGAAGGATTCCAGCCCACCCAGATCCCGCTCGATCGCTGCGGCCAGCTCGCCGTCCGGCTCGCCGCCGCCCTGCGGACTCATCACCTGCCAGAACAGGCTGTGGTTGGCGTGACCGCCGCCGTGATTGCGCACCGCCCCCTGCACCTGGGCCGGCAGGCTGTCGATACGGGCAAGCAATGCCTCCAGCGGCAGGGCAGCCAGCTCCGGCAGATCGGCCAGGGCGGCATTGAGGTTGTTGATGTAGGTCTGATGGTGACGGCTGTGATGGATCTCCATGGTCTTTGCATCGATATGGGGTTCCAGCGCGTCATAAGCGTAAGGAAGGGCTGGCAGGGTATGGCTCATGTTCATTGTCTCTCCTGTTGGGCTCAATGCAGTTGATGGGCAGAGCCGGTCTGACACAGACATTGACCCAGGCTGCGCTGGATGCCGTCGTGATGACCGTGTTTGCCCAGAAAGGCGAGCAGCTCGGTACGGGTGCTGCGGGCGTGGCGAACAGCCGCCTCCCGCAGGGCAGCGGAACTGGTGGGGGACTGGCTGGTGGCCAGCAGGCAATCATGGATGTGACACAGCAGGTCGGCGGCCCGATCCGGCAGGGTCATGGCCACCAGCAGATCCGCCAGGTTGTGATGGGCCACCACCAGGGCCGCCACCGCTTCGTCGGCATCGTGCCAGTCGGCAAACTGCTGGCGGGCAAGCCACAGCGCCTGCTGATAGCAGTCGAGCGCCCTGGCGTACTCCCCCGCATCGAAATGACGGTTGCCACTCAGGGTCTGCGCCTTCCAGTGCGCCATGCTGCTGTCCGCTCCGGTGGTACCGACCCACCCCTTCACCCAGGTTCCCGTCATGACTCGACCACTCAAATGATAATAATTATTATTTAACTTATTTGATGGGCAGACACAAGGAATAGTTGGTGCCGCCTTTTTTGCCCATATGGGTAGGGTTTTTCTGCAATCCCCGGTTTAGTGATCCCATCCACAGATACATCTGAGTTCAGCCACCATGCTGCCGGTACTGGCATGAGGCCGGTGGCTGCCCCGGTGACGACCAGAATGCAGCCGGTTTTTTCACAAGGACGGTGAAGATGAAAAGATGGCTATTGATGCTGTTGTGCGCCCTGCCCATGCTGGGTCAGGGGGCCGGTTATACCCAGACCCGCTACCCCATAGTGCTGGTGCACGGTCTGTTCGGTTTCGACAAGCTGCTCGGGGTCGATTACTTCTACGGCATCCCCCAGGCCCTGACCCGGGATGGCGCCAAGGTTTACGTGGCCCAGGTCTCCGCCACCCAGAGCTCGGAGCTGCGCGGTGAACAGCTGCTCAAGCAGGTGCAGCAGGTGCTCGCCGTCACGGGGGCGGAGAAGGTGAACCTCATCGGCCACTCTCACGGTGGCCCCACCATTCGCTACGTCGCTTCGGTCGCCCCCGAGCTGGTCGCTTCCGCCACCAGCGTGGGCGGGGTCAACCATGGCTCTGAGATTGCCGACCTGGTGCGGGCCAAGGTGACGCCGGGCTCGGCGGCCGAAGGTCTGGCGGTGGCCGCCGCCTCGGCCCTGTCCGGGGTCATCTCGCTGCTCTCCGGGGGCAGCCAGCTGCCGCAGGATCCCCTCGCCGCCCTCGACGCCCTCACCAGCACCGGCGCCCAACGCTTCAACCAGCGCTATCCGGAAGGGCTGCCGAGCCAGCATTGCGGCGAAGGGCCCATGCAGGCCGCCAACGGGGTCTACTACTTCTCCTGGAGCGGACGCGGCACCATGACCAACATCCTGGATCCGGTAGATCCCGCGCTGGCGCTGACCGGCAGCTTCTTCAAGGAGCCCAGTGACGGCCTGGTCGGGGTATGCAGCAGCCACCTCGGCAAGGTGATCGGTACCCACTACCGCATGAACCATCTGGACGAGGTGAACCAGTCGTTCGGCATTCGCCACCTGTTCGAGACCAACCCGGTCAACCTCTATCGCCAGCACGCCAACCGCCTGCAGAGGCTGGGACTATGAACAGGGCATGGCTGATGGCCGCTCCGCTGGCGGCGGCCCTGCTGCTGGGGGGCTGGCAGTATTGGCCCTCCGCTGACGCAACCGCCCCTTCGCCGCAACATGCCGGGCCCGCTTCCCCTCTGGTCAGGCAGGCCGCACCGCCGTCGGATAAGTCCTCGCTGCAGGCCCGCCATGAAGCCTTTCTCGCGGCCGAGGGCAGCCTGACGGTGCCGACGGATCCGGGCCTGGCCAGCTTGCAGAAGCTGTTCGACGAGCGCGAACAGTTGCGCAGGCAGCGCTTCACCCCGGTCGAGCAGGAGCAGCTGTTTGCCGAGGACAGGCTGATGGAGCAGTGGACCCTGCGCCGCAAGGCGCTGGCGGAGGCCAGCGATGCCGACAAGTCGCTGCTGGCGAGCGAGCTGGAGCTCTGGCTGGCGGAGCAGCCCCAGTGGTTTCGGGAGGCGGAGGCCAACAGCCGCCTGCTGGGCGATCTGCAGGCTCTGGAGCAACTCCCCGCAGCCGGGCGTGACGCAGCACTGCGCGAACAGTTGGGACCGGAGGCGGCAGACCGGTTGCACCAGCTGGCAGAGAGCCAGCAGGGGTTCGAGCAGCAGCTGGCCGGCTATCTGGCAGAGATCAGGCCCCTGCCTGCCGAGGCCCGGGTCAGCCAGCAGCCGGAGATCCTGGCACGCTGGTTCGAGCCCGGTCAGTGGCGACGGGTGGAGGCCCTCACCCGGCTCACCCTGGGCGAGCAGTAACCGGCATGAAAAAGGGGCCCGCAAGTGGGCCCCCATTCTTTGACGCTGCCGCCCTTACTGCGGCTTGTTGGCACCCGGCAGCGGCTGCCAGGTGAGGCGAGTCACCCGGTTGCCCTGCACCTCGCAGGTGAGGCAGAGATCCTGCCACCCCTTATCCTGGCGCAGGGAAACCTCTCCCTTGATGCCCTCTGCACTCCTCTTGAGTTTGGCCGGCTCGAAGGTCACCTTGTCACCTCCGGCGAGCGCCATCAGCTTGCCATTGCAGAGCCACTGGGCGAGCTCGGCCCCCTTGAGCTTGACGCCCCCCTTGTCAGCCTTCTCCTCGGCGGTGCTCGGTGCAAACAACCCGCCCAGCTCGGCCGCCCGTCTGGTCAGCCAGGCTTCCCGCTGCTGCATGCTCATCTTGCTGACAAACTCCGCAGGCTGCCCCTTGTCGTCCAGCCATTGGGTCAGCTTGCCACTGTCATCGAAGGCGAACTGGGCGGCGGGCTCCTTCACCCCGAACAGCTTGCCGCCCTTGAAGTAGTAACGGCTCTCCCCTTCCTGTTTGCCCTGCTCGTTCAGGATGGGCACGGCGATGATGACGGGCGTGCCGTCGACCCAGGCCTTGATGTCAACGCCATCGTGGCTGAACAAGCGGGTATCGAGGGCGCTGTCGGCCCCCTTCTCCATCAAGGTGAACTGCTCGGCCAGGGAGGCGGCAAATGAAGGCAGGGAGCAGAGTCCCAGTCCCAAGCCGAGGCTCAGGGCGATCGCGGTTGTGCGCATAAGTGTCCTGTGGTGGGCCCGAAGGCCGGATTAACTCTCTACCAGCCAGACCCTCAGTCCCTCCCGGTGAGCCTCGCTCAAAGGGATGGACTGCCGGGTCCGGTAGTCAAAATGGATCAGGGTCGTCTCGGCGGTCACCGCCAGCTCGCCGCCCTGCCAGGCTTCCTGCCAGAGCGTGAAGGAGCTGGTACCGATACGCCGCACGCCGGTCTTGATCGACACCATCTGGCCATAGAACAGCTCCCGTTTGAATTGCACCGTGTAGCCCGCGATGATCAGATGCCAGTCATGCACATCCAGCTCGGGCGAGAAGAGGCGAAACAGGGGATCACGGGCCGATTCAAACCAGACCGCCGGCACCGTGTTGTTGATGTGGCCGAGGGCGTCCGTCTCTTGAAAACGGGGTTGGATCTGCATTTCCAGCATGGATGTCGACTCCTTGTCGTAGGACCGCGCACAGGCTAGCGCGCCAACCCGCCCGACTCAAGCGTCCCTGCCTGGGGGTGAGAGCCACCGCCGGTTTCCGGCTCCTGCGCCACCTGCTCGGGCTTTAACCAGGCGCAGCGAAAATCGAACCAGCCGAGGGCCGTCATGCGCACGCCGTGCACGCCGACCCGGCTCTCCAGCTCCAGCCAGTGGTGAAACAGCGGCACAAACCAGCTCTGGCGCTGAACCTCGGCCAGCAGGGCGCGGGGGCCGGGCTCTTCACCATGGGCGCGCCACTGCGTCAATCCCTGCCACAGGGCCTGCTGGCCGCCCCACACCCGGCGCAGCAAGGGGGTGCCCTGAAGCCAGGCGTAAGGGGCGAAGGCGTGCTCATGCTCCAGGTTGAGGGTGCCGAACCAGAGATCCACATCTTCATCCTCCCCGCTCACCCAGCGCCCGTAGTCCAGGGTACGCACCTCGAGCTGGATCCCCTGCTCTGCCAGCAGGCTGCTCATGGCGCTGGCGCACTCGTTGAACTCCAGATGCTGGTTGAAGCAGGCCAGTACCAGCCGCGCTGGCAGGCTGACCGGGCCGGGCGCGGGAAGAGGCAGGCTCTCGCGCCAGTGGGGCAGGAGGCCCAATGCGCTGGTCCAGCCCCGCTGCAGCTCGGGGGCCACCCGGGCCATCAGGGCGATGGGGTTGAGCAGCCGGGTCAGCCACTGGCGCAGGGCCGGGTCCTGCAGGGGGGCCGATCTGTCGTCCTGCAGCAGGAAGTAGCAACCGGATTCCAGTTCTGACTCCCCGCGCATGGAGCCAAGCTCCGGGGTGTCGCTGCCAAGCCTCACGTGGCTCTCCAGCCGTTCCGCCAGCTCCGGCAGCATCCAGATGTCGATCTCGTCGAGCAGGGCCCGCAGCCCGAAGTAGTCGTCAAATGCTTCGAGGCACAGGTGCAGGGGGTCGTTGGCGCTCACCCGATAGGGGCCGGTGCCCACCGGCTGCAGGGCGAAATTCGCCTCCCCCTTGAGCTCCCGCGGCAGGATGGCCGCCACCGGCTCGGCCAGCAGGTGCGGCAGCAGAGGATCCGGGCTGTCGAGATGGATGTCCAGGGTGCGCGGCCAGCGGTTCTCCAGCCGTGCCAGATGGGCGAACAGCGGGCGATCCCGCAAGGCCTGCAGGCTCTCCATCACATCCTCCACCACCAGTTCGCGGCCATGGTGAAAGCGCACCACGGGGCGCAGATAGAAGCGCCAGTGACAGGGGGCCAGACACTCCCAGTGGTGGGCGAGATCCCCCTCTATTTCCCCATTTTCCTCGTTTCGCCGGGTCAGACCGTTGAAGATCTGGCGGCTCAGGTGAATTTCGGAGCGACGCAAGGGCGCGGTGGGCAACAGACCCGGCAGGGGCCGGTAGTAGGGCACCCGCAGGATCTGGCGCCCCTCCCGGGTGGCCTGGCCGAGCTGCTCGATAAGCAGCGGGGTGAGCAGATCCAGGCGATCTTCGGCCAGCCGCACCGCCTGCGCCAGCTGGCCCTGACTCAGCAGATCCCGCAATCGGCGCCGGGTCAGGCTCTCCTGGTTGTCCAGCAGGGTGAGGCGGGAGCGCCGCCCCCGCCCTGCCTCCGCCGTCCAGCACAGCCAGCCCTGCCCTTCCATGCGGCGCAGCAGCAGGCGGGCATTGCGGGGGGTGCAGCAGAGCAGGTCCGCCACCTCGGCGAGGCTGATTTCCCGCTCGTCGCAGCCAAGTTGCTGGGCGAGCCGTTGAAATTGCTGATAAAGGCGGCTAGTAGGCATAAAAGAGGAAATCCATTGGCTGAAAGTCATCAGTTTTTACTTCCGCATTTTAGCTCAATACTGCTGGCGAACGTGAGAACCACAGCACAGGAGCACCATCATGAGCCATGCCACCCCCCTCAAACCGAACCGGATCCAGCAAACCCTCCGTCGCTACTTCCTGAGGATCCTGCCCCGCCCTCTGACGCTGGTCGAAGATCCCATGGTGCAGCTCAACCGCCTGATGCAGTGGGATATGCACCAGATAGACGACAAGGAGTATCGCCGCCGTCTCTGAGGTTGCCGTCACCGACGCCATCCGGTCACCCCCATCCCCCGGCATTGCTTTGCCGGAATGGGTGGTTTACATCGGCGCCAGGACTGCTAGATTGGACGTCTATCCATCCATAATGGTGACATCCAACAAGGAGTGTGTGATGAAAGATGCGACCCTGGCCCTGCACCACGGCTTTTCCAGCGATCCCACCACCAAGGCCGTTGCCGTGCCCATCTACCAGACGGTGGCCTACGAGTTCGAGAGCGCCCAGCACGGGGCGGACTTGTTCAATCTGGCGGTGCCGGGGAACATCTACACCCGCATAATGAACCCCACCAACGATGTGCTGGAGCAGCGGATGGCCGCCCTTGAAGGGGGGATCGCCGCCCTGGTGGTCTCGGCAGGTTCCGCCGCCATCACCTACGCCATCCAGGCGCTGACCGCCGCCGGTGACAACATCGTCTCCACCCCCCAACTCTATGGCGGCACCTACACCTTGTTCGCCCACATGCTGCCAAGTTTCGGGGTCGAGGTGCGCTTCGCCAAGGATGACAGTGCCGAGGCCATCGCCGCCCTCATCGATGACAAAACCAAGGCGGTTTACTGCGAGAGCATCGGCAACCCGGCCGGCAACATCGTCGATCTGGCGGCCTTCGCCAAGGTGGCCCACGCCCGTGGCGTACCGCTCATCGTCGACAACACGGTCGCCACTCCGGTCTTGTGCAAACCCATCGAACACGGCGCCGACATCGTGGTGCACAGCCTGACCAAATATGTCGGCGGCCACGGCAACTCCCTGGGGGGCGTCATCGTCGACTCGGGCAAGTTCCCCTGGGCGGATCACGCCGAGCGCTTCCCCCAACTGACCCAACCCGAGCCTTCTTATCACGGGGTGGTCTACACCGAGGCCTTCGGCCCGGCGGCCTTCATCGGCCGGGTGCGCACCGTGCCGCTGCGCAATACCGGGGCGGCGCTGGCGCCGATGAACGCCTTCCTGCTGCTGCAAGGGCTGGAAACCCTGAGCCTGCGCATGGAGCGCCACGTGGACAACGCTCTGCGGGTGGCCCACCACCTCAAGCACCACCCCAAGGTGGCCTGGGTCAGCTACGCCGGTCTGCCGGGTCACCCCCACTACCCGCTGGCGGAGAAGTACATGGCCGGTCGCCCCTCGGCCATCCTCTCCTTCGGCCTGAAGGACGGCTACGAGGCGGGTGTGCGCTTCTACGATGCCCTCAAGATCTTCAAGCGGCTGGTCAACATCGGCGACGCCAAGTCCCTGGCCTGCCACCCCGCCTCCACCACCCATCGCCAGTTGAGCGAAGAGGAGCAGGCCAAGGCTGGAGTGAAACCTGAGATGATCCGGCTGTCGGTGGGGATCGAAGCCATCGAGGACATACTGGCGGATCTGGATCAGGCGCTGGAGGCCTGAGTCAATCGACGAAGGAGCGGGCACCACGCCCGCTCTTTTTCATCCATAAGTGAACCTGCTGCCGGGGCGATGCGTATCACCGCCTTCCGTCACTGCGTCGAGGTTTTCATGATAGTCCTGCACCACCTGAACAAATCCCGCTCCCAGCGCATCATCTGGCTGCTTGAAGAGCTGGGCCTGCCCTACCAGATCAAGGCCTACCAGCGCGATGCCGCCACCTTTCTGGCGCCGCCCGAGCTCAAAGCCATCCACCCCCTCGGCAAGTCGCCGGTCATCGAGTTTGACGGGCGGGTGCTGGCGGAATCCGGTGCCATCACAGAGTACCTGATTGCCCGCCACGCCCCACAACGGCTGGCACCGGCTCAAGATAGCCCCGACTATGCCGAATATCTGCAGTGGCTCCACTTCGCCGAGAGCTCCGGCATTCTGCCGCTGCTGCTCGACATGTTCGTGCGCAAGGATGGCAGCCCGATGCGCTTCCTGCCGGACTACGCCAAAGCCGAGTGCGCCAAGGTGCTGGGTTATCTCGATGAGGTGCTGGCAAACCGCCGCTACCTGGTGGCCGATCGCCTCACCGGCGCCGACATCCTGAACTCCTTCCTGGTGGATCTGCTGGCCCAGAGCGGCCAGCTGGCCCAGTTCCCGCATCTGCAGGCCTACTGGCAGCGCCTCAACACCCATCCGGCCCGCCAGAAGGCGGCGGCGCTGGAGCGCGAGCTGGACCGCAGCGCCGAATAAACGGCGGTGCCCCGGTGACACCCTGCAAAACGCCCCGATGATCGGGGCGTTCTCTTTTCCGGCCGTCAGCCAGATGATCAAAGCGCGTGGGAAAGGATCCTGGCTACCTTGTCGGGATCAATGTCCTGCTGCTCCCCGAGGGCGGTCAGCCCGAAACGCTTGAGGTTGGAGCAGATACCGGGGATGCAGCTCTCGCTCAGCCCGTAGTCGGCAAGCCGGGTGCCCACCCCCATCTGCTGGAAGAACTGCTCGGTGCGGATGATGGCCTCCTCGATCCGCAGTGCCTTGTCCTCGCGGCTGGAGTGCCATACTCGCTCGGCGAACTGGGCCAGCTTCTCCTGCTTCTGGGCCGATTGCTCGCGCAGCAGGGAGGGCAACACCACAGCCAGGCTCTGGGCATGATCCAGCCCGTGCAGGGCGGTGAGCTGGTGACCGATGGCGTGGGTGGACCAGTCCTGGGGCACGCCACGACCGATGAGGCCGTTGAGCGCCAGGCTGGCCGCCCACATCAGGTTGGCGCGCACCTGGTAGTTGGTGGGCTCCGCCAGCGCGCGCGGACCGTTGTCCACCAGCACCTGCAGCAGCCCCTCCGCCAGCCGGTCCTGCACCTCGCCCCCCACCGGGAAGGTGAGGTACTGCTCGAGGATGTGGACGAAGGCATCCACCACGCCATTGCCCACCTGGCGCGGCGGCAGGCTGTAGGTAGTGGCGGGATCCAGCACCGCAAACACCGGTTGCACCAGCGGATTGTAGAAGGAGAGCTTGGCCTCCCCCCGGCTCACCACGGAGGCGGGGTTGCTCTCCGAACCGGTGGCCGGCAGGGTCAGCACACAGCCGAGCGGCAGCGCCCCCTTGATGGGGGCCTTGTCCCGCAGGATCTCCCAGGGGTCATCCCCCTCGAAGCAGGCCGCCGCCGCCACGAACTTGCTGCCATCCACCACGGAACCGCCACCCACCGCCAGCAGGAAGTCGATGCGCTCGCGCTTGACCAGGGCCACCGCCTCCATCAGCTGATCGTACTGGGGGTTGGCGCCGATGCCGGGAAACTCCAGCCACTCCCGGCCCGCCAGCGCCTGGGTCAACTGCTCATAGACCCCGTTCTGCTTGATGCTGCCACCCCCGTAGAGCACCAGCAGACGGCTGCCGGCCGGGATCAGCTCGGGCAGCCTGGCGATCTGGCCTTCACCAAAACAGATGCGGGTGGGATTGGCATATTGGAAGTTGTACACGGCAGAGCCCTCGGTTGATTGCATGCCGGGGAATTGTGCGCCTGCCGTGCCATCAGGTCAAAAACGGGAGCCTGTCGTCAAAAATACGATGCCAGCCTGCCGATGCCGGGCGCTCCTGCCCGGCTTTGCTATGGTGATAGCGGGAAGACGAGTTCGTCGCCCCCTCAAGCCCCTCCCGGGGTCCCTTTCCCACTCACAGGGTCTCTATCATGAAACTGAAGCACGCCTGGATTGCGGGTGCCCTCACCCTCTGTGCCCCTCCCCTGCTCTATGCCGCAGAGGTCACCACCCATGTGGCCGTGGCCCCCGGACAAGCCAGTCTGGCCGAAGAACTGACCGCCAGGGCAACCGTCACCGCCATCGACCTAGCCACCCGCAAGGTCAGCCTGAAAAATGCCGAAGGGCAGACCCTGGATCTGATCGCCGGGGAGGAGGTGACCAACCTTCCCCAGCTCAAGGTGGGAGATGTCGTAGCCTTGAGATATCTGCAACTGCTGGACCTGACCCTGCTCAAAGGCACCGCCGGGGTGAGAAAACGGGTGGTGGAAGTGGAAGGGGGCAAGGCGGCCGCCGGGGAGAAACCCGCAGCCGGCGCCGGCATGCAGGTAACCATCTATGCCGATGTCATCGACGTGGACAAGGCGCACCAGACCATCCGGGTCAAGGGGGTCGACCACACCCTGACCCTCAAGGTGCAGGATCCGGCCCAGTTCGCCCTCATCGCCAAGGGGGACCAGATCAAGGCCGTGCAGACCACCGCCATCGCCATCGGCATCGCCCCCCAGAGTCCCTGAACCCTGACCACGGCCTGCCAGCCCCGTGGCAAGGGGGCAACCCCTTGCCTTTAACGCACAAGGATTGCCGTTTGAATCACATCATGCCTGGGAGGCGGATTTGCCGGTGAGGCGATCCATGGCCTCCTTGAGCATCGCATCGCGCTGCGCGGCCAGGTCCTTGCTCTGCGTTTCGCGCTCCTCGGCAGAGAGCGTCTTGTCATCCGCTATCCCCTTGAGCTGACGCTCGAGATCGTCAAATTTTTTGCGATCAAAGCCCAGGGCCTTGTCCACCATCTGCTGCACCCGCGCATCCTTGACGCCACCGGTCAGGACTGTGTTCTTGCCGTTCCTGGCCAGATGCTCGTAGGTCAGCGTCTGCTGCGCCTTGCCGGTCAGCACCTGACTGGAGAGGCTGACCTGCTGAGACCAGCCGCTCTGCTTGTCGTCGCTGTCGCTGAGGGTCGCCAGGGCACGGTTCTGGGACGCGCTCTGGGCGAGTTGATGACCATAGGGTTTGATATCCATGAAGGCTCCACGCTCACTGCCGGCCTCGCCGGCTCCGGGGATGGGCTCCCCGCCATGAGCCGGAGACAGCAAAATGCAGGCCAACTTGGGTACCCCCTCTCTCGACGGCTGAGCACGGGGTCGCAGCACGCCTCCTTCTGCACTCCATGACGAGTGCGACCAGATCCATCAAAAAAGGCGCCCGAAGGCGCCTCTTGTGGACAGGAGTCGGCTCGTCATGACATCAGCGACGGCTGATGTGGAGCGGACCGAAGGTCTGGGCCACCGGCATGATCTCGATGCTGTTGATGTTGACGTGGGCGGGCTGCCCGCTGATCCAGAGTACGGTATTGGCGATGTCTTCCGGCAGGATGGCCTGCACCCCCTGATAGACGGTGGCCGCCTTGGCGTCGTCGCCGTGGAAGCGCACGTTGGAGAACTCGGTGCCGCCACACAGGCCGGGCTCCACGTTGGTGACACGCACCGCCGTGCCCGCCAGATCCGCACGCAGGTTGAGGCTGAACTGCTTCACGAACGCCTTGGTCGCGCCGTAGACGTTGCCGCCCGGATAGGGGTAGGTCCCTGCGATGGAGCCGATGTTGATGACGTGGCCGCGGTTGCGCGCCACCATGCCCGGCAGCAGCAACCGGGTGATCAGGGTCAGGCCGCTGATGTTGGTGGCGATCATCTGCTCCCAGTCCTCAAGGTCTGCCTTGTGGGCAGGCTCCAGCCCCAGTGCCAGGCCGGCGTTGTTGACCAGCAGGTCCACCTGTTGCCATTCGGTCGGCAGCGCCTCGATGGCGGCGCGGGTGGCAGCCTTGTCCTGGACGTCGAACACCAGAGGCAGGAACTGCTCGCCCAGATCCTCGGACAGGGCGGCCAGCCGTTCGCCGCGGCGCCCGGTGCCGATCACCCGGTGGCCAGCGCTCACCAGCAGGCGGCTGATGGCCTCACCAAAGCCGGACGAGGCGCCCGTTACCATTGCAATCATGTGAACCTCCATTGTTATTTGTCCTCTTGAAAAATCAGCACGTTATATGTCGCGTTTGCCCAGCTTTCGCCATGCGAACACCGCCAGATGCAGCAGGAAGAGACCCGAGCCCCCCAGCGCAAACAGCAGGCCGGTCAGGGCGTTGACCGAGGTATCGGCGCCGCACCACCACCAGACCAGCCAGCCGACGACCCCGATGAGAAAGGTCTGGGCGGCACAGACCGGGCAGCGCCCGAGCTTGGCTCTGATGGCCGTAGCCAGGCAATCCTCGCAACTCATGATGGCGCCTGCCGCTCATCCCCCAGCGCCAGCACCAGGCGGTGGGCATGCTGGCCGGGCCCGTAATAATCGGGCAGCCGTACCCCGGGGCGAAACCCCAGCCCCTGATAGAGGGTCCTGGCTTCTGGGTTGGCGTCGGCGACCTCGAGGCGAATCGCCCCCCAGCCGGCCTCGCGCCCTTCCCGGATCACCTGCTCCAGCAGGCGGCGTGCCCACCCCTGACGGCGGATGGTCCAGCGGATGGCGAGGGTCTGGATGATGAGACGATCCCAGCCTTTGTGCTCCAGCACGCTCAAATAGCCCATCACCTGCGCCTTCTCGTCTTGCAGCAGCAGGGTGCGCCCCTTGGCCTGATTGAGCAGATAGTGCCAGCGGCTGCGGCCGAAGGCGACCTCGGGGGGAAAACAGTAGCGTTCCAGCTTCACGATGGCGCCCAAATCATCGGCTCGGGCGGCGCGCACGGTCAACACGGGGAGTCCTTGTTCGGTTATTTATCCTCAGCACCAGAAATGCGACTTGTATCACAAGTTACCAAGGCAGAATATTAGGCACTGTAACCTCTTGTTTCCCCTCGCGCCATTGTCGTGCTTGTCGGTGCATCGAAGCCCACTGGGGATCCTGCCGTTTCTGGCAGTCCTTTCTGTGGAGCCTGAAAAAATGAGTACCTATGTCATCGTCGAGGAGCCGGGCGACTGGCCCTGCCATGCCGACTATCTGCTGACCGCCCGCACCTACCTGCAACACGGTCTGCCCACCACAGGGGGGCGTCCGCGCATCATCAACCTCTGCCGCAGCCTGGAACACCTGGGGGCCGGTTATTACTGCTCCCTGCTGGCCCAGGCCCGCGGCCACCACTGCCTGCCGGGATTGCAGGCCATCAGCAGGCTGCAACCCCAGCAGCCTCCCGCCAAGCTGTGGCGCAAATTGCAGGGCTGGCTGGCCCAGCAGAGCGAAGACAGGATCCGGGTGCGCGCCATCTTCGGCCAGTGCGAACAGAGCGAGCTGGCGGGGCTCGCCCGCTATTACTACGGCCTGAGTCAGTTGCCGCTGCAGGAGCTGACCCTCAAGCGCGGTCGCCACGGCTGGTCGGTGCGCCAGCAGGAGAGCCTGTCACCGCTGGCGCTGAGCCCGAGCGAGAAGGCGCTGATGGTGCAGCACGCCCAGGCGCTGGTGGGCACGGGGGACGAGGAGCAGACGGCGCCACGCTACCAGCTCGCCATCCTGGTCGACCCCAACGACGGCCGCGCCAGCAGCGATGCCCTGGCGCTGGAGCGTTTCATCAAGGCGGCCGCTGCCCAGGGGATCCAGGCCGAGATCCTGCCTCCCTCGGCCATCGAGCGGTTGCCGGAGTTCGACACCCTCTGGCTGCGCGCCGAGACCGCGGTCGGTCACTACACCTTCGAGTTTGCCCGCCGTGCCGAGCAGCTCAAGATGCCGGTCATCGACAGCTCCCGTGCCATCCTCGCCTGCAGCAACAAGCTCTATCTCTACGAGCTGATGGTGCGCAGCGGCGTGCCCATGCCCCCCACCACCGTCGTGACCCGCCGCGGCCGCCAGCATGTGGACGAACTGGTGCAGCGCCTCGGTCTGCCGCTGATGGTGAAGATCCCCGACGGCGCCCAGGGGCGCGACCTCGCCATGGCCAGCGATGACATCCAGCTCGCCCGCCTGCTGGACGAGGGGCTGGCCCGCTCCGCCCTGCTGCTGGTCCAGAGCCGGATCCCTGCCGAGTTCGACTGGCGCATCGGCTTTCTCGACGGCTCGCCGCTGTTCGCCTGCCGCCGTTACCGACCCGAACCCGGCAACCGCATCCGTCGCCGCAAACACCCCCTCGACATGAGCCGCATCGAGGCGCTGCCCCTCAGCGAAGTGCCTGAGCGGGTGCTGCAAACCGCCCGCCGCGCCGTGCACCAGCTCGGCAACGGCCTGTTCGGGGTGGATCTGCGCCAGCAGGGTCAGGGCTGCGTGTTGCTGGAAATCATCGACAACCCCTGGATACGTGGCGATATTGAAGACAGGGAGGCAAAGGACCTCTACGAGCGCCTCGCCCGGGCCTTCCGCCAGCGGCTGGAGAACCGGGGGCAGAGCGCGACAGGATAACAAGCATCGCGAGCAGAGGTTGATATGATGACAATGCAGTGGTGGGACATAGCGCCCCTTGGCTGGGAGAACATCCTGGTCTGTCTGGTGTGTGGCACCCTGGTGGGGCTGGAGCGGCAGCTTCGCGGCAAGCCGGTGGGGATCCGCACCTCTTCCCTCATCGTGCTCGGCACCTACTGTTTTCTCGCCATCGGCGCCGCCGTCAGTCCTCAGGGCGCCGATCAGGCGCGGGTGCTGGGTCAGCTCATCACCGGGGTCGGCTTTCTCGGGGCCGGGGTCATGATGACCCGGGATGGTCAGGTGCTGGGGGTGACCTCCGCCGCCGCCATCTGGATGCAGGCCGCCCTCGGCGCCCTCATCGGCATGGACATGCTGCATCAGGCGCTGCTGCTCACCGTCGTCACCCTCTCCATCCTGGTGGGGGTGGACTACCTGGAAGCCAGCTTCAAGAGCCTGCGCCGCGGGGTGCACAACCGGCTGGAACACTGGCGCCACGGGGCCGAGCCCTCGGTCTCTTCCCGCCGGGACGATCTGGGCAGCGGCATTGAGAAGTAAGCCGCCACCATGAAAAAGGGCTCCATCATGGAGCCCTTTCTGTTGTCTGCCTCCCTCAGCGCACCAGCAGGAAGCGGCCGGTGAGGGGCGGCAAGTCCACCGTCACGCTGCTGCCACCGATGGCCAGGTTCTCGCCGCTCTGCAGATCCACCAGGGCGCTGCCGCTGCGCAGCTTGCCGACCGGCACGGCGTAACTCTGGGGCGTGGTGGAGACGTTGAGCAGGTAGACTACTTGCTCGCCAGCCGTCTGCTTGATGTCGCCATAGACGCTCCCCTCGGCCACCAGCTTGACCCGCTCCCCCTGATAGAGGGCGGGGTGGGCGGCGCGCAGGGCCAGCAGCTGGCTGAGCCACTGTTTCAGCTCGCTCTGCTCGCTGCTCGGCACGAAACCGGTGACACCTGGAACCTTGCCATCGCTGCGGGCCACGTGATCATCGCAGAGCCCCTGGGCCGCACAGTCGCCCCCCACCTGACTGGCAAAGCCAGGCACCTCGTCACCAAACTCCTCGCTATAGTAGAAGGTAATGGGACCGGAGCGGGCGGCCATGAAGCTGAAGGCCGCCTTGTGGCGTTGCCAGTAGTCCGCCCCATTGAAGTTTCCCCGCTCCAGCAGATCGCCGAAGCGCACCAGATCGTGGTTGCCCAGCATCAGGTTGGGCATGGCGTGGTCCGGGTAGTTCTCCACCTTGTTCCAGCTGGCGTCGAGCACGCTGGCCCCCTGCCCGCCCTTGCCGGACTCTTCCACCGCCAGCGCCTGTACCAGGCCGTAGCGCAGGGGGAAGTCGAACGCCGAAGAGAGCGCCGGGTTGTCGCTCGGGCCATAGGCCTGGGCGCGGATTTCGTCAGCGCCCTTCCACACTTCCCCCACCATGTAGCCGAGGGTGCCCCACTGCTGGCCGGCGGCCTTGCGCGCCGCGCTGGCCTGGGCCACCTCGCTGCGAATGGCGCGCCAGTCATCCAGCCCCAACTGATAAGCCTGATCGAGGCGCCAGCCGTCGATGCCGTACTGCTCGACCCAGTAACGGGCCACCTCCTTGAAGTAGGCCAGACTCTCGGGCTGGCCGTAATCCACCAGTTGGCCCGGGTAGCCTGCGCCGCCGCTCTTGAGGGCAGGCAGCCGCCCCTCTGGTGAAGGCTTGCTCACCCCCACCTTGTTGACGTGGCCGAACACCCCGTCGAGGAAGACATAGAGCCCGCGCTGGTGCGCCCCGTCCACCAGTTTTTTAAGCTGGGCGTTGCTGCCGAAGTTGGGATCCACGTTGAAGAAGTCGCAGGCGAAGTAGCCGGTGGCATCGAGCTTGTCGTCACCGCCTTGCCCCGCGCAGGAGTCGAACACCGGGGTCAGCCAGATGGCGTTGACGTTGAGGCTCTTGATGTGGTCCAGGCTATCGATGATCCCCTGCAGATCGCCGTTGTGCCGGGAGGGGCCGTAGCCAACGCCGTAGTTGGCGCTGCCATCGCCGTCGACGAAGGACTCCACCATCACCTGGTAGGTGCGCAGGTTGCAGGCTGGCTGATCATTGCCGTAGCAGGCGCGGCTGGCCGACGCGGGGGGCGGATTGACCACCGGGGGCTGGGGGTCACTGCTGCCACCGCCTCCCCCGCTGCCGCAAGCCGTCAGTAACAGGGCGGCCCCGATGAGGCCGCCACGACGCAACGTTCCTTGTTTCATTGTTATGTTCCCGCTGTGGTGGATGGGCGCCCAAAGCGCCGCACTGGGGTCATGATAACGACCTGACCGACGCGGGTCTGTGACTGAAAACGTTACCTGACTCAACGAGTTAGCATGTCAGAAGCGATGCATGTTGCGATCGGGGAAGGCGGCGCGCTCGTCGATGGGCAGGATCAGGTGGTAGACCTCGTGGGCCGCCAGGGTGAAGCCCGAGGGCCACGCCAGTTGATGGCGATGATCGATGAAGACACGGGCGAAGCGACGCTCGGTCTCCATGGCCGCAAACAGCGGCTGGCCGCGCCAGGGGGTGAGATCCAGCACGCCAGTGGTGCCGTCGGAGAGCACCACGAACAGAGACCAGCCCTGCATATATTCCACATCGATGAAGACCGGCATCCCTTCGGCTCCGATTGAGAAATCCGGCGCCATTATAGGCACGACCCTTGTCTCGATGTGCCAGCAGGATCACAGTTTTCCCAGCGTTTTATGCTCTCTTAGATCCCTGCATCCCGTCACAAAAAATCATAAAACGTGCCAACTTCTCCATTTATACCCCATGCCCATGCAACCTTTGCCAGGCGCCACTGTCATACTCCTGCACCATAACAACAATGCGCCCGGGGACTGGGCGCAAACAGGTTTGCAGGAACAATATGACCACCATCAAACAATGGCTGGGACCGGTTTGGCCCATCGCCGTCTTTTCATTGATCGCGCTCATCTCCCTGACTGTCAGCCGCCTTGGCCTGGGCCTCTGGCAACTGGAACGGGTGGATGCCGTCTCTGGCTGGCATGAGATGCTGCTGCAAGGCATTCGGGTCGACGTCGCCACCCTCTGCTGGGTCTGGGGCGTACCCGCCGTCTTGACCCAGTTGCTGGCCGGGCCCCACGCACCGGGGCGGCTCTGGATGCAGCTTATCCGGATCTGGCTCACCCTGGGGCTCTGGCTGATGCTCTTTCTCGAGATCTCCACTCCCGCCTTCGTCACCGAATACGGGGTGCGCCCCAACCGCCTCTATGTGGAGTACCTCATCTATCCGAAGGAGGTGCTCTCCATGCTGTGGGCTGGCCGCAAGGGCGAGCTGCTGCTGGCCGTGATCTTCAGCGGCGCCGTGCTGGGTGGTGGCTGGTGGCTGAGCGGCCGCCTGGTGCGTGACCTAAGCTTCCCCCGCTGGTACTGGCGCCCCGCCTTCGCCCTGCTGATCCTCGCCGTCGGCTTCCTCGGTGCCCGCTCCAGTCTCGGCCATCGCGCCCTGAATCCGGCCATGGTGGCTTTTGCCGACGATCCCCTGGTCAACGCCCTCACCGTCAACTCCGCCTACTCCCTCTTCTTTGCCATCAAGCAGATGGGGGCCGAGGAGGACGCCAGCCAGTTTTACGGCAAGATGGCTGACCATCAGGTACTCGACATAGTCCGCCAGGAGAGCGGTCGCCCTCTCGGCGATTTCACCTCTGCCGATCTGCCGAGCCAGACCTTCAACACGGCCAGCTACCAGGGCAAGCCCAAAAACCTGGTGATCCTGCTGCAAGAGAGTCTGGGGGCCCAGTTCGTCGGCTCCCTCGGCGGCCTGCCGCTCACCCCGAACATCGATGCCTTGTCGAAAGAGGGTTGGGCGTTCGAGCAGCTCTACGCCACCGGTACCCGTTCGGTACGCGGCATCGAGGCGGTGCTCACCGGCTTCACGCCGACCCCGGCCCAGGCCGTGGTCAAGCTCGGCAAGAGCCAGACCAACTTCTTCACCATCGCCGACCTGCTCAAGCAGCGAGGCTATGACACCAGCTTCATCTATGGCGGCGAGAGCCACTTCGACAACATGCGCAGCTTCTTCCTCGGCAATGGCTTCACCACCATCGTCGAGCAGAAGGACTTCAAGAACCCGGTGTTCGAGGGATCCTGGGGCGCCTCGGATGAAGATTTGATGGCCAAGGCCAACGAGACCTTCGCGGCGCTGCACAAGGAGGGCAAACCCTTCTTCAGCCTGGTGTTCAGCTCCAGCAACCACGATCCCTTCGAATTCCCCGACAACCGCATCGCCCTGTACGAGCAGCCCAAGCAGACCCGCAACAACGCCGCCAAGTACGCGGACTACGCCGTCGGCGAGTTCTTCAAGAAGGCCAGGGCATCGGACTACTGGAAGGACACCCTGTTCCTGGTCATCGCCGATCACGACAGCCGGGTCGGGGGAGCCAGCCTGGTGCCCATCCCCCGCTTCCACATCCCGGGGGTCATCCTGGGGGACGGCATAGCACCAAGAAAGGACCCCCGCATCGTCAGCCAGATCGACATGGCCCCGACCCTGCTCTCCCTCATGGGCATCAGTGCCGACTACCCCATGCTGGGCAAGGATCTCACCCGCATGCCCGCCGACTGGCCGGGACGCGCCATTATGCAGTACGACAAGAACTTCGCCCTGATGCGCGGCAAGGACGTGGTGATCCTGCAGCCCGAGCGGGCGCCGGAAGGCTTCATCTACGAGGATGCGACCGAAACGCTCACCCCGGCGCCGCAGCCGGGCGCCATGAAAGATGCCGCCCTGGGGCTGGTCCTGTGGGGCAGCCTGGCCTATCAGCAGGGGCTCTACCGGACGGCGCAGGACAGCCGGCTGGCTCTCAACTGAGGGACCGCCCACAAAAAAACCGCCCTCGGGCGGTTTTTTCTTGCGGCTAGCCCCGTCAGGGGTGGGGGAAGCAGGGAAGCGAGCGGCTGAACCTGTGCTCGAACACCAGGGAGGTCTCGAGGTGCACCACCTCTTCCCGGGAGGTAAAGTGATCGAAGACGAAATTGCGCAGGTGTTCGGTATCGGAGACGCACAGGTGCACCAGGAAATCATCCTTGCCGCCCATGTGGAACAGGCTGATCACCTCGGGCAGGGCCAGGATGGCGTCGCGAAACGCATCGATGATCTGGCGGCTGTGACGGGCCAGTTGCAAGGAGACCATGGCCTGGATGTGACCGCCCAGGGCCTGGTAATCCACCTCGCAGTGCGCCCCCTTGAGCACGCCATCCTGCTGCAGCTTGCGCACCCGCTCCAGACAGGTGGACGGCGCCACCCCGACCAGGGCCGCCAAATCCTTGTTGGTCATGCCCGCATCGCGAAACAGATGGGCCAGGATGTCCAAGTCCAGTTGATCCAGGTTTCTCATCTTTACTCCTTGCATCGCTCGATTTTTTTAGACTCTGCCCGTAAACCGGGCCGAACACAACGCAGATTGACATCGCCTCCGGCCCCTCTATGCTGTGCCGCACCCGCGGGATGCCGATCCCGTTGACCCCGACCACCACGAGGAACCCCATGCTCAGTGCCCATCCCTTCTGGAGCCTGGACGTTCCACGGCTCGACGGCCAGCTCCTGCTCACCCCCTGCCCCGGCAGCCAGCAGGTCCCCATGGCCGACGCCCTTGCACAGTTGCAGCTGGCCGGTGCCGGCGGGGTGCTGACCCTGATGACGGAGGAGGAGCTGGCCCTGTGCGGGCCCCTCTCTCTCGGGCAGCTGGTGCAGGCCAGAGGCATGAGCTGGTTCCATCTGCCCATTGCGGATGACGAGGCACCGGATGCCGCCTTCGAACAGGCCTGGCCCGGGGTGCAACCCCGACTGCTCGCCCTGCTGCGCGAGGGACGGCACCTTGCCATTCACTGCCACGGAGGAAGCGGGCGTACCGGGCTGGCGGCCGCCCTGCTGCTGATGACCCAGGGGCTGCCCCAGCAGGAGGCCATGACCCTCATCCGGGCCAGACGGCCACGGGCCTTCACCCTGGCCTGCCACCGTCACTGGCTCGATACCCGTGGACGGCGGCTGACCGGGGCGGACTGATGGGCTCTATCCCTTGGGCTGCTGGTAGGTAAACACCTTGCCGATGTCTTCCACCTTGTAGCTGGTCAACTGGTAGACGTAATAGTTGAGCCAGTTGGAAAACAGCAGGTGACCGTGGCTGCGCCAGGTGGCGCGCGGGGTCTGGCTTGGATCGTTGTTCGGGTAATAGTTGACCGGAATGACGGGGGTGAGCCCGGCCGCCAGATCCCGCCGGTATTCCCCATCCAGGGTCAGGGCGTCATATTCCGGATGGCCGGTGACGAACACCTGGCGACAATCCTTGGTGGCGGCCAGATAGACGCCCGCCTCTTCCGACTCGGCGAAGATCTGCAGATCGGTGTGGGCGCGGATGAGATCCCCGTCGAAGGCCGCATAGCGGGAGTGGGGCGCCACGAATTCATCATCGAAGCCGCGCAGCAGCGCCTCGTGCTCGTCGAGGCGGTGGTGGCGATAGACCCCGGAGAGCTTCTCGCCGTGGGTCTGCTTTTCCATGCCGTACAAGGCTTTCAGCGCCGCCTGCACCGCCCAGCAGAGGAAGAGGGTGGAGGTGACATGCTGATGGGACCACTCGATGATCTCGACGATGCGTGGCCAATAGACCACCTCCTCGAACTCCACCAGCCCGAGCGGCGCCCCCGTGATGATCATGCCGTCGTAGTTGTTGCCTCTCACCTGCTCGAAGTCGTGATAGAAGTTCTCCAGGTGCGCCTGGGGCGTGTTTTTCGACTCCCGATCGTCGATGCGCAACAGATCCACGTCCACCTGCAAGGGCGAGTTGGAGAGCATCCGCATCAGCTGGATCTCGGTTTCTATCTTCTTGGGCATCAGATTGAGGATGAGCACCCGCAGCGGGCGGATGTTCTGGGTGACGGCCCGGGATTCCGTCATCACGAAGATGTTCTCCTGCCCCAGCACTTCGGCGGCGGGCAACTGGTCCGGGATCTTGATCGGCATGCTGACTCCCTGTACTGCATCGGTAAATATGTCTGGACATCTAGAAGCCTATAATAAAGCGCTCCCGCTGTCATCAGATACCTTTTGTATTCACCCCGCCCTTTGACTAGCATACGGCTCAGTGTGTCCCTCGTGCCCAACCCCATGACAGGAATCAAGATCTCCGTAGAACGGCTGCAAGTCGGCAATTATGTCTCCCTGCCTTTGGGATGGCGTGAGCACCCGTTTCTGTTCTCCAGCTTCAAGCTCAAGAGCGAGGAGGAGATCGAGCTCATTCGTCGCCTTGGCCTCAAGCTGGTGACCATCATTCCCGACAAGAGCGACACGCCGCCCAAGCCCCTCGGCCAGACCCAGCCCCAGGCAGATGAGGTTGAGGGGGAGGGTCTCGTCGCCCGCCAGGAGGAGATGCAGCAGGAGAAACTGCGGCGCATCGAGCAGTTGCAGCGCTATCGCCGCGACCTGCAGCAGTGCGAGAAACAGTTCCGCCAATCCCTGGCCCAGGTGCGCAACCTCATGGGCAAGATCCAGTCCCGCCCCCTCAACGCCATCAGCGAGGCCCAGGAGCTGATCAACGCCATGACGGAGCAGCTCCTCTCGGTGGACGAGATGGTGCTGCACCTGGTCTCAGACAGCGATGATGGCAACAGCCTGCAGTTTCACTCCCTCAACGTCAGCGTGCTCAGCATGCTGCTCGCCCGGGAGTGCAAGTTGCCGGCCGAGGCGATCCGCCAGGTCGGCATGGGGGCCCTGTTCCACGACATCGGCAAGCTGAGGATCCCGAGCCAAATCCTGCGCAAGACGGAGCCGCTGACCAAGCCGGAGCAGAACCTGATGGCCCAGCATCCCCGCTACGGCCTGGAACTGCTGGGGCTGGTCAGCGATTTTCCGGAAGCGGCCAAGCAGATAGTGCAGAACCACCACGAGTACCTGGACGGCACCGGCCCCCAGGGGCTCAAGGGCGATCAGCTCGATCCCCTCACCCAGATCGTCTCCCTCATCAACGAGTACGACAACCTCTGCCACCTGGAGGCCAAGGTGCCCTACGCGGCCCTCGGCAGCCTTTACAAGCAGCGCAAGTCACAGTTCAACGCCGATCACCTCGGCATGCTGATCCGGCTGATGGGGGTCTACCCCCCGGGTAGCGTGGTGCAGCTTTCCAACGGCCAGGTGGGGCTGGTGATGTCGGTCAACGCCTCCCGCCTGCTCTACCCCGCAGTGCTGGTATACGACCCCCGCATTCCGCGCCAGGAGGCAGCCATCATCGACCTCGACGCGGCCGGGCTGACCATCGCCAAGGTGATCCAGCCCAAACGCCTGCCCCCGGCGGTGTTCGAATACCTCAACCCCCGCACCCGGATCAGCTACTACTTCGAACACGGCAAGCCCTGAGAGGGCTGGCCCCACCCAAGGAGTCCCCATGCGCATCGAGATCATCAGCACAGGCGACGAGATAGTGACCGGCCTGGTGGTGGACACCAATGCCGCCTGGCTCAGCGCCCTCTTGCTGGAGCAGGGCTGGCAGGTGCGCCGCCGCGCCACCGTGGGGGATAACCTCGCGGATCTGACAGCCGTGCTGCAGGAGAGCGCCAACCGCGCCGAGGTGGTACTGGTGTGCGGAGGGCTCGGCCCCACGGCGGACGACCTCACCGCCCAGGCCGCGGCCGAGGCGTTTGACCAGCCCCTGACCCTGTTCCCGGACTGGCTCGCCACCATGGCCGAACGCTATGCCAGCCGGGGCCGCACCATGGCCCGGAGCAACACCAAGCAGGCCTGGCTGCCCCGGGACTGCGAGATCCTCGACAACCCGGTGGGCACCGCCTGCGGCTTTGTGGTCTGCCACCCGGCCAGCCACGGCCAGAGCCGGCTCTTCTTCACCCCGGGCGTGCCGTTCGAGTTCAAGCAGATGGTGCGCGAACAGATCATGCCCCGCCTCAAGGTGCTGGCCGGGGAAGAGACGGACACCGAGCTGCGCCGTTTCTACACCTTCGGCGTCTCGGAGTCCGCCCTCAGCGACATGCTGGATGCGGCCCCCTGGCCTGCCGGCATCGAGCTGGGCTACCGCTCCTCCATGCCTCTCATCGAGCTCAAGCTCATCGGCCACGGTGCCAGCACCGCCGACATGGATGCCGCCGAGGCGAGGCTGCTTGCGGCCATCGCCCCCTGGCTGGTGGGGCGTGGCAACGAGGCGCCTGCCAGCCAGATCCTGGCCCTGCTGGGGGAGCGGTCGCTGCACCTGCAGGAAGGGGAGAGCCGGGGCGCCCTGCTGGCCATGTGTCACGGGCACCCGGCCCTGACCGCCGGCTTCAGCCACACCCTGAGCGACGATCTGACTCAACTGGCAGTGCCCGACGCTCCCCTGAGCCTCACCATAGGCCGTGCCGGTCCGGAGGGCGTGCCGCTGCTGCTCTGCGCCGACGGGCAACTGCACGGCCAGACGCTCAAGGTCAGCCATCCGGACCCCGCAAGCGGTCGCCGGATCCTCGCCTTCGCCGCCCTCGACATGCTGCGCCGCCACCTGCTGGGGCTGCCGGTGCTCGCCGATTACCTCACCCTGACCCGAACGGCCAGATGCCAGGAGGGCGCCCGGGGCTAGAAGTGAGCCAAGCCTGCGCCGCCATGGACCCAGTACCCGGCGAGCGCCAGGGTCAGCAGGCAGAAGGCCCTCTCGTAGCCCCCGCCGCTCTTAAGGGGCAGGCCGGGCAGGCGAAAGCGCCGACGCCAGGGCCAGAGCAGGGGAATGCCCATGGGGGTGAGCCAGTCCCCCAGCAGATGGCTGAGATAGCCCACGATGAGAGCATCCTTCACCGCCCCCGACAGCAACCTGGGGGCTTCCACCTGGGCCAGCCCCCAGACCCCCATCCCCACCGCCAGCAGGCTGTGGGTGAAGCCGCGATGGCCGAACAGCCGGGAGAGCGGCCCCGAGATCCAGGGCAGTTGCCGCCCGAGCAGGGAGCGGGGGTGATCGAGATCCGGCAGCAAGGCGCTCGCCAGGGCCATGGGAACGATGTGCCACAGGCTGGCATCGGCCAGGGCCGGAGTCAGTTCAACCTTGTGGGCAAGCAGGACGCAGGTGACGGAAAACAGCAGGTGGCCTTGGGCGGTCATGGGGCTCGTTCGGTTGGACAGAAAAAGGGGCTGATCGGTGGCGACCAAAGTCCTCGCCCTGGGGCGGCGGCAGATTAAAATCCTTCTCTTCCTGCCTGGCAAGGTGATTTGCATCGCCACCTTCAACGTGGTTGACACTCTGGATAGCGAAAGCATAAAAAGTCAGCATATTGCGCTAAAAAACTGCAATGGAACACATGGCATGGCCGGCTCTGCCCCTCTCCCGTCAGCCGATATTTCCTCAACCCGGCTCACCCATTTGCATTCAGATCGTTGACCCGGAAGGAAAAATACCCGAATACTGCGCGTTGGATCCGCCCCGGCGGCATGGGATGCCGGCAAGGAGAGGCCCCGGCATGGGGCAAACCGGACAGGGACAACGAAGGAGGGCCCGGTGTTAAGCAAAGCGTGGTTTCAGCTGTCGGCCGACATGAGCTATGTCTGCCTGCGCATCACCCCGGGCCTCACCGAGCCCATCCAGGAAAGCGACGTCCTGGCCCTGCTGCGACTCTCCAACTGTCGGCGCTACGAACCCCTCGGCGAGGGGATCCGCGAAGCCGTCACCCTGCTCAACGCCCTCATCGCAGAGCCGGATGCCCCCGCGCATCCACCAGTCCCCATTGCCCGGCGCCAGGATGCCAGGCTGCTCATCCAGGTGGACAAGGACCAGATGAGCGCCAGGGCGCAGATCACCGCGGACTGGGGCGGCCAGCCCCTGACCCTGGCCCGGTTGCAGGAGGCCCTGGCGGCCAGCACGGTCAAGCAGGGGGTGAGCGAGCGACTCCTTGCCGCCGCCATCCAGGCAGCGGGTGAGGCGGCCCCCGGTGCCCAGCTCAATCCCGTCATCGCCCTCGGCAAGGCCGCCAGGCACGGCCTGGATACCCGCCTGGAGCGGCTGGTGGAGACCGCAGCCGAGCGGATCCTCAAACCCCAGGAGCGGGATCACGGCAAGGTGGACATGCGCGACCTCGGCACCCTGCTCACCGTCAAGGCGGGGGCGTTGCTGATGCGCAGGCACCCCGCCACCCAGGGCATCGACGGCTTCACCGTGACGGGCCAGACCCTGACCGCTCGCCACGGCAAGGAGAGCGCCATGACGCCGGGTGACGGCACCTGCCTCTCCCCCGAGGATCCGGACCTGCTGCTGGCGACACGCCCGGGACTCCCCTGTCAGGAGCGTGCCGGGATGCGGGTCGACGAGGTGCTCAACGTCAAGCAGGTCGACATCCGCCACGGCCACGTCGAGTTCGAGGGATCGCTGCTGGTCACCGGGGACGTCATGCCCGGCATGCGCGTCAAGACCAGCGGGGACGTGGTGATCGGCGGCTTCGTCGAGGGCGGCTACATCGAATCCGGCGGCACCATCACGGTGCGCAACGGCATCATAGGGCGCAAGCTGGCGGACGACGAATACCTCTGCCACCTCAACGCCGGAGGGGAGATCCACGCCAGCTATGCCCAGTACGCCAGGCTGGAGGCCGATGGCGACATCCATATCCTGAGCCAGCTCAGCCACTGCTATTGCCGCAGCGGCCAGGATCTCAAGGTGGGGGACAGCGCCATGCGCAAGGGGCACCTCATCGGCGGCATCAACATCGCCAACCGGCTCATCATGGCCCCGGTGCTCGGAGCCTCGGCGGCCAACCGGACCCGGTTGCAGATCCTCGGTGGCTATTTCAGCCAGAAGGAGCAGGAGCTGGCGCTGCGCCAGCGCAAACAGACCTGCGCCGAGCAGATAGACAAGCTGCAGGATCTCATCCTGCGGCTGCTGCAACTGCCCCGTGACAAGCGCAATCCCGAGACCCTGCAGAAGATCAAGGCGCTGCGCACCCGCCAGTTCGACGAGAGCAAGAGCCTGGACGAGCAGCTCGCCGAGGCGCAGCGGGAGCTGCAGGCGCTCATGGCCAACATGGACATCATCGCCACCCAGCGCCTCTTCCCCGGCGTCGAGGTGGAGATGGCCCATCACCACAACAGGGTCGACATCGAGCACGGCCCCATCCACTTCGCCATCCGGGAAGATCAGCTGCAACTGACCCCCTACCAGGGCCAGCGCTGAGGGGCAACGTGCCCCCGCTTCGGCAGGCGGCGTGATCCCGGCGGCGATTTTCGCTACACTCGGCCTCCCCATGGCCCCATCGGGCGGGCCGGCCAGACTCAGGTAGTGAGAAGATGTACAAGCTGATCGCATTGGATATGGATGGCACCCTGCTGACCCCAGAGGGCCGAATCTCCCCCCGCACCCAGGCCGCCATCGCGGCAGCCCGCGCCAGGGGCGTGACCGTGGTGCTGGCCTCCGGCCGCCCGCTGGAAGGCATGACCGCCGCCCTGACCGAGCTGGGCCTCACCGGCCAGGATGACTACGTCATCTGCTACAACGGCGCCCTGGTGCAGCAGGTATCCGAGCAACGCATCATCCGCAGCCAGTTGCTGACCGGCAGCGATGCCCGTGCCATCGCCCACCTGGCCTGTGAGCTGGGGGTGAACATCCACGGCTTCTCCGTCCGCCAGGGGCTCATCAGCCCCAGGATCAGCCCCTATACCGAGCACGAATCCCGCCTCATCGGTCAACCCATCAACCTGGTGGACTTCGCCACCCTGCCCGACGACGAGCAGATCATGAAGGTGATGATGATTGACCCAGAGCCCCTGCTCTCCCGTGCCATCGCCCAGCTGCCCGCCGAACTCCACGAGCGCTATACCGTGGTGCGCAGCGCCCCCTACTTCCTCGAGTTCATGAACAAGCGCAGCAACAAGGGCACCGGCGTCGCCGCCCTGGCCGAGCACCTGGGGCTGGATGCCTCCCAGGTGATCGCGGTGGGGGATGCGGGCAACGATCACCACATGATCGCCTACGCCGGACTCGGGGTCGCCATGGGCAACGCCACCGACGAGATCAAGGCGCTGGCACAGCACACCACGGGGCGCAACGATGAAGACGGGGTCGCCCAGGTGATCGAACGTTTCATCCTGAACGCCTGAGTCGACAAGGGGCCCTGTGGGCCCCTTCTACTATCCGGCCGCCCGACCAGATGTTTAATATATCCACCATCAAATCTCTCGCCGCACCAGGCATCCCCCCTCAAGCCCCTTTAAATGGGACTCGCAGCCGCATCTCGACATCAACGGTTAACATAATTGCATCATTTTGTTTGACATATTGAACGGCCTTGGCAGACTGGAGGCAGGATCCAGGCTGTCGTTGCCAAGGCTGACCGACGATTCTGGCACGCTGGCGCGACCCTGATCCCACGACCATGCCTTGAGGCATGCCCTTGCGAGCCGAGGCGGCAAGGGCCTTCCCAAGGCGCAGGATGAGACCGCCAAGGATAGCCAAGGTGACCTATGCCCAACCCCAGTTCCCATAACAAACCCGTCGTGCTGATGACCATGGGGGCCCAGGCCCGCAGTGGCCACGCCTACCAGGTCATGACCCACAAATACATCAAGCCTCTGGTGGAGATCAGCGGCTGCGTGCCGCTGCTGGTGCCCACCTGTTGTGGCACCGAGGATCTGGAGCAGTATCTGGACCTCGCCGACGGGGTCTATCTGAGCGGTGCCGGATCCAACATCGATCCTGCCCTCTATGGCCAGGAGAACCTCACCCCGGAGAAGCCCCAGGACAGGGACAGGGATCTGTTCGATATTCCCCTGGTGCGCGCCGCCCTCGACCGTGGCCTGCCGATCCTCGGGATCTGCCGCGGCATGCAGGAGATCAACGTGGCCCTGGGAGGCGACATTCACCAGAAGGTCTATTGCGAGCCGGGTTATGACGATCATCGGGAGGATGCGGATGACCCGGTGGACGAGCAGTATGGCGAGAGCCATCAGGTCGAGCTGGTGCCCGGTACCTGGCTGGCCGAGCTGATGGAGCAACCGTCGATTCCGGTCAACTCCCTCCACGGGCAGGGGATCAAGACGCTGGCCAAGGGGCTGGCCCCCCTGGCCCATGCCGAAGACGGGCTGATCGAGGCGATCCACGCACCCGCCCTCTCCCCCTTCCTGCTGGCGGTGCAGTGGCACCCGGAGTGGAAGGCCAGCGAGAACCCCCACTCCATCAAGCTGTTCACCGCCTTTGGCGACGCCTGCCGCCGGTTCAGGCAGCAGGTCGGCTAGTCGCCGACCCCTTGCCCTTGAGCCTGGGCAGGGCCTCGTACATCGGGGGCTGCCCAGAGGCATCCGACGTGACGGGCCTGTGACCCCCCCACGCCATCAAGCTATCCACTGCCTTCGGCGACGCCTCCTGCCCGTTCAGGCAGCAGACGGGCTAGTCGCCGAATCCCTTGCCCTTGAGCTTGGGCAGGGCCCCGCGATCAGGACGCAGGGTTCGGCAGACATCCAGCCCCTTGAGGCCCCGCTGGATATGGTCCGGGGCCTGCCCGAGCACCATGCCGTTGCCGCGATAGAGACGGGCATCCTCCAGCTCGAACAGCTCGCCGCCGATGAGCAGTTGCTCCCGGCCATTCACCACCTTGCCCCGTTTCAGGGGCAGGGTCATGTCCACCTGGATCTCGCCGGTGGCACACCCCTCGCGCCAGCGCGCCTCGTTGGAAAACGGGGAGATGGCGATCTCCCGCCAGGATCCGTCCCTGAACTCCATCCGGTAACGGTCTTGCACCAGATCGCATCCCGCCAGCATCACGGGGATCGCCAGCCAGATGACACCCTTCATTCCCTTCACGCCCTTGCTCCCTTGTTATTATTGCCAGATATACATCACGGAATCTGTCCCTCATCCCCAGCTCAGAGCAGCAGGGTGGCCAGATCCTGCAGCTGCCCCAGCTCCACATCCGGCAGCAGCGACAGCGACTGCCAGGACTGACCGCTCTCGTTGAGCCAGGCGGCCCGAAAGCCGTGCAGCCTGGCCCCCAGCACGTCGGTCACCGGGTGATCCCCCACATGGAGGATGCGGCCGGGGGTCAGCCCCAGGGCCTCTTGCACCTGCACGAACATGTCGGGCGCCGGTTTCATTTTGGCTCCCGCTCCCGCCTTGCAGACCAGGGTGAAGTAGCCAGCCAGACCCGCCTGCTCCAGATCCAGGTTGCCGTTGGTGATCACCGCCAGCGGGTAGCGCGCCGCCAGACGAGCCAGCAGGGCGTGAGTCGCCTCGCTCACCTCTATCTTCGAGCGCTCGGCCATGAAGCCGGTGAACACCGCCCGGGCCTGCTGCTCCGCCAGACCGGGCTCCATGCCCCCCTGCACCAGGGCCTCGCGAATGCCCCGCTGGCGCGCCAGGCTGACGTCGTGGCTCAGCGCCGGGTGGTCCAGCAGCAACTGGCGCTTGAGCGCGAGCCAGCGCGGCTTGTCCAGCATGGCGGTAGCCAGGTATTCGCTGCGCAGGTGGTCCAGCATCCACTGTTCCGCCCGCGCGATGGCGGGGCCGTTGTCATAGAGGGTGTCGTCCAGATCGAACGAGATGGCGGCCACCGGCTGCCAGCGACGGTAAAACTGCATGGCTGTTCCTCTTTACTCCTCATCCTCTGGCGTTGCGGGCTCCCGCCTGACCCGGGCGACGTGGAGATTGTCATCCCCGCAGATCGCACACCACATCACTCATCCTCCGGCGTTTCCGGATCCCGCTTCGCCCGCGGGTGGGCACTGTCATATACCTTGGCCAGATGCTGGAAGTCGAGGTGGGTATAGATCTGGGTGGTGGAGAGATCCGCATGCCCCAGCAGCTCCTGCACCGCCCGCAGATCGCCGGAGGATTCCAGCATGTGGGTGGCGAAGCTGTGGCGCAGCTTGTGGGGATGCACGTGGGCATTGAGAGCCTGCTTGTTGCCCCAGCCGTCGAGCCGCTCCTGTACCGAGCGGGCCGAGAGCCGCTGCCTGCGCTTGGAGACGAACAATGCCTCCCCCTCGTCACCGGCCAGCAGGGGGCGTACCTTGAGCCACTTGTGCAACCACTCCACCGCCATCCGCCCGATGGGCAGCACCCGCTCCCGCGAGCCCTTGCCGATCACCCTGAGCTGGCGCTCCTCGAGCTTCACGTCCGCGAGGTTGAGCCCCACCAGCTCGGCAAGGCGCAGGCCGGAGGAGTACATCAACTCCATGATGGCGCGATCCCGCACCGCCAGCGGATCCTGCTCGTCGGTGATGTTGAGCAGCTGGTACATCTCGTCCACGTCCAGGTTCTTGGGCAGGGGCCGCCCCTGCTTGGGGGTGACGATGCCCCGCGCCGGGTTGGCGGTGAGCCGCCCCTGGCGCACCTGCCAGTCGCAGAAGCTGCGCAGGGCCGACACCTTGGTGGCAAGGGAACGGGGCGCCAACCCCCCCTTGTGCATCCGGGTCACCAGGCTGCGCACCTGGCTCGCCTCGAGCCGGGCCCAGTCGTCGACCCCGAGCTTCACCAGCTCGGCGGTCATGGCTTCCAGATGAGCCTGATAGTTGCTGCGGGTGTGGGGGCTGAGCTGGCGCTCGACTCTCAGGTATTCGATAAAGGCGTCCAGTTCCCCCGCCAGTGCGACCGGCAGAGGGTCGGCGGCAGGGAGCACCCTGGCAGGGGATCGGGTCGTTGCCTTAGCCACGGGCCAGCTCGGGCAGACGCAGCTGCAGCAGACGCCCCAGCTGACCCAGCAGCAGGGTGTCGTTGTGGGGGGTGAAGTGGCTGGGATCCGAGCTCGCGAAGGCCAGCACGCCGAGCTCCCCGAGCCGCATCAGGGCCACCGAGTTGACCAGCACATCATTGCCAAACAGCGCCTGCTTCTCGCTCTGGTTGAGGCGGCCGAAATAGTAGTCCGTGCCGGGCAGGCGCTGCCCCAGCAGTTGTTCGAGCTGTTTGCCCTGCGCCAGGAAACGCTGCTCGGGGCCGCTCAGCTGGAAATGCCTGGGATTGAGCCAGAGCCGCAGGCCGGTGAGTCGCAGCCGCTGGACGAAGGCCTTGCCCATCACGGCGCTCAGCTCGAACAGGGTCTGGCAGCCGTAGATCTCCCCGTAGAGATCCGCATAGACCCGGAAGATCCGCTCGTTCTCGCTGGCGACCCCCATCAGTTCGGTGATCTCCTGCTCCAGCTGCTCGATGCGCTCCCGCTGTCTGTCCAGCTGGCGCTCCACCAGGGAGATGGTGCCCTTTTGCGCATGGGGAATGCGGATCTTGTCCAGCATGGCCCCGTGACGCAGGAAAAACTCGGGATAACGGGCCAGGTACTCCAGCACTGTGGCTTCATCCACCAGTGATTCCTGCCGTTTGAGTTCGCTCATAACTTGGTTGATCCATCCGAAAAAGGGGCCAAGGGCCCCGATATGATCCGTTGATGGAGCGGGATCACCCGCTCCTTGTCTACAACTCTATCTGGCCGTCAAAGACGTGCTCGGCCGGCCCCGTCATGTAGACGGGCTGACCCGGTCCCTTCCAGGCGATGGTCAGCTTGCCACCCGGCAGGGTGACGGTGACCCGCTCCTTGAGCTTGCCCTGGCTGATGCCTATCACCACGGCCGCACAGGCCCCGGTCCCGCAGGCCAGGGTCTCCCCCACCCCGCGCTCGAAGACCCGCAGCTTGATCTCGCTGGCGTTGACCATCTCCATGAAGCCGACGTTGACCCGCTCGGGGAAGCGCTCGTGGCGCTCCATGATGGGTCCCAGGGTCTCCACCGGCGCATCGGCCACCGAGGGCACCTCGATGACGCAGTGAGGGTTGCCCATGGAGACGGCACCGCACATCACGGTGTGATCCTGGGCCCGCAGCAGATACG
The DNA here is from genome assembly GCF_050252055.1 of Aeromonas sp. NCBI lineage: Bacteria > Pseudomonadati > Pseudomonadota > Gammaproteobacteria > Aeromonadales > Aeromonadaceae > Aeromonas > Aeromonas sp. Next base: position 142,004 of record NZ_JBFWLQ010000007.1, on the reverse strand, counting down.
TCTTCTCCGCCTTCTGGGCACGGAACGGGATCTTGCCCGGCTCGAACTGGGGCACCCCCATGTTGACCGTGACCTGGTTCTCCCCTTCCAGCTGCAGAGTGATGCGGCCCCGGGCGGTACTGACCGCGATGCGATCCCGGTTGACCAACCCCTTGAGACGCACGAAACGGGCAAAGCAACGGGCCCCGTTGCCGCACTGTTCCACCTCGCTGCCGTCGGCATTGAAGATGCGGTAGTGGAAGTCGAGCTCGGGGTCATAGGGCGGCTCCACCAGCAACAGCTGGTCGAAGCCGATACCGAAGTGACGATCCGCCAGCTTCTTGATGATGTCGTTGCTGAAGAACACCTTCTGGGTGACGCCATCCACCACCATGAAGTCGTTACCGAGGCCGTGCATTTTGGAAAACTCAATCAACATCGCGCGTTCCTGTCTCACCGTTAATCACGCTCTCACATGGAGGAACGCTGAAAATCCATCCATCACGGCAGCAGGTGCTCGCCACGCCAGAGATCCGCCAACTGCTCCCGCTCACGGATGAGGTGCGCCTGGTCACCGTCCACCAGCACCTCGGCCGCACGGGGTCGGGTGTTGTAGTTGGAGGACATGGTAAAGCCGTAGGCGCCAGCGGAACGCACCGCCAGCAGGGAGCCCTCGGCAATCGCCAGGGTACGCTCCTTGCCGAGGAAGTCGCCGGTCTCGCACACCGGGCCCACCACGTCATAGAGTGCCTTCTCGTGGGTCGCCCGGCTGTCCACCTCGATGATGTTCATCCAGGCGCCGTAGAGGGAGGGGCGCAGCAGATCGTTCATGCCGGCGTCGATCAGGGCGAAGTTGCGAGTCTCGCCGGGTTTGAGGAACTCGACCCGGGTCAACAGCACACCGGCGTTGGCGACGATGGCGCGGCCCGGTTCGAACAAGAGGGTCAGATCCCGGCCCGCCAGCTTCTGCTTGAGCGCCTCGGCATACTCGGTGGGGTGCGGCGGCTGCTCGGCGCCGTAGTTGACCCCCAGACCGCCGCCCACGTCCAGGTGATGGATGTGGATGCCTTCCGCCGCCAGCTCGTCGATGAGCTTGAGCAGCTTGTCCGCCGCCTCCATAAAGGGATTCAATTCAGTGAGTTGCGAGCCGATGTGGCAATCCACCCCCTTGATCTCGATGTGGGCCATGGCCGCTGCCTTGCGGTAGATGGCTGGCGCCTGTTCGATGGGGATGCCGAACTTGTTCTGCTTGAGGCCGGTGGAGATATAGGGGTGCGTGCCTGCGTCGATGTCCGGGTTGACCCGCACCGAGACCCGCGCCTTCTTGCCCATGCTGCCTGCGACCCGGTTCAGGCGCTCCAGCTCGGCTTCGGACTCCAGGTTGAAGCAGAGGATCTCTTTTTCCAGCGCAAGGCGCATCTCGGCTTCGCTCTTGGCGACGCCGGAGAAGACCACCTTGGCCGGATCACCGCCCGCCGCCAGCACCCGGGACAGCTCGCCGCCGGAGACGATGTCAAAGCCCGAACCGAGGCGTGCCAGCAGATTGAGCAGGGCCAGGTTGGAGTTGGCCTTGACCGCATAGCAGATCAGGTGGGGAATGTCGCCAGCCGCCTGGTCGAAGGCATGCCAGTGGCGTTCCAGGGTGGCGCGGGAGTAGACATAGAGCGGAGTGCCGTACTGGTCGGCAAGCTGTTGCAGGGGAAGCTGTTCGGCCTGAAGCTGACCGTCTGCGTCGTAGTTAAAGTGATCCAAGGGGGCGGTTCCTTCCTAGATTATTGCGGCGCGGCCTCTGAGGCCGGTGTAGCGGTCGCAGGCGAGGCGGCTTGCGGTGTACTCTCTGTCTTGGGCTGTGTCTGCTCTGCAGGTGCGGGCTGTTCGGCCGGCGGCATGTAGAGAGGCCCCGTCAGGCCACAGGCGGCCAACCCGAGCGACAGCGACGCGGCAAACAGGCACTTGGTGAACTGGGTAATCATAATGGTTCGCTGCGAAAAAATTTTTGGCCCTCTATAATCGCACTCACATTGTTAAAAGCAACAGGATAAACCGATGAAGGATCACGAGTATCACGCCCTGACCGACGCCTTTTTCCAGTATGTGGAAGACACCATCGACGAGGGGTATCCGGATATCGACTGCGAACGCGCAGGCGGGGTGCTGACCTTGAGCTTCGAGAACAAGACCAAGGTCATCATCAACAAGCAGGAGCCCCTGCACCAGATCTGGGTCGCTACCCGGGAGAACGGCTTCCACTTCGAGCTGCGCGGTGACAGCTGGATCGACAACCGCTTCGGCGACGAGCTCAAGGCCCTGCTGACCCGGGCCTGCACCACCCAGGCCGGCGAGCCCGTGGTCTTCTCATGACGGATCTGCATCCAGAAGGTGCCCGCCATGCGGTGATCTGGCTGCACGGGCTGGGGGACTCCGGCGCCGGCCTCGCCCCCCTGGTGGAGGCGCTGGCCCTGCCCGCCGACCTGCCCGTCCGCCATCTGCTGCCCGATGCGCCCGAGCGCCCCATCACCATCAACATGGGCTACCGGATGCGCGGCTGGTACGACATCAAGAGCTTCGAGGATCCGGCGGATCGCGCCGTGGAGTCCCATGTCAGGGAGTCAGCGGCCCGTATCGCCTCGCTGATCGACCAGTTGGTGGCCGAGGGTTTCACCCCCGAGCGCATCGTGCTGGCCGGCTTCTCCCAGGGGGGCGTCATCGCCTCCTTCACCGCCCTGCGCCATCCGGTGCCACTGGCAGGCCTGCTCTGCATGTCCACCTATCTAGCGGTACCCGATGCCCTGCCCGACGAGATGAGCGAGGCGGCCCGCGCCCTGCCCATCTGCTACATGCACGGCATCTATGACGACGTGGTGAACCTCTCCATGGGCTGGGACGCCAAGAACCGGCTGGAAGCGGCGGGACTCAGCCCCGAGTGGCACGAATACCCCATGCGCCACGAGATCTGCCGCCCCCAGCTGGGCGACATTCGCAGCTGGTTGCTGGCCCGCCTCGGCGCCTGATTGTCGGATAACGGGTAAGACAACGGCCTGCATCAGCAGGCCGTTTGCTTTCATCCCTGACGGCGATGCTCGACGGCATCCCCCACTGGCCGCGGCCCCCTCCACACCAGATTCCCGCACCACGGATACGACAACGGCCTGCATCATGCAGGCCGTTTGCCATCTTGCCGGTGCGGCTATCAGCGCATCATCCTACTTCCCGCGCCGCTCCTGGGGTGTCCCGCTGCGGGCTCTGGCTGCGGTAGGGGATCACATCGAGTTTGTCACCCACCTGCACGATTTCGTAGTACTGGGGCAGGTTGAAGTTGCTGAACTGACCCGCATTGCTGAATCGCTCGTGACCCGAGGTGTAGAACCGGTTCACCCCCTGTACCAGTTCGTCCTTGTTGCCGGCGAAGTGCTGGTAGATCTCCACCCGGTTCGCCTCGTCCAGGATATAGATGTTGGTGCCTGCATCCCGGGTATCGAAGAAGAACTGCACCAGCCCTTCGCTGGCGTAGGCGTCGACGATGCCGGGCAGGTGCTGGCTGTGAGTCTTGTCGAGGCGCAGCGGCAGGTGATCCAGCTTGTTGTGGGAGATGTGACGGTAAAAATCGATGGCGTTTTCCAGCTTTTTGACCGACACCCCGCGCCGCTCGAAGAAGATGCCGTACTTCTCCTTGCCGAGCGCCAGCGTCTTGACCAGCTGCTGCTTGTCCCGGGCCAGGCGCAACTCGATGCATTCAGCCACAAGCTGCTGGAAGCGGGTGCGCACCAGGGAGCGGAAGTGCTGGCTGTAGCAGAACACCTCGATCATCTCGGGGGCCGCGGCGTCCTGGTGCATCTTGCCGAGGATGGTGGTGAGGGCGTCCACCACGGCTTCCTCTCCCTCGAAGTGCAGGGTGCGGATCTCACTCCAGGAGTTGCGATAGACGAGATCCACGGATCCCACCAGACACTCCTGGTTGCGACCGAACGAGAAGACGTCCGCGGCGTTGGCATCGAACTCGATCACCTGCCCCACCCAGTGGCTGGACGGGTCCGTCTCCAGGTTCAGGAAGATGGAGAGCTGGCGGATCTCGCACGGCCGGCTCAGGGCCAGGTTGGTCGCGCGGGGATACTTGACCGGGAAGGTGCCGGAGAGATCGCGACAGAACTGATGCAGGTTGTCGATGTGCAGATCGGAGCCCTGGTTAAACAGGTGCACCCGGGACTGGGGCGTCAGCAGGCCGTTGAAATAGGCCCAGGCCACCAGCTTGCTGATGTAGCCGTTATATTCGAGCGGCGCCCGGCCAATGATGTCGGCGGGTTCGAGGGAATGCTTGTAGAGATACCAGCCTGCGCGATTCAGGCGACCGTGGGGTACCTGTACCAGGCTGAGATCCGGCTCGCCGAGATCCGGCGCAATCTTGAGGTTGATGCGCTGCACCTTGCCCGGCAGGCTCTCGAATGCGGCATAGAGCTTGCGCGACAGGATGCCGATGTCTTCCGGGTTGATGGACTCGCTGATGTTGTTGCGCCGGGCGAACTGGATGAGGTTGCGGTAGCTCTGCATCAGGGCCTCCAGCAACTCGGCGTAGGCCACCTTGACGTCCTCGACCTTCCACTCCTGGCGGTGATCAAGGTGGTAAAGGCGCTCCGGACTCCAACCCCAGTAGGCCACCAGCTGGGCCATCTGCTCCCGACGCCAGTCCGGGGAGTGATCTTCCTTGGGATGGCTCAGCCCGTCGCACACCTTCAGATAGAAGCAGCGACGCACCAGATCGAGGCGCTGCATGTCGCCGATGGACTTGAGATAGTTGGTCACCTTGTCCAGCATCAGGCAGTAGTTGTCGAGGCGGTAGTGCATCCCCTCGTTGTGCTGGAACCAGTCGCGACTGGTCACCGACAGCAGCCGGGTGTTGGGATACTCGTGGGAGTAGGCCTCCATCAGCACCGACTTGAGTACCGCCTTGTAGGGGGAGTCGATCCCCTTGTAGAGCTGCCACAGGGCGGAGCCGAAATACTCCTCGGCAGGAATGCGATCAAAGCCCCCCAGATCGAGCCAGTCATCCTGGCTCAACTTGCCGTGGGCAAACAGGCCGTTGACGTAGTCGTCGTAGTGATCGTCATATTCGGCCGGCACCAGATACCAGAGCAGCCGCTTGCCGGCGATGTGCATGGCGCTGCGGTAGAACTCGTCGAGCAGCAGCAGGTGCTGGGCGCTGCCGCAGCTCTCCCCCTGCATCTGGGCATCGTTGCGCTGGCGGAACTTGTCTTCGGGGATCAGGAAGAAGTTGAGATCGACACCCCGCTGCTCGGCCCACATGGAGAGGTGCTGGCACTTCTGTTCCAGCAGGGCGAGGCGCTCGCTCGACAGACCGGCCACGTGACAGACCCAGATGTCGAGATCCGAGTGGCAGCACTGACCGATGGAGGAGGTGCTCCCCATGGAGTAGAGGCCCTGGATGGACTTGTCGTGGGTACTGAGACCGCCCTGGCAGTTGGCGTTCTGGCAGAGATCCTGGATGAAGGCCTGCTGGGCCTCGTTGGCGACAAAACTCCAGATACCATGAGGCACATCCCCTGCCACATAACCGGGCAACAGGGGGTGATTGAAGTGCAGCATGACAGGCAGCAAGTGGAAAACCTGCTGCCCGTAGCGACTCATGAGATCCAGCGCTCGTTGCGTCTTGAGACGATTGAGTTCGTCGTAGCGCGCCACCAGCGTGTCGAGTTTAACCAGCAATGCCCTACCTATGGGGAAGAGAAATGACGCACCAAAACGGGGAGACGTCAAAAAAGTGTGATCATGTTAACAATGCAAACAGCAGTGGTAAACAAGCCCGCACACAATCACCGGATTATTTCTGACCCCGTTCGTAACGGTATCAGCGGAAAGCAATAAAATTGCTTATTTTCAATGAGTTAAAATCAATTATTGGCTGAATGAAAATAATTTTCAGCCCCCGTTTTTGAGCTTGGCCCCGCTTTTGCGGGCTGCGCCATGAAAGCCCCTGCAAAGGGTGGTAAGATCGTTTTCCTCTCAAAAGATGAAACAACTGATTGATATGGCAGCCCGAACCCTGAGAATTGCCACTCGAAAGAGCCCACTGGCCCTGTGGCAGGCCAATTTTGTGAAAGATCGGCTGGAGGCACTCCATCCGGATCTGCAGGTCGAACTGGTGCCCATGAGCACCCAGGGTGACAAGATCCTCGACACCCCTCTCGCCAAGGTCGGCGGCAAGGGGTTGTTCGTCAAGGAGCTGGAGACTGCCATGCTGGAGGGGCGTGCCGACATCGCTGTCCACTCCATGAAAGACGTACCTGTGGAGTTCCCCGACGGACTCGGCCTACACACCATCTGTGAACGCGAAGACCCGCGTGATGCCTTTGTTTCCAATCATTTCAACCAGATAGGCGAGCTGCCTCAAGGGGCCGTGGTCGGCACCTCCAGCCTGCGCCGTCAGTGCCAGCTGCGCGCTGCCCGCCCTGATCTCGTGATCCGCGACCTGCGGGGCAACGTCAACACCCGCCTCGCCAAGCTGGATGCCGGTGAATATGACGCCATCATCCTGGCCGCCGCCGGCCTGAAACGACTGGAGATGGCCCATCGCATCGCCGCCTTCATCGAGCCCGAGCAGAGCCTGCCCGCCAACGGCCAGGGGGCGGTCGGCATCGAATGCCGCCTCGACGATCACGAGCTGCACGCCCTGCTGGCGCCGCTCGAACACCCCGAGACCCGCATCCGGGTGCTGACCGAGCGCGCCATGAACCGCGCCCTGCAAGGGGGCTGCCAGGTGCCTATCGGGGCCTACGCCCTGGTAGAGGGAGAAGAGGTATGGCTGCGCGGTCTGGTGGGCAGCCCGGACGGTGCCCGCGTCATTCGCGACGAGATCCGCGGCCCCCTGGTAGAGGGTGAGGCTCTGGGCCACACCCTGGCCCAGCGCCTGCTGGCCGCCGGTGCCGACGTCATCCTGGCCGAGGTCTACCGGGCATGAGTGCAGCACGGGCCGGTTCGCGGTCATCTGCCCGGAGCGCCCCCTGATGGTCCCCCTGGTGGTGCGCCCGGCCGCCCAGGCCAACCAGCTGGTGCAGATGCTGCGCCAGCGGGGTCATGCACCGCTCTGCTGTCCGTTGCTGGAAACCCGGCCGGGATGCGACCTCCCTCACCTGGGTGACATGCTGCAAGAGGCGGACCTCGTTATCGCCGTCAGCATGCATGCCGTTCATTTTGCACATTATTTTCTGTTGCAAACTGGTCAGACCTGGCCACATATTGATTACTTTGCAGTCGGCCAGGCGAGTGCGGATGCCTTTGCCGAGGTTGGCATCCAGGCCCTGTGCCCGGTCGATCCCCGCAGCGAAGGGCTGCTGGCCCTGCCGGCACTGCAAGGGGTGAGTGGCCGCCGGGTGCTGATCCTGCGCGGCAACGACGGGCGGGATCTCATCGCCCGGACGCTGGCCTCACGGGGCGCACTGGTGCACTATTGTGCCACCTACGAGCGCCACTACCCCGATCTTGACGGGGACGCATTGACCCGCCACTGGCAGGCAGCCGGGCTCGACAGCCTGCTCATCACCAGTGGCGAACTGTTGCAGCGGTTGCTGGCCCTGGTGCCCGGCCCGCAGCACCCCTGGCTTTATGACCGCCTGCTGGTGGTGCCCAGCCCCCGGGTGGCCGAGATGGCAGAAGGGGCTGGTTTTACCCGTATCGTGATTGCCCAAGGTGCATCCAACCAGGCTCTGGTGGCCGCCCTGGAACTGAGGAAGATGGAATGACTGAACAGCAAGAAGTCCAGCCGAGTGCCGCGGCCACCGTGGCCGACAACAACAAGCCCGCGCCCGGAACGACAGGGAGCAAGAAGGGCAGCTCTGGCACCGTGCTTGGCGGCATCGCCATCCTGCTGGCCCTGGGGCTGGCCGGTGGTCTCTATGTGCACGGACACCAGAACGCCGTTGCCCAGCAGGCCGAACTGGTAGCCCTCAAGCAGCAACTGGCCGACGCCATGACCAGGATTGATCAGGGCAGCAGCAAGGATGCCGAACAGATCGGTGCCCTCGGCAAGAGCCAGCAGCAGTTGCAGGAGGCGCTGGACGCCTTGCAGACCAAGGTGCTGGATCTGGACGACAAGCGCCCCAATGACTGGATGCTGGCGGAATCCGAATACCTGGTGCGCATGGCGGGCCGCAAGCTGTGGCTCGAACACGACATCGTCTCCGCCATCACATTGCTCGGCAACGCCGACGAGCGCATCAAGGCGCTCAACGACCCCAGCCTGATGCCCATTCGCAAGGCGCTGGCGGAAGACATCGCCAAGCTCAAGGGGATGCCGCGGGTCGATCGCGAGGGGTTGACGCTGAAGCTGGCCGCCCTCTCGGACCAGATCGAGCTGCTGCCCCTCTCCACCGTCAGCATGCCGGAAGCCAAGAGCGAGCCCGACCAGACCGTCAGCACCAACCCGGACGAGTGGCAGAGCAACCTGAAGAAGAACTGGGTCAAGTTCACCGAAAACTTCATCACCATCCGTCGTCGCGATGGCGCCGTGGAAGCCCTGCTCTCCCCGCAGCAGGAGATCTTCCTGCGGGAGAACCTCAAGACCAAGCTGCTGCAGGCCCAGCTCGCCGTCTATCGCGAACAGCAGTCCCTCTATATCGACAGCCTGGAGAAGGCCCAGCGCTGGCTGACCCAGTATTTCGATGCCGACAACAGCGCCACCCAGTACATGCAGTCCGAGCTCGACAAGCTCAAAGGCGAGCAGATCCAGTTTGACTACCCGGATCAGTTCAAGACCCAGACCATGCTGGAACAGGTGCTGACCGAACGCCTGCAACGCATCCTGGCCGGCAACTGAGGAGGAGACCATGATTCGTCTGATCGTCATAGTCGCCGTGATGGTGGCGGGCCTCATCTTCGGTCCCGAAGCCTCCGGCAACAAGGGTTATGTGCTCATCTCGCTGGGCAACTACACGGTGGAATCCTCGGTCACCAGCGCGGTGATCCTGGCGGTGCTGTTCTACGGCGCCCTGCTCATCGTGGAATGGGTGCTGGCCCGCCTGTTCGGCCTGCGCCGCAAGACCCAGGGCTGGTTCGGCTCCCGCCGCCGCCGCAAGGCCAACCTGCAAACCGTCAATGCCACCCTGGCCATGGCAGAGGGGCACTACAACCAGGCCGAGAAGCTCCTCATCAAGGGCGCCGACAACAGCGACACCCCGCTGCTCAACTACCTGAGCGCCGCCCGGGTGGCCCAGGCCCGGGGCGATGACGTGCGCCGGGATCACTACCTGCAGAAAGCCCAGGAAGAGAACCCCAAGGCAGAGCTGGCACTGACCCTGATCCAGACCCAGTTGCAGATTGAGCAGGGCCAGTACGACAGCGCCCTCGGTCGCCTCGAGTCCATCTATGCCCTCAACCCGCGCCACCCCATGGTGCTGGATCAGCTGCGTCAGGTGTATCTGGCCCGTGAAGACTGGGCGGCCCTCATCGATCTCGCCCCTGCCCTGCGCAAGGTGGGCAAGCTGACCGCCCAGCAGGAAGAGACCCTGCTGCACCAGGCGTGGTGCGGTCGTCTGGAGGCCGCCAGCGGCTCCCTCGACACCCTGCGCACGGTCTGGCAGGGTCTGCCCCGCAAACAGCGCCAGGATCCCGTGCTGCTGGCCAGTTACGGGGATCGCCTGCGCCGATTGGGGGCCGATGCCGAAGCCGCCGATCTCTGGCTGGAGGCCCTGCGCAAGGATCCCTCCCCCGAGCTGTTCGCCCGCCTGCCCAAGCTCAAACTGGACGACTACCAGCCCATGCTGACCCTGCTCAGAAAGATCCAGGATCAGCCTGGCGCCGAAGCCGCGCTGGCCCGGGTCTGCCTGCTGGCCGGTCAACTGGACGAAGCCCAGCGGCTGCTGGAGCAGGAAGTGGCGAAGGCGCCGGATGCCGCCCTCTACCACGCCCTCGGCCAGGTGATGGACAAACGCCGCCTGACCAACAAGGCCAACGAGTATTACCGCCAGGCATTGCAGCTGGCCGACGTCTGACGCCAGTTCGTCACGAAACAGGAAGAGGCCGCAATTGCGGCCTCTTTTTATTGGTATTTTTTATTGCCATTGTTCCGAATGGTGGCTCTCTTCTCCCCTTGCGGGAGAAGGGGTGGGGATGAGGAGGACAAGCAGACACCCTTTCCCCAAGGGAGAGGGTCAAGGGCTCAGGCGGTCAGCCGCTCCAGCTCGCCGATAAGCCAGATGGCCTCCTGGCGATGGGAGCCGCACACGTCCGCCATGGGGCGAAAGCCGCCGCATACCGCCGGGCGCTCCGGCTGGCCGAAGATCTTGCACCCCAGGTGCGCATCGAGCTGCACACAGGGCACACCGGCGGGCTTGCCATCCGGCATGCCGGGAATGGCACTGCTGATGCTGGGGGCGATGCAGCAGGCACCGCATCCCTGACGACATTCCATGTGATTTTTCCTCTGTGGGGCACCGCAGTGTAGCAAGGAGTCCGGTTTCTCCTAAGCCTTATCCCTGCACGGGCACCCTGGCGCCCTGCAGAGCGCAAAAAGCCCGGCACTGCCGGGCTTTTTGCTGCGGGAGTCAGCACATCACAGGATGATGTCACGTACCACGCTGTCCTTGCGATCCAGGAAGTGGATCGACTTGATGCGACGGCATGAGAGTTCGTGACTTGCCGCCACCGCCATCCTCCTGCTTACAGGATGATGTCCCGTACCACGCTGTCTTTGCGATCCAGGAAGTGGATCGACTTGATACGACGGATGGTGCGCGATTTGCCGCGGATCAGCAGGGTCTCGGTGGTTGCCATGACGCCGTCGCTGGTGATCCCTTCCAGCAGATCACCCTTGGTGATGCCGGTGGCCGAGAAGATGACGTTGTCATTCTTGGCCAGATCTTCGAGCTTGAGCACCTTGCTCACGTCGATGCCCAGCTCCTCGCAGCGCGCGATCTCCTGTTCACCCAGGGCGCGAACCTCGGGGCTGTCACCCTTGACCTGGTGGCGGGGGATCAGGCGAGCCTGCATGTCGCCGTCCAGGGCGCGGATCACCGCCGCCGAGATCACCCCTTCCGGTGCGCCACCGATGCCGTAGAGCATGTCCACTTCGCTGTCCGGCAGACAGGTGAGGATGGAGGCGGCCACGTCACCGTCGGGAATGGCGAACACCCGCACCCCCAGGCCCTGCATCTCCTTGATCGCCTTGTCATGACGCGGCTTGGCCAGAGTGATGACGGTCAGACGGGAGAGGGGCTTGCCGAGCGCCTTGGCCACGGCCTTGAGGTTCAGCTCCAGGGCCTGATCGAGATCGATGGCGCCTCTCGCCTTGGGGCCCACGATCAGCTTTTCCATGTACATGTCGGGAGCCTTGAGGAAGGATCCCTTGTCGCCCACCGCCAGCACGGCCAGGGCATTGGCCTGACCCATGGCGGTCATGCGGGTCCCCTCGATGGGGTCGACCGCGATGTCCACGGCGTCGCCCTGACCCGTGCCCACCTTCTCGCCGATGTAGAGCATGGGGGCTTCGTCGATCTCCCCTTCGCCGATCACAATCTCGCCATCGATCTGGATCTGATTGAGGATGTGACGCATGGCCGCCACGGCCGCGCCATCGGCGATATTCTTGTCACCACGTCCGAGCCACTTGTAGCCAGCCAGTGCAGCCGCTTCCGTCACTCGGGAAAATTCGATTGCCAGTTCACGTCTCATCGCATATCCAACCTTAGGAGCTCGAAAACGGGCGGCATTCTACCACAAGGGCAAACCTTTGCGCGTAAAAGTGGCGACCAGCCACATAAATCCCGGTTTTCATCCCGCTGACATGGAACCGACACGGTTTGTTCATTGCACGGTCACCCGACTGTCATCTGTCACTTCTAGCATGGCCCCGTCTTTTAAAACAAAAGCTTGCAACACAAGGGATCATGATGAAAAAGCTGACAGTAGTAGCATTGGCTCTTACCGCCGCCTTCCAGGCTCAAGCCGTCGAAGTGTACAAAAACGAGAGCACCCTGCTCGACCTCTACGGCCGCATCTACGCCGGCCAGTTCTTCGGCGAGAAGAAAGAGCTGGACGCCAACGGTGACATCAAGAACGAATACAGCGACAAGCAGGGGGCCAACCAGTTTGTCCGTCTGGGCGCCAAGGTAGAGAGCGAGATCAACCCGGGTCTCAAGGCGCTGGCCCAGTACGAACTGCAGATGTACATCAACGACAGCGAGAAGACCGTCAGCGAGAACTCCGACAACCTGCGTACCCGTCTGGCGTTCGCCGGTGTCGGCGCCAACTGGGGAACCGTCACCTTCGGTCGCCAGAAGGGGGCTCCTGGCTTCCTGGCGGACTGGACTGATGTCTCTCTCTCCGACGGTTACGGCAACGAGGCACTGGGCGCCAAGACCGACACCTTCGCCACCAACCGCGCCGGCTCCGTGCTGAAGTACTCCGGTCTGTTCAACGGTTTCCAGGTCGATACCAGCTACAAGTTCGATGGCGGTGACACCGAAGAGACCTCCAGCAAGGACAGCGATGCCGCCTACGGTGCCGCCGTGGCCTACACCTTCCCGTTCAACCTCTCCCTGGGGACCGCCTACAACGTGGGCATCCGCGACAAGAGCGGTGAAGAGGATGCCAAGCTGTGGCTGCTCTCCGCCAAGTACGACAACAAGGCCCTCTACGCTGCTCTGAGCTATGCCGACGGCAGCGACTTCCTGGCCACCGGCAAGGATCACACCGGCTGGGAAGGGGCGCTGGGTTACAACTTCGAGAGCGGCTTCGGCCTGATGGCCCTGTGGAACAAGCAGAAGGTGGAGCAGGCTGGCAAGTCTGACTACGACTCCATCGACTACTACACCCTGGGTGCCCAGTACAAGTTCAACAAGAACCTGCGCGTCATCGGCGAGTACCGCATCAACAACCTCGACAACCATGACAGCGGCAAGCTCAACACCAAGGATGACTTCCAGCTGGCGGCCCGCTACGACTTCTAAGTCGGCAACCACCTGACGACACGGCGCGCAGAGCACTCTGCGCGCCGTTTTTCATTTGGGATGATCGCGTTGTCACTGAGGCTCAGAGCTTCTTCTGCCAGAACATGGCCCGGCCCACCTCGGGATCGAGCTCATAACCCGCAAAGCCGCTGGCGCGATAGGCAGCCTGGGCCACCTTGTTCCCCTCCAGCACCTCCAGGGTCAGCTTGCAGCAACCGAGCTCCCGGGCGAGCCGCTCCGCCTCCGCCAACAGCTGCTTGCCGATGCCGTGGCCGCGATGGGCAGGATGTACCGCCACGTCGTGGATATTGAGCAGCGGCTGACAGGCGAAGGTCGAGAAGCCCTCGAAGCAGGTGGCAACGCCAGCGGGCTCCCCATCGACCCAGGCCAGCAGCACATGGGCACCGGGCCGCGCGGCCAGGGCGTCGGCCAGATTCGCCTTCACCTCGTCCGCCAGTGCATTGCCGCCCCCCATCTCGTCCCTGGCGTATTCGTCCAGCATCGCGATCAGCGCCTCGCCGTGGCGAGGGTTGTGCAGATCCGCCCTGATGATCTCGACCATGTTTCTCTCCCTGTGTGTGCCGGATGGTGCGCCAAGGCGCGAGGCTACCATGGTAGCGTCCCCTCCGAACCGAACCAAGGTTTCCCCCGGCCTTTTCCCCGAGGTTCCAGCCCCCTCAGTGCCTGCCCGCCAATGATCTCTTTTTCTTGCATCTTCTCCTTGCAAGGCAAATGAAAATCAATATCATTAGCAACCTCTCGCGATGAGAGAAATCAATAATTACAAATAAATCAACAAGTTCAGGCCGATTGGTCGACAAAGAGTCACACCCAGATGAACCATTCCAACCCCCCGCGCGCCTTGCTGGGCGTCGCCTTGCTGGCGGTTTGCACCAGCCCCCGTGCCGAAGACGAAACTCTGACCGTGGTCGGCAAACGCAGCCAACATGAAGAGGTCGCCACCGCGACCCGTACCGCCACCCCGGCCAAGCTGGTGCCCCAGAGCATCGAGAGCGTCAAGGCAAGCGAGCTGACCGCCTTCGGCCAGCCCACCCTGAGTGAAGCCCTGACCGGCATCCCCGGCGTCAACGCCAGCGGCGACACCCGCTTTGACGGCGTCACCATCCGCGGTTTCAGCGCCAGCAATGACTTCTACCTCGACGGCCTGCGCGACGACATGCAATACACCCGCGACCTTGGCAACATCGAACGGGTCGAAGTGCTCAAGGGCCCCGCCGCCGTGCTCTACGGCCGTGGCAGCACGGGCGGCATCGTCAACCGGGTCAGCAAGGTTCCCCAGAAGGGGCAGGCCTCCAGCGTCAGCGCCCAGGTCGGCAGCTTCGACAGCCGACGCTTCGCAGCCGATCTCAACGGCGAGGCAGGAGAGCGGGTACAGGTGCGCCTGAACCTGGCCCAGGAGGACAAGGAGAGCTTTCGCGACGACGTGACCAGCAAGCGCACCCTGCTGGCCCCCTCCGTCAACTGGGAGATCACCGACACCCTGAACTGGCTGGTGCAATACGAGCGCAACGAGCACGATCGCACCCCGGATCGCGGCATTCCCGGCGTCGATGGTCGCCCGGCGGATGTCCCCATCGAGAGCGTCTACAGCGACACCCGCCGCGACTTCATCGACGATGTGGCCCAGTCCACCCGCTCCCGCTTTACCTGGGACATCAACGATCAGTGGCAACTGCGCCAGCAGCTCGGCTACACCACCCTCGACAGCCAGTTCGACAATACCTATGTCACCAGCGTCAAGGGTGACAAGGTGACCCGCGCCCGCTGGCAGCAGGATCTCAAGGCCAGCAGCCTCACCAGCAACACCGAGGCGGAAGGCCAGCTGCAAACCGGTCCCATCGCCCATCGTCTGCTGGTGGGCCTGGAGCAGGGCTGGCAGGATCGCACCCCCAAGCTCTACCAGAACGCCAGCCCGATCCCGGCAGGCAACCTCTATGATCCGGGCTCCCTGCCCACCTACGACGGCGCCATGAAACTCTCCAGCGACGCCCATCACAGGGTGCGCGGTGTCGGCCTCTATGTGCAGGATCAGCTCAGCCTGGGCGACTGGCACCTGCTGGCAGGCCTGCGCCGCGACGACTTCACCGTCACCAGCCGCCGCAACGACCTCGACAAGGAAGAGACCCTCTCGGTCACCAGCCTGAGTCCACGCCTGGGGCTGGTGTGGAACCCCATCGAGGAGCATGCCTTCTACACCTCCTACAGCAAGACCTTCACCCCGGTGGGCGGTGAGCTTATCGGCATCACCCCGGGGGACAAGAACAACAACCTGGATCCCCAGCACACCCGGCTCTATGAAGGGGGCGTGAAGAGCGACTGGCTGAACGGCCGCCTCGCCACCACCCTCTCCCTCTACCGGCTGGAGATGTACAACAAGCGCAGCAAGGATCCGCTGGATCCCACTAAGGTGATCCTCACCGGTCTGCAGCGCACCGACGGCATCGAGCTGAGCGCCCGTGCCCAGCTGACCGACGAGATCTATCTGCGCGGCGGCGTCGCCATCCAGGATGCCGAGCAGGTCAAGGCAGACGCGGACCTGCAAGGCAAGCGGCCGATGAACGTCTCCCGCCAGAACGGCCAGCTGTTCGCCGGCTACCAGAGCGGCAAGCAGGGCTGGTTCGGCGAGACCGGGGTGACGGCGGTGGGGGATCGCTTCGCCGACAACGCCAACACCACCACCTTGCCCGGTTACGCCCGCTTCGACGCCCGTGCCGGCTACCGCTGGCCCCAGTGGGAAGCCCAGCTGAGCGTGGAGAACCTGACCGATCACGACTACTTCGTCAGCGCCACCAGCGCGGCCCAGATCATGCCGGGCACGCCCCGTCAGCTGCACCTGACCGCCGCCTACCGCTTCTGATCCTCCCTGTTTACCGACCCCTCTGGCCAGCGTTCGCTGGCCAGATTGTTATGAAGCACCGAACGATGACACGCAGAAAACTCCCCCTGCACAACAACAAGTGGGTGCGCCGCATCCACGCCTGGGCCGGCTTTGCCACCCTCACCCTGATGCTGCTCTACGGCCTCACCGGCCTCTGGCTGCAACACAGGGCCGTGCTGCCCCTGCCCGGTCCCCACACCGCCAAATCGAGTGAAGAGATAGTACTGAGCACGCCGCTGGCCAGCCCGGATGAATTGAAAGCCCTGCTGCAACAGCGTTATGCAGACATGTTCGAGGAGGGGAGACCCCAGATCACCCCGCCCCAGACCCTGCCCACACCATCCGGCGCCCTCACCCTGCCGGCCCGCTGGGAGCTGCGCGGTGTCACCCTCAGCCAGAGCGTGGCCGCCAGCTATGTGGAAGGCACTCTGCTGGTGCGCACCGAGCTGCAGCAGGCCAACTTCGCTGCCAGCCTCAACCGGCTGCACCGTGGCATGGGCACCGGCCTGCCCTGGCAACTGGTGGGCGATCTGGCGGCCCTGGCCATGCTGCTGCTGGCCCTCACCAGCCTGCTGATGTGGAACAAGCTGCACGGCCCCGCCAGTCACGGCATCACCCTGCTGCTGCTGGGCGCCCTGGTCACCGTGCTGGTGGCCCTGCTCTAGCTCTTTTACCGACACCAAAACGGGATCCCGCTCCCGGCGGCGGTAACCTTGCCCGCACCTCGGGTAACAAAGGGTAACCGGCCGCCGATGGGGGTCACAGTTGGCGACCAGGCGGCTGGATAGGGAGCACCTGCGGCTGATAGGGTGCGCCCAGCTCCCGAACGCCGCGAGGAATCATGCGCATCTCCAGCATCGAATGCGGGCGAGTGGTGGCCATCCTGGCCGTGATGACCATCCATCTCTCCCCCTTCAGCAACCCCTTCGACCCCGCCCTGTGGGACGGCACGCCCTACCCTCTGGTCGGGGCCGTCATCAACCAGCTCTGCCGCTTCGCGGTGCCGCTGTTCTTCCTGTGCGCCGGTTACTTCTTGCAACCCGCCCTCGCCGCGGGCCACCCGCTGACCATCGCACTGCGCTACTGCCGACCCCTGCTGGGACTCTGGCTGGCGTGGAGCCTGCTCTACGTGCTGATACCCTTCAACCCGCTCGCGGCGGTGAGCGAGGGCTACCTGCCCGCCATGGCAGGCCAGTGGCAGATGCAGCTCGGGGATCATCTCAACGTCTGGTGGGTGGGCGGCATGATCCACCTCTGGTTCCTGCCCGCCCTGATGGTGGCGGTGCTGATCCTGGGGCTCTGCCAGCAGGCCCGCCTGCCAAGGCTGGCCCTGCTGCTGGGGGCCCTGCTCTACGCCCTGGCCCTGATCGGTGGCTCCTATGGCCCGCTGCTGCCGGGGGGCGAGTGGGCCCTGCTGACCCGCAATGGTCCCTTCTTCTCCTTGCTGTTCGTGGCGCTTGGCGCCGAGCTGCGCCTGCGTGCCTGGCAGCCAGACGCCAGGCGCTGCGCCCTGATGATGATGGCGGGGATGGGGCTTTATGCCCTGGAGGCCGCAGGTCTGCTGCGCGTTGCCGCCGTCCCCCTCGCTCGTCATGATTTCCTGCTGGGTTCGCTCCCCTGGGCGCTGGGGCTGTTCGGCCTGCTGCTGGCCAACCCCGCATGGGGCAAAGGCAGCTGGCTGGAGCGCCAGGCCTCCAAGGTGCTCGGCCTCTACTGTCTGCACATGATGCTGGTGGTGTGGCTGATGATCTTCGGCCCCCAGGGCAAGCAGGTGTGGTGGGAACTCCTCAAGGTACCCGCGCTGCTGGCGCTCACTCTGCTCGGCTACCGACTGCTGGCGGCCACCGCCCTCAGCCGCTGGTTGCTGCGGGCTCGCTAGAAACAGGACCCTGACCAGCCAGCAGGTCGCCGTGGTTCAGCGCAAAATCGTGCATCTGTTGAAGCAGGGGGATCAGGGCGACGCCAAGGGGGCTCAGGCTGTACTCCACCCTGGGCGGTACGTCGGGGTAGAGGGTGCGGATGATGACACCGTCGCTCTCCAGCTCCTTGAGCTGGGCGGTGAGCACCTTCTGGCTCACCTCGGGCAGGCAGCGGCGCAGGTCACCAAAGCGCAGGGTCTGTTCGCGCAGATGAAACAGAATGGCCGGCTTCCATTTGCCGGTCAGCAGGCGCAATACCTGATAGGCGGGACAGGGCAGTGAGGACACGGTATGGCTCGTGAGTGGTTACTTTGCGGTAACTATGCCACGAAAATGTGCCTTCTTGCAGCCAAGATGCCGGCTTCCTATGATGCGGATTCCGTCAATCAACACCCACGAGAGGTTTATGATGCCCAGCCTGCTGCAGATCCATTTCAACTTCCCCGCCGAGATGATGGGACCGGCCCTCACTGCTGCGGCCATGCCGCTGGCCGACTCCATCACCCGGGAGCCGGGCTTCATCTCCAAGATCTGGACCGAGAACCCGCGCACCGGCGAGGCGGGCGGCATCTATCTGTTCGAGGATGAGGGGAGCGCCCTCGCCTACGCCACCATGCACGAGCAGCGGGTGCTCGCCATGGGCGCCAGCGCGGTGCAGTACAAGGTGTTCGACGTCAACGAGCCCCTCAGCCGCGTCACGCGCGGTCTGGTGTGATCCCCTCGCCCAGCAGTAACCGGTAGCTGGTATCCTGCTGCCAGATGAAGCCCAGCCGCTCAAATAGCCGCTGGCTGGGCAGATTGTCCGGTTCGATATCCGCAAGCAGGGTGATGATGCCAAGCTGGCGGGCATAGGCGATCAGGGCGCTCAGCGCCTCCCCCATCAGACCTTGTCCCCAGTGGCTGCGGGCCAGCATGCAGCCCACCTCCGCCTGGCGCAGGCTGGCGCCGGCCGCAAAGCTGTGCAAGCCGCAGGTGCCCACCAGGCGGCCGCTGCCGCGTAACACCAGCCCCCACTCCAGCGACTCGCCGCCAGCCAGCAACCGCTCGACGCTAGCCAGCATCTGCGACACGGTGGCAAGGGAGGGAAACGGCGGCTCCCCGACGAAGCGCATCCCCAGGGGATCCCCGTAGATGGCGAAGAGATCGGCAGCATCCCGCCCATCGAAGGGGCGCAGTCGCCCCCTTGGGGTCAGCAGTACGGGCAGTTCACGGGGCAGGGATGGCACGGAGTCGTATCGCCTTGTCTGGTCAAAGGAGTTCCATCATGAGGCTCAGAACCTCAGGGTCAAGCCGATATTGGCCTGCCACTGGGTGATCAGCTCCCCCCTCACCCGAAAGGCGCAGATCTCGGGGTTGCAGAGAAACTGGCTGTCGTCGTTGACCAGGGCACCATAACCGCGCACCTCGGCCCGCACAGCCAGATGTTCGGTCAGGCGCGGCTGCACCCCGAGGGCCAGGGACATGGAAGGGGCCGTCTCGCTGTCGTAGGCATCGAAGCGGGTGACCCCTATCCCGGCACCGATATAGGGGGCCATCAGGTTGTCCGAGAGAGTCAGGGCCCCGGCAAACTGCAGGGTGTCCACCGTCAGCCTGTCGGGCAGTTCGGGGGACACCCGGGTCGACTGGTGGCTGTAGAGCAGCTCCACCATGCCGGGGTCATCCACCTCCCTGCTGATGAAGAGCCCCCAACTGCCGGAGCGCTCCCCTTGCAGGGTGTCGATGTCGCTCCCGTGCGGCGTGGGGGCCGGCTCGTCCATGGCCCGAAAGTCGATGGCCGAGCTGTATCCCGCAAAGGGAGTCAGCTGCCAGCCCGTCGCCGGGGGCTCGGCTGCCCAGCCCGCCAGGGGCAGCAGCAGCCCCGGCACCATCCCCATCGCTCCTCTCATGTGCTCATCCTTTGGTGAAAAGACCTGCGCAAAGCATATCAGAGCGCCCGTCTCCCACACTGGACGGGGGCTGTACCAGCCCCATTGCCCCGCTTCCGGTGGAAAAATCTGTGCTCCCCGGGGTTATTCATCCGGGATTAACCTCGCCCCCGTAAGCTGGCGGCGCCACAGCGGTGGCATCAACAGACGAGGATCTCAGGAATGGTTGCCGCGCAACTCAACGACCCCCAAAGCACGCTCTCCGATACCCTGAGGGCCACCGCCCACGCCATCGAGGAGAGCCACATCAGCCTGCGCCAGATGCTGGCCCTGGTGGGCGAACAGGGCATGCTGCTGTTTTGCGTGCTGCTCACCGTTCCCTTCCTGCTGCCGGTCTCCATTCCCGGCGTCAGCACCCCCTTTGGCCTGCTGATCCTCTTCATCGGCATCGGCATCACCCTCAACCGGGTGCCCTGGCTGCCCGCCTTCCTGATGGAGCGCCGCTTCGCCGCCGAGCACCTCAAGCCGACCCTGCACAAGGGGGCGGATCTGCTGGCCCGCATCGACCGCTTCATCCGCCCGCGCCTGCTCATCCTGACCGGCAGCGTGACCATCAACCGCTGCAACGGCCTGCTCATCATGCTGGCCGCTCTGCTGCTGATGCTGCCGCTGGGCGCCATTCCCTTCACCAACGCCATGCCCGCCTGGGCCATCCTGCTGCTGGCCATCGGCATGTTGCAGCGGGACGGGCTCTTCGTCGCCCTCGGCTATGCCCTGGTCGCCGCTACCCTGGTCTGGTTCAGCGCCCTGGCCATCGGCCTGCTGATGGCGGGGCAGAATATCTCGACCCTGTTCGGCTGATCTGGCCCGGCCAAATGAAAGAGGGCGACCCCGGGTCGCCCTCTTTCCTGTTCACTGCGCCCCTCAGGGCGCCCCATCGTGGGCCACCCGGTTGCGCCCGCCCCGCTTGGCCCGATAGAGCCACTCGTCCGCCCGGGCCAGCACGGTGCCAAGATCCTCTCCCGGCCGGATCAGGGTGGTGCCCAGGCTCACGGTCACCGGGGCGGGATCCGGCGCCATGGCCGCCACTGCGGCGCGGATCCGCTCCGCCACCTTCAGCAATATCCCCTCGTCGATCTGCGGCAGCAGGATCAGAAACTCCTCGCCACCGCTGCGCACGAAGAGATCCTCCCCCCGCAACTGGGCGGAGACGCACTCGCAGACCCGGCACAGGACCTTGTCACCGGTCTGGTGGCCGAAGCGATCGTTGATCTGCTTGAAGTGATCGAGATCCAGCATGATGAGGCCGGTGAGATGCTGCCCCTGCACCCTGTGGTGATACTGGTCGAAGAAGAAGTGGCGGTTGTAGAGGCCGGTGAGCTGATCCGTCTCCCCGAGCCGCTTGAGCCGCTGTTGCAGCTCGTGCTGGCGGGTGATGCTGCGGGTCATCCAGGCCACCGCCCGCTTCCCCTCATATAAAGAGGGCAAGGGCGCTATCTTGCCCTCGAAACGCTGCATTCCCTGGGGCCCGGCGTCGGCGTCGATGCCGTCCACCTCGGCGGGGGAGAGGTCATACTCCACCACCTGCACCTGGCCGCTGGCGAGGGCCTGAGCCACCTGCGCCATCACCCACTGCGCCTTGTCCTCGGGCAGCACGTCCAGCAGTTGTCTGCCGATCAGCGGGTTGCCGTTCTGGTAGGACTGCAGCTCCATCCCGCCGATGTACTCGATGTAGTAGCCATCTTCGCTGAGGATGAAAACGGGATCCGGCAACTGGGCCATCACTTCGTAGAGTTGTGCCACTGAGAGCGCCATCCGAGCTCCTTGCTATCCGTGGGAGTGGGTCCCTGTACTCCTGTTATACAAGACTCATGGAGTATCGCACAGGGGCAGAAAGCTGCCTGCCGGGCGGGAAGGATGCGGTCGGTGACGTGTTCACCGGACAAGCCTCCGGCAAAGTGAATGGCAGCAATCGGGGATGCTGTCAGAACCAGGGTTGTCAGACAGTCAGGAAGGTTTTTTTGCCTTCAGGCAGTGCGACATGCCAACCCCTGTGACGTCAGGGGCGCCACAGGGGTATTCCCGCCCCCGGACAAGGGGGGCAGGGCCGGATCCCGGTCAAGCGGGATCCGGCGAGCCGACATCAGCGGGCAGCGGATCGACTGGCGTTCCAGAGCAGTTCGCCGCTCTTGAGATCCATCAGGCTCATGGCGAGCCGGTAGCGGCCCCCTTCAGAGAGGAGATCCCCGTAGAGCATGTAACCCGCCCCGGTCTGGCGACCCAGACGCACCAGGGAGGCGGGGTTCATGCCCCCCTGCTGGTATTCGAGCTGACCCGTGATGGCCGCCACCTGGCCCGGGTCTGCGAAACGAAAGCCGCTATTGGCCTGAATGCGCTGGATCATGGCCACCGCCAGGGGCTGGGTGCTGAAGGGCTCACCTGTGCCGTTCTGGGGCGCCATCAGCAGCAGTACCGGGCTGCTGCCCGCCAGTGCCTGCACATCGGCGGCCTTCAGGAAGTCATCGGCCAGGGCGACCGCCAGCCCCGTCGGTGCCACGGGTTTGGGAGCAGGCACCGGCTCGGCCTTGTCAGGCTCGGCCACGGGTTTCTCTGGTTTGGTCACCGGCTTGTCCGGCTCGCCGACCGGCGCAGGCGTCCCCCCATAGGGATTGACCGCACACCCGCCCAGCAGCAGGGCACCCACCATCAACAAGGAACGCAGCTTCATCTTTTCTCTCCGCCAGAAGTGTGCAAGGCGCACTTCGTCCATCATCCATTTTGACGGAGCCAGACTCCGCCGCCCCTCCATGCTAGAGACAAACCCGCCCCGGGTCGATGCGCACATGGGCAGGGGGCGACAGAGACTGGCGAAGCGGAGGGCACAAAAGGGTGGCAAGGCTCCACCCGATTCCGTTAGGGTAGCCAGAGCCCAGACCCCAGAGGAGCCCCCATGCACGGACCCGATCCCGCCAACCCCCACCCCATGAACGGCTTCCCCCAGGTGTGCTTTATCAAGAACACCATCAAGGGACCCAATATCGAGGTGGGTGACTACACCTATTACGACGACCCGGAGGATGCGGCGGGCTTCGAGCGCAACGTCCTCTACCACTTCCCCTTCATCGGCGACAAGCTCATCATCGGCAAGTTCTGCGCCATCGCCCGCAGGGTCAAGTTCATCATGAACGGCGCCAACCACCAGACCTCCGGCTTCTCCACCTACCCCTTCTTTATCTTCGGCAACGGCTGGGAGAGCGCCGCCCCGGCCCCTGGCAGCCTCCCCTACAAGGGGGATACCGTCATCGGCAACGATGTCTGGATAGGCTATGACGCCCTGATCATGCCAGGGGTCCAAGTCGGCAACGGCGCCATCATCGCCGCCCGCTCCGTGGTCACCGGCGATGTGCCCGACTACGCCGTGGTCGGCGGCAACCCCGCCAGGGTGATCCGCTATCGCTTTGACGACGACACCATCGCCCGTTTGGGCGCCCTCGCCTGGTGGGACTGGCCGGTGGAGCGGATCAGCCGGAATTTGAACTTGATCGGCGGCGGGGAAATGGACGAGTTGGACAAGGGGAGTTTATAGAATTCAACCGTGGTAATACTGAGGAAGAAAACCCAAAGACTCTGCCTGTATATCAAAGCTGATACAGCTCACATTATCAGCAACCTCAGCTTCAGATAAAACCTAGCCAAAGGTACACTAACAAAAATTAACGTCCATTGTGTCAATAATGTTAATTTTTAAAAGATACATTCTTCTTTAGCATTTTAAATAGTTCCCAAAACTTTGGTGCAACTCAAAATATATATTAAAGCATCATCTTGCCAAACATTTAAAATGCTAAACAAAACGTCTAGAAAGCACATTCAAAAATGTGTATTTATTAAGTGTTATCAATATACAAATTCCATGACACATGTCATTCAGCAATTCACTATTAATAGGCACTTATTAAAATCGCCAATATTATGGAGATAAAGAATGAAAATAAATTTCTTTTCTGTAAATAATTTCAGAGGGATATCAGGTGGTTTGGAAAGTAACAAAATAACGTTTGAAAATACCAACACCTTATTTATATATGGTCAGAATAATGTTGGAAAGTCTACTTTCTTAAAGGCATATCAGTTTTTCTATCAAAACGAAAAACCATCTAAAAATGATTTTTATAAATGTGAAATAAAAAACAACATTGAATTCGAAATCGAGGTCTCTTTACAACAACTTGATAAGGACCGTATAGAAACCACAGCAGCAAAACAAAAGGAATCGTATAAGAAATATCTCTTCGAGGATAAGATAAAAATCAAGAAAACATGGTTATCTGATGGCAAAGGTGCAATAAAAGAAAAAAATCAGACGTATAACTATATAGATAAAAAGTATGAGGATGTGGGGTATGCCAGTATCGGATTGCATACTGTATTCCAGTCTTGTATGCCGAAGCCCATTTTTATAAAAGCAATGCCGACAGAAGATGAGGCTAAGGAAATATTAAACGTCATTCTAAAAAGCATGGCGGAAAATACCTTGAAATCTGAAGACCTTATTGCATTACACGAGGCCAAAGCAAAGATTCAAGAACTACAAGACAAAATGTATAACCCAGAAGTAATTAAAAGCTATCAAGATTCTGTTAATTCATATTTCTCTCAGATATTCTCAGACACTACACTAATCTTCAAAGAATCAAAGGATCGCTTAGTATGGAGTGAAAATAAACTAGGCAAAGATTTTAGCATTGATTTTTTCAAGACTGACCAAGAAGGCAAACCAGATATATCTATTCCCTCATCTTCTGACACAGTAGGGCATGGAACGATCCGGACTGCAATTTTTACTCTTCTACTAATGAAAGATGTTGCAGAGAAATTTGAACGCCAGCCAGGTAGAAAGGATTACATGGTTTTATTTGAAGAGCCGGAGCTGTTCCTTTACCCTAAAATCATAAAAGAATTGCGAGATTTGATATATAAAGTAAGTATTGATGACCTCCCATATCAAGTCTTGTGCGCATCACACTCACCATCGATGATTGATATATCACAACCAAAATCATCCATTATTAGGCTTACAAAGTCTAACACCGGAACCCTTACTCATCAGATAAATGACTCATTTTTAAAAGAAGCAAAGGGGATTAGTACAAATGAAGAATTAAAACAAGAGATGAATGAAATTCTTCGATTTAATCCTTATATTTGCGAATCTTTCTATGCTGATGAAGTTTTGTTAATTGAGGGGCCCACAGAGGAAATTATTGCTCGAGCATTCCTTCAGGAATATGATTCAGGCAAAGATTTATTTATCTTAAACTGTGGCACAGTTAATAACATCCCATTTTACCAAAAAATATTCTCTAGATTTAAAATAAAATATCATATTGTGTGTGATACCGATGGCAGAGCAATCACCGGCCATGATAAAGAGCAGAACCCTTATTTCTCAACTCACATACAAAAAGCAATAAGCGAACAGTTTGTTGTTGATAAACATTATGGAATAAGTGGTCTAATGAGAGTTCATCACACGACATTTGAACCGGCTCACCAAGATGAAAAGATTCCGGAAGTATTAAGATATAAAGAACAAGCACAGGGCAAGCCACTAAACGCAAATCTCTACTGGAAAAATATCCTTCAACCAAATAGAGAGCATGCTGACTTTGACAAAGTGCCTTTCATGAAATACCTACGTGAGATTATCAACTACTAGAAATAGAGGATTCAGATTCCATCATAGTCTGTTTGTTGGTGGTGCAATGCGCTCCGCCTCTGGCACCCTACGACCACTCCCTGAGGTTATGGTGGGCACTGTTTTGGTGCCCCCTCTTATTCGCAGAGGCGAGCCCGCTTGTCCAGGCCGCGAGACAGGATGTCGAGCGAGCCGCGCCGGGCCATGGGCCAAATCGGAAAAGGGTGAGCGCAGCTCGACCCGATTTGGCGCGAGAACAGGGATGTTCGAAGCGGACTTTGGCCGAAGCCATGGATGGCGAAGGCCAAAGTGCCGTCTGCGGCGGTCCGTCCGACCTTGCTCCTGACTCGAGGGCAACCGCGTAGCGGTCGGATTGGCGGGGGTGGCCGCTCGATTGGTGACTTTTCTTTGGCCACGCAAAGAAAAGTTACTCGCCCAAGCCCGAAGGGCGGGCGAAACCCTTCGAGGCCAGCGGCCTCGCATCCTGCACGGCACAGCCGAGCCATCCATCACACACACCACAAAGCGGACGATTACGCCTGACGGCTAATCGACCCTACGATGGCAATGAAATATCGCATCAAGACCCCTCCCCAACCCTCCCCTTCGCAGGGGAGGGAGCCAAAGCGTCGCCACCAGCAAGGTGTGTGGCCGAACACCGCCCAACCATGCCGGGATGCCACCAGCAAAGGGGCCTAGCCGCCCCTATCGGCCTAAAAACGGTTCCCAGTCCTTGAACACCGGCTGCAACCCCGCCTGTCGCACGGCAGCCGCCACTTCCCCCACCGGGCGGTCGTCGTGGATGGCGAACTGCTCCAGCTCCTCTTTATCCCCCTCGGCATAGCCACCCGGCTGGGTGCGCGACTCGGCCGACATCTGGGTGATGCCAAGGCGCACCGCGCCGTTGCGAAAGGTGGCTGACTCTCGGGTGGAGAGGGACAAGTCCAGGGTCGGCGAGAAGAGGCGCCAGGCGCAGATAAGCTGGGCCAGCTGGCGATCCGACATCACAACCTCCGGCTCCAACCCCCCGGTGCAGGGGCGCAGGCGCGGGAAGGAGAGCGAGTAGCGGCTCTGCCAGTGGTGGCGTTCAAGCCAGGCGAGGTGCTCGGCGACGAAGTAGCTGTCGGCACGCCAGTCCGCAGAGAGACCGATGAGCGCCCCCAGCCCGATCTTGTCGATACCGGCGCGGCCCAGCCGATCCGGCGTGGCGAGGCGCCATGCGATGTCCCGCTTGTTGCCGCGCAGGTGATGGCGGGCATAGGTGGGGGCGTGGTAGGTCTCCTGATAGACCATGACCGAATCGAGGCCGAGGGTTTTCAGCTCGGCGTATTCGTCCTGAGAGAGGGGCTGCACCTCCATCCCCACCGTGCTGAAGTGACGGCGGATGATGGGCAACACCTGCCGAAAATAGGCGAGCCCCACCTTGTGCTCGTGCTCGCCGGTCACCAGCAGCACGCTGTCAAAACCGCGCGCCTTGATGGCCAGACACTCGCGCTCTATCTCCTCGCTATTCAAAGTCTTGCGCTTGAGGCGGTTGCTCATGGAGAAGCCGCAGTAGGTGCAGTCGTTGGCGCACAGGTTCGACAGATAGAGGGGCACATAGAAGCCGATGGTGTTGCCAAAGCGCTGGCGGGTCAGCCGCTCGGCCTCGGCTGCCATCTGCGGCAAATACGCCTCGGCGGCCGGGGAGATCAGCGCCATAAAGTCGGCCAGGGTGCGGCGGGAGGTAGTCAGCGCCCGCTCTACATCGGCGGCGGTCTTGGCGCGGATCTGCATGCCGATATCGTCCCACTCCAGCTCCTGCCATCTATCGAGAAAACTCTCCGACTTTCTCTCAACCCCCTCCCGGCCTCCCCCTTCACAAGGGGGAGGTGTTAATCCGCCCCCCCGATCTCCTACTTCACAAGAGGGCGAAGTCGACACTCCCTCCCCTGGCAAGGGGAGGGTCGGGGTGGGGTCATTGGCATGCTGACTCATAACGCCCCCAGAAAATCGGTAAGCGGGCTGGAGGCTTGCGCCTGCAGGGCGCGGGCGCCGAGGCCCGCCTCATAGGCGCTGCGACCGGCGGTGCAGGCCAGCGCAAAGGCGCGGCCCATGGCGACCGGGTCGCCGCTCACCGCGATGGCAGTGTTGACCAGCACGGCGTCGGCACCCAGCTCAAAGGCGGCGGCGGCGTGGCTCGGCGCACCTATGCCCGCATCCACCACCACGGGCACATTGGCCTGCTCGACGATGATGGAGAGAAACTCCCGGGTCACCAGCCCCTGATTGGAGCCGATGGGGGCGCCCAGCGGCATCACGGCGGCGCAGCCCACCTCTTCCAGCCGCTTGCAAAGCACGGGGTCGGCGCCGCAGTAAGGCAGCACCACAAAACCCTCTTTCACCAGCTGCTCGGCGGCTTTCAGCGTCTCGATGGGGTCGGGCAAGAGGTAACGAGGATCGGGGTGAATCTCCAGCTTCAGCCAGTTCGTCCCCAGCGCCTCGCGGGCGAGATGGGCGGCAAACACCGCCTCGGCGGCGGTCTTGGCGCCGGAGGTGTTGGGCAGCAGCTTGACCCCGAGTTGCCGAAGGGGCGTGAGGATATCGTCGTGGGCCTTGCCCGGTTCGAGCCGCTTGATGGCCATGGTGACCAGTTGGGAGCCGCTCGCCTCGATGGCGGCGGCCATCAGTTCCGGTCGGGCAAACTTGCCGGTGCCGGTAAAGAGACGCGATGAGAAGGTGTGATCGGCAATTGTCAGCATGTCAGCCTCCCGCCACAGTGGTAAGAAGAGATGAAGTTCCGCCGCAAGGCAGAACGCTCGAAGACGGGACTGCGAGCATCATGGGTCAGCCTCCGGCAATGGCGGTGAAGAGGTGGAGTTCGTCCCCGTCATTGAGACGGGTCTCGGCCCAGCGGCTACGGGGCAGCACGGCGCCGTTAAGGGCCACCGCTACCCCCTGAGGGGGAATCTCCTGCACCGCCAGCAGCTCAGTCAGGCGCTGGCCGGTGGGCAGCGTCAGCTCGATATCGTTCAATCGGATCTTCATGGTTAATTCTCCTGAGCCGGGTGGGTGCTGCCGCAAACCGGGCAATCGGGATCGGGAGCCAGCGTGAGGGTCTGCCACTGATGGGTCAACGCATCGAACCGGCGCAATGTGCCCGCCACCGGGCTCGGCATCCCGAGCAACAGTTTCAGTGCCTCCAGCGCCTGCAAAGAGCCCATCACCCCCACCAGCGGGCCGGTGACGCCGCTGGTCTCACAGCTCTGACTCACCTTGGTATCCAGCGGATAGAGGCAGGCGTAGCAGGCGTGATCGCTGCTGGTGCGCGCCATCAGCTGCCCCTGCCAGCCCACTGCGGCGGCACAGACCCAGGGCTTGCCCTGGGCCACGCAGGCGGCGTTGATGGCCTGGCGGGTGGCGAGGTTGTCGCAGCAGTCGATCACCAGATCCACCTCGGCCACAAACTCCGGCAGGCTGGCGGCATCGAGTCGCTGATTGATGGCAATCAGCTCCACCAGCGGGTTGTGGGCGGCCAACCGCTCACGGGCCAGCTCCGCCTTGGAGTGGTTGACCGCCTCGCTATCGAACAGGATCTGGCGCGGCAGGTTGCTGGAGTCCACCGTGTCGCCATCGGCGAGCCACAAGGTGCCCACCCCGGCGCCGGCCAGATAGAGGGCGAGCGGCGAGCCGAGCCCGCCGAGACCGACGATCAGCACGGACTTATCCTTGAGCCGCGCCTGACCGGCTTCCCCCACTTCCGCCAGCATCAGCTGGCGGCCGTATCGCAGATACTCTTTGTCACTAAGAGAAGCGGCATCAGAGCGCATGTTCTGCCTCCCGTATCACGCAGGCCGAGCGTGGCTCATCCCCTGCCCCCACGGCCGCGAGCAGCCGTTCGGTCGCGCCCAGCCAGTCATCGCTCGCCGTGATGGCCGAGACCAGCGCAATGCTGCCGACCCCGCTTGCCTTGACCGCCGCCACCCGCTCCTCGCTGATGCCACCGATGGCCACCGTGGGCCACTGCGCCATCAGGGCGCGGTAGTGGTGCAGCCGCACCAGCCCCTGCGGGCGCGAAGGCATCGCCTTGGTGTTGGTCGGGAAGATATGGCCCAGCGCGATATAGGAGGGGGCAAGCTCGCGGGCCCGCATCAGCTCGAAGTAGCCGTGGGTGGAGATGCCAAGACGCAGCCCCGCCGCCTGAATGGCGGCGAGATCGGCGGTCTCCATATCCTCCTGCCCCAGATGCACGCCCCAGGCGCCCGCCTCGATGGCTTGCTGCCAGTAGTCGTTGATAAAGAGCCGCGCTCCATGGCGGCGACCGAGCGCTACCGCATCACGAATGGCCGGCGCCACCTCTGTGGCGGGCAGATTCTTGATCCGCAGCTGGATGGTCTTGACCCCGGCCCCCAGCAGGCGTTTGAGCCACTTGACCGAGTCCACCACCGGATAGAGGCCGAGGTTGTGTTCGGTCGGCGCAAAGGGGCCCTGCGGCAGACGGGCGCTGCTCGCTTCATACAATCCAAAGCGGCGATCGAGCGGTGAGCCCGCCAGCACGGCACGGGGGAAGTGGGCAAGATCGGCAGGCCAGCCGAGATGGGCGATGGGCCCCGGGCCTGCCCCCACCCCTTGCGCCGCCGCCAAGCCCTGTTGCAGGTAGGCGCGCGCCAGGGTGATGGCGTCCTCCACCGGATAGTCCTGCGCCACCACGGCGGCGATGGCGCTGGCGTAAGCGCAACCGGTGCCGTGACCGTGGCGGGTATCGAGGCGCGGCGCGGCGAGCCAGAATTCGCGGGTCTCATCCTGGTAGTAGTCGAGGCAGAGATCCCCGCCCCATTCAAGGTGGCCCCCCTTGACCAGCACGGCGCGGGCGCCGAGTTCGCGCAGCCGCCGGGCGGCGAGGCGCACCAGCTCGGGACTGGTGGCGGGCAGGCCGGTCAGGGCTTCCAGCTCGGGACCGTTGGGGGTAATAAGCGACAAACGTGGCAACAGCTGTTCGCGCACCGCCACCAGCATGCCGGGCTCCGCCATGGGGGTGCCGGTGCTGGCGATGGCCACCGGGTCGTAGACCACGAAGGGAGCCTCGACGGTCGACAACCTGCGTGCCAGCACCTCCACATGCAGCCGGGTCGGCAGCAGGCCGATCTTGATGGCGGCGGGTGGCAGATCCAGCCCCAGGGCATCGATCTGGGCGGCGAAGGTCTGCATCAGCACGGGGTCGACCATCTTCACCGCCACTGAGTTCTGGGCCGTGATGGCGGAGATGACGGAGCAGCCGTGCACGCCGAGGTCATGCATCGTGTGCAAGTCGGCCTGAATGCCGGCCCCGCCGCCGGAGTCGGACCCGGCTATGGTCCAGACCACGGGGCGGGCCTGCGTCACAGGCGACAGGTCGGCGGGGCTGACAGCCCCGCGCTCGCTGCTCACGCCTCCTCCCCTGCGGCCTGCTTCAGGGTCGCCGCCTGATGGTAGATCTCGCCGCCGGTCTCCTTGAAGGTTTCTGCCATGCGGGCCATGCCGCTCTCCACCTCGGCCACCACCCGCTCCTGCTGACCGTCCATGCCGACCAGCTTGATCTCCACGGCTTCCAGTTTCGCCGCATAATCGCGCACGTCCTGGGTGATCTTCATGGAGCAGAACTTGGGCCCGCACATGGAGCAGAAGTGGGCCACCTTGCCGGACTCCTGGGGCAGGGTCTCGTCGTGGTAGGCGCGGGCGGTGTCGGGATCCAGGGCCAGGTTGAACTGATCCTCCCAGCGGAACTCGAAGCGCGCCTTGGACATGGCGTTGTCGCGGATCTGGGCGCCCGGGTGGCCCTTGGCAAGGTCAGCCGCGTGGGCGGCGATCTTGTAGGTAATGAGCCCCTGCTTCACGTCCTCCTTGTTGGGCAGGCCCAGGTGTTCCTTGGGGGTCACGTAGCAGAGCATGGCGCAGCCGTACCAGCCGATGAGTGCGGCGCCGATGCCGGAGGTGAAGTGATCGTACCCCGGGGCAATGTCGGTGGTGAGCGGGCCCAGGGTGTAGAAGGGCGCCTCGTGGCAGTGCTCGAGCTGCTCGGTCATGTTGCGCTCGATCATGTGCATGGGTACGTGGCCGGGGCCCTCGATCATCACCTGCACGTCGTATTCCCAGGCAATCTTGGTGAGCTCGCCCAGGGTGCGCAGCTCGGCGAACTGGGCCTCGTCGTTGGCGTCGTAGACGGAGCCCGGACGCAGACCGTCACCCAGCGACAAGCTCACGTCGTAGGCGGCGCAGATCTCGCAGATCTCGCGGAAGTGCTCGTAGAGGAAGTTCTCCTTGTGGTGCGACAGGCACCACTTGGCCATGATGCTGCCACCGCGCGAAACGATGCCGGTGAGGCGCTTGGCGGTCATGGGCACGAAGCGCAGCAAGACGCCTGCGTGGATGGTGAAGTAGTCCACCCCCTGCTCGGCCTGCTCCAGCAGGGTGTCGCGGAACAGCTCCCAGGTGAGATCCTCGGCGATGCCGTTGGTCTTCTCCAGCGCCTGATAGATGGGCACGGTACCGATGGGCACCGGGCTGTTGCGCAGGATCCACTCGCGGGTCTCGTGGATGTAGCGGCCGGTGGAGAGATCCATCACGGTGTCGGCGCCCCAGCGGGTGGACCACACCAGCTTCTCCACTTCCTCTTCGATGCTGGAAGTGACCGCCGAGTTGCCGATGTTGGCGTTGATCTTCACCAGGAAGTTGCGGCCGATGATCATGGGCTCCGCTTCCGGGTGGTTGATGTTGCTGGGGATGATGGCGCGACCGGCGGCCACCTCATCGCGCACGAACTCGGGGGTGATGTTCTGGGGCAGTCTGGCGCCAAAGCCCTGACCCGGATGCTGGGTGCGCAGGAGCTCGGAGCGCACTCGCTCGCGGCCCATGTTCTCGCGGATGGCGATAAATTCCATCTCGGGGGTGACGATGCCTTGGCGGGCATAGTGCAGCTGGGTGACCCGGCGGCCCGGCTTGGCGCGGCGGGCCTTATGTTGCGAAGAGTGCAAATGTTCGAAACGCAGGTGATCCAGCCCCTCGTCCGCCAGCCGCTCCTGAGTGAAGGTGGAGCTCAGCCCCTCCAGCGCGTCGGTGTCAGCACGCTCCAGCACCCAGTCTTCGCGCAGGCGCGGCAGACCGCGGCGCACGTCGATGGGGGCGGCCTCTTCCCCATAGGGGCCCGAGGTATCGTAAACCGGCACCGGCTCGTTGGGCTCGAACTGGGGAGCGTCCTTGGTGCCGCCGACGAAGGTGTCGGCCAGCTGGATCTCCCGCAGGGGCACCCGGATATCGGCGCGGGAGCCTTCGATAAAGATGCGGCGGGAGTTGGGGTGAGCCATCCCCTTGAGGTTGTCGATAAAGGTCTGGGCGCTGGAGCGCTGCTCGCGGCGGCTGGATTTGGTGGTATCAGAAACATTGGTAGACATAGCAAAACTCACATTAACTGGTTGAAGTTATGGGTGTTTGCTTGTCTGGAGTTCGAGGAGAAGATGAACTTGCGGCGGGGTGTGCTCGGGGGAGTGAGTCGGGCATGGATCTTCCCTGCTCTGCCGTCCCTCTGCCCTGTGTGGCAGATCCGCAGGCCTGACGGCCCGGCGGGACAACCTCCCCCTGTGCGCCTGTGCCAGCCAGAGGCGGTCTGCCTCCAGCTGGCGGGAAGGTGTGCCTTCCCCGGCGCGGTAACCCGCAAGTTACCCTTGTTTCCCTTCGCAGGTCTTAACCTGATCAGGTTCCACGGATCCCGAATTAACGGTCTCAGCTTAGCGTCGTTCGACGGTCAGCACTCCGACAAGATGTACGCCAGTATAAGTGGGGAAATTTAAAGTACAAGCCATTAACAAGGGGAAAGGGAGAGAGGTCTCACTCTTCGGCGTCGAGGGGATCCTCGGGGTCGGGAATGAGGATATCGGTGAGGCGGCCCTCTTCATCCCGGCTCAGCACCAGGCGGCGACCCGGTTGCAGATCGGCGGCGCTGCCGTTGATCCAGCGAGTGTCAGCATCAAACACCAGCACGCCGAGTTCCTGTAGCAGCAATGCCTGCTGATTGTGGGTGAGCAGTCGATCCTCCGCCCGCCGCCAACTGGCCCCGAGCGCCGGATCCGGCGCCCCGTCGAGCACCCGGATCGTCTCGGCGACGCCGTAGCGGCTCTGGATCGCGAGGTGCATGCCGGGCACGAGCCCGTCCGGCTGCGCCACGCCGTGCAGTTCGGCACTGCCGAGCTCCAGCTCAGCCCCCTGGAATTGCAGGCGCACCCCGTCGTTGTGCTCCAGCTCCACCAGCCAGAGCTCGGCGTCGTCGGCAAAGGTGCAGAAGGGCAACAGCAGCAGGCAGAGTGCGGTTCGGGTCATGGCAGGCGGTCCGGGGTCACGGGGTGAGGTTTAACTATGGCCCCGGACGGGCAATTTTTCCCGGTCCGCCCTGACCGGTCAGTCATCCTCCCGGCACTGGCTCAGGCGCATGCCGTCAAACTTGCACTCCAGCTCCAGCCAGCGTCCCTCAAACGGGGAGAGGCTCCCATCCGAGGTGACATAACCCCAGATCCGCCCCCCTTCCACCGGCCCTTCCAGTTCCATCTCGTCCTCCTCTTCCAGCGCCTCCACCTCGCGAACGAGCCGCCGCGCCCCTGCCGCCGTCTCCTGCACGACCCCTTCCAGATCGACCCAGGTCCCGCCGAGATCGTCCTCATCCAGGCCATCCTTGAAGCGGGTGCGCTCATCGATCACGAAGGGAATGCCGTTGACCATCAACTGGCCAAGCTGCCAGGTGGTGCGGCCCGTGAGCTTGAACTCGGCCGCCTGCACCAGACCAAAAGGCAATAGAATCAATAACCAGAAGGCGCAGAGAGACTTCTTCATCGGGGATCCTCGGGGTTACACTGGCACACAGGATGACCCATCCGGTGTGAAATGGCCGTGAAATAGCGGCACAGACCAGGAGATCAGAGCATGAAAATACTGGTGGTGGAAGACAGTCCCCAGGTGGCGGAGACCATCATGGACTATCTGGCGCTGGCCGGGCACAGGGTGGACTGCGCCTATCACGGCCAGGCCGCGCTGCAACTGCTGGCCCAGGAGCGCTTCGACGTCATCATCATGGACGTCATGATGCCGCGCCTCGACGGCCTGCGTACCGTGGAGCGGCTGCGTGCGGACGGCATCGCGACCCCGGTGCTCTTTCTCACCGCCCGTGACAGCCTGGAGGACAAGCTGGCAGGCTTTCGGGCGGGGGGCGACGACTATCTGGTCAAGCCGTTCGCCATGGAGGAGCTGGAGGTGCGCCTGGAGGCCCTCAGCCTGCGTGGCCCCAGAGGGGACATGGGCGTGCTCGGCTTTGGCGATCTGACGGTGGATCCCGCCAGCGGCCGCGCCACCCGCGCCGGGGTGGAGCTCAAACTCGGCAAGATCCCGTTCCAGATCCTCACCCTGCTGGTGAAGCGCGCGCCCCAGCTGGTGACGCGCCAGGAGGTGCTCGACACCGTCTGGGGCGACGAGGAGCCCGACTCCGACGCCCTGCGCAGCCACATCTATGCCCTGCGCAGCGCCCTCGACAAGCCCTTCCCCACCCCCATGCTGGAGACCCTGCACGGCCAGGGCTACCGGCTGGTGACCCCATGACGAACCCGACGCCGCCCCTTGCCCCCGGTCTGCCGAGCCTGCGCCGGCGCCTGGTGCTGGCGCTGGGAGGGGCCGGTCTGCTGCTGCTGGTGATCCTGAGCCTGCTGATGGTGGTGGCCGAGAACAAGATGGAGGAGCTGAGCCTGCGCCACTGGCTGGAGGCGGAGGCAACCCGCTATGACGACGACTGGTTGCGCCTCGGAATGGCGGCCCCCGCCCCCAGCCCGCGCCAGTTCTCCAGCTACTGGACAGAGGCGGGCCGCCTGCCCGCCTGGCTCAAGGCCTACCAGAGCCCCGGCTTCTTCGAGCATCAGCTGGGCCGGGAGGACAAGCACTTCCTGGTACGCGCCCACCCCTCGGGTCAGGGGCTGCTCTATCTGGTGTTCAACGACGATGCAGACGACTACCTCGACCCTTACGAAGCCAAGCTGCATCTGGTGACCCGCCTCATCGGCCTGGCCCTGCTGCTGGGGAGCCTCGCCTTCGGCATCTGGCTGGTGCGTCACATCACCAGGCCGCTGGAGCGGCTGCGCCAGCGGGTCGCCCACCTGACCCCGGATCAGGGGGACTTCGTGCCCGATACCCCCTGGCAGGAGCTGCGAGAGATAGAGCAGGCGCTGCTGGCGGGCAAGCACGAGGTAGCCGCCGTGTTTGCCCGTGAACAGGAGTTCAGCCGCTTTGCCAGCCACGAGCTGCGCACCCCCAACATGGTGATCCAGGGATCCGCGGCCCTGCTCGGCAAGGTGAATGACCTGCCCGCCCCGGCAGCCCGCGCCGTCAGCCGCATCCGCGCCGCCGCCGACGAGATGGCCCTGCTCACCGAAACCTTCCTGCTGCTGGGACGCAAGGAGGCCGTGGAGCGCCCGCCCCAGCAGGTGGCGCCGCTCATTCGCCGGGAGCTGACCCGCCTCGCTCCCCTGCTGCAACGGGAGACGCTGGACATTCGCCTGCAACTGGACGAGGAGAGCGAGGTGCAGGCCCCCCTCTCCCTGCTCGCCATCGCCCTCGGCAACCTCTTGAAAAACGCCCTGAGCTACGCCGAGGGCCACATCGAGATCACCCTGCACGAGCAGGTGCTCACCATCAGCAACCCCACCGCCGCCGCGCCGGATCAGATCCTCGGCTACGGCTGCGGTCTCACCATCATCCAGCGCATCTGCGAGAAGCTGGGCTGGCAGATTGAGACCCATCTGGTGGAGGGGGTCTTCAGCGCCCGGCTGGTGATGATCCCCGGCGCCCCCGGGGCGGCATAACCCCTTCATTCCCGGCCCTTCTTCCCGGCTGTTCAACACAGTGGGAGAAGGGAGACACTTCCCGGCAAGCCCGCGGCCTTCCAGCCCACCCCCCAGATAGCAACAAGGCGCCCGAGGGCGCCCTGTGTTTACCTGTCTGACACTCGTTTGGGGCTCATTCCGCTGGCTTGTGCTTGCGGCTCGCCTTGAGCTCGAGGAACTCGATGATCTTGCCCGCCACGTCCTTGCCGGAGGCGGCCTCCACCCCCTGCAGACCGGGGGAGGAGTTCACCTCCAGCACCAGCGGGCCGCGGGCGCTACGCAGGATGTCCACCCCGGCCACGTCCAACCCCATGATCTTGGCGGCCTGCACGGCGGTGGCTCGCTCTTCCGGCGTGATCTTGATGGCTTCGGCGGTGCCGCCCCGGTGCAGGTTGGAGCGAAACTCCCCCGGCTGGGCCTGGCGGCGCATGGCGGCCACCACCTTGCCGTTGACCACCAGGCAGCGGATATCGGCGCCGTTGGCCTCGCGGATGTACTCCTGCACCAGGATGTTGTTGTTGGTCTGGATAAAGGCCTCGATGACGCTCTCCGCGGCCTTCTGGGTTTCGCACAGCACCACGCCAATCCCCTGGGTGCCCTCCAGCAGCTTCACCACCAGGGGGGCGCCCCCCACCATGGTGATGAGATCCGGTACGTCGTGGGTGCTGTGGGCATAGCCGGTCACCGGCAGGCCGATGCCGTGACGGGAGAGCAGCTGCATGGCGCGCAGCTTGTCCCGGGAGCGGGAGATGGCCACCGAGCTGTTGAGGGCCATGGTGCTCATCATCTCGAACTGGCGCAGCACGGCGGTGCCATAGAAGGTGATGCTGGCACCGATGCGCGGGATCACGGCGTCATAGCTCTCCAGCTCCCGTCCTTCGTAATGGATGGAGGGGCTGTGGGAGGCGATGTTCATGTAGCAGCGCAGGGTGTCGAGCACCTCGACCTGATGCCCACGGGCCCGGGCCACCTCGACCAGACGGCGGGTGGAGTAGTTGTTGGGCTCACGGGATAAAATGGCAATATTCATGGAAATGGCAGACCTGATAATCGGACTGGAGAGTATAAGGTGCCATGAACGACTGGCAACGCCAATCCTTTCCCCTCACCATGCGCGGTTCTGCAAGAACGGGCAAAAACCGAGAGTGCCGCACTCAAGACGGACCAAAGCCAGAGAGCGTTCTGCAAGACGGCGCCAGCCACCAGCCTTCATGCCGGATGGCGCCAGCGACGTCAATGGGGGCCGCGCAGCCCTTGCTGCAACTCAAGCAGCAGGGCGACCTCCTGCAAACGGCGCGCCGTGGTGTCGGCCCAGCCTCCCAAAGGCACAGGGGCCAGCAGGGTCTGGGCGATGCAGTGGCGATAGAGGGGCCCCTCATGTTGCCAGCCCCGCATCCCGTCGACGTCGTGATGGTGCAGCCACTCCAGGTTGCCGCGGCGAAGCAGTTCGATGCGCCGCCCGCCCTTGAGGTGCAGGCAAAGCCCCTTCTTCTCCACCCCGGGACCAGCATACTTGTCGAGCCAGAGGGTCAGGGGCACCCCTGCCGCCTCGCCACGCAGGCAGGCTCGCCCCTCGGCGCTCTCCAGATCCCCGCGCCGGATGGGCTGCCCCAGCCGGTCGCAGACGCCCTCCGCGATCAGGTGCAGGCGGTCGTCCCCACCCAGGGCCACCAGCAGTTCCCGGATCATCGCCAGCAGATGGGTGCCGATGTCGAGGATGACACCGTCCGGGTGGCGCAACAGCCGCCGATCCGGCTCGCCGGTGGCGAAGTTGAGGGCATAGGGATGCCCCGCCTCGTCCAGGCCGCAGGGTTCCAGCAAAAAGCCCTCCACCGCGCTGATATCGGCGAGGGTGGCCAGCCCGACACCGGCGCAGCCTGGTTCCCGAGGCTGCCAGCCTTCATCCAGTTTGCCGCTCAGCAGCAACTGCTGGACGGCATTGCGGGCCATCCAGTGATCCAGCGCCAGCACCCTGGCCGCGACCTCGGGGTCCGCCAGCAGGGCGTGCAGGCGATCGTGCTGGGCCAGGGTGGCCACCACGGGTTTCTCCACCAGGATGAGGGGAATGGCGCTGGCCAGTGCCTGTTCCAGCACGGGCAGATGCAGCAGGGAAGGCGTGGCGATCACCAGCCGATCCAGGGGTTCGGCCAGCAGTGCTTCCAGGGTCGGCGCAGACATGACGCCGGGCAGGGTGATGGCGGGATCAAAACCCCATATCTCGGGATTTTCCGCCAGTGCGGCGAGTGCAGGTAGATAGGCTGTCTGCACTACGGCCCCCAGACCGACAAATCCAATCTTCATGGCAACCTCGATATGGCGTGCGTACCCGGCGCCTGCCCCGCACCGCGTGAGGCGGGGCAGACGGGGATCAATGCAGGTTGGGCCCCAGCCAGCGTTCGGCCTCTGCCAGGGTCATCCCCTTGCGCATGGCGTAGTCTTCCACCTGATCCTGCTGGATCTGGGCCACGGCGAAATACTTGCTCTCGGGGTGGGAGAAGTACCAGCCCGACACCGCTGCCCCCGGCCACATGGCGTAGGACTCGGTGAGCTGCATGCCGATGGCCTGCTCCACGTCCAGCAACTCCCAGATGCTCCCCTTCTCGGTGTGCTCCGGGCAGGCCGGGTAGCCCGGCGCCGGACGTATCCCCTGGTAATTTTCGCGAATCAGTTCCTCGTTGCTGAGCGCCTCGTCCGGGGCATAGCCCCAGTGCACTTTGCGCACCTGCTCGTGGAGGTATTCGGCAAAGGCCTCGGCGAGGCGATCGCACACCGCCTGGATGAGAATGGCGTTGTAGTCGTCGTGGTCCGCCTTGTAGGCCTTGGCGATGGCCTCCTCGCCGATGCCGCCGGTCACCGCGAAGGCGCCGATCCAGTCGGGCTTGCCGCTCTCTTTCGGCGCCACATAATCCGCAAGACAGTAGTTGGGGAAGCCCTGCTTCTCGCTCTGCTGGCGCAGGTGGTGCAGCACCTTGCGCACCTGGGTGCGGGACTCGTCGGTGTAGACCTCGATGCTGTCCCCCACGGCGTTGGCGGGGAACAGGCCGACAATGCCGGCACAGCGCACGCTCTGATCCTTCTCCAGCTGGTCCAGCATGGCGTTGGCGTCGGCGTAGAGGCGCGTCGCCTCCTCCCCCACGACTTCATCCTCCAGAATGCGGGGGAACTTGCCCGCCAGCTCCCAGCTCAGGAAAAACGGCGTCCAGTCGATGTAGGGGCGCAGCACAGAGATGGTTACGTTTTCGAAGGTCTGCACGCCGGGCTCCCGGGGCGCCGGGGGCTCATAGCCCACCCAGTCCAGCTGATGGCGGTTGGCCCGGGCATGGGCCAGGGAGACCGGCTTGGAGCGCGGCTGCTTGCGGGCATGCTGATCCCGGGCAATCTCGTACTCCTTGTCGATGCGGGCCACGAAGGCGGGCTTGAGCTCCGGGCTCAGCAGGCTCTGGGCCACCCCCACGGCGCGGGAGGCGTTGGAGACATAGACCACGGGCTCGGAGTAGTTCTGCTCTATCTTCACCGCGGTGTGGGCCTTGGAAGTGGTGGCTCCGCCGATGAGCAGCGGCAGCTTGAACCCCTGACGCTCCATCTCTTTTGCTACGTGCACCATCTCGTCCAGGGACGGAGTGATGAGGCCCGACAGGCCGATGATATCGGCGTTCACTTCCCGGGCCGTCTTGAGGATGGTCTCGCAGGAGACCATGACCCCGAGATCCACGATCTCGAAGTTGTTGCACTGGAGCACCACCCCGACGATGTTCTTGCCGATGTCGTGCACGTCGCCCTTGACGGTGGCCAGCACGATTTTGCCGTTGCTGGAACCGCCGGACTTCTCCGCCTCGATGTAGGGCTGCAGGTAGGCCACCGCCCGCTTCATCACCCGGGCCGACTTCACCACCTGGGGCAGGAACATCTTGCCGGCGCCGAACAGATCGCCCACCACGTTCATGCCATCCATCAGCGGCCCCTCGATGACGTGCAGCGGCTTCTCGGCCTGGGCGCGCGCCTCCTCGGTATCCTCCTCGATAAAGTCGGTGATCCCCTTGACCAGGGCGTGTTCGAGCCGCTTGCCCACCGGCCAGCTGCGCCACTCCTGATCCCGCGGATCCTCGGCCTGGGCGCCGGCACCGCGATACTTCTCTGCGATGGCCAGCAGCGCCTCGGTGGCGTTGTCGTTGAGGTTCAGCACCACCGCCTCGACCTTCTCTTTCAGATCGCTCGGGATGTCTTCGTAGATGGCAAGCTGGCCCGCGTTGACGATCCCCATGTCCATGCCGTTCCTGATGGCGTGGTAGAGGAAGACAGCGTGGATGGCTTCGCGCACCGGCTCGTTGCCCCTAAACGAGAAGGAGACGTTGGAGACGCCGCCGGAGATCATGGCGTGGGGCAGGTGCTCCTTGATGTCCTTCACCGCCTCGATGAAGTCCACCGCGTAGTTGTTGTGCTCGTCGATGCCGGTCGCCACCGCGAAGATGTTGGGGTCAAAGATGATGTCTTCCGGCGGGAAGCCGACGCGGTCCACCAGAATGCGGTAGGCGCGCTGGCAGATCTCGAACTTGCGGGCCCGGGTATCGGCCTGGCCCACCTCGTCGAACGCCATGACGATGACGGCGGCGCCGTAGCGGCGCAGCAGTTTCGCCTGCTCGATGAATTTGTCCTCCCCCTCCTTCATGGAGATGGAGTTGACCACCGGCTTGCCCTGCACGCACTTGAGGCCCGCCTCCAACACCTCCCACTTGGAGGAGTCGATCATCACCGGCACCCGGGCGATGTCCGGTTCCCCGGCGATGAGGTTCAGGAAGCGCACCATGGCCGCCTCGGCGTCCAGCATCCCCTCATCCATGTTGATGTCGATGATCTGGGCGCCGTTCTCCACCTGCTGCTTGGCCACGTCCAGGGCCTCGTCGTAGAGCCCCTCTTTTATCAAGCGCTTGAACTTGGCCGAGCCGGTGACGTTGGTCCGCTCACCCACGTTCACGAACATGGAGTCCGCCGTGATGATGAGAGGCTCCAGGCCCGACAACCGGCAGGCCACCGGCAGATCCGGCAGGGCGCGGGGCTTGATGCCCGCCACGGCGTCCGCCATGGCGCGGATGTGGGTCGGGGTGGTGCCGCAGCAGCCGCCCACCAGGTTGAGAAAGCCGCTCGAAGCCCACTCGCGGATATGCTCCGCCATCTCGACCGCGTCCAGATCGTACTCGCCAAACGCATTGGGCAGACCGGCGTTGGGGTGGGCGCTGACATGGGTCTCGCTGATGCGGGAGAGCTCCTCCACGTACTGGCGCAGCTCGTCCGGCCCCAGCGCACAGTTGAGGCCGAAGGAGACCGGTTTGACGTGGCGAAGGGAGTGGTAGAAGGCCTCGGTGGTCTGGCCCGAGAGGGTACGACCGGAGGCGTCCGTGATGGTGCCGGAGATCATCACCGGCAGGCTGTAACCCAGCTCCTCGAACACCAGGTCCACCGCGAAGGCGGCCGCCTTGGCGTTGAGGGTGTCGAAGATGGTCTCGATCAGGATGATGTCGGCACCGCCCTCGATCAGGGCGTGGGTCGATTCGGTGTAGGCGGCCACCAGCTCGTCATAGGTGACGTTGCGCTTGCCCGGATCGTTCACGTCCGGCGAGATGGAGGCGGTACGGTTGGTGGGACCCAGGACCCCCGCCACAAAGCGCGGTTTCGCCGGGTCCTTGGCTGTCCACTCGTCCGCCACGGCGCGGGCCAGGCGGGCCGCCTCCCGGTTTATCTCGGCCGAGAGCGCTTCCATCTCGTAGTCCGCCATGGCGATGCGGGTGGCGTTGAAGGTGTTGGTCTCGAGGATGTCGGCCCCGGCGGCACAATACTGGTCGTGGATCTCGCGAATGACGGCGGGACGGCTCAACACCAGCAGGTCGTTGTTGCCCTTGATGTCGGTATGCCAGTCGGCAAATCGCTCCCCCCGATAGTCCGCCTCACCGAGTTTGTAACCCTGGATCATGGTGCCCATGGCCCCGTCGATGATCAGGATCCGCTCCTTGAGACAGGCTTCCAGCCTGGTTGTGACATCCGCTTTCTTGTTCGACTCTCTGCTCGACACCGCTCGTACCCCTTACATCCATGCAACTGCGTGATGCCCATCCTAGCAGCAATCAAATTAAATGGAAATCTAGCCGTCTATCTGTCCGTGGTGACGATTAAATATAACCATAAATAGGTAATGAGCATGATCTAACCCGGGAGTACCCTATGCCCGTCCTCAAGAGGGATACGTGCTTGCTGTTTACCAAAGAGAAAAATAACTATGAGCGTCTACTACACACTCTGCTTCCTGGCAGCGTTGGCGATCTTCATCGCCTTTGCCAACCAGTATGTTGTGAAGATCCAGACCACCATCGCCATCACTGCGGGCTCCATGCTGATCTCCGCGCTGCTGGTGCTGTTTGGCAAACTGGGTTGGTTCAATCTGGAGCCTCTCGCCATCAAGACCATGGAGAGCATCGACTTCCAGAACTTCCTGTTGAAGGGGATCCTGGGCTTCCTGCTGTTCGCTGGCGGGCTTGGCATCAACCTCAAGGCGCTGCGTAGCCAGAAGTGGGAAATCACCATTCTGGCCATAGCCGCCACTCTGCTCTCCACCTTCCTCATCGGCTACGGCTTCTGGTTCATCGCCAAGCTGCTGGGCTGGGACCTGCCGCTGGTCTACTGCATGTTGTTCGGTGCCCTGATCTCCCCCACCGACCCCATCGCCGTACTGGCCATCGTCAAGAAGATGAAGGCGCCACCCCAGATCGCCATCCAGATCGAGGGGGAATCCCTGTTCAACGACGGTGTAGGTCTGGTCATCTTCGCCACCGTGTTTGCCGTGGCCTTTGGCGGCGTGGAGCCCACCTTCGGCAGCGTGGCCGGTCTGTTCCTGCATGAGGCCCTCGGCGGCATCCTGTTCGGGGCCGTGCTGGGCCTCATCGCCCACGTGATGATCAGCGCCACCGACGACGGCTCCCTGGAGCTGCTGCTGACCCTCTGCATCCCGACCGCGGGCTTCGCCTTCGCCAACATGATCGGCGTCTCCGGCGCCCTGGCCATGGTGGTGACCGGCATCATGATCGGCAACTGGACCCGTCATTCCGGCTTCTCCGAGCAGAGCCAGCACCACCTGGATCACTTCTGGGAGTTGATGGATCAGTTCCTCAACGCCCTGCTGTTCCTGCTGATCGGTCTGGCACTGGTGCTGCTGGATCTGGCCTGGCGCGACTGGATCCTGCTGGTCATCGCGGTGCCGCTCTGCCTCGCCGCCCGCTTCATCAGCGTCTCCCTGCCCTATGTGGCGTTCCGCAAGTTCCGCAGCTACAACACCTTCTCGGTGCGCATCCTCACCTGGGGCGGCCTGCGTGGCGGCCTGGCCATGGCCATGGCCCTGGCACTGCCATCCGGTGTCATGATGATCCCGGAGCACA
This sequence comes from Aeromonas sp., assembly GCF_050252055.1. NCBI lineage: Bacteria > Pseudomonadati > Pseudomonadota > Gammaproteobacteria > Aeromonadales > Aeromonadaceae > Aeromonas > Aeromonas sp. The sequence goes on along the minus strand of NZ_JBFWLQ010000007.1, from coordinate 98,402 downwards.
ACGTCGATCTGCGCCAGGTGATCCTGGTGATGACCTACTCGGTGGTGATGTTCTCCATCGTGGTACAGGGCATGACCATTACCCCCATGATCACCGCCGCCAAGAAGGCCTGTGGCGACGCCTGAGCCCGTCCCTGACCGGCAATGAAAAGGGCTCCCTCGGGAGCCCTTTTGCCGTCCCCGTGGCAGTGAAAAACAGGGAATGACAGAGTGAGCGCACAATTAGTGTTTGCTTTTTACACATTTCGAGGAGAGAATGCGCGCCGGCTAGTTAATCAGCCCTGATTATGTTCGCAATGCTTCACCTCACGATGAATCCTGCCAGTACCCGCATAACCTTCTTCTGATTTACTCGCCTTGAGAACCGTTCAGGCTGTCTGCCTGCGTTGCCCGGCTCTCACGGTGCAGACCCGATCTGCCCACTCCCAAGTAGCATCATGCATCCGCGTGGTCCTTGGCGCCTTCCTTGAAAGTGCAGACGCCCCTGAACCGGGCTGGGTATTCCTGCGCGCTCGTCCGCTATCGTGCTGACCGCGCCCATTGACCTGACATTTGCCAATACAAGGAGCAAACACTTAATTTATATAGAGAAATACCATGATGAAACACGTACAGATCCGCAAACCCCTGCGTCGCAGCAAACCCATCAACCTGCCCGTGCAAGAGCACGACGACGATGCGTTCCTGATCCAGTTCAGCACCCGCTTCAGCGGCGGCTTCGCCATCTCCTGTGATGGCATCGCCGGCGAGTTCTCCATCGAAGAGCTCAACTGATCCTGCCTGCCCAGGCAGCGCCCGATGCAGACAGGCCGCAACTCACGGCGGCCTCCTTGCCTGACGTCATAGTCTGCATGGCCCCGCTCCCAGAGCGGTGGCTAGACCCCGCAAGTCTCCTTGTCCGGCGCCTCCAGCAGCAGGCACTCCTCCTCGCCGGCTCCCAGCCTGACCCGTTTGCCCTGACTCAGCCCCAGCTTGGCGAGTAGCCGAACCGAGCGCTCATTGCCCGGGGTGACGATGGCGACCACCCGCTCGATGCCGAGCCGTTCACGGCCATCTGCCATGGCCGCCCGCGCGGCTTCGATGGCATAGCCCTGGCCGCGCCAGGCGGGCAGGAAGGCATAGCCGATGTCTTCACAGGGCAGGGTATCGCGCTTGATCAGACCGCAGATGCCGAGCCTGGCCCCGTCTTCCCGCCGCACCACCAGATAGAGTCCGTGACCGTGGCGGGCATAACTGACCGCAGGCCCCTGCTGGATGTAGTTTTCGGCATCCGCCAGGGTACGCACCCCGCGATCGCCGATGTAGCGGTGAAAATCACCATCGTTGAGCAGTTCGAGAATGAAGGGGGCATCGACAATGGTCAGTTTGCGCAGTTCCAGGCGCTCGGAGAGGATCATGACATGGGCTCGTTCGGCAGTAGAGAGTGTCCAAGACTGCTCCCGCCCCGCTTCCTTGGCAAGACCCGGAGGATATTTTCGCCCCCGGGAGCCGCGTCCCCGCTATACTGCCCACCCCATGGAACAGGCAGGAGAACGGCCATGACCGATACCCCCGAATTTTTTGATGAAGAGACACTGCTGGAGATGGTGGAGAACCAGCTCGCCGACGGCCATCCCCTCCAGGTGAAAGCCACCCTGATGCGCCTGGTGATGAAGGGCACCCCGCGGGAAGAGGCGCTGCAATACATCGCCTGCGCCCTGGGCGCCGAACTCATGGCCATGGAAGCCGAACAGGGCCCCTTCAACCTCGTCCGTTACGGCGAGTTCCTCGACAGCCTGCCCGAGATGCCCTGGGCCGAATGACCCGGGCCGATTAGGCAAGCCCCGGCGCCAGCCATTATCATTACCGCCACCACCAATGATGGGAGTATGGGGATATGCGCTGGCAAGATCGCCGTGAGAGCAACAATGTGGAAGACCGACGCCAGCAAGGCGGCAACGGGGGCGGCGGCCTGCCCATCGGTGGCAAGGGGCGTCTGATCCTGCTGGTGGTGGTCATGGTGGCGGGGTACTACGGCGTGGACCTCGGCCCCCTGCTGCAGGATCCTGCCCCGCAGAGCCAGCCCCAGCGTCAGAACTCGTCCCAGGCTGCAAACGATCCCCTCGCCCGCTTCACCTCGGTGATGCTCGCCTCCACGGAGGACGCCTGGGGTGAGATGTTCCAGCAAAGTGGCAACCACTATCAGGCCCCCAGACTGGTGCTCTATCGCGGTGCGACCCGCACCGGCTGCGGCCAGGGGCAGTCGGTGATGGGGCCCTTCTACTGTCCGGCCGACAGCACCGTCTACATCGATCTCTCCTTCTATCAGGACATGCGCGACAAGCTGGGGGCCGACGGCGACTTCGCCCAGGGCTATGTGATCGCCCACGAAGTGGGCCACCACGTGCAGAACCTGCTCGGCATCTCCACCAAGGTGCGCCAGCAGCAACAGGGGCTGAGCCAGGTCGCCCAGAACCGGTTGTCGGTCAAGCTCGAACTGCAGGCGGACTGCTTCGCCGGGGTCTGGGGCCACTACATGGAAAAAGAGCAGGTGCTGGAGCGTGGCGATCTGGAAGAGGCGCTCAATGCCGCCCAGGCCATCGGCGACGACAGGTTGCAGCAGCAAGGTCAGGGCCGGGTCGTTCCCGACAGCTTCACCCACGGCACCTCGGCCCAGCGCCTCGCCTGGTTCAAACGCGGTTTTGACAGCGGCAAGCCCGCCAGTTGCGACACCTTCGCCGCCCGCTAGACGCCCAAAAGAAGGGCCGGAACCTGACAGGATCCGGCCCTTTTGCCATGCATGGGAACCTCAGTACAGGGAGTTGACGATCACCTCCTCCTCCCATGCGCCAGCCAGCGGCAGGGGCAAGTAGGTGGAGTTGGCCGAACGGCCGGTGACGAAGTAGATGTGATCGCCGCGCGGGAAGTGCATGGCGATGAGCGCCTTGCCCACCTCTTTCGGCACGCTGAACGCGTCCCAGCCGTTGCTCATCTTCTCCCAGAAGGCCGGATTCTTCAGGTAGCTCTCACCATTGGGGGAGAACGCCTGCTTGCCGCGATAGCACCCCGGGCTGGAGAAGAGCAGGGTGTCGTCGATGTCGAAACCCACCGCCATCGGCAGCAGCCCATCCAGGCTCCTGGCAATCTGAGTCACCGACACCCAGTGAAAGGGGCCTGCTGGGCCAGGCTCACCGCAATGACACCGGCGGGGCTGGTCGGGATTTCGACTGCCACGGCGGGCAGGGTCAGGCTGGCGGCAACCAGGGCAAAGCGGGGCGATAAGGACATTAATCCCGATATAAGGTGTTCATGACGAACTCTCCAGGCCCAAGCCCCCCCTACCAGCAGGCTCTTTCGGCACTTCTTGTCCCCCGCTCTCGCCCCGGTGGGCTATAACTGCTGTACGCCTTCTAATGGCATTCAAATCAATTGCACCATTTACCGGAGATGCCATGGACGTGCACACCGCAGCTGCCCATTCGAATACTGTCACTCCCGCTTCATCCCAGGCCAGACTGGAGGCCGTCGACCAGCTGATGGCCCGGCTCGAGATCGCGCCAGACGGATTGATTCTGGATGCCAACCCCCGCTTTCTCGCCATCATGGGATACCAGCTGGCCGAGCTCAAGGGTCAGCACTACAGCATGCTGTTCCCCGCGGAGGCAGAAGAATCCGCCGACGAGGCCGCCCGTTGGCAGGCGCTGCGAACGGGGCAGGCACAGGAGGGAGAGTTTCGCCGCCGGGATCGGCAGGGGCGGGACATATGGCTGCGAGGCAGTTGCAGCCCCCTGCTGGACGAACAGGGCGCGCTGGTTCAGGTCATCGAATACACCATGGACCTGACCGAACAGAAGCAACTGAACGCCAACTTCGAGGGGCAGCTCAACGCCCTGAGCCGGGTCATGGGCAAGGTGGAGTTTTCACTGGATGGCATCATCCTCGATGCCAATGCCCGCTTCCTGGAGACAGTGGGCTATCAGCTGGAAGAGCTGAAGGGCCAGCACCACAGGCTGCTGGTCGATCCCGACTACGCCCAGTCGGCCGACTATCGCACCTTCTGGGAAACCCTGCGCCGCGGTGAATTCCTGGCGGGAGAGTTCTGCCGAATCGGCAAACAGGGTGAAGAGATCTGGATCCAGGGCTCCTACAACCCGGTGCTGGATCTCACCGGCAAGCCCAGCAAGATCGTCAAGTTTGCCACCGACATCACAGCCCAAGTAGAACAGCATCACCAGCTCAAGCGCGCCATGGAGGAGGCGGAAGAGGCCGCTAGGGTGCGCGAGGAGCTGCACAAGTCGCTGCAGGAGATGTCGACCCCGGTCACCCCCATCTGGGACGGGATCCTGCTGCTGCCGCTGGTGGGGATCATCGATTCCATGCGTACCGCCGACGTGATGAACAAATCGCTCACCAAGATTGCCGAGACCCGGGCCCGGGTCTTCGTACTGGACATCGCCGGAGTCGCCACCGTGGATACCGGCGTCGCCAACCAGCTGATCAAGATCACCAAGGCGACCCAGTTCATGGGGTGCGAGGCCATCATCTCCGGCGTCTCGCCGGCCATCGCCCGCACCATGGTGGAGCTGGGGGTCTCTGTCGGCGACATCCGCACCACGGCGACCCTGCGGGATGCCTTCGAGATCGCCCTCAAGCGGGTCGGATCCACCCTCTAGGCCTCTAGGAGAGATGCATGCTGCTCAACAATGATCTGGGCATCGCCGACGTGGCCGACTGCATCGTGGTCAGCATGCGCCCCGACCTTGGTGACGAGGGCATGCAGCAACTGATGCAGGCCCTCTCCCAGCGGCTGATGCTGGGCCGCCAGCACGCGGTACTGCTCGACTTCTCCGGGGTCATGCTGCTCGATCACCACGAATTCAGGCAGGTACGCAAACTGGCCGAGGTGTGCCGCCTGCTCGGTGCCGTCTGCCTGCTGGTGGGGCTGAATGCAGGGATCGCCGCCTTCCTGGCGCTAGCCGATGCAGAGCCCGGGCCGCTGCGCTGCTTTCTCGACATGGATGATGCCTTCGCCCATGTTCGCAGGACGCTCAAGGATGAGGAGTAGCGCATCATGCAGTTGGAACAGAGCCTTCAAGAAGCCAGCTACCCGCTGCGCCACGACATCGACCTGCACCTGACGGTGATGGCGGTACGCCGCCTCCCCTTCATCGCCAACCTGTCCGAGGTGGACCGTGCCATGCTCTCCACCGTGGTCTCCGAGCTTGGCAGCAACATTCTGAAATACGCCGAGCGGGGGGAGATCACCCTCACCCTCCACCATCCCAGCGGGCGTCCCTGCATCGACATCGTCGCCCGCGATCAGGGACCCGGCATTGGGGACGTGCATCAGGCCATGCAGGATCACTACAGCACCTCGGGCACCCTGGGGCTAGGCCTGCCCGGCGTGCGCCGCATGATGTCGGAACTCACCATCAGCACCCCGCCGGAAGGGGGAACTCTGGTGCAGGCCCGCAAGTGGCTGGGCGCGGCCCCTCTGGTATCCAGACCAGTCACTCCTCTCGCCTGCACAGGCCAGCTGCACGCCGGCCTGCAGCTGACATGGGCCAGCGAGACCCGCCCCTGCTATCCGGAACGGGTCTCCGGTGACCTGGCCTTCATCCGGCCGGGGCCGGAGGGGGTATCGCTGATCCTGATCGACGTGAGCGGCCACGGCGCCTCGGCCAACAAGCTGGTACAGGTGCTGGAGGCGGCGCTGCAGCAAACCCGCGAGCAGGAACCGGCCCGCCTGTTGCAACTGCTGCACCAACACTGCATCGGTACCCGGGGCGCCGCCGCCGGCGTGGCCCTGGTCAACGGCGAACGGGGTGAGCTGAGCTATGCCGGCATCGGCAATACCCGCATCTGCCTGCGCGGCCACGAGCCTTGGCGCGGCATCTCCCGCGACGGGGTGCTGGGAGAGCGCTTCCCCACCCCCTTGCTGCAGCGCCAGCCACTCGTCGCGGGGGACGTGGTGATGCTCTATTCGGACGGTATCAGCGAATCCCTCAACCTGCGCGACGGTGCGCTGGATCTGGCCGCCGAGCCCGCCCAGCTGGCACGCCAGGTGATCGCCCACAGTGGCCGCAGCACCGACGATGCCAGCTGCATCGTGCTGCGCGTGCTGGCAGGAAAGGAGGACTAGATGCGGCAACTGATCGGCGAAACCCTGCTGTCAGGCCCGGCGGCGGCACTCACCGCCCGGCGCAAGGTGATCCAGGTACTCACCTGCCTCGACGGAAGCCCCACCTTCGTGGCACCGCTGGCGGGCGCCACCTCCGAGCTGGTACGCCAGCTGGTGGCGAACACGGAGCCGCTGCAACTGCAGTTGTGGCTGGAGCCTAGCACACAGGAGTTGTGGCTCTCGCTCTCGGCTGACGCCCCCATCCCCCCCGAGCCGGACGGCCGCCATTCATGTGGCATCCGATTGGTCGCGCACGCGGACAACGCCATCGCCCTGGTCTACCGCCTGCCCCGCTGGCCCGATGAACTGCTGCTGCAACAGATGCAGCAGCAGTTCGCAGAACCGACCCGGGACGAGCTGTTTGCGGTGATGCAGGCCAAGAACCAGGAGCTGGAAGTGGCCTATGAGCTGGCGGAGGGCGCAACCCGGGCCAAGAGCGATTTTCTCGCCAACATGAGCCACGAGATCCGTACTCCCATGAACGCCATCCTCGGCATGTCCCATCTCGCCCTGCAGACCCGGCTCGATCCGCAGCAGTTCGACTATGTCAGCAAGATCCAGCGCTCGGCCCAGCATCTGCTCGGCATCATCAACGACATCCTCGACTTCTCCAAGATCGAGGCCGGCAAGCTGGATCTGGAGCGGATCGAATTCGATCTCGACCATGTACTGGAGAATCTGACCACCCTGGTGGGCGAAAAGGCGGAAGCCAAGGGCATAGAGTTGCTGTTCGAGGTCGACCACCAGCTCGACACCCTGCTCTATGGCGATCCCCTTCGCCTCGGCCAGATCCTGATCAACTACGCCAACAACGCGGTCAAGTTCACCGAGCAGGGGGAGATCCTGGTCAAGGTCAGCTGCCTGGAGAAACAGCCCCAGGAGGTGTTGCTGCACTGCTCGGTACAGGACACCGGGATCGGCATGAGCCAGGAGCAGCAGCAGCGGCTGTTCCAGTCATTCCAGCAGGCGGACAGCTCCACCACCCGCAAGTACGGCGGTACCGGCCTCGGCCTCGCCATCTCCCGCAAACTGGCGGAGCTGATGGGCGGCGAGGTGGGGGTACAGAGCGAACCAGGCCAGGGCAGCACCTTCTGGTTTACCGCCCGACTCGGTAGGGGCAGGCGCAGATCCCGCTATCTGCCGAGCCTGGATCTGCGCGGGCGCCGCATGCTGGTGGCCGACGACAGTGCCAGCGCCCGCACCATCATGGCCGCCCTGCTGCGCAGCATGAGCTTTGTGGTGGACACTGCCGAGTCGGGCCAGCAGGCACTGCAGATGATCGCTGGCGCCGAGCAGGAGGGACAGCCTTACGAAGTGGTATTGCTGGACTGGCACATGCCGGGGCTGGATGGCATCGAGACCGGTCGCCGCCTCATCGCCCGCGGCATGGGCCCGCGTCCCTATCGGGTCATGGTGACCGGCTACGGACGGGAAGAGGTCTTTCGCCAGGCCGATGCCGCCGGCTTTGATCGGGTGCTGGTCAAGCCCGTATGCGCCTCCGTGCTGTTCGATACCGTCATCGGCCTGTTTGGCCAGCAAACCAGTTCACTCACCTTCAAACCACCGCAGGTGACCCATCGCTACCGCTTCGACGGACTCAGGATCCTGCTGGCGGAAGACAACGAGCTCAATCAGCAAGTCGCGCTGGAGCTGCTGCGGGCGGTCGGTGCCGATGTCAGCATCGCCGGCAATGGTGCCATCGCGCTGGAGATGGTGGCCCAGACCCACTACGACCTGATCCTGATGGACATGCAGATGCCGGTGATGGATGGCCTGGCCGCCACCCGGCTGTTGCGCGAGCGGGAAGGCATCGGGCAACACACCCCGATCCTGGCGATGACGGCCAACGTCATGGCCGGTGACCGCGAACGCTGCCTCGCTGCCGGGATGGACGATCACATTGCCAAGCCCATCGACCCCGACAGGCTGTATGCGGCCCTGCAGCGCTGGGCAACCTCCTTCAGCCGCGAGGTCAACAGCACGCTCACTGCCTCACACGCATCACCCGCCACCGCCTTGCTGCCACAGCTGCAGGCGATCGGGCTCAACGCCGAGCCAGCCCTGCAACGATTGATGCATAACTGGGAGTGGTATCGGGATCTGCTGCAACGTTTCGCCCGCCAGGGGAGTCAGCCGATGGAAACCCTGCTGGCCGCCCTGCAGGCGAATGACCGGGAAGAAGCGCATCGACAGGCCCATACCCTCAAGGGCATAGCCGCAACGCTGGGGGCCGGGTCGCTGCAGGATGTCTCGGCCCGGCTGGAGAGCGCCCTCGCCCGGGGAGACGATGCCACCAGCCTGCTGCCGCTGGCCGAGCTGGGGCTGCAACAGCAGCAGCAACTGGCCGCCAGCCTGCTGACACTGCTGCCGGCCCCTGCCCCCCCCGGCTTGCCGGAGGCTACCCCCGCCGAGCTGGCCCCCCTGCTGCACCAGCTGACCGGGCTGCTGCTGGAAGACGATGCGGAAGCCTTCATCCTGTTCCAGCGCAATCAGGCCAGGCTCGCTCCCCTGCTGGGCGAGGCAGCACCGGCCATGCACGATGCCATGACCCGTTTTCGCTTCGCCGATGCCCTGGCATATCTGCAACAAGTCCGGGCCCTCAGACCCGATCTGTTCAACCAAGAGTGAGGCGCCATCATGCTCAACTTGCTGGATCCCGATACCAAACCCACCCTGCTGGTGGTCGATGACACACCGGAGAACCTCTCCCTGCTCAGCGCCCTGCTCAGCCCCCACTACCGGGTCAAGGTCGCCATCAGCGGCCAGCGGGCACTGGAGATCCTCTCGGCCGGCACCCGGGTGGATCTGATCCTGCTCGACGTGGTGATGCCCCAGATGGACGGCTATCAGGTGATGCAGGCGCTGCAGGAGATGCCGCAGGTGCGGGAGATCCCGGTGATCTTCCTGACCGCCAAGGTGGAGGAGAGTGCGGAGGCGCACGGCCTGGCGCTGGGGGCCGTCGACTACATCCACAAGCCGATCACCCCCGCCATCGTGCTGGCCCGGGTCAGAAACCACCTGGAGCTGAAAGCGGCGCGGGATCTGCTGCACGACCAGAACGCCTTTCTGGAGCAGGAGGTGGAGCGGCGCACCCGGGAGAACGAACTGATCCAGAACATCACCATCCACTCCCTCGCCTCTCTTGCCGAAACCCGCGACAACGAGACCGGCAACCATATCCTGCGCACCCAGCACTATGTGCGGCTGCTGGCGGAGACCCTCTGCGAGCATGCCCGCTTTCGTGCAGAGCTGACCCCCAAGACCATCGATCTGCTGTTCAAATCGGCCCCGCTGCACGACATCGGCAAGGTCGGCGTGCCAGACCGGATCCTGCTCAAGCCTGGCAAGCTGGATGCGGACGAGTTTGCCCAGATGAAGCACCACTCCATTCTCGGCAAGGAGGCCATCGTCCATGCCGAGGAAGCGTTGGGGGTAGAGGTGGAATTTCTGCGACTGGCCAAGGAGATCGCCTGCTACCACCACGAGAAGTGGGACGGCACCGGCTATCCCTATGGCCTGCACGGTGACGAGATCCCGCTCTCGGCCCGCTTGATGGCGCTGGCCGACGTGTACGACGCCCTCATCAGCAAGCGCTGCTACAAGGCTGCCATGTCCCACCAGGAGGTGGTGCCGATCATACTGGCGGGACGAGGCAATCACTTCGACCCCGACATCACGGACGCCTTTGCCCGCATCCACCAGCAGTTCCACGAGATCGCCCTGCGTTACAACGACGACAAGGGCGAGCGGGAGTCCAATCGCGACTAGGCGGTGGCGGGCAGCAGATCGGTGAAGACGAAGCCGTCCCGCAGCACCGTCTCCCCCACCCGGATGGGCAAGGGATGCAGGAACATGGGGCCGTCCCAGGCCAGGGTGTGGAACTCCCCGTTCTCGCCGCAGGGATCCACCCCGGCGGGCAGGGCAGCCAGCAAGGCCGGGCCGAATTCATGACCACCTAACCCGGCGTCCAGCTTGCCCGGATCCAGGGTACAGACCCTGGCCTTGAGCCCGGCGTCGATCATCGCCTGCGCCAGCTCGGTCGTGTCGCTGCCCCAGAGCGGGAAGAGCGGCGTGATGCCGGTCCCCGCCAGTTGCCGCTCCCGATAGGCGCGCACATCCTCAAGAAAGAGATCCCCGAACGCCATGTGGTAAATGTCCTTGGCCTGCACATCGGCGATGAAGCCCGTCATGATGCGCCCATACTCCTCGTTACTGCAGGGCCAGGGCAGGTCGATGGTGGTCAGCGGCAAGCCCACACACTCAGCCTGTGCCAGCAGCAACTGCTTGCGCACCCCGTGCATGGCCACCCGCTCGAACGCCTGGTTGAGGGTGGTGAACAGCCCCACCACCTCGATGGCCGGATCCTGGCGCAGGCGATGCAAGGCCCAGGCGCTGTCTTTTCCGCTGCTCCAGGAGAGCAGTACCTTTTTCTTCGTCATGATCTCTCCAGCTACTTGCAGCACCGTGCTGCAAGACAGTGTTGCGAATTGTGCGATTTACATTGCGGGACACAAAAGCATACCCTCGTGGGTGAGCGTATCCCCGCAGCACACCGGGGAGAATAACTAAAAAAACGATGGGAAACATAAGGATATGAGTAAAGTCAGCACATCGCACGACCACGGTCGCCCCCTCAATCGACAGGATTACAAAACCCTGAGCCTGGCAGCGCTGGGCGGCGCCCTCGAATTCTACGACTTCATCATCTTCGTCTTCTTCGCCGTGGTCATCGGCGAGCTCTTCTTCCCGGCCGACATTCCCGAGTGGCTGCGCCAGTTCCAGACCTTCGGCATCTTCGCCGCCGGCTACCTGGCCCGCCCCCTGGGGGGCATCATCATGGCCCACTTTGGCGATCTCATCGGCCGCAAGCGGATGTTCACCCTCAGCATCATCCTGATGGCCTTGCCGACCTTGCTGATCGGCCTGCTGCCCACCTACGCCGTGCTCGGCATCGCCGCCCCCCTCCTGCTACTGCTGCTGCGGATCCTGCAAGGGGCCGCCATCGGCGGGGAAGTCCCCGGAGCCTGGGTCTTCGTGGCCGAACACGTGCCCGCCCGCCGGGTCGGTGTCGCCTGCGGCACCCTCACCGCAGGGCTGACCGCCGGCATCCTGCTCGGCTCCCTGGTGGCCACCGCCATCAACCGTGGCATGAGCCCGGGCGATGTGAGCGACTGGGGCTGGCGTCTGGCCTTCGTGCTCGGCGGCGTGTTCGGCATCGTCGCCATGTACCTGCGCCGCTGGCTGCACGAGACTCCGGTCTTCGCCGAGATGCAGGCCAACAAGTCCCTGGCCGAGGAGCTGCCCCTCAAGACGGTGCTGCGTGAACACAAGGGCAGCGTCGTCGTCTCCATGCTGCTGACCTGGCTGCTCTCCGCCGGCATCGTGGTGGTGATCCTGATGACCCCGACCTATCTGCAGAAGGTGCACGGCATCAGCCCGGCCGATGCCCTGACCGCCAACTCCCTGGCCATCGTCGCCCTCACCCTGGGCTGCATCGTCTATGGTCGCCTGATCGATGCCATCGGCAGCGGCCCTACCTTCATCCTGGGCTCCCTGCTGCTGGCCGGCGCCACTTATACCTTCTACCACAGCCTGGCGGCGGGCACGGATCAGCTGGTGCCCCTCTACATGCTGGCGGGCTTTGCGGTGGGGATCGTCGGCGCCGTGCCCTACGTCATGGTCAATGCCTTCCCGCCGGTGGTGCGCTTCTCCGGGCTGTCGTTCTCCTACAACGTGGCCTACGCCATCTTCGGCGGCCTCACCCCCATGCTGGTCACCCTCTGGATGAAGGAGGACGTGCTGGCCCCCTCCCACTATGTGGTCAGCCTGGCCGCCCTCGGTTTCGTGCTCGGCATCTGGCTCTGGCTGCGCCAGCGCGGCCAACGCCAGGCCACCCCGCAGGCCGCCTGATCCTTCCCAAGCAAGCCCCGCACTGTCGGGGCTTGTTCTTTGCGGATATCATCGACCGGGTGGCGGTCCGCTGCGGACCTGCCAGCTCACCCCAATCCGTCCACCTGCCCGAGGTCCACTATGTTCTTCCAGGTCATCTTTCTCGCCTTGCTGGCCCTGCTGCCCATGGTCAACCCGCCCACCACGGCCACCCTGCTGCTGGGGCTGAGCAAGGGCATGTCCCGCGAGCACATTCGCCGCCAGATCAACATGGCCGCCCTCTATCTGTTCGCCACCCTGTGCGTCAGCTTCTTCATCGGATCCTCCATCCTGGATCTGTTCGGGATCTCCATTCCCGGCCTGCGCCTGGCCGGTGGCCTCATCATCGCCTTCATCGGCTTTCGCATGCTGTTCCCCTCGCCAAACCAGTCTGCCGGGGTCGAGGCCAACCAGAATATCGCCTTCGTGCCCCTGACCATGCCCAGCATGTGCGGACCCGGCACCATGGCGCTGGTGATCAGCGGCGCGGCCCAGATCGCCGAGCTGCCGGCCGAGGCCGATCGCGTCGTCATCTATGCCGCCATGGTCACCGCCTTCGCCCTGATGAGCCTGATCAGCTGGGGTGTGCTCAAGCTGGCAGATCCCGTGTGCAAGATCCTGGGTGCCACCGGCATCGACGCCATGACACGCATCATGGGTTTCCTGCTGGTGTGCATGGGTATGCAGTTCTGCATCAACGGCGTCAAGGAGGTGGCGCAGGATCCCGTCTTCCATGGTCAGGTGATGGAACAACCCGCTGCCGCCTTGCCGTCCCATGCCGGATCCACCGCCTTCGATCATCTCGCCGTGCCGCGCCAGCCCTGATTGAAAACGGTGTCATTTTTCGTGCAAATCCCTCCTGATCTTGCGCCTGATCATATTGCCTTCATCTTGATGGGGTAGTCTGGTTTTTGTACAGGCAGGGTTCAGAAGGTTGCCGCTAGCGTGGCATGTGCTGAGCCCATTACTTGAGGAGATATGCAAATGGAAAAGATGCTGACCGAGATTGGAAGCTACAGCCTGTTTCATGAGTATCTGAATGTGGTCGGTGCCGCCAGCCCCGCGCTGACCCGGATCAAGACAGGATGGGAGTTCAAGCGAAAGGATCGCCTGCTCGCCCAGATAAGGGTGGATGACCACGGCCACGCCCGCTTCTTCATCGACGCCCGCGCCATTTCGGTCAACTGACCCGAGTCCTTTCCCAGCCCCGGCGCCTGCCGGGGCTTTTTATTGGCTCTCCTTCAGCCTCTCCCCCCTCTAGTGCCATCGGCATCACCCCAGTCCCACCCAACCCTCTCCGTGCAGGAATTATCAGAACTTATAATTAGAAATAAATGGAATAATTAATTATGCGACATTGATCTCATCATCGAAATCAAAAATCGATGATCATGTTCATCATCGAGAGGGATGTTTTACGCCGGGAGTGGCGATGACCTTAAGCAGAGGAAACGATGACCATTGACCTATCAAGCATGATTACCGAGACCCGCAACCCGGCCAGCGTCGAAATCGACCAGCTGTCGACCCTGGAGATGCTGCGCGTCATCAATCAGGAGGATCAGCAGGTGGCGCTGGCGGTGGGCCAACTGCTGCCCGAAATCGCCCGGGCGGTCGATGCCATCGCGGCAGCCTTTGGCAAGGGTGGGCGCCTGGTCTATATCGGCGCCGGCACCTCGGGCCGGCTCGGCATCCTGGATGCCAGTGAATGCCCGCCCACCTATGGCGTCTCTGCCGAGCAGGTGATAGGCCTGATTGCTGGTGGCCACAAGGCCATCTTGCAGGCGGTCGAGAACGCCGAGGATGACGCAGAGCTCGGCGCCCAGGATCTGAAGAACATTCAGTTCTGCGCCAACGATGTGCTGGTGGGCATCGCCGCCAGCGGCAGAACCCCCTACGTACTGGGCGCCATGGCCCACGCCAGCGCGGTGGGTGCCACGGTCTGCAGCATCAGCTGCAACCCCGGCAGCCCGCTGGCCCGGGCCGCCGACATCAGCATGGTGGCGGTGGTCGGCCCCGAGATCGTCACCGGCTCCTCCCGCATGAAGGCGGGCACGGCGCAGAAGCTCATTCTCAACATGCTCTCCACCGGCGCCATGATCCGCACCGGCAAGGTCTACGGCAACCTGATGGTGGACGTGGAGGCGACCAACGCCAAGCTGGTGGAGCGGCAAAAACGCATCGTGATGGAGGCCACCGACTGCGATCGCACCACCGCAGAGCGGGCATTGGCCGAGGCGGACAACCACTGCAAGACCGCCATCGTGATGATCCTGGCTGGACTCACGGCCGATGAGGCCCGCCACCGCCTGCAAAGCAGCAACGGCTTCATCAGCCAGTGCACCCACTGATCGGCCAACCGCACATTGGCCAGGCCAGGGATGGCCATCACATAACGAGAACGGGGTGCCAGGCACCCTGCTGACACCACAGACTGACTGGGTTCTTTATGGCAAAAATAACTGACACCATGATCGGCCAGATCATCCAGGCCATCGGCGGCCGGGACAACATCACCCACTGCGGCCACTGCATGACCCGATTGAGGCTTAGCCTGGCGGACAGCCTGCATGCGGATCGCGATACCATCAAGGGCATCGCCGGCGTCATGGGGGTGATTGAGAGCGACAACCAGTTCCAGATCGTGCTGGGGCCGGGCAAGGCTCAGACCGCCTGCGAGCTGATGAACGGCATGCTGAGCGCAGGACTGGGGGCGCTGGAGGCTCCGGCTGCGGCCCCCACCGAGCTTGGCGACATCGCCTCGGCCAACAAGCAGGCACTCAAGCAGAAACAGAGCAGTGCGGCCCACCGCTTTCTGGCCAAGTTTGCCACCATTTTTACACCACTGATCCCCGGCTTTATCGCCGCGGGGCTGCTGCTCGGCTTTGCCACCCTGATCGAACAGACCCTGCTGCAGGACGGCGCAGCCACCAGCGGCATGCTGGTGGAGCTGGTCGGTTACATGAAACTGTTCAGCAAGGGATTGTTCAGCTTCCTCAGCATTCTCATCGGCTACAACGCCCAGAAAGCGTTCGGCGGCTCCGGGGTCAACGGTGCCATTCTGGCCTCCCTGTTTGTGATGGGCTATGACCCCCAAGCCACCAGCGGCATCTACTCAGGCATCACCGATTTCTTCGGCCACCACATTGATCCCCGTGGCAACATCATCGGGGTGCTGATCGCCTGCATCATCGGCGCCTCGGTGGAACGCCAGGTGCGTCGCTTCATGCCGGACAGCCTCGACATGATACTCACCTCCTGCATCACCTTGCTGATCATGGGGGCCGTCACCTTCGTCCTGATCATGCCCCTGGGGGTGCAGCTCTACAACGGCATGTCCTGGCTCTTCATCCACCTCAACGGCAACCCGTTCGGTACCGCCATCCTGGCCGGTTTGTTCCTCATCTCGGTGATGTTCGGCATTCACCAGGGGTTCGTGCCCGTTTACTTCGCACTGATGGATGCCCAGGGCTTCAACTCCCTGTTCCCCATCCTCGCGCTGGCAGGGGCCGGCCAGGTCGGCGCCGCCCTGGCGCTTTACAGTCGCGCAGCCAAGGACTCCCTGCTGCGCACCCAGGTCAAGGGCACCATCATCCCCGGCCTGCTCGGGGTCGGTGAGCCGCTCATCTACGGCGTCACCTTGCCGCGGGTCAAACCCTTCATCACCGCCTGCTGCGGCGGATCGCTGGGGGGGTTCGTGGTCGGTCTCATCTCCTGGATGGGCCTTCCGGTCGGCCTCAACACCGTGTTCGGCCCTTCCGGCATCGTCGCGCTGCCGCTGATGACCTCGGCCCAGGGGATCTTCCCCGGCATGATGGTCTATGGCCTCGGTCTGGCGGTTGCCTACTTCGGCGGTTACCTCTTCACCCTGCTCTTCGGCTGCAAGAACGTCGATCTGAGCTAACCCTCTCTCCTCTATCCAGCTGGCTATCTGGCCCCGAGCAATCGGGGTCACGGCTTCACTCACCCCGGCTCTGGCACAAGAGCCCACACAGGAAAGACAACAATGAAACAGTCCATGCTTGCCCTGGCCATTCCTGCCCTGTTTGCCGCCGGTACGGCGCAGGCCGCCGTCATCTACCAGGCCGATGACGGCTCCAACGTCGATCTCTACGGTCGCCTCGGCTTCAACGTCTCGGACAAGAAGAACGGCAACAGCCAGGGGGACTTCGACGGTCGCATCGGCTTTACCGCCCGCCAGACTGTCAACGAGCAGGTGGCCGTGATCGGCATGGCCCAGTACCAGGTCAATGCCGCCGAATACGCCAACAACGTGCAGAAGAACAGCAGCGACCTCACCGCCCGTTACGTCTGGGCCGGGATCGATGGCGGCGAGTGGGGCAAGGTGACCGGTGGCCGGGTCTCTTCCGGCCTCATCATGTTCACCGACATCGGCGACGTGTTTGCCGCCTCCGATGTCTCCATGGCGCGCCAGGCCAGCAAAGTGGACTCCACTGCGGTCCAGGTGTTCCGCCAGGACGGTACCCTGCAATACCAGAACACCCTCGGCAATCTGGATGTATCGCTAGCCTACATCCTCGGCAACGGCACCTCGGATCTCGACTACGGCTACAACGGCGCCCTGCGTTACACCTTCGACCTCGGCGCGGCGGGCAAGCTGGCACCGGTCATCGCCTACCAGCAGAGCAAGGCGGCCCAGACCGATGCCAGCAAGGTGGATCCCGACGCCGACCAGTACCGCTTCAGCGGCATCGGCGCCCGCTACACCCTGGGTTCGCTGATGCTGGGCGCCCTCTACGCGAAGGATCAGGTGAGCTATCGCAACGGCCGGGCAGAAAGTGAGGACAAGGTATGGGAACTGACCGCTGTCTACGACATCAGCCAGAAGTGGGCAGCCCGCGCAGGCTATCGTCACCTCGACAACGACGGGGGAGACGGCATGAGTCTGCGGGATACCACCCTGGAGCTGCAGTACAAGCTCACCCCGCGATCCTCCCTCTACAGCGCCTACGTGTTCCGTGATGGCGAGGATGGTCTGGCTGACAACACCATCACCAGCTTTGGCGGCAGCAGCAACAGCGAGAGCTTCTACCACCTCGGCCTGCGCTACGAGTTCTGATCCCCTGCCGGCCTCTGGCCGGCATTTTCTTTCTGCTGGAGCTCCCCATGATCCGCCTCCTGTTCCTCTTCATCCTGCTGCTGCCCATGACCCTGTCGGTCCAGGCCGCCCGGCTGGAGCTGGCAGACA
This sequence comes from Aeromonas sp., assembly GCF_050252055.1. NCBI lineage: Bacteria > Pseudomonadati > Pseudomonadota > Gammaproteobacteria > Aeromonadales > Aeromonadaceae > Aeromonas > Aeromonas sp. The sequence goes on along the minus strand of NZ_JBFWLQ010000007.1, from coordinate 81,106 downwards.
CCCTCGTCCTGCTGGCCTCATCCCGGGGCCAGGTCTCCCCCTTCGATCGAGCGCTCACCCTGCCCGCTGGCGACACCCGGCTGCTGGTACGTTTCGACAGCCCCCTCGACCCCGGCTCCACCAACGAGAGCCAGGGGCGCGTCCGCTCCGCCCCGCTGCTGCTGACCCTGACCCTGCCCGCCAGCGGCACCCTGAAACTGACCACTCCGCCGCTGGCCGACTCCCGGGCCATTCGCCACTTTGCCACCCACCCCAACCTGCGGCTTGAGACCCCCGAGGGTAGCCACCCCCTGTCGGCAACCACCCTCCCCCGCAGCCAGGACAGTCTAATGACGGATTATCAGGCGCTGCTGGCCCGTTACGACGGGTCAGCCAGCGCAGCCACCGCCCTGCCAGCCGTCACGCCCGTGCTGCCCGCAGCCACCCCGGGCGCCGTGCCCGTCGACCCCGAACTGCAACGGCGCTACCTCGCCGCCGACGAGGCCCAGCGCAAGGCCTTCCTGCGCTGGGCCCTTGCCCTCTAAGCCGGCACTGGCCCATAAAAAAACCACCCGCAGGCGGGTGGTTTTTCTCTTTCGGCAGGTCTCGGCGTCTGTTGCAGCCGGGCCGCTTCACTCCTTGTTGAGTCGGTCGATAGAGCCACGGGTGCCGTCGATCAGCGCCCAGGCCTCGTCACGGCGCTGCACCAGGCCGAGGAACAGGATATCGGTGATGGTGTTCTGGGCAGTACGCGACGAGATGGAGGAGATGCGCAGCTCGTTCTCGTCGGCCACGGTGTCCAGCACCATGTCGGCCATCTGCCGCAGAGGGGTGTTGCGAAACGAGGTGACCGCGATCAGGGTGGCGCCGTTGCGCTTGGCCAGCTCGGCCGCCGCCAGCACATCCCGGCTGGCGCCGGAATAGGAAACCACCAGCTGGACATCCCCCGGCCCCAGAGTCTGGGCGATGGAGATCTGTACGTGGCTGTCCTGGGCGAACAGGGTGGTGACCCCGATCTTGAGCAGCTTGTACCAGAGATCCTTGGCGGTCAGCGCCGAGCCGCCGATCCCCACCAGCTGGACCCGGCCAGCCTGGTTGATGACGTCCAGCACCTGCGCCAGGGTGGCGTTGTCGAGGGCCTGGGTGGTCTCTACGATGGAGTTGATCTTCTCCTGGGCCAGCTTCTTGGCCATGGTCTCCAGATCGTCGTCCCGGCCGATGCCGTTGTAGAGATCCCCCACGTTGTCGGTCTTGATGGCGTGCTTGCGCCCCAGATCCTCGCTCACCGCCAGCTTGAAGGCGGTGAAGCCCTTGAACCCGATCTTCTGGGTGAACTTCACTATGCTCGACTGGCTGACGTCAGCCTGCTGGGCCAACTCCTGGGAGGAGAAGTGGGTCACCTGCTCCGGGCAAGCCAGGATGTAATCGGCGATCTTGAGCTCGCTGGGGGAGAGCTGACTGCGGATATTGGAAATTTTTGACAGGGTAAGCATGGATTCTCTCTGCTGCTTGTTCTGCGGCCCCTTACTGGGTGCCGCCCACGGTGAGCTGATCCAGCTTGAGGGTGGGCTGGCCGACGCCGACCGGCACGCTCTGCCCCTCCTTGCCGCAGACCCCGACCCCGCGATCCAGCGCGAGATCACGGCCCACCATGGAAACCTGGCTCATCGCCGCGGGGCCGTTGCCGATCAGGGTCGCCCCCTTGATGGGCGCAGTGATCCTGCCATCCTCGATGAGGTAGGCCTCGGAGGCGGAGAAGACGAACTTGCCGGAGGTGATGTCCACCTGGCCGCCACCGAAGTTGGGGGCGTAAATGCCCTTCTTCACCGAGGCGATGATCTCCGCCGGATCGTACTGACCCGCCAGCATGTAGGTGTTGGTCATGCGCGGCATCGGCAGGGCGGCGTAGGATTCGCGGCGGCCGTTGCCGGTGAGCGGCACCCCCATCAGGCGGGCGTTCTGCTTGTCCTGCAGGTAACCCTTGAGAATGCCGTTCTCGATCAGCACGTTGTAACCCCCCGGCGTCCCCTCGTCGTCGATGGAGACGGAGCCGCGCCGACCCGGCAGGGTGCCGTCATCGACGATGGTGCAGTGTTTGGAAGCCACCTGCTCGCCGATGCGCCCGGCAAAGGCGGAGGAGCCCTTGCGGTTGAAGTCCCCCTCCAGACCGTGACCCACCGCCTCGTGCAGCAGCACACCGGGCCAGCCGGCACCGAGTACCACCGGCATGGTGCCGGCCGGGGCGTCGATGGCGTCGAGGTTCACCAGCGCCTGGCGCACCGCTTCGCGCACATAGCCAAACGCCCGGTTCTCCAGTCCGTCCAGCTCGAGGAAGTAGTCGTAGCCGAAGCGGCCACCACCACCGGCACTGCCGCGTTCGCGACGATCGCCCTTCTCGGCGATGACGGTCACCGAGAGGCGCACCAACGGACGCACGTCGGCGGCCAGGGTGCCGTCGGTGGCGGCCACCAGCACCTCTTCATAGACCCCGCAGATGGAGGCCATCACCTGATTGATGGCGGGATCCAGACTTCTGGCAAACTTGTCCATCTGCTCCAGCAGGGCGATCTTCTGCTGCTTGTCGAGGGTCTGCAGCGGATCCAGCGCCGGGTAGAGCAGGTTTGCTTCGGTGCGAGCCCACGCCTTCATCTTGCCCTGCGCACCGGCGGCCGCGATACCACGGGCGGCGGTCACCGACTGCTGCAGCGCCAGCAGGCTCAGCTCGTCAGAGTAGGCGAAGCCGGTCTTCTCGCCGCTGACGGCGCGCACCCCCACCCCCTGATCGATGTTGTAGCTGCCATCCTTGACGATGCCGTCCTCCAGCATCCAGGACTCGTGCCAGCTGCGCTGGAAATAGAGGTCGCCGAACTCCACCTGATGGCTCATCAGGCTGCCGAGCAGCTGCTGCAGTCGCCCTTCGTCGAGATCGTTCGGGGCCAACAGGGAGGCACTAACCTGGCTCAATAGACTCAAATCTTTCTCTCCACTCTCATGCGAGATGTCGTAACGGTTAAATCCACGGCCGCGGGCTCACAGCAGGCGGGCGTGTTGCAGCACCGGCATGGTGCGTTTCAATTCATCGACCAGGGCCCCATCCAGCGGCGCCAGCACAGTGCCCTGCCCCGACGCCCGACAGGCCAGCACCCGGCCCCAGGGGTCGATCACCATGCTGTGGCCCCATGTCTGGCGCCCCGTCTCGTGGGTGCCCCCCTGGTTGGCGGCCACCACGTAGCACTGGTTCTCGATGGCACGGGCCCGCAGCAGAGGCTCCCAGTGCGCCTCGCCGGTGACGGCGGTAAAGGCGGCAGGCACCAGCAGCACCCGGGCACCGGCCCGGGCCAACTGGCGGTACAGCTCGGGAAAGCGCAGATCATAACAGATAGAAAGGCCGAGGGGACCAAAGGGGGAGTCCACCAGCACAGGCTGATCACCCGGGCTGAAGGTCTCCGACTCCCGGTAACGGCCGTGATTGTCCGCCACGTCCACGTCGAACAGGTGGATCTTGTGGTAATGCCCCTTGAGCTCGCCGTCGGGATCAAACACCAGGGTACTGGTGTGGATGTGGTCGGCACCGGCGATGGCGGTGGGCATGGCCCCGGCCACCAGCCAGATGCCGTGGGATTTGGCCCAATCAGATAGTTGCTGCTGGATTGGGCCATTTCCCAATGGCTCTGCCCCGTCCAGATACCCCTGCCGCTCGCCAAAGAGGGCGAAGTTTTCCGGCAGCAGCACCAGCAAGGGGCGCTCCCCGGGCAGACTCGCCAGCTCGGCGGCGATCCGCTCCCGGTTATCCTGCCAGGTACGACCCGATATCAACTGCATGGCGGCTAGCCACATGACGCGCTCCTTCTGTTGGGCGAGCCGGTGACCGGTGACAGAAGGCCTTCTCGGCTCGCGGGGCAATATCTGCACTATGAGGGGTTTGGCGGCCGGGGGAAAGTCCCCCAGCCCGGCGCTGGCCCTCAGCGCTGACCCGAGCCCTGATGCTTGGGATCGAGCAGGAAGGGGGTGACCTCCTTGGCGGGCAGGCCGGGCGCCACCGCATCCACCGCATCCTTCTGGTGCTGGTTGAGCTTGATGCGGGCGCGATCCCGCCCCGCCTCCACCAGCCTGGGTGCGTCCAGCGGGCCGGAGACCCGAAAATCGATGCGGGTCACCACGTCCACCACGGGCTCCAGCAGCTTGGAGAGGGCCAGCACATAGAGCCCGGTGATGGGGGTCAGCGAGAAGGCCGCCACCACCGGCAGGGTACCCCCCAGGTTCGGGGAGAAGCTCAGATCAAAGTCGAGCCGCCAGCGCACCAGATCCGCGATGCCCTTGCCCCGCAGGTTGCCCGCGGCCCCCTTCATGTAGAAGTCGTTGTTCTCCACCACCCCCTGATTGACCTTGGCGGAGGCGGACATGGACTCGAAATAGAAGCCCTTGTCGAATACATCGCGAAAATCGAGGCGCAGCTTGCGCATCAGGGAGTCGAGGCTCAGCAGGGAGAGCAGCCGGGCCCCCTTGTCGTTGACCTCCCGCAGGGTGCCTCCCTCCAGCTGGTAGTCGGCACTGCCCGCCAGAGTCGGCAGGCTCAGGCGATAGGGCACGTCACGCCAGTTCAGATCCAGCGCCAGCTTGCCCGGGGCATCCCCGATGGGCGAGGTGTAGCCAAGCCGCTTGAGCAGCAGCTCGCTGTTGCGGGTCTCGAGGTTCACCCTGGCACGGGTCTGCATCTGGCTGCCACGGGCCAGCCACTCGGCGCTGCCGCGCAGGGTGCTGCCCGCCAGGCGCATCTCCAGCCCCTTGAGATCCAGCCGGTTGGCCCCGGGCAGCAGCTCCCCCTTCACCTCACCCAGGGGCAGCTCGCCGAAGCGGCAATCCACGCAACTGAAGGTGAGCCAGGGAATGGCATTCATGATGGCCCTGTCCTGGCGCTCATCGGGATCCGGGCTGAGATCGGTCCCCTTGCCGGACCAGTAGATGCGGGCAAACTTGGCATCGATGGGGCGCCCATCGGCCACCGGCACCCGCACCACCCCCATCACGTCGGGGCTGTCGATCATCACCTCGGTGGCCTGGTTCACCGGCCCCAGGGTGAAGTGCACCGCCTTGAGGCTGGCACTGCCGATGTCGGCACGGGCCAGCTGGCCATCTACCCACCACTCCTGGGGCAAGAAAGAGGGGCCCACCACCGCATTGTCACTCGGCGCCGAACCGGCCGGCAGCCACTGCTTGAGACGAGCCAGCCAGCCGGCCACGTCCGCCTGCTGCTGGTTGATGGCGAGCAGCATGGGCTTGTCCTGCATCACCCGCGCCCCGGGCTGGCCGATGTTGACCCGCACCCGGCTGAGGTAGGGGACGCCGTCGCCGTACACCAGGCGGCTCTGCATGTCGATGTCCGCCCCCAGCACGGCGCGGATGTCGGCGCTGCCATCCCGCCCACGGGCCGTCACCTTGAGGGGCAGCCGGGTACCCGCCGCCTTGGTCAGGGGCACAGGCAGATCCAGCCCCATGCCCTGCAGGTTGGAGTCCAGCGCCAGCTGGAAGCTGAACGCCTTGTTCTCGGGCAGGGTCAGCCCCAGGGTACCCGACCAGTTGCTGCGCCCCTGGAGCATCTCGAGGGCCGGTATGTCCCGGCGCTGGCGGCGGCTGTCCCACTGCCCCTGGAACTTGAGGTCGGCCTGATAGCCGTGGGGCAGTTGCCGCCCCTGATAATCCAGGGTCAGCGGCTGGTTCCACAGACTGGCCTTGAGGTTGTGAATGCGCGTCTGCTCGTTGTCATACTCGAGCGTCCCTGCGACCCCGTCGAGGGGCAGATCCAGGGAGGCGATCCTCACCTTGTTGTCCTTGAAGCTGGCTTCCCCGCTGGCCTTGACCTCCCCCTCGCCATCCAGCGGTATGTCGAGCTTCACCGTGCCCTTCATGGGGCCGCGGATCTCCACCTCCCGCAGCGCCTGACCGACGGATCCCCCCAGCGGTGAGTCCTGCAAATAGTCGCTGATGGCCTTGCCCTCGCCCTCAACCCTGGCATCCACGTAGAGGTGAGCCCCCGGATAGAGGTCCGGGATCCAGGCGTGCACCGAGTCGGAGCTGGCCTTGCCGAGCTGGGTGGCGCGGCTGTTCATGTCGAGGCTGGCGTTCTGGAACAGCAGATCGATCTGCAGGTCGGTCAGCGGCTGCCAGCCCGGGAAAAACTCGTAGGTGGCCTGTTGCAGCGGCACCGCCACCTGGAAGACGCCCTTGCCGTTGTCGTAGGGGAAGTCACGGAATTCGCCGTACCAGAGCAAGTCTGCACCCTTGGCCTTGCCCCCCTTGATGGCGCCGCTCAGGTAGCTCACCAGCCCCTCATCCATCACCGCCAGGGGGTAGTAGCGATCCGCATGGGCCGCGTTCTTGACGTCGATCCGCCCGGTCAGGGCGAGGAAGGGGTGCTCGAACAGCTCGAGGCGAAACCGGCTGGCGAGGCGCAGATCCGGGTTGTCCAGGGCAATGTCCTGGCCATAGAGCACCCAGCCTTGGGGCGCCCGCCACCAGTCGAGGGCCGCACTCAGGCTGTCCACCGGGATGGGTTCCTTGAAGTGGCGGGCCGGATCCACCTTGCCTTTGCCCAGGATCAGGCGGGCGCGTCCCCCGTTCGGGGTCAGCCAGAAGTCGCCGTCCAGCTTTTGCAGACCGGGCACATCGTGCCAGGCCCGGGTCTCGAAGCCGCGCAGTTGCCCCTGCACAGAGAGCCCCTGCCAGTCCCCGTCGGCCTGCAGGACCAGCTCCTGCAACTGGCCCCTTGGCCGGGTGCGCTTGAGGGTCTCGGTCAGCTCGGGATAGAGGCCGGAGACTAGCTGGCTCAGGTTGGCAATCTGGTCGAGATCGATGGCGGGTACATAACCCTGGATGCGCGAGCCGATGCGCTCGAGCTGCAGGCGGCTGTGCAGCCAGGTGGCGCCATCGAGCTTGAAGATGACGTCGTGGCTGGCGAGCTGCCACGCCTCGCCGTCCCGGCGCAGCTGGATCTTGCCCCCCTGCAGGTCGAGGCGATGCGGCTCTCCCTTGATCTCGTCCTTCCAGATCAGGTGGTTGTTGCCAAAGGCCAGCAGGGAGTTGCCGAGCCTGCCCTTCTCGAACTCGCTCCACAGCTGGAAGTCGAGCTGGCCGCTCACCGGCGGCGCGCCGGCGTGGATCCGGGCCAGCATGGGGCTGATGTCCAGCTCGCTGGCCCCCAGATAGAGCTGGCCCTTGAGGCGGTCGAGCCGCACCTCGGGGGCATCCACATCGATGATGAGGTCCAGGGTGCTCTCTCCCACCCCGTTGATGAGATAGGCCTTGCCGACCCCCTGATGCCGCTTGCCGCGGTTCTGCCAGCGCAACTGGGCGATGTCGAGGGCGCGCACCTCCCCCAGTGCCGTGGTGAGGCTCAGGCGAGTGTCGTGAATGTCGAAGGTGGAGAGCTGGGTCAGCAGGAAGCGCAGCAGGGCCTCCTGCTGGTTCGCGCTCTTCCCGCTGACGGGGGTGGCGGGCTGGGTCATGTCCAGCGCGATGTTGCCGTCGCTCAGGATCAACTGGCCAAACACCGGTCTGAGTTCGTTGAGGGAGCGCCAGAAGTCGAGGTGGGCCCACACCTTGCCAAGGCGCAGGGAGAAACGCCCCGAATCGGGGGCGATGGCCAGTCCTTCCAGCCCGATGGCCGGGCCGCGGGGAGTCCACTCCAGCCCGACGTGATCCACGCTCACCTCGAGCTGACTCTCCCCGAGCAGGGTCCCTATCACGGCCGCCCGGTGCTGGTTGAGCAAAGGGCCGCCCAGTCGTACCACGCTGACCAGAACGGCCAGCAGCACGAAGAAGACTCCGAGGGCCAACCAGCCCCGACTCAGCCAGCGATAGACCAATTACATCATCACCACATCGAACTGTTCCTGCCCACAGAGCGGCTCGGAGACCACCCTGACCTGCTTGCCGATGAAGACTTCCAGCTCCGCCAGACTGTGGGACTCTTCCCCCCGCAGGTAATCGGCCACCGAGGGGGCCGCATAGACGGTGAACTGATCCGCGTCGTAGGCGCGGTTGACCCGGATGATCTCCCGCAGGATCTCGAAGCAGACCGACTCCACCGTCTTGACCCGGCCGCGCCCCTTGCACTCGGGGCACTCGGCGCAGAGCACGTGCTCCAGGCTCTCCCGGGTGCGCTTGCGGGTCATCTCCACCAGCCCGAGCTGGGAGAAACCGTTGACGTTGGTCTTGGCCCTGTCCTTGGCCAGCGCCAGCTCCAGGCTGTGCAGCACCCGGCGACGGTGATCCTCGGACTGCATGTCGATGAAGTCGATGATGATGATGCCGCCGAGGTTGCGCAGGCGCAGGTGACGGGCGATGGCGGCGGTGGCCTCGACGTTGGTGTTGAAGATGGTCTCTTCCAGATTGCGATGGCCGACGAAGGCCCCGGTGTTGATGTCCACCGTGGTCATGGCTTCGGTCTGGTCGATGATGAGGTAGCCGCCGGATTTGAGCTCCACCTTGCGCTCCAGGGCCCGCTGGATCTCGTTCTCCACGTCGTAGAGATCGAAGATCGGCGACTCGCCGGTGTAGTACTCCAGCTTGTTGGCAAGCTCGGGCACGTACTCCTCGGTGAAGCGCTTGAGCTGATCGAAGCTCTGGCGCGAGTCGACCCGGATCTTGTCGAGCTCGGCACCGACGAAGTCACGCACCACCCTGAACGCCAGGCTGGGATCCTCGTAGAGGATCTTGCAGGGGGGGTACTTCTGCTTGCGCTCGAGGATCTTGCGCCACAGGCGCTTCAAGAAGGCGGCGTCCTGCTCCAGCTCCTGCTCCCCCACCCCTTCGGCGGCGGTGCGGATGATGTAGCCGCCCAGTTCGTCCACATAGCCGGCCACGGTGCGCTTGAGGCGCTCGCGCTCCGCCTCGGATTCGATGCGCTGGGAGACCCCCACGTGGGCACTGCCCGGCATGAAGACCAGATAACGGGATGGCAGGGTGATGTCGGTGGTGAGGCGGGCTCCCTTGGTACCGAGCGGGTCTTTGACCACCTGTACCATGATGTCCTGCCCCTGGCGCACCAGTTCGGCGATGTTGCCGGCCTGGAACTGCTCCTTCTCCTTGATCGCCACGCACTCGGTATGGGGGACGATGTCGGAGGCGTGCAGAAAGGCGGCCTTGTCCATGCCGATGTCGACGAAGGCGGCCTGCATGCCGGGCAGCACGCGGCTGATCTTGCCCTTGTAGATGTTGCCCACGATGCCGCGCTTGGCCTGACGCTCCACATGCACTTCCTGCAGCAGACCGTTCTCGACCAGGGCGACCCGGGTTTCGGAGGGGGTGACGTTTACCAGCAGTTCTACCGACATAAGTTACCTTGCCTTTCTAGTTTTGAATTCTGGCACGACGAACAACGGGTAACTCAGCAGCGCACTGCTGACGAGAGGATTACCGGGTCTGCTCGAGGTGCTGCTTGATCAACAGGTCCGTCTCCAGCAGGGGCAGGCCGACCACGGCACTGTAGCTCCCCTCGAGGCGACTGACGAATTTGCCGGCAATGCCCTGGATGGCATAGGCGCCCGCCTTGTCGCACGGCTCGCCGGTGCGCCAGTAGGCTTCGATCTCGGCCTCGTCCAGCTTGCGAAACGCCACGTTGGTGGTGACCAGCCGCACATCGCACCGCTCCGGGGTGGCCAGGGCCACCGCCGTCATCACCTGGTGTACCCGCCCGGAGAGGGCTTCCAGCATGTCCTTGGCGTCCAGCAGGTCGGAGGGTTTCTCCAGCACCCGCTCCCCCAGCACCACTATGGTGTCGGCCCCCAGCACAGGCAGCGCAGTGGGCGCCGCGGCCACACCGGCCATCGCCTTGTCGCGGGCCAGCCGGCAGACGTAATCCTGGGGCTTCTCACCGTCGTTGCGCAGCTCCGGCACATCCAGCTTGAGGACCTCGAAACGGTAGCCCAGGCGGGTCAGAAGCTCGTGCCGGCGGGGGGAGCCCGAGGCGAGATAGAGTTGCAGTTCGTTGTGCTTGTTCATACTTCACTCAATGAGACGATGCGCAGTTACAATGCGTTGTTTTTATTCACATTCACTTGATATTGAAGCGACGCCGCACCTTGCGCAAGACCATAAAAATCCAGGGCCATATTAACATCGTCGTCAACGTCGACCAAAAGTAGGCGAAGTTGAGGCTGGCCCGGCTGAACAGATGCTCCGCCCAGAACACGGTGATCTTCCCCACCAGGGAGAGCAGACCGATGATCAGCGCCTGCTGCCAGAGGGAGAAGTTGCGGATCTTCTGGAACTGGAAGGCCGCCAGGTAGGTGGTGATGGCCATGGCCATGGCCCGCACGCCGAGGGTGCTGCCGAGCAGCACGTCCAGCAGCAGGCCCGCCACCCAGGCGGTGCCGACGTTGGTCCGGTGCGGCAGCGCCAGCGCCCAGTAGATGAGCACCATGGCGAGCCAGTCCGGACGGAAGGGTTCGAATTGAAAGGGAAGCGGCAGGATGGAGAGGCACAGGGCCAGCAGGATCGAACACCAGATCCAGATCCTGCCGCTGGCGGGTTGCAGCATCAGCGCGTCGCCCCCGCCGCCGAGGTTGCCGTGGCCGCCGAGGCGCTCGCCGCAGGCTCAAGGGCATCCTTGTCGTGTACTTCCGGTTTCTTGTCGGTCCACAGCAGCAGCAGGTAGCGCAGACGGTCCAGCGCCACCAGCGGCTTGGCCTCGATCTGGGCGAAGGGCTTGCCCTCCACATAGTCGGAGCGGGTCACGGTCGCCACCGGATAACCTTCCGGGAAGCGGCCGCCCAGGCCCGAGGTGACCAGCAGATCGCCGACCTGGACGTCGGTGTTGCGGGGCAGGTTGCGCAGCTCCAGCTTGTCCAGCTCGCCGCTGCCGGAGGCGATGGCGCGCAAGTCGTTGCGCAGCACCCGCACCGGGATACCGTGGCTGGAGTCGGTGATGAGCAGGACGCGACTGGTGGTGGAGCCCACGTGGAGCACCTGACCGACCACCCCCTGATCGTTGATCACCGGCTGGCCGTTGTAGACGCCATCCAGCGCCCCCTTGTTGATCAGCACCTGATGGCTGAAGGGGTCGGAATCCACCGACAGCAGCTCGGCCACCATCTTGCGGGACTCCTTGTGTACCGGCGACCCCAGCAGCTCGCGCAGACGCTGGTTCTCGTGCTCCAGCTGATCCATCTTGAGCAGGCGCGAGCGCAGGGTGAACAGTTGCTGCTCCTGCTGCTTGGTCTGCTCGATGAGATCGGCGCGGGTCTGCACCTGGGTCGACATGGTGTCGAGCAGGGTGCCGGGGGCGTTGGCGATGTATTGCAGCGGGCTCACCAGGGAGCTCAGATAAACGCGGACATGGCTGAACACACCGAAGCGGGAATCCGCGACGATGGCAGCGACGGAGATGATGACGGCGAGAAACAACCGTAACTGAAGCGAAGGGCCTCTACCGAAGATGGGTTTCATGAGTCGTCAAAAAAGAGCCGGCGCTCGGCCGGCTTTGGGTCTTATTCGTAGTGGAACAGATCGCCACCGTGCATATCGATCAGCTCCAGCGCCTTGCCACCGCCACGGGCGACACAGGTGAGGGGATCTTCAGCCACGACGACCGGGATGCCGGTCTCTTCCATCAGCAGACGGTCGATGTCCTTGAGCAGGGCACCACCACCGGTCAGCACCATGCCGCGCTCGGAGATGTCGGACGCCAGCTCGGGCGGGGATTGCTCCAGGGCCACCATGACGGCGGAGACGATGCCGGACAGCGGCTCTTGCAGCGCTTCCAGGATCTCGTTGGAGTTCAGGGTGAAGCTGCGGGGCACACCCTCGGCCAGGTTGCGACCGCGCACTTCGATCTCGCGCACCTCTTCGCCCGGATAGGCGGAGCCGATCTCGTGCTTGATGCGCTCGGCGGTGGCTTCCCCGATCAGGCTGCCGTAGTTGCGACGCACGTAGCTGATGATGGCTTCGTCAAACTTGTCGCCACCGATGCGCACGGACTGGGAGTAGACCACGCCGTTCAGGGAGATGATGGCCACTTCGGTGGTACCGCCACCGATGTCCACCACCATGGAACCGGTCGCTTCGGAGACCGGCAGGCCGGCACCGATGGCGGCAGCCATGGGTTCATCGATCAGGTAAACCTCGCGGGCGCCGGCGCCCAGAGCGGATTCCTTGATGGCGCGACGTTCCACCTGGGTGGAGCCGCAGGGTACGCACACCAGCACGCGCGGGCTGGGGCGGAAATAGTTGTTGTCGTGAACCTGTTTGATGAAGTGCTGCAGCATCTTCTCGGTCACGTAGAAATCGGCGATCACGCCGTCTTTCATCGGGCGAATGGCGGAGATGTTACCCGGGGTACGACCCAGCATCTGCTTGGCGGCATGACCGACAGCAGCGACCGATTTGGCGTTCCCGCGCTCTTGGCGAATGGCGACAACTGAGGGTTCGTTAAGGACGATCCCTTGATCTTTTACATAGATCAGGGTGTTGGCAGTTCCCAAGTCGATCGACAGATCGTTGGAAAAGACGCCTCTGAGCTTTTTGAACATGGCTACGGGAAATCCTAAGAATTTGGAGGTGCAGAAAACCGGCTAACTTTACCAATGCCCACCCCAATGGGCAAGCGCTCAAACTGTCGCCAATCAATCAGGCGCGACAAAAATGCGAGTCATCACTCACCCGCTCAGGCCGACAAACACTACGAAACAAGGAGATAAGACGCCACTGTACAGCAATGCGTCTATCTCCCCGTGTCAGCCCGGGTGTCAGGGCATCACTTCGCGGCGATAAATAATTCTGTCATTACCCCGATCCCGGCCGAAAATGGCCTCTCCCAGCAGGTGATCCGCCGTGGCCGGATCCGCCAACCAGACGGGTTGGGATGGCTGTTGCTCCAGCACGATCCGATAGGGAATGCGCACCGCCTGATTGGGTGGCGCGAAGTGGAACCGGGTCTCGCCTGCGTCGAAACCGACCTGAGTACCGCCCGGAGCCACATTGCCGAGACCAAGGCGAATGCGGGTACCGTCTTTGAGGATCAGATCCCCCGTCGCGGAGTCATAGCGTTGCTCCGCATCGGTAAAGACGATACCACCTCCCGCCAGGGAGATCTGGGTACAGATATCTTGCGAATTGGCTCGCCACAGGCCCCCTTCGAAATATTGCACCTGCAGGGGCAGCGCCAGCGGGGCGCTATCGACCCCCTGACGGGTGCTGGCGAGCAGCCGGCCGTAGTAGGCGATCATGGTATCGTCCGATCCCTTCGGAATGGAGAGCTGTTTGGCGGTGCAGTTCACCCCGCTCTGGCAAGTGCCGCTGACGGACGGATTCATGTTCCGTCCGCTGAGGAAGCTGGTCTCAGGAGTCTCACCGTCCGTCACTCTGAGCCCTAGTCGCAGGAGCGGCAAGGGCTCTTCCGGTGCGGTCAGGCTAGGGGTCAGTTCGCGCAGCCGCATAAAGCGGGTTTGACCTGACTGCTTGCCTGTTCCTTCGGTCCAGCTGGCGGCCAGCGGCACCAGCCGATTGGATCTGTCCACCCCGTCCTGATTGTTGGCGGCCACCAGGGTGAGGGCCCCCCTGGCAAAGGCATCACGGTAGTTCCTCGTGACACTCCCTTCCTTGTTGCGCGCCTCCACCACCGTCTGTACCCCGAATGGCTGGCTCATATAGCTGAAACCACCGCAGGCCGGGGTGACGGTGCCGCTCGTCATGTTGAAGTCCCAGGGTACGAAGCGCCCCAGCGGCACGCTGGTGACGGGAGGGATGGAGTAACCGAAATAGCCCGTTGATACTGTGCTTCCCTCTGGCGACGTAGCCGCCGGTGGCGTCGCCTTGATCCTGAAGACCCCGACCTCGTTGAGGCTGAGGGCGGGTGTATTGAGGCTGGCACTGGCTGCAACGTGGCTGTACCTGGTCGGAGTGACCTTAGCGGCCACGCCCCCCTGAGGGGCCACCAGCTCGCTGGTCAGGGCGATGTCGGACAACACGAAGTTGGGGGTGGTGCCATTGCCGGTGCAGATATCCCCATCGCTGTCGCTCTGCCACGCCATGGCCTGGATATTGAGCGAGAAGCTGTCTCCCGTCCTCTTGAACACAGGGCAGGTGATATCACCTGCCGCGCAGGCCCCCTGGGTGGGCGTGATGCAGAGCCCCACCGGGCGGCTGACGAACAAATCCGAGCCCGTCATCACCAGCCCTGCGGTATCACCGCTGCCATCGTGGCGGGCATTAAGCCGCATCTGGCCCGCATCCGGGTAGCTCACCGTCAGGGTAGTCTCCCCTTTGCTATCGAAGCTCAGGTTGCTGGTGGTGGACGCCCCCTGCGACGTAGCGATGGCATTGCCGTTGACCGTCACCTTGCTGCCGAAGGTGTTGCTCGCCGGGCGAGCATAGTCGCTCCAGAAACGAACAGGTTTGCTCACACCGGCAAAGCTCGGCACGCACTGCTGGCTGGCATCGTCTTTCTTGACTGCCTTCATCACCACCTGCTGCGGCCTGTTCGCCAGGGTATCCAGCACATCGAACACGAAGCCGCTGTCGGCGAAGCTCAAGGTACAGGCGGCGGCGCTCAGGGCGCCACTGCCGGCGCGGCACAGGGTGGTGCTCAGGGGTTTGGTGGACGGCGTCGAGCCGCTCACTCCCACTGTGATGGCCGTCGCCAGATTGTTGCGTAGCTGCAAGGTGGTCGTGCCGCCGCTGAAATTGACGGTGGCGGTGTTGCCGTTGTAGCTCACCTGGCTGCCGGCTATCCAGCCGTTGCTGCCATTCTTGAGGGGGGTCAGGATGGCGCTCACCGGGTCCGTGAACAGTTGGCTGCAACTGGCGTTGGCGCAGGCCCGAATGGTCAGAGTCTCGGGGTTGCAGGTCAGGGCCTGACCGGAGTGATCGAACTCGAAGTGATCGATCTGGGTCCCCACCGGATTGGATTTGAGGGCGCAGATCCGGACGTTGTCGAGCTCATGGTAGTTCGTCACAGAACCGGTGGAGCCGGTGAGCGACAGCAGGAAGTTGGCGGGCACCGCCGCCTGCCCCGTCTGGTTCACCATATTGATGGGCCCCACCAGCATGGTGTAACCCGAGCCCGTGTTCCGCTCAACCGACGCAAGTGAACTGCCGGCAGTGCGCGAGTCAATGGTGATGCGGTAACGATGGGGGCGGTTGCCATTGGTTCCGCTGTCCACTGCCGGGCTCAGGTTGCTCGCCGTTCCCGCCAGATAGCGATAGCCCGAGGTCCCCGAACTGGCGCCGGAGCCACGAATGGAAACGGCCTGAGGACGAGACCCGGGATTATAGGAGCCCCCCTCGTTGGCATAGTTGCCGTATTCGTCGATACCGACCCCCATCCAGCCGCCGGCAAAACCGCTGATCCCGGTCTTGAAGCCATAACCCAGCGGGCCACCGAAGGCGCCGGGCTGGGGCGTGATCGTCGCATCGGAGAGCACCACCGCCATCCCGTCCGCCCCGCTCGAGCCGGAGGTCTTGTAGGCATACTGATCGAACTCGATAGTCACCAGATTGCTGACCCCCGGGAAGAGGCGCTGGAAGGTCGCAGAGGTGGCCTGGTTGGTCGTATTCTGGGTCAGCCGCAGGCGACCGTTTTGCAAAGAGGGCAAGGTACTGCCATTGCGTTGAGCCACCACCCAGTCGCTGCCAAGGGTGCTGGCGGAGAAGTCGTCGCTGAAACAGGTCAGTGGGTCTTCACACATGCCCGGCCAGTCGCCGTTGAAGGGCTCGTGGATCACCTGGCTGTTGTTGGTCATGGAGACGTTCACCGCCGACACGGCGCCGGTCAGCACGGCCTGGCCACTCATGGCCAGATCCCCGGCGTTCACATAGAGAATGGCGTTGAGTTTGGTGTTGCCGCTCATGGTGACCTTGCCGAAGTGATACATCATCAGGTCGTTGGCCTTGCCCCCCGCATTGACCTCCATCTGGTCGCTCAGGGCCAGATCGCTCTTGATGTACAACCTCGCGGCACTGCCGCTGTCAAAGATCAGCTTGTCGTTCTGACCGAGCTCCATCTTGTCTATCCAGTGGTTGCCGCCACGAAAGTAGAAATTGATGTTGGAGGTGCTCTGGTGTTTGAACGTCTTGAGGTAGCGGGCCTGCAGATATCCGTTGAGAGTGCCGTTGCCACTCACCTCCAGGGTCTGGTGAAGCTGGAGCGTCAGGTCGCTGCGACTCCCTGCGGCGGAGATCCGGCTCTCGTTTTCCATCTTGAGCCCATAGACGGCGAGGGAGCTCTGCCCCTGGAAGGTCATGGCACTGTTGCTCTTCATCCCCAGGCTTTTGATAAACCAGTCCCCTGCCCCCATGAGCACGCTCTGGCCACTGGCAGAGACCTCCATGGTGACCTTGTCCAGGTAGTGCGGCTGGAAGACGGCAGTCCCGGTATTGCCATTGCCCGAGACCTCAAGGGTGCTGTAGACGGTGACCCTGGTGTCATTGAGCTTGCCCTGACCCGTCACCGTCAGATCGTTCACATGAAGATCTCCCGACCCGGTGACGCCACTGTTGTAACCATTCTTGATGGTCATCTTCTGGGCATAGACGGTCGCACCGTTGAGGTTGAGCATCGCCCCTTCGCTGATAGACAAGGTATCGAAGCGATAGGTCTGGCCCGATTTCAGGGTCGCCACGCAGCTGTTGCCCCCCCACGAGGCGTTCTTGTAGTCACCGGCAGCAGGAGAGATGGCCCCGTCGCAAGCGAGATCATTTTTCCCGCTGTAGGAGGGGAAGCCCCCCGGGTTGGCCGGAAACGCGTCGGGATCGCTGATGAAGGTCACATCCTTGAGCACACTGGCAAGGGCGCCGCTGACGTTGCAATTGGAGACCCAGGTGCCGTTGTTCCAGAAACCACCGTTGTTGCAGTTGGCGTTGGGCTGGATGTTTTTGGTCAGGAAGGGGTAACTGGCCCCCACAGTGGTGCTGATGATCTTGCTTTCATTGTTCATGCTCAGCACGCCGGGGGAGGCGTGGCTCTGCACCGGGAAAAGGAAGACTTCGGTACACTGGCTGGCGGCCTGCACCGAGGTGGATCCCAGCAAGATCCACAACAGGGCGCCGCGAAGAGGCTGGCTGGACTTCATGGGGTCTGGCTCCTTGGCAGGGGGCTCATGGCGTCACTCCATCAAAAGCTTCCGCCACCAGGGTGCGGCTGACGGCAAAATCGGGGTTCGGGCCGCTGCCGGCATCGGGTTGGCCACAGCGCCCTTCACTGCTGAATCGGTATCCGGTTTGGGTCCCGCCGGCCGCACTCACCGGCACCTTGTTGCAGGTGACGATGGCCTGACAGCCCGTCAGTCCCGCATCGGTGAAACTGAGACTGGTGCTGGCGGCGCATTGCTGCCCTTGCCACTGGCCATTGGGATAGAGTCGATAGAGGGCAATTTCCAGCCCGCTCTGGGCCGCCATCAGGGCACGCACACCGCGCACCTCCACCGTGTGCTTCTCACTGCTGTCCACCAGGAAACGCCCCATGGCCGCCGCCAGCAGGGCCATGATGACGATGACGAAGAGGGCGATCAGGATGGCGCTGCCCCGCTGAGACCTCACCATGGAGGGAGTGTCAGGGCGCATTGAGGGTCTCCAGTTTGTGGTGGAAGACGACGCGCTCGTCGCGCTGCTCGAACTCCAGCCGCAGCCCCACCTCGCTCTGGTTGAAGGCGGCGGGTTCCCGATAGAAGTAATAGGCGGCGGGACGAATATGCTCCGCCATCAACCGGGTGGTCTCGCTGCTGCTCAGGGGGTCGTCCAGGGGCCTGGCCATGCGCCAGAGGCTGCCCCCTCTCACGCAATAGAGCACCTGCTGGTTCGCAAAATAGATGCGCTGCCCCGGCGAGTCCTTGACGAAACCGTTACTGAGAGTCAAGGGCAGTGCGCCCGATACGTCGCTGCCCACATCGGTGACGCGGGCGGTACAGCTTCCCTGCAGGCAGCCCTGATTCAGGAGGCCCGTGCTCGCGAGGGGATACACGATGGCAAGATCCTCATTTTTCTTGGGGAGCACGGATGGCGTGACTATGCTGAGCCCGGTGCTGACCACAGAGCCCAGATAGCGACTGGCGGTGGCGATGGGCCAGAAGCGCAGACAGGCCCCCTGCTCCAGGGCGCCGCCCCCTTCGTCCTCGACCCGCACCGAGCCGGGGACCGCGTCGCGCACCTCGCGGTTGAGCCGCTCCAGGGCGAAACGGGCATCGCTCATCAGCTGCTCGCGGCGGCTGGCATCTCCGTAAAGCTGGGTGCCGATGCCGATAAACTGGCTGGAAAATGTCGCCATCACTCCGAGCAGCAGGATCACCATCACCAGCTCCACCAAGGTGAAGCCCCCCTCACGCCCGAGTCGGACGCGGTCACGGGCGAGTCTGGCGCATGGGTATTCCCACGCGGCATCACGGGAATGTGGCTTGCCCATCAGTAGTTCCCCCGATAGAGGCCGAAGACCAGCTCACTCCCGTCCGGCAGGCGCACGGTCAGGGTGATGCGCTTGCCGATGGACTCGGCTCCCTCCCCCGCGCTGCCAAAGAGGGTATCCGGCACCACCGCGATCTTCACCTGGTAGCGCCGATACTCCTCTTCGCTGCTCGCGGCCGAGGCCTGGGTAAAGTAGCTGGCGTCCACCCAGCGGCCTGCCGTGTCGAAATCGTCCACGTCGTTGAACGTGTAGGGGCGGGTCTCGCCACCATCGGGGCCATAGTCGGCGCTCGCCGTGCAGGGGGGATAGGTGAAGACGGGCACACCGGCCGTCTCGCCACAGCGAAAACGGCCGCCGTTGTGATCGGAATGCTCGTCGAAAGACTTCTCCAGCATCTCGCCGAGGATGCGCTGGGCGAGCTGGGCGGCGCGTACCTGCTGCACCGGATCCACCGCCTGGGGAGCCTGATTGACAAGCAGCCCCAGGATGCCGGTCAGGGCGACGGCCAGCAGCACGATGCCGACCACGAACTCGACCAGGGTGAAGCCGCGGCAGATCTTAGGGGATCGCATGGATATAGCCTTCCGGCTCGATGCGCAGCCGGGCACTCTCCTGGCCGCTGCTGACCGCCAGTTCACAGCCGTTGATGCAGCCAGGCCACAGGGGCCTGCCGCTGCGCTTGTCGAAATGGAATGTCCCCTGGGGGGAGAATTGCAGGTTGCCGGACGCCTGCACCAGGCGCCCGCGACTCTGCTCATTCCCACGCCAGCCTGAAATGGGGGCAGGCGCACAGCTCGCCCCGGTCAGATGGCCAAAACGCCCCGCCTCCAGCACCAGCTGGGTGCAGCGCGCGTCCCCTTCCTGCATGTTCATGGTCTGCACCAGCCGCAGCCGGGCCACCAGCTCGTCACGCAGGGTATGGGTTTCAAAGCCGCCTTTGCCCAGCCATTTAGGCACGGCAAAGGCGGCCAGAATCCCGAGCAACAGGATCACGATCACCAGTTCAATCAGGGTGAAACCCTTCTGCATAAAGACCCTATTAAATGAAAAATGAACGGGGCAACTAAGATGCCCCGTTCATCTAGACGTTATTTACAGGTTGCCAAAGAACCTGACACAGCGGCAGTCGCTGTAGAGGTGGAGGTGGCTGCGGTATAGACAACATAGCAACCATCACCCTTGGTATTTGTTGGATAGAACTTTGCGATACCACCAGCGTCGGTAGAACCCGCGCCACTGATCGCCCAACCGTCCAGGCTAACCGCTTTCACAATACCGTCAGCATTTGCAGTCGGGTAACCAAACAGAGTGGTGACAGTACCGCCAGCAACAGAGACATTCTTCACGGTAGAGGATGCCTCAACACCTTCCAAGGCAGCCTTGCTGTACACCAGACCAGAAGCACTTTGCAGTGCAGCTTGTACACCCTGTGCCGCAGCGGCCTTGGCATCATCCTGCAGATTCAGGAACTTGGGTGCGGCGGTGACCGCCAGAATGCCCAGAATGATGATCACGATGACCAGTTCGATCAGGGTAAAGCCCGATTGCTTTTTCATTACGTCTTTCCTCGGTTTATCAATTGATATGGGTGGTCACCTGGCCGGAGGCCGGGCGATAACTGAAACTCATGAACGCATCCGTGCTCCCTTGCGGGTCCTGATAACGTCCATCACTTCCCTTGCTCAGGCTGTTGACCAGATAGTAACGGCAGACCGAATCCAGTCCATTGTTGCTCACCGTGGCATAGAACTTCAGGTCATTGCCGCTACCGCGCACCTCGTCAAAGCGGGCAGTAGCCTTGGGAGGATTCTGCAACAACCCCTCCCAAATATTGAGGCAGCGGGCCGCCGTCAGGCTGGCCGGATCCACATCGGGCGTGCCACTTGCTGCCGTGTCCATGGGATACCCGGGAGAGAGCTCGCCATTGCTGACCTGGCTGTCGGTCGGCGTGGTCAGATAGAAACGCGAGCCGTCATAGAGCACGGTGTTGAGCCCATCCTGCCTGGCACGCCCTTCGGCCTCCCACTGGGCACGCACCAGGGACACTCCGGTGGCGAAACCGCCGGACACCCCTTCCACACTCGCCTTCTTCGCCTCGTCGGTCACATCGAGAAAACGGGGCAAGGCGGTGACGGCCAGGATCCCCAGGATCACGATGACGATCACCAGCTCAATCAGGGAAAAACCGGCCATCCGGCCAAGCGCCCGAACGGGTCTCACTCTCTTTGCTGCCATGCTGCCTCCGTAATGGTCCGCATTATTTCATGCGGATAGAAAAAAATCATGTCAATGAAATACTTGAAGCACCCAATCAGGGGAGGGCCACCACCCGGCCATCGGTGAAGCTGTAGTACAGCCAGTGCCCTTCCTGGCCGAATTCACACCCGTCGCCTCCTTCGCTGGCAAGGGCCTGCCAGGATGAGAGCCCCTCATCGTGCCCCAGCAGGGCGAGCCAGAGCTGACGGCAATCGGCCGATGGCGACTGGCGCGGCAACACCGCCAGAGGCCAGCCCCGCTCATCGAACTGCCAGGCTGTGCCCTCGGCATGGAGCACCGACGGACGCCGCTCGTCGAGCCAGCGTCCGTGCAGGCGCTGGGCCCGCTGTGCGAACTGCTCACCGAGCAGGCTGGCGCTGATGGCCAGCGCCTCTTCCCTGTGATTGCGATAGCTCATGACCAGGGTCGTGACGATGACTGCCAGCAGGATAAAGACAACGACCCGCCGATATCCCCCCAGCCAGTGCTCATCCTGCTCGGACTCTCTGCTCATGCTCTTTCATACCTTGTTCTCTGTACCCGGCATGGGCGGCATCCGGATGACCGTGAAGATACTGCCTACTGGCCGCGCACCGCTCTCATCATGTCCCGCCATAAGAGGAGTGAAGATGCTGACCCCTGTCACTGACCGCGCACCACTCTCATCGTGTCCCACCATCAGGGGAGTGAAGATGCTGAATCCTGTCACTGACCGCGAACAGCCCTCATCATGTCCCACCATCAGGGGAGTAAAGATGCTGAACCCTATCACTGGCCGCGAACAGCCCTCATCATGTCCCACATGGGAGTGAAGATGCCCAGCGCCAGCACCAGTACCATGACCGCCACTATGCCGATGAGGATGGGTTCGATGCGGGCGGTGAGGCTCTTGAGGTCATAATCCACCTCACGCTCGTAATACTCGGCCGCTTCGTGCAGCAGCTCGTCCACCTGGCCGGTCTCCTCCCCCACCGCGATCATCTGCATCACCAGAGGGGTGAAGAGGCCGCTGGCCCCGGCGGTGCGCAGCAGGCTCTCCCCCCGCTCGATGCCGCCCCGCATGTCGCGGATCTGCCCCGCCATCCAGGCGTTGTCCACCGCATCGGCCACCAGGGTCAGCGCCGTGTTGAGCGGCACGCCGGCCTTGAGCATCATGGAGAAGCTGCGGGCAAAACGGGCAAGCAGGGAGCGCTCTATGATGGAGCCGACGATGGGCAGCCGCAGCTGCCATCTGTGCCAGGCCAGCCTGCCTTTGGTGGTGGCGACCCAGCGTCGCCAGCCGACGACGGCGCCCACCAGGATGGCGAGCAGCAGCCACCAGTAGTGAACGAAGAAGTGGGAGGTGGCCAGCAGGATCCGGGTCGCCAGCGGCAGCTCCACCCCGAACTTGGCAAACATCCCGGCAAAGACGGGGATCACCATGATGTTGAGGATCACCATGGCGACGGCGATGGCAATCAGCACGAAGGTGGGGTAGCGCATGGCGGTCTTGATCCGCTTGCGGGTCTCCAGCTCCAGATCGAAATAGTTGGCGAGCTGCAGGAAGGCCTCCTCCAGCTGACCCGTGTTCTCCCCCACGTGGATGATGGCCACGAAGAGGCTGCTGAACACCTTCGGGTGCGACTGCATCGCGCTCGACAGCGGCCGGCCGTTGGCCAGATCCTCCCCCAGGGCGTGAAGCGCCCGCTTGAGGGGCTTGCTGTGGGCGCTCTCCTCCAGCCCCGCGATGGCGCGCAGGATAGGGATGCCTGCCCGGGTCAGGGCATACATCTGGCGGCTGAAGACCACCAGCTCCTCCAGCTTGACGCTCCCTTCCAGCAGCAGCGACCAGTCGATGCTGGCAGACCTGGCCTTGCCGGCCTTCAGCTCGGTGGGCATCACCCCGCGGCGCATCAGCTGCTCGGCGGCGGCCAGTTCGCTCACCGCTTCCACCACACCGCTGACGGCCTGGCCCTGGCTGTCACGCCCCTTGTAGGCAAAACGGTTCATGGGCGACCCCGGCAGAGTGATTCAGTACGATCCAGATGCCTCATGCGTTACCCCAGGTCCTCGGCCAGCCGAAGCACCTCGTCCACCGAGGTGATCCCCTCGCGGGCATAGTCGAGCGCCGTCAGGGCCAGGGGGCGGTAGTGCTCGTGCGCCCGTGCCGCCCGGGCAAACCCCTCGGCATCGTTGCGGCGCAGGGCATCCATCATGGATTGATCCAGCTCCAGCAGCTCGTAGACCCCGATCCGGCCCGCATAGCCGGTGAAGTTGCAGCTCTGGCAGCCCCGCCCCTTGCGATAGCGATGCTGGCCCGGCGCTTCACCGGAAAGCACGGATAGCCAGGTGGCCTGCCCCTCGTCAGGCGCCGTCTCGCAGGCGCAGTGTTCACACACCCGCCGCACCAGGCGCTGGGCCACCACGGCCCGCAGGGCGCTCGCCACCAGATAGCCGGGCGCCCCCATGTCGATGAGACGCAGAGCGCTGGTCACGGCGTCGTTGGTGTGCAAGGTGGTCAGCACCAGGTGGCCCGTGATGGCGCCGCGCAGGCCGATCTCCACCGTCTCGTTGTCCCGCATCTCCCCCACCAGCAGGATGTCCGGATCCTGGCGCAGGGTGGAGCGCAGCACCTGGGAGAAGGTGAGCCCTATCTTGGGATTGACCTGCACCTGGCTGATGCGGGGCAGACGGTACTCCACCGGGTCTTCCACCGTGATGATCTTGTGGCTGGCCTGGTTGAGCTCGGAGAGGGCGCCGTAGAGCGTCGTGGTCTTGCCGCTACCGGTCGGGCCCGTCACCAGGATCATGCCGTGAGGACGTTTGAGCTGACGACGGAAGCGGGTCAGGATGGCGGGCGGCATCCCGGTCTCGGCGAGCGACAAGATGCCGGAGGATTGATCCAGCAGCCGCATCACCACGGACTCGCCATACTGCACCGGCATGGTGGACATCCGCACATCCACGTCGCGGCCGCGCACCTTCATGTTGAAACGGCCATCCTGGGGCAGACGCTTCTCGGAGATGTCGAGCCCGGCCACCAGCTTGAGGCGCAGCACCAGCGCCTGGGCGATGCGCACCTCGTTGAGGATGTTCTCGTGCAGCACGCCGTCGATACGCTGGCGAATGCGCAGCACCTTCTCGTCCGGTTCGATATGGATGTCGGAAGCACCCACCTGTACCGCGTCCTCGAACAGGGAGCGCAGCAGCTTGGCCACCGTCGCCTCCCCCTCGTCGGTCGCGGCATTGAGGCTGCCGGCCCCCAGCTCGAAGCCGGTCTCCTGGTGCTCTTCGTGCAGTTGCACCGCGAAGTTCTCTATCTCCCGGGTGCGGCGATAGAGGCGGTCGAAGTACTCCAGCAGCTGGCCTTCACGGGCCACGGCCAGCACCAGCTCCCGCGGGCTGAGCAGGGCAGCGATGGCGTCGAGGGCGCTCAGATCCGCCGGATCCGACATCACCACGGTGACCTTGTCGTCGCTCAGGTTGACGGCCAGCGCCCGGTAGCGGCGCGCCTGCACCTCGGGCAACAGCGCCACGGCCGAGACGTCGATGGTGAGGTTGTTGAGATCGAAGAAGGGCACATCCAGCTGACGGGCGAGGAAGGTCAGCAGTTGCACCTCGCTGATGAAGCCGAGATCGATGAGGGTGGTCCCCAGCTTGCGGCCGGTCTGGCGCTGCTGCTGCAGGGCGAGCTGCAGCTGATCATCCGAGATGATCTGTTCCTGTACCAGCAGGTCGCCTAGGCGCATTTTCAGTCTGGGTTGTGCCATTGTTGCTCCGATCTCTGTTGCTTCACGCCCGCTGCCTGGTCCGATGGCATGGGCTCATCGAACTGCCGCTTTAATCAATGGGTCAGTTGGCCAATTCGTTGTTCAAGCCATTGGGTGGAGGCCTCCCCCAGATTGCCGTGCAACTGGGCATTGCGATAGGCATCCAGTGCCCGCTGACGGTGTCCCTGACCATCCTCCGCCACCCCCAGTCCCAGCCACCAGCGCCCCTGATCCGGCTGCTGGCGCAGCAGCCTGACGTACATCTCGGACGCCTGGACAGGCTGCCCCAGCTCCTGGGCAAGGCCGGCCCAGGTGGCGTAATAATCCAGATTGCTGGCGATATCGGGCTGATAGCCGGTGAGCCAATCCAGCGCCTTCTGCCGATCCCCTCCGCTGATGGCCACACGGGCCAGCAGCAGACGCAGGTCCGCCTGCGCGGGATCCAGCCTCAGCCCCTCTTCCAGCACCTGGGCGGCCTCGGTCAGCCGTCCGGCGCCATAGAGCAGGCCCGCCAGCTGTTCCCGCGCCCCCTGGTTGTGGGGATCGTGGGCCAGCACTTCGTAGTAGCCATCCTGCGCCTCCTGCATCCGTCCCTTGGCCATGGCCGTGGTCGCCTTGCGCTCGGCCAGGGTGGCCAGCTCGGCGTCGGAGAGTTCCACCGTCTCGATCTTCAGGATCCCGGGTTTGCGCGGCGCGGCGGGTGCAGGCGCCTCTTCGGCGCTCTGCTCCGCGGCCAGCTCGGCATAGAGGTCCGGCTGCAGCTCCTCGTCGCTCGGGATCGTCTCGTCCCCCAGCGCTTCCTCCGGATTGCCCTCATCGGCGAGCACGGCCTCATCGGCCGGAGCCTGCTCGGCTGCGGAGGGGGCCACTCTCGCGGCGGTCGACTCGGCACTGGCGGCGGGCACCTTTGCCATTGGCGCGGCAGAGGAGACCGCCTGCGTGGTGGCCACCACCGCCAGGGGCGCGGATGGCGCCACCGCAGGGGCGGTACGGGGGGCCTCGACCTGCGCCGCTGGCAGGGAGGCTCGCTGGCTCTGCTGCCAGAAGATCCAGGTGCGCCAGCCGAGGATCCCCAGGGCCAGGGTACACAGCAGGGTCAGCACCAGCATCCACCAGCCTTGCTGGCGCACCGGCGCCACATAGACGGCGGCTCCCTCGGCCTCTTGCTGACGCCTATCCAGATCTTTCAGCATCTGATTGATCACGCTCATGACCAGACTCCATACGCCAGGGCGGTGCCCAACAACAACAACAGGGGCCACCAGAGGGTCAGACGGCCACGGCGGGCATCATCGGTATCCCGGATGGCGAGCCGGACCAGGGCGCTGTCGATCCGCCGCACACCGCGACCATAGGCCAGCATCAGGCACTTCTGCGCCAGTATGTTGATGAGGCGGGGAATGCCGCGGGATGCGCGCCACAGCCTGAGCAGGGCGCGGCCATCGAACAGGGCGGCCCCGCGATAACCGGACACCTGCAGCCGGTACTCCAGATAGGCCCGGGTCTCGTCGAGCCGCAGCGGCCGCAGGCGGTAGGAAAAACCGATGCGCTGGCGCAACTGGCGAAGACGGGGCTGCCCGAGCCTGGCATCCAGCTCGGGCTGGCCGAACAGCACGATTTGCAGCAGCTTGCTGGATTCGGTTTCCAGGTTGCCAAACAGCCGGATTGCCTCCAGGGTCTCGTCCGGCAGGGCTTGCGCCTCGTCGATCAGCACCACCACCCGACTCCCCTGCCGATGCAGGGAGATCAGATGGCGGTGAATACGATCCGTGAGATCCAGCTCGCTCTCCCCCGCCAGCGTCAACCCCAGCTCCAGGGCCAGGGCCGTGCGCAGCTCCCCCGGAGTGAGATGGGGGTTGGGCAGCCAGGCCAGGCGCACCGGGCAGGCCTCGGAGCCGAGCTCGCTCAGCAGTTTGCGACAGAGCAGGGTCTTGCCGGTGCCGACTTCGCCGGTCACCTTGATGAACCCCTCCCCCTGGGCGAGCGCCCAGTTGAGCACCTGCATGGCCTCCTCGTGGGGGGGCAGGCCGTAATAGAAACCGGTGTTCGGGGTCAGGCCGAAGGGGGCCTCCCGCAGTCCGAAGTGACTCAGATACATGCACCCTCCCGGCCAGAGTCCCGGGCACGCAGCCGCAGACAGCCCCGGATCAGCGACATGGCGCCACCGCCGTCGGGCAGGGCAGAGTGGCGGCAGCCGGGAGGCGCCGCCACATGGGAGAAGGAGTGCTCAACAGGCGCGTCATCCCGGATCAGCCCTTGGGGGGATACCATTTGTCGAGCAGCTCGGAGGAGCGTTGCAGCTCTTTCTGCCAGGTGTCTTTTTCCACCACGGTGGGCTTGAGCAGGATCACCAGCTCCACCTTGCGGTTGCTCTCCCGGCGGTTGGTGAAGGCCTCGCCGACCCAGGGGATGTCACCCAGCAGGGGCACCTTGCTGACGATCTCCTGCCTGTCGGTCTTCATCAGACCACCGATGACGATGATGTCCCCATTGTTGGCCTGCACCACGGTATCGGACTCGCGGATGGAGCTCTTGGCCAGCGGCAACACCAGGGGATCGGCGGTGCCGACGCTGATGGTCTTGCTCTGCTCCTCGGTGTCGATGACGGAGGGGTGGATATGCAGCAATACCTTGCCCTGCTCGTCGATCTGGGGCGTCACGTCCAGGGCTATCCCCGAGAAGAAGGGGGTCAGCTCCACGTTCGGGGTGACGATGGGGGCCGAAGTCCCCGAGGTGGTGGTGGTGGTCGAGGCGTTGGTGACGAAGTATTCATCCGTCCCCACCTTGATCACCGCTTTCTGGTTGTTGGTGGCCGTCACGCGCGGGCTGGAGAGGGTGTTCACGTCCCCCTGGGTCTTGAGCAGGCTGACCGCGACGTTGAAGTTGCCATCGGAGATGGTGAAACCGGCGCCTCCCCCCAGAGCCCGGAAGATCTGGTTGGGGGTCGAAGCGATGGGGCTGTCCATGAGGGAGCCGCCCCCCGTGATGCCCTTGCCGCCGTCCCAGCTTGCGGAGAGACCGCTCCAGTCCACCCCCTGCTCGTAACCCTCGTTGAGGGACACTTCCAGGATCCGCGCTTCCAGCACCACCTGGCGCTTAAGGTGTTCGCCGGACTGATCCAGGAACTCGCGCACCGCCTTGAGCTCCTTGGGATAGGCACGCACTGTGACCAGGCCCGCCTGGGGACTGGTGATGACGGCCCGCCCTTCCCCTGTGCCGATCAGGGTCTGCAGGGCATCCCGCAGATCGGTCCAGTAGTCGTTGTTGCTGTCCGTCTCGATGCGGGTGCCGTTGCTGTTGGTGTTGTTGTCACCGTTGGCGGTGTTGCCCTGGTTGTTGTTGTTGCCGCTGTTGTTCAGGCCGTTGTCGAAGTTGTTGTTATTGCCATTGTTGTTGTCGTTGGCCGTCACCCCGCCTGTGCTCACCGAGGTACGGGAGAGACCGCGCCGGGCCATCATCAGGTAGTTGACCGGAATGGTCTCGGTACGCAGACCGGCGGGATAGACGTGGAACACGTTGCCCTTGCGCTGTACGTCGAAGCCGTACATGTCGCCGACGGTCGCCAGCGCCTCCTGCAGGGTCACATCCTTGAGCTCTACCGAAATGACGCCCGCCACACCGGGATGGACCGCCACGCTGTAGCGGGAGCCCTTGAACAGGGAGCCGAAGAACTCCACCGCGTCCACGTCATGGGCCGCGATGCGCATCCGCTTCTCGGGAATGGTCATCGGCTGCTGGGGACGATTGAGCTGCAACAGCTCGCTCTGCACCGAGGGCGGCAGGGAAGTCAGGGGGGCGGTCGGGCTCTGCTCGCTCATCGCCTGCTTGAGTGCATCTTTGGCCTGTACCGGCTCGGGGTGACGATAGGTAGTGCAACCCGCCACCGCCAGCGCGAGGGGAAGCAGACAAAAATGGTGTTTTTTCATGTTATTCGTGCACCTGACTCGCTATGAAACTCGACAAACCTGGCCCGCACCATCCCGTGCGACACCCACTTCACATCCGGATCTTGCTGCCAAACAGGGTCAGTGTCTGGCGTTTGCCCGCTTTTTCCAGCACCACGCTGTCGGCGCTGATCCCCACCAGCCGGAATCCGTTGACCTGCTGGCCGACCCGGTAGCTTTGACCGTCGAGCACCGCCAGGGCGGGCCCGCTCCCCAGGATGACGCTCTGCAACCTGGGCAGACCGGCCTCCTTGGCGACACTCGCCGCCGAACCGGATCCCGCCAGGGGCATGGTGGGATCCTGCAGCACCTCGGCCTGGGCCTGCAGCGCGAGCAGGCTCCCCCACAGGGCCAGCCAGCGCCAGGATGAGAAGGCAAAAATGCGGGATCCCGTCCCGCCGACATGCCGCTTAACCACGGATGAACTCCTTGCTGGTGCTGAGGGTGTAGATCTCCATCGCTACCGCCGCTTTGGGATGCTCGACCACCCGGTAGTCAAAGCCCTTCCAGTAGAAGTGCCGAGGCAGGGCTTCGAGCGCTTTCAGGTACTGGTAGACATCGAAATAGCCGCCCTCCAGCTGAAGCCGGATGCCGTGCCTGAACAGGTTCACCTTCTGCTCCCCGGCCATCAGCGGCTCGGGCTTGAGGGAGGTGAGCGCCAGCATATGCAGGTTGGCGGAGCGGGACAACAGGGCCTCCAGCACCGCGGGCATTTCGTGGGCGGGGATCAGATCCACCGTCTGAGCCAGCAGCTCGGCATCCATCTGGCGCAGGGACGTCTCGACGCCGGCGAGCTGATCGCGCACCTGGGCATCGGGATCCCGCCCCAGCCTGGCCTGCTTGCCCTGGTTTTCCAGGGTCAGGATCTCCAGATCCCGCTGCGCCGCAGCCAGGGCCTGCCGATCCTGGCCCAGCCGGGTGTCGGCGTCATCCAGCCAGCCATAGATGCCCATGGCCCCGAGCAGCACAACCCCGGTCAACAGAATGAGGATCCGCTCACGCAGGCTGAGGGCTGCGATCTGCTGCGCCCATCCCTGCCATTGTGCCTTCATGTCCATCAGGGAGTCTCCCGCGCTATGCCACTGAGCTGGAAGGCAAGCTGGCCCTCCTTGTCCCGACTCAGGGTGAGCTCGCCAAACTGCTTGCCCGCCAGGGAGGGGGTCTGTTTGAAGCGGTTCACCCAGGCGGGCACGTCCTGACTGCGTTCGGCCACGCCCGCGAGGTTGATGCGCCCGTCGCTTATTTCGATCCGTTGCAGGGAGAGGCGGGGATCCCGCAGGCGGGCAAGGTCCGCCATCACCCCCGCATAGCCCTGGGATTTTTGCAGGGAGAGGTGGCCAAGCTGCTGCATCAGCTCCTGTTTGGCCCCCAGCTCTTCCCGCTTGTCGGCCAGTTGCCGCTGCAAGTCTGCATTCGCCAGATGGCGCGCCAGCTCCGCATCGAGACGCCTGGCCTCGCCGCGCTGCACGTCGAGCTGTGCCCGTACGCCAGCCAATTCACGATCGAGGCCCTGCTGTTGCCAGCCATAGAAGAGGGTGGCCCCCAGCAGCAGCACCAGGACGCCGCCCCAGACCAACGCCATCTGGGGCAGGCTGGCCCACAGGCGTCTTGGCCGGAATTCGGCGCCATAGAGGTTGATATGGTGTTTCATCAGTCGCTCCTGCCCAGGGCCGCGCCATAGGCACTGAGGTATTCGACTCCTGCCAGTACCGCCTTGTTTGCCATGGCCGACACCGGGAAACCGAATGTCTGTTCCAGGTGACGCACCAGTACCCCCATGGCGGAGGAGGCGATGGCCAGTTGCAACTGGCCGGGCTCGGGCAGCTTGAGATGGCCGGCCAGATAATCGATGGATCGCTGGATCTCCAGCGCCAGCGCGTCGAGCTGGTCGGCATCTGGCTCATGGCTGCCGGTGAGGCTCGCAAATCCGCGCAACTGGCGGGAGAAACAGAGTCCGCCCCGATGAAAGACCAGTAGTTGCAGCTCCTGCCCCCGCGGTTGCCAGAGCAGCATGCGCACCATCTGGTCCGCCTCGTAGAGGGCCGTCATGGCCAGTTCGTCACTGACGATGGCCTCCAGGGTCGCCGCGCCGTTGACCGCATCCGCCACCTGCTGCACCCGGCTCTTGGGCATGCAGACAACGTTGATGCGCGGACGCCCGGCAGGGGGAGTCGGCAGGTCCACATAATCCATGGCGAGCTGCAACACCGGCTCGTTGACGAAATCCTTGATGGCCCAGGGCAGGGCCCCCGCCATCTCGGCATCGGGGACGGCAGGCTTGTCGATCTGGATCTGCTGATAAAGGCTGGCCGCGAGGGCCACCCGCACCTTAGACTTGGCCAGACCGTGCCGGGAAAACAGCTCGGCCAGGGCCTTGGACCAGTCGTGGGGGCCGTTGACAGGCTGGCTGGCAAACACGGGAACGGGGTCCACGCAGGCCAGCAGAATGCGATCGCTGGCCAGCAGGATCCCGACCTGATGGCTGGAGGGAGAACGTCTGAACAGTGACTTCATCTGGATCTTCACCTGGCCGCGTAAAACGGACTAAACCTTAACATAAACAGGCTATTAGCCTCCAACTTTATGACAAACGACGCATCGACGGCCACGCTGACACCCACGGGAGACGATCCCATGGCTCCCCTTCAGCTCCCCTCCCCCCTGCACCGGATCCGGCATCCTCTGCTGGCAGCCCATGACGTCACGCTCTGGTGCAAGCGGGACGATCTGATCCACCCGACCCTCTCCGGCAACAAGTGGCGAAAGCTCAAATACCATCTGCAACAGGCACAGATGCTGGGCAAGGGCCACATCCTCTCCTTTGGCGGCGCCTACTCCAATCACATCCACGCCCTGGCCGCAGCAGGACTCAGACTGGGACTGCGCACCACGGGCATCATACGCGGTGAAGGGGATACCGTCAGCAATCCCACCCTGAAAGCGGCCAAAGGCTGGGGCATGGATCTCGTTTTTGTCGACCGGCAGGACTATCGCCGGCGCCAGGATCCCGAATGGCTTGCCCGGTTCGAGGATGACGACACCCTGCTGGTACCGGAAGGAGGCAGCAGCCCGCTGGCCATCCCCGGGGTGGCCGAGCTGGTCGACGAGGTGCCCTTCTCGCCGGATCTCTGGGTGCTGCCCTGCGCCAGCGGCGGCACCCTGGCGGGGCTCATCGCGGGCAAGCGGGCGCAGGAGCAGATCCTGGCCATCGCGGTGCTCAAGGGGGCCGACTTCATCACCGGCGAGGTATGCCGGTTGCATCCGGCGGCGGCCACCATCCCGGGCTGGCGCATCGCGCTGGATCACCACGACGGCGGCTATGCCAGGTTCAGTCCGGCACTCTGGCAATGGGTGCAGGCATTCAGTGCCGAAACCGGCTTGCCGCTGGAACCCATCTACAGTGGCAAGGCGATGTGGGGGCTGTTTCGCGAACTGGCGGCAGGCCGCATTGCGCGCGGCAGCAAGATCATCTTCATCCACACCGGTGGCTTGCAGGGGCTGGCGGGCTTGCAGGAGCAGGGCCGCCTGTCACCCCGGCCGGGGCGCTAGTCAGGCAGGTTGAGGGGCTCGGGGTCGGCAAACCAGGGACCTTGACCGGCATGCACGCCCAGGTGTCGCAACATCTTCCACTCGTCGCCACTCTCCACCCCCACCGCGATGACCCGGGTCTGGGTATTGGCACAGCCCCCCACCAGACTGCGTACCGCCATCTGGTTGACCTGGCGCAGGTGGATCTCCCGCACCAGGCTGGGGTGCAGCTTGAGGAAGTGGATCTCGAACTCCTTGATGTACTGGGTGCTCACCACGTCCTGGCCCGCATGATCGATGGCCAGCCTGCACCCCAGCATGCGCATCGCCCGAAGCGGCCGCTTGAGGGCTTCGTAGTGGCGGGTCACCTGGGACTCCGACAACTGCAGGATCAACCCCTCGTTGGTACTGCGCGGCAACTGGAACAGCTCGAAGAAGAGCTCGCGCTGGAACTCGCGGGTGAGCAGGTTCTGGGCGCACAGAGAGAGGCTGATGGGGCAGCTCGATGCCGGTCGCTGGCGCAGCAGTCGCAAGGCTCGGGCCACCACCAGCCTGTCCAGCGGCAGCAGCAGACCGGCCTTCTCCGCCATGGGCATGAAGACCCCCGCCTGCAGCTCCCGGCCCTGTTCGTCGTGAAGACGGATGAGCAGCTCCTGCTGCAACACCACCTGATCCCGCTCCTGCTGCACAGGCTGGACGTAGAAGTCGATGCCCTGCTCCTCGATGCGACGGCTGATCAGGGTGCGCCAGCGCACCGTTCCCTTGCTGCTCGCCTCCTCGTTGAGGGATTTCTCGAACAGGAACCAGCCGCTGTGTCCTTGCAGGCGCGCGCTCTTGAGCGCCAGCTCCGCCTCTTCCTGCACCTTGAGCAGGGAATCCTGTGCCTGATAGCAGACCGCACCGAGATAGACGGCGGTGTCGGCATTGACCGCTTCGGGCCAGTGCAGTCGTTGCAGACTCTTGAGCAACTGGCTGGCGCCGTCCACCATCTCGCTCTCTGACATGTTCGGCAGCAGCACGGCAAAGACCTGACCGGCATAGCGCGCCTGCAGGGCTCCGCTGTGCTTGCGCACGAAGGCGGCGATGGTGGCGCTCGCCTCCATCAGGAGTTCCTGGCTCGGGCGCCCGCTCAGCTCGGGATCCAGCTCCTCCAGACCGGCCAGCTCGATCAGCAGCACACCGCCGCTGATCACGCTTGCTTCCATGATGGCGCTCTCCAGCCGGTTGTCGAAGAAGAGGCGGTTGCCGATGCCCGTCGTCTTGTCAACGAAGGCGTTGCTGCGGATGAAGTTGTCGAAGCGGCTGCGCTCCTTGCGGGCGTCGGCCAGCTCGGTCAGCAGATGGGTGAGGGCCTGACTGGCCGAAACAGGCCACTCTTCGGCAGGGTCATGGGCCAGCTTGGTCAGCTTGCCATCCAGGATCAGCTGGGCACGCTCCGCCAGCAGCTCGGCACCGCGCAACTGCAGACGCAGCCAGCGGATGGAGTACCAGAGCCCGAACACCACGATGAAGATACCCAGAGAGATGCCGAACATCGCCTTCATGGAGTACTCGAACTCCTTGAACGGCCTGTCCAGCTTGAAGTCGGCCCGCATCCCGGCCTGATTGGGGATCGCCTCGCTGTAGGCGATCAGCAGGCTCTCGTCCGTCTGCTGCTGCACATCGCGAAACCAGTAGACCCGCTGCTTGTCCTGACGGATCTCCAGCTCCACCACATGGGAGGCCCGCAACAGGGAGGGCAGCCACCGGGCAAGGGCTTGCTGGTCATCGGTAACCCCGAGCTGCTTGTCGATGATCTCCACCAGGGAGTCGACCCGGTTCTGCTGCAGCTCCATTCCCATCTGGCGGAAACTGAAGACCCCGCCGAGCATCACCATGGCCATGGCCGAGATCACGCACAGCGTAATAAAAGAGACGAGTTGAGTGGTCAGTTTCATGTGCCTTTCCGTAGCCGACAGCATCCATAGGGCATCATGGTATCAGCCCAGACCAAACGCCGCCTATGGATGAAGATCCCGCTTCTGCAAATAAGCGGGCGGATGCGTCATGCGGCGCCGTTGTGCGGGCCGCAAAAGAGGCATCAAGGGAGAGAACGAGGGGACACAGGCTGAGGAGCGGACAGAAAAATGGTCCCACAACGGGGACCAAAAGAAACACTCATATCAAAACTAACACTCTGTGCTACTGACAAAAATAGATACAGGAGTATTGAACACACGGTGAGTCAAACCGCACCGCTACTTTAGCCACTTCAGATAAGCTGGACAATTGTCATTTATGACAGGTCAGCGATTGAATCTTGTTCAGGTTTGTAGCCATATCCTTTATTTATCAATTAATTATCGTTTTTGTTCCAAGTGTGACCAACTTGGCTCAAATCGATGCAGCTAATGCTATGATGCTTGAGTCTCAATCGAGTTGTTTCATTTCAGGGAAGAAGGGTGCTCACCATGTCTGCACGATCTCCGTTATGGATTCCTCTGGGCCTCTTCTGTTTGCCCCCGCTGCTGATGCTGTTGCTCACCCCCCTGTTGAGCGACAAGCTGGCTCACCACCTGTTGCAGACAAAGGAAAGGGCTCTGCTCGACTACCAGCAGGAGCGCAACCAGCTCCTGGATCACGATGTCCCCGCTCAACTCGCCCACTTTGCCTTCGATTGCGGCCCCAAAGACATGGCGCTGCTGCGCTCACCCCAGTATTACAACCGCCATATTCGCCTGGCCGGCCTGCAGCTTGCCAACGGGAGCGGCTGCTCCACCCTGGGCCCCGCCCTGCCCCAGCTTGCCGACGCCGGCATACCGGTCTCCCCCGACTTTCATATTTCCAGCACGGCCCCCATGTTCGATACCGAACGCGAAACCCTGGTCTATGCGAGACGCAACGGCAATCTGGCCTATTGGGTGCTCGACAGCAGCTGGAGCCATGAGCTGCTGCGCACCCCCTGCAACGACTGTTTCTACCTGGAGTTCAACCACAAGCACCCGACCCAGTCCGGGCTCTTTTTCCCCCGTGGCAACAAGCACATTCGAGAAGAGGCAAACCCGATGCGGCTGCTCAGTTTCGACCCCCAGCGTCAGGTGGAACAGACCCTCTGGGCTGGCGAGGCACTGAAACGCTACGCCCGCTCACAGATACACCGCGATGGCCTCTGGTCGGCCGGGGCGCTGGGGGCGCTGCTGGCGGCCCTCTACTGGGGCCTTAGAAACTACCGGCGCTCCCTCAAAGGATTGCTGCAAAGAGGGCTGGCTCGGCGGGAGTTCATCCCCTTCTATCAGCCCATAGTGGACAGCAGAAACCGAAGGGTAGTGGGATTCGAGGCCTTGCTGCGCTGGCAGCGAGGACGGGATCTGGTGTCGCCAGGCACCTTCATCGCCTATGCGGAAGAGCAGGGGCTCATCCTGCCGATGACGGATCAACTGCTGGAGCGCATCCTGGCGGATCTCCCCGTCCTGGCCCCGCATCAGTGGGTCAGCGTCAATCTGGTGGCGGGCCATATCGAGCAACCTCGTCTGCGCACCCAGTTGCAGCGCCATGGCTGGCCCTCGCCGGCCCGCCTCACCTTCGAACTCACCGAGCGGGATCCCATCAAGCACATCCAGGGGGCCATGGCGGAGATCGCAGCTCTGCAGGAGAGGGGCTATCACTTCAAGCTGGATGACTTCGGCACCGGCTATGGCGGCTTTGCCTACCTGCAACGGCTCGGCATTCGCCAGATCAAGATCGACAAGATGTTCGTGGATACCATAGGCACGGACGACCTCAAACGCAGCGTGCTGGATGCCACCATCGCTTTCGGCCTCAAATCGGGCATGGAGATGATCGCCGAAGGGGTCGAAACCCAGGAGCAGGTGGATTATCTGCATCGCCACGGAGTCCACCTGATCCAGGGCTACGTCTATGCCAAGCCCATGCCCCTGAGCAAACTGAAGATCTGGCTGATGGCATGGCAAGAGGGCGAGACAACCAGCCCCTCCGACCCGCACTGAGGCGGTATATGCCCCGCCTCTCACCCTCTACAACAAAATGATGCTCCGCATGAGGAGCATCTCCCCTTATCATGGGTCTGTGCACCTTGGGTGCACCAAGTCGCTCCATACCCCGTCGGCCGAGGCCGCCCCGAGATGAGAACCACTGCCTATGAAGTCTTTTATCCGACAAGAGATTGCTCTGCCTGCCGGTCTGCTGACCCTGCTCTTCTTCAAAACCCTGGGGAGCGACCTGCTGGCAGAGACAACCCCCCTTGCGGTCTACCTGCCGGTGTCGCTGGCCCTGCTTGCCATCGTGACCTGGGCCATCTTCTCCGTCGTGCGTCACTCTGACGCCCTCGCCATCAAGCTCGGGGAACCCTTCGGTACCCTGATCCTGACCCTCTCGGTCATCTCCCTGGAAGTGGTGATGATCTCCTCCGTCATGCTGACCGGCGATCCCAATCCCACCATGGCCCGTGACACCATGTTCGCGGTGGTGATGCTGGTCACCAACGGTCTGGTGGGCTTCACCCTGCTGTTTGGCGGCTGGCGCTATCACACCCAGAACTTCAATCTGGACGGGGTCAAATCCTATCTGGTGGCCATCATTCCCCTGGCTCTGCTCTGTCTGGTCCTGCCGAACTTCACCCAGGGCGGCACTCTGGGCAGCCTCTCCAAGGCCATGTCATGGATGCTGATCATCATCTCCATCCTGCTCTATGGTGTCTTCCTGCTGATCCAGACCCGCAGCCACAGCCACTTCTTCGTCGACAGCGATCACGAGGATCTCGAGGATCACCACGGCCCGCTGCAGAGCAACGTCTATCACACCCTCTTGCTGCTCGCCTACCTGGTGGTGGTGATCCTGCTGGCCAAGACCCTGGCCATCCCCATCAACTACGGGGTGCACGTGATGGAAGCCCCGATGGCGCTGGGTGGTTTCATCGTCGCCTGTATCGTACTGGCCCCCGAAGCGGTCGGCGCCATCAAGGCGGCCTTCAACAACCAGTTGCAGCGGGCAATGAATCTCTACTTCGGCTCCGTGCTGGCCACCATCGCCCTCACGGTACCCTCCGTGCTCTTCATCGGCTCTCTGATGGGGCAGGAAGTGCGCCTGGGCCTCTCCCCTGCCGACATGGTGCTGCTCATCACCACCCTCATGGTCTGTAAAGTGACCTTCAGCAGCGGCCGCACCCACGCCCTGCACGGCGCCACCCATCTTGTGCTGTTTGTCGTTTACCTGTTCCTGATGTTTGAACACGGATAAGGCTGCCAGCACTCACCCCGTGCTGTTCGTGGTTTATCTGTTCCGGATGTTTGAACACGGATAAAGCCGCCGCCTCTGTCTGCTGCCACTCTGCGCAGCGCGCTTCCGATGGCCCCGACGCGAGGCGCGGGAGACGGAAATGAAAAGACCGCCCCATGGGCGGTCTTATTTACGGTTTGCTCAGACTCGGGGTCAGAGGCTGGGCAGAGTCCCGGCCGGGATCAGGTCGTTGTAGCTGGCACGGCCCAGCAGGGCGGCCGCCGCCTCGATGTCCGGTGCAAAGTACCTGTCCTTGTCATAGAAGCTGACCTCTTCCCGCAGACGGCCCTTGGCCAGCTCGATGAGCTCGGTGGAGCGCAGGGGAGCGCGGAAGTCGAGCCCCTGGGCCGCTGCCAGCAGTTCCACCGCCAGGATGCCACGGGTGTTCTCGGCCATGTCCGCCAGCCGGCGACCGGCGAAGGTGGCCATGGAGACGTGGTCCTCCTGGTTGGCCGAGGTGGGCAGGCTGTCCACCGAGGCCGGGTGGGCCAGGGTCTTGTTCTCGGAGGCCAAGGCCGCCGAGGTGACCTGGGCGATCATGAAGCCGGAGTTCACCCCGCCGTTGTTCACTAGGAAGGCCGGCAGGCCGGACATGCGCGAGTCGATGAGCAGCGCCATGCGCCGCTCGGACAGCGACCCGATCTCGGCGATGGCCAGGGCCAGGTT
Organism: Aeromonas sp.; assembly: GCF_050252055.1. Taxonomy (NCBI): domain Bacteria; kingdom Pseudomonadati; phylum Pseudomonadota; class Gammaproteobacteria; order Aeromonadales; family Aeromonadaceae; genus Aeromonas; species Aeromonas sp. Next base: position 43,319 of record NZ_JBFWLQ010000007.1, on the reverse strand, counting down.
GTCGGCGGCAAAGGCCACGGGTTCTGCGTGGAAGTTGCCGCCGGAGATGATCTCCTCATCCTCGGCAAACACCAGCGGATTGTCGGAGACCGCGTTCGCCTCGCACACCAGCACCTCGGCGGCCTGACGGATCTGGGTCAGGCAGGCACCCATCACCTGGGGCTGGCAGCGCAGGGAGTAAGGATCCTGCACCTTCTCGCAGTTGTGGTGGGACATGCCGATCTCGCTGCCGTCCACCAGCAAGTGGCGGTAGCAGGCGGCCGCATCGATCTGGCCGCGCTGACCGCGCACCTCGTGGATGCGGGCATCGAACGGCCGGCGGCTGCCCAGCGCCGCTTCAACGCTCATGGCCCCTATGGTGATGGCGCCGGCGTAGAGATCCTCGGCATGGAACAGCCCTTCCAGCGCGAAGGCGGTGCTCGCCTGGGTGCCGTTGAGCAGGGCCAGCCCCTCTTTCGGCGCCAGGGCGATGGGCTCCAGCCCGGCAATCTTCAGGGCAGTGGCGGCGTCGATCAGCTCGCCCTTGTGACGGGCCTTGCCTTCACCGATCAGCAGGCAGCTCATGTGGGCCAGGGGCGCCAGATCGCCGGAAGCGCCGACGGAGCCCTTCTTCGGCACCACGGGGTAGACCTCGGCGTTGATAAGGGTCATCAGGGCCTCGAGCACCGTCAGCCGGATGCCGGAGAAGCCACGGGCGAGCGAGTTGACCTTGAGCACCATCATCAACCGCACGGTGGCATCATCCATGTACTCGCCAATCCCTGCCGCATGGGAGAGCACGATGGAACGCTGCAGCTCGTCCAGCTGCTCCACCGGGATCCGGGTATTGGCCAGCAGGCCAAAGCCGGTGTTGATGCCATAGACCACCCGGTTTTGCTCGATCACCTTGGTGACCACGGCGGCGGAGGCGTGGATCCCCGCCAGGGCAGCCGGATCCAGGCTGACGTGTACCGGCTCGCGGCTGACACGGCGCAGGGTGGCGAGGCAGAGTTTGCCCGGTTGCAGATTGAGTTCGAACATCTTATTTCACCCCTTTGCCGGTGGCGTCGATCATCGGCAGATCCAGTTTCGCCTCATGGGCACAGTTGATGGCAATCTCATAGCCGGCGTCGGCGTGACGCATCACCCCGGTGGCCGGGTCGTTGCGCAGCACGCGGCCGACCCGCTTGGCGGCATCGTCGGTGCCGTCACAGACGATCACCACGCCGGAGTGCTGGGAGAAGCCCATGCCGACCCCGCCACCGTGGTGCAGGGAGACCCAGGTCGCGCCGCCGGCGGTGTTGAGCAGGGCGTTGAGCAGCGGCCAGTCGGAAACGGCGTCGGAGCCATCCATCATCGACTCGGTCTCGCGGTTCGGGCTCGCCACCGAGCCGGAGTCAAGGTGGTCACGGCCGATGACGACCGGTGCCTTCAGCTCGCCATTCTTCACCATCTCGTTGAAGGCCAGGCCCAGGCGCACCCGATCCTTGACACCGACCCAGCAGATCCGCGCCGGCAGGCCCTGGAAGGCGATGCGCTCGCGGGCCATGTCGAGCCAGTTGTGCAGGTGGGGATCGTCCGGGATCAGCTCTTTCACTTTCTGATCTGTCTTGTAGATGTCTTCCGGGTCGCCGGAGAGCGCCACCCAGCGGAACGGGCCAATGCCCTCGCAGAACAGCGGGCGGATGTAGGCCGGCACGAAGCCCGGGAAGTCGAAGGCATTCTTGACCCCCTCTTCCAGCGCCATCTGGCGGATGTTGTTGCCGTAATCGAGCGTGGCGGCGCCGCGGGATTGCAGGGTCAGCATGGCTTCGACCTGACGGGCCATGGAGCGGCGAGCCGCCACGTTGACCTCATCCGGTGCGCTCTTTTGCAGATCGCGCCATTGGGCCACGCTCCAGCCCTGGGGCAGGTAGCCGTGTACCGGGTCATGGGCGGAGGTCTGGTCGGTCACCACGTCCGGCGTGATGCCGCGAGCCACCAGCTCGGCGAAGACGTCGGCGGCGTTGCCGAGCAGGCCGACGGAGACGGCGGTACCGCTGCGTTTGGCCTCCTCGACCATGGCCAGCGCCTCATCCAGGCTGTGGGCCTTCTTGTCGACGTAGCGGGTACGCAGACGAAAATCGATACGGGTCTCGTCGCACTCCACGGCGATCATGGAGAAACCGGCCATGGTGGCGGCCAGAGGCTGGGCGCCGCCCATGCCGCCGAGCCCGCCGGTCAGGATCCATCGCCCCTTGGGCTCGCCATTGAAGTGCTGGTTGGCCACCGCGAAGAAGGTCTCGTAGGTGCCCTGCACTATCCCCTGGGTGCCGATGTAGATCCAGGAGCCGGCGGTCATCTGGCCGTACATCATCAAACCCTTCTTGTCGAGCTCGTTGAAGTGCTCCCAGTTGGCCCAGTGGGGCACCAGGTTGGAGTTGGCGATGAGCACCCGCGGCGCATCCTTGTGGGTCTGGAACACCCCGACCGGCTTGCCGGATTGTACCAGCAGGGTCTGATCGTCCTCGAGCCGGGTCAGCACCTCGACGATCTTGTCATAGCAGGCCCAGTTGCGGGCGGCGCGGCCGATGCCGCCGTACACCACCAGGGACTGGGGATGCTCGGCAACATCCGGATCCAGGTTGTTCATCAGCATCCGCAGTGGCGCTTCGGTGAGCCAGCTCTTGGCGGTCAGCTGGGTGCCGTGGGGAGCACGGATCACGCGGCTCGGATCGTGGCGGGGATCCTGGTGTTGTACAGACATAGACACTCCTTGTTTAGCGATGCAGTCAGGCGGCGCGGTGCGCCACTACTTGGTCAACTGGTGAACCAGGCGCGCGGCCACGCGGGCACTGCGGTTGTCCTGATCCAGGTTCGGGTTGTACTCGGCCAGATCGGCGAGCCTGAGCTTGCCGCTGGCCCGGATATGGGCGATGAGCGGTTCGATGACCGCCAGCTCCACGCCGCGAGCGGCGGGAGCGCTGACTCCCGGCATCACTGCCGCCGGCAGCACGTCGAGATCGATGGTGAGATAGAGGTGGTCGCAACGGGCGATGAAGGCATCCAGCCCGCAGAGCAAGGCTGGCAGCTCGGTCGGCGCCATCGCCTCGTCCAGCACGTGCCAGACTCCCAGCGCCTCGGCGCGGGCAAAGAGCGCCGCGGTATTGGCGGTTTCGGCCACCCCGAGACAGGCATAGTGAAAGGGGGTGCCCTGGGCAGCGCACTGCTCGGCAATCTGGAAGAAGGGGGTGCCCGAGCTCGCCTGCTCCTGTTTCATGCGCAGATCGAAGTGGGCGTCGAAATTGATGATCCCGACCCGTCCTTCGCCGCCAAGATGACGGTTCAGGCCGCTCCAGCTACCGAACGCCACCTCGTGGCCGCCTCCCAGCACCAGGGGGAAGTGCCCCTGATCCAGCGCACTCGCGACCCGCTCGGCCAAGCGCCCGTGGGCGGCATCGAGATCGCCGTCCTCACAGGCCAGATCCCCGCCGTCATAGACGGGGGCGCCCAGATGCCAGGCCGTGTTGGCCAGCAGCTTGCGCACCGCCAGCGGTGCACCGGCCGCGCCGACCCGCCCCTTGTTGCGGCGCACCCCTTCGTCACAGGCAAAGCCGAGCAGCACCACGCCGGGTTCGCGATTCCCCTGCCAGGGTTGCACCCTGTCGTGCCAGCGCAGGGCCAGCTCGCCGTCTTCGGGATCCTGACGCCCCTGCCAGACCGACATGTCGATCCCGTTGAACTTATCCATGAAGGGTTTCCTCCCCGTTGACCACACGGCTCACCAGCTGATCGACGCCGATGAGGTAGCTGAGCTCGGCCGGATGGCCGCAGTTCCAGACAAGGAAATCCGCCAGCATGCCGACCTTGAGCTGCCCCAGCCGTTCCTGCTCGCCAAGCGCCCTGGCGGCGTGGCGGGTCACCCCGGCCATGGCCTCCACCGGGGTCAGACCAAACAGGGTGCAAGCCATGTTCATGGCCATGCGCAAGGAGACGATGGGGGCCGTGCCCGGGTTGATGTCGGAAGAGACAGCCATGGGTACCCCCGCCTTGCGCAAGGCAGCGATCGGGGGCAGCTTGGTCTCCTTGAGGAAATAGAAAGCGGTGGGCAGCAGGGTGGCGACCACGCCACGGTGGGCCAGCGCCTGGATCCCGTCCTGATCCAGATATTCCAGATGATCCACCGAGAGGGCACCGAAGTGGGCGGCCAGCGTGCTGCCCCCCAGGTTGGAGAGCTGATCCATGTGCCCTTTCACCGCGAGGTTGTACTGATCCGCCGCCAGATAGACCTGCTCGGTCTGGGCAAGGGAGAAGCCGATGTGCTCGCAGAAGACATCCACCGCATCCGCGAGACCTGCCTCGGCCGCCGCCGGGATGATCTCCTGGCAGATGGTCTCGACCCAGGAGTCGGGATCGTCGCGATACTCCGGCGGCACCGCATGGGCCGCCAGCAGCGTGGTCTTGACCCGGATGGGCTGCGTCTCTCCCAGACGACGGGCCACCCGCAACATCTTGAGCTCGTCTTCCAGGGTGAGGCCGTAGCCGGACTTGATTTCGACTGTGGTGACCCCTTCCCGGATCAGGGACTTGATCCGCGGCAACGCCAGCTCATAGAGCCGCTCCTCGCTGGCTGCCCGGGTGGCGCGCACCGTGCTGATGATACCGCCCCCCTTGCGGGCGATCTCCGCATAGGGGACTCCCTTCTGGCGCAGCTCGAACTCTTCGGCGCGGCTGCCGGCGAAGATGAGGTGGGTGTGGCAATCGATGAGACCGGGGGTGACCAGCTTCCCCTTCATGTCCTGCCAAGAGGCGGCATAGGGGCCCTTGAGATCCTGCATGGGGACCAGAGCGTGGATCTTGCCATCCCGCACGCCAAGGGCATGGGGCTCCAGCAGGCCGTAGTCCGCCAGATCGGGGCGCAGGGTGGCGGGTGTCACGTTGAGCCAGACCCGCTCGCAGTTCAACAGTTCCTTGTTCATACCGACCTCTAAATGTATATACAATAATTTATAGCCGATCTCTGAAAAGAAAGGAAGGATCAAGTTCACATCTTGATAACAGCGGCTTTATTAGAGTGTAAGCACAAAAAAGCCCACCGAGAGGTGGGCTTTTAAATGCTTAATTTGTATATACAACTATGCGAGACGCGTCTTGGAGCTCAGCTTGTAGCGGGAACCCGGCGACAACAATCTGGCATAGGAGACCAGACAGCCGTCTGACCAGGTGCGCCGGTGCAGCAGCAGGCAGGGGGTGTCGACCCTCACTTGCAGCAGTCCGGCTTCACCAGCACTCGGCAACACGGCTTCTACCACGTGCTCCATCTCGGAGAGAGGGCAGATCTCCATCAGATAGCTGTTTGGCGTCTGCTGGGTGAAATCCTGCTCGCCATAGCCGGGCAGTCGCTCGGCATCGACGAAGCGCTCCTCCAGTTGCAGCGGCTCCCCATCGGCCTGATGGACGATGAGGCTGTGAAAGGTGGGCGCCCCGACCCGCAGGCCCAGACGCACCGCTACTTTCTCGTCGGCGGCCTGACGTTGCAGCCGGATCACCCGCGCGCTGTACTCGCTGCCCCGCTCGGCGATCTCGTCTGCAATATTGCGAATCGCCAGGAGCGGCGACTCGGTACGCCTGTCGGCCACGAAACTGCCGGATCCGGCGGTGCGCACCAGCCAGCCTTCGGCCACCAGCTCACGCAGCGCCTTGTTCACCGTCATGCGGCTCACGGCAAACTGCTCGCACAGGGCGGCCTCGGTCGGGATCCGGTCGCCCGCCTGATAGTGGCGTTCGCGGATCCCGTCCAGGATGTGCTGCTTTATCTGAAGGTAGAGCGCTGGAGCCACCGGATGGTCCTCAGCGGCGACGGTGGGGCGGACGCATGTCCGGCCAGGCGCGATAGACGTCCGGGATCTGGTCAGGGCCGCTGATGCAGAGATCGAGATCGTGCAGCAGGCCATCCTTGATGCCGTAGATCCAGCCGTGCACCGCCAGCTCCTGCCCCTTGCGCCAGGCATTCTGGATGATGGTGGTGTGGCAGACGTTGGCGACCTGCTCGGCCACGTTCAGCTCGCACAGGTAGTCGAAGCGCTCGTGCTCATCCTCGATGGCTTCGAGCTGTTCGCCGTATTTGAAGTAGACGTCCTTGATGTTGCGCAGCCAGTTGTCGATGAGACCCAGCTCCTGGTTCTGCATCGCAGCCTTGACGCCACCGCAGCCATAGTGGCCGCAGACGATGATGTGCTTCACCTTGAGCACCTCCACCGCGTATTGCAGCACCGAGAGGCAGTTGAAATCGGTGTGCACCACCAGGTTGGCGACGTTGCGGTGGACAAAGACGTCCCCCGGCAAGAGCCCCATCAGCTGGTTGGCGGGAACCCGGCTGTCGGAACAGCCGATCCAGAGGTACTCGGGTGCCTGCTGGGCGGACAGGGTAGCGAAGAAATTGGGATCCTCGGCCTTGATCCGTTCCGCCCACTCGCGGTTGTTGGTAAACAAGTCGTTCAACAGTTTCACTTCTGCTCTCCCTACTGTGGCAGTGGCGGCAACATACCATACACAAGGGTAACCAAGGCAAGGCCGACCAGATCCCCGCAAAACAAAAACAGGGCCATCAGGCCCTGCTTCTTACCGGAGGAGGCCGTCAGGCATCCATGGCATCTTTCAGCTTCTTGAGCGCGTTTTTCTCAAGCTGGCGCACCCGCTCGGCCGAGACGCCGTAAGTATCGGCCAGCTCCTGCAGGGTGGTCTTGCTCTCGTCATCAAGCCAGCGGGCACGGATGATGTGCTGGCTGCGCTCGTCCAGGGTCGCCATGGCCGCACTCAGACGACGGGTGGCATGGCTGTCCCAGTTGTCGTTCTCGATGTTCGCGGCGAGATCGGAAGATTTGTCTTCCAGATAGTGCACCGGCGCGAAGCCACCCTCGTCTTCATCGTCACCGACCAGATCGAAAGCCTGATCGTAATTGCTCATGCGCGCTTCCATCTCGGTGACGTCGGCAGCGGATACCCCGAGGTCGGCAGCCACGGCCTGCACCTCTTCGTGGTTCAGCCAGCCCAGACGCTTCTTGGACTTGCGCAGGTTGAAGAACAGCTTGCGCTGGGCCTTGGTGGTCGCCACCTTGACCATGCGCCAGTTGCGCAACACATATTCGTGGATTTCGGCCTTGATCCAGTGTACGGCGAAGGAGACCAGACGCACGCCCACGCTCGGGTCGAAGCGTTTGACGGCTTTCATCAGGCCGATGTTGCCTTCCTGCACCAGATCGGCCTGAGGCAGGCCATAGCCGGAGTAGCTCTTGGCCACGTGAACGACAAAACGCAGGTGCGACATAACGAGCTGGCGTGCAGCTTCGAGATCGCCATCCTGCTGCAGACGCATCGCCAGTTCGCGCTCTTCCTCTGCGCTCAGCACAGGGATCGAGTTGACGGCCTGGATATAGCCTTCCAGACTGCCTTGCGGAATCAGAGCCATAGTGCGTTGCAATGAAGTTCCCATGTTCTACCTCTTACTTTTCAATCGAATCAGTCTAACACCCTGAGAAGACGTGTCTACCGACCAGGTATCATTCTGCGTGCTGCATCATACATCACCCCAGCATGAACCCGGCCTATCTTAGGCTGACGGCATGAATCATAAATGAACAGTCAAAAAAAAGGGGTCACAGTAAAGGACCCCTGAAAAGTAGCATGCTAAGTCCATTGTTGCGGAGCTCGCAACCTTCACATGCTTGCCAAGTCAGACGAGCAAGGCATAGGGGCCATACCCGTATTCATTCTGCTGCAGTCAATAGACCATTGATAAATCAAAAGGTTCAGAGGATCCACATATGATCCTCGGCGCAGACACCATTCAGATTACTCTGAGAAAGTGGCCCGTGCCAGAAACGGGCCACTCTTTTACTTGATCCAGTTCGCAAAATCCAGCGCTTTAAAATGCTGACAAATTAATCAGGACGGTTCTATGTCGCGAATGTGCCTGTGCACCGAGAACCAGGAGGCGATCAACCCCAGCAGGGCGCCCAGCAGTATGAGATTGAAGCCGTCGAACGCCCCCATCCCCACCAGACGGAAGTTGCTGTTGTAGAGCCCCGCCAGCTCCTTCACCACCCCCTCGCTCCAGATCACCATCACCTCGGTCAGCCACCAGGCCAGCATGCCGCCGATGACCCCGAACCAGATGCCCGTATAGAGGAAGGGACGGTGGATGAAGGCATCGGTCGCGCCCACCAGCTTGAGTACTTCAATCTCGGAACGCTGGTTCAGGATATTCAGGCGCAGGGTGTTGCCCACGATCAGCAACACGGCGGAGAGCAGCAACACCGCGATACCTGTAATGGTGTGGCGCAGCAGGTTCATGATCCCCTGCAACCGGGTCAACCACTGCAGATCCAGCTTGCCCTGCTCGATACCGGGCTCGTTCTCCAGCTTGACGAGCAGCTCGGCGGCCCCTTCGGGATTCTGCCAGCGCGGATCCGGGATCACGCTCAGCACCGGCGGCAGCGGGTTGCTGTCCAGATAATCCAGGGCATCACCGAAACCGGAGATCTCCCGAAATTCCCTGAGCGCCTCGTCACGGTTCATATAAGTGACGGACTCCACCTCCGGATAGAGCAGGATCCGCTGCTTCATGTCGAGGATGCTCTGCTCCGGCAGATCCTTGCGCAGATAGAGAGAGATCTGGGAGCTGGTCTGCCAGCTCCCCTCTACCACTTCGGCATTCTTCAGCAATACGTGGAAACAGGAAGGCAGCGCCAGACTCACGCCAAGCACCGCCAGGGTCATCAGGGAGGCGAGCGGGTTGCGCCACAGCTCACCCAGGCTGGCAAAGGCCTGACGCACATGATCCACACCATACATCATCAAACGACGCAACGGCGGCTGTTTATGACGAACAATAGCCATCAGCGATCCTCCCCGGACGAATACATGCGACCCGCCTTGAGGGTCAGGGTGCGGTAGCGCATCCGGGCGATCAGCCCCAGATCGTGAGTGGCAATCAGCACAGAGACGCCGAAGCGGTTGAACTCCTCGAACAGACGCATGATGTCCATGGAAAGCTGGGGATCCAGGTTGCCGGTCGGCTCGTCCGCCAGCAGCAGCGGTGGTTTGTTGACGATGGCGCGGGCGATGCCGACCCGTTGCTGCTCACCACCGGAGAGCATGCGAGGCTGGTAACGCTCCTTGCCGAGCAGCCCGACCTTGTCCAGCGCCGCCGCCACCCGCTTGTTGATGTCCCCATGGCTGTAGCCATCGATCACCAGGGGCAGGGCGACGTTGTCGAACACGGTACGATCCATCAACAGGCGGTGATCCTGGAAGATCATGCCGATCTGGCGGCGCACGTAGGGGATCTGACTGCGCTGGATGTGGCTGACGTCATCGCCGTGGAAGAAGACGCGGCCGTCGGTCGGTCGTTCCATCACGCTGATGAGCTTGAGGAGGGTACTCTTGCCCGCCCCCGAATGGCCGGTCAGGAAGGCCATCTCCCCCTTGCGCAGGTGAAAACTGACCTTTTGCAGCGCTTGATGACCGCCACTGTAGACCTTGCTGACCTTGTCAAAACGAATCATAACGGTTCCCTGAGATTGACAAACCCCGACCGGGATAAAGCATGGGGCGCTCACTCCCCCGTACCGGCACAACACCTGGATGACAACACCGGTCACAACCATGCCACATGTCATCCTTGTCCGGATGAGCCATGCCTGTGCCCTCATAGTGACATACCCCGACCGGAGTCGGGGTATGGAACACATGCTTGTCACGGCCGGGCCGGCTCATGTCAGCCGGATTTATTCTTCGCGGCTGAAGAGCGCCTCGATGAAGTCGTTGGCGACGAACGGGCGCAGATCGTCGATCCCCTCGCCCACCCCGATGTAGCGGATCGGGATCTGGAACTTGTCGGCCACCGCGAAGATGACGCCACCCTTGGCGGTACCGTCCAGCTTGGTGAGGGTGATGCCGGTCAGGCCCACCGCCTCGCTGAACAGCTTGGCCTGGCTCAATGCGTTCTGGCCGGTGCCTGCGTCCAGGGTAAGCATGATCTCGTGGGGCGCCGTATCGTCCAGCTTCTTCATCACCCGCACCACCTTCTTGAGCTCCTCCATCAGGTTGCTCTTGTTCTGCAGGCGGCCGGCGGTATCGGCGATCAGCACGTCAGCCCCGCGGGAGCGGGCAGCCTCGATGGCGTCATAGATGACGGAGGCGGAGTCGGCACCGGTGTGCTGGGCAATCACCGGAATGTTGTTGCGCTGACCCCACACCTGCAGCTGCTCGACCGCAGCGGCACGGAAGGTATCGCCAGCGGCCAGCATCACGCTCTTGCCCTCGGCCTGGAACTGTTTGGCCAGCTTGCCGATGGTGGTGGTCTTGCCGACGCCGTTCACACCGACCATCAGGATGACGTAAGGCTTCTTGCTGGTGTCGATCACCAGGGGCTGCTCGACCTTGGCCAGCATCTCGCCCATGTCCTGTTTGAGCAGACCGTAGAGCGCCTCGGCATCCTTGAGCTGCTTGCGGTCCGCGTGCTGTACCAGCCCCTCGATGATGCGGGTGGTGGTGTCGACGCCAAGATCGGCGGTCAGCAGCTGGGTCTCCAGCTCTTCGAACAGATCGTCATCGATCTTCTTGCCGCTGAACAGGCCGAAGAAACCGGAACCGATATTCTCCCTGGTACGCACCAGGCTGCGCTTGAGGCGGGCAAAGAAGCCCTCCCGCTGCGGCTTCTCCTGAGTGACGTCGTCCACCTTGTCTGCCAGCGGCAGAGCGGCCAGCGCGGCGGCCTCAGCCTCCATCGCGGCGACCAGACGCAAATCTTCCGCTCGCTGGGCCTCTTTGGCGACACGGGCTTCCTCGGCAGCCTGAGCTTCGGCGGCAACACGGGCTTCTTCCGCAGCGCGAGCCTCGGCGGCAATACGGGCTTCTTCCGCGGCACGGGCTTCGGCAGCGATGCGAGCCTCTTCTGCAGCGCGAGCCTCGGCGGCAACACGGGCCTCTTCTGCGGCGCGGGCTTCGGCGGCGATGCGAGCCTCTTCCGCAGCGCGGGCCTCGGCGGCAATACGCGTCTCTTCTGCGGCGCGTGCCTCGGCGGCAATACGGGCTTCTTCTGCGGCGCGGGCCTCGGCGGCAACACGGGCCTCTTCTGCGGCGCGAGCCTCGGCGGCAACACGGGCCTCTTCTGCGGCGCAGGCCTCGGCAGCAATACGGGCTTCTTCTGCGGCGCGGGCTTCGGTAGCGATGCGAGCCTCTTCTGCGGCGCAGGCTTCGGCGGCAATACGGGCTTCTTCTGCGGCGCGAGCCTCTGCGGCAATACGGGCCTCTTCCAAAGCGCGGGCTTCGGCGGCGACAATGGCTTCTTCTGCGACCTGAGCTTCGGTTGAGATCAAGGCCTCATTGACGATGACGGGCTCAAGCTCGCCCTCCGGCTCTTCCACAACCAGGGGGCCTTCGTCAGGGCCGCTCAGCGGCGCTTCGGGCTTGGCGGTAGGGGCATCAGCCGGGGCAACATCGGCGACAGGCGCGGGAACAGCGGCGGCCTCCGACTCGACGACCGCCGGGGTAGCGTCGGGCGCCTGCGATGGAACGGCCTCAGCCTCTTCTTTCTTGCGGCCGAAACCCAGCCAGGAAAACAAACCTTTTGCCATCTAAAAATACTCACATCAAAGGCTGACTGCTAAGATAGCCGTCCCTCGGCGGGTCGGCATAAAAATGAACCGCCTTATACTATCACTTTATTTTCTGACGACGAAACGCGATGCCCAGAGTGAAATCCAGCCGTAACAGCCCGAGCAAGAGCCCGGCCCCCCAGGGGCGAGCGGGCGTGGTACGAATCATCAGCGGTCAATGGAAGGGGCGCAAACTCCCCGTCAGGGATGTGGAAGGGCTCAGACCCACCACGGATCGCGTCAAGGAGACCATCTTCAACTGGCTGGCTCCCCACGTGCGCGGTACCCGCTGCCTGGATCTGTTCGCCGGCAGCGGCGGGCTGGGGCTGGAAGCCTTGTCCCGCTATGCCGAACAGGTCACCCTGATCGAGATGGACAGAGGCGCCGCCGACCAGCTCAAGAAGAACCTGACGACCCTGGGCAGCAGCCAGGGGCAGGTGATCCAGGCTGATGCCGTGAGCTGGCTGCAAGGCCCGGCCACGCCGTTCGATCTGGTCTTTCTGGACCCACCGTTTCGTCGCGAGCTGCTGCCCCAGGTGTGCGAGCTGCTCGAGCAGCGCGGCTGGCTGGCATCCGATGCCCTCATCTATCTGGAGCGGGAAAAAGAGATGGCCGATCTGACGCTGCCCGCAAGCTGGAAACTACTCAAGGACAAGCAGGCTGGTCAGGTCTGCTATCAGCTCTATCTGCGGGACACCAAGCATGACGCTGCTGTTTAAAGGGGAGATGGGCACAGTCCCCTTCTCCGTCAATTTGGACAACGGCTCAAGGACAAGCAGGTCGATCACATCAGGCCTGCTATCAACTCTATGTACGGGAGGTAAACGATGAAGCGGGTGTTTAATCTGTTGGCGATGGGGGTGCTGCTGTTCTTCTGGTTCGGTGTGGCACTCGCCCTGCTGGGCACCCTGCCGGGCAAACTGAACGGCTTTCTGCCGGTGTGCGGCGTCATCGTGATATTGATGCACTGGGTACAGGCCAGCATGATCAAGGCGGCATGCAAACCCTACTTCGCGGTCACTCGTCTCGAATTCACCCAGGTGCTGATCTTCGGGGTGTTCGGCATGATGGATATCCGCACCAAGCTGCAGGCCATCATAGACGCCAGGAAGCAGGGAGAGATCCCCCCCAGGGCCGACTAGGCCACCCCCGGCCCGACCAGAAGGAGTGATTCGTCACTCCTTCTGCGTTTTTCCAAGGCTGATTCCCAGCTTGATGGAGAGAGCGGCGAGCAGCAGCAGCATGGCAATGAGGGAGAAGAAGTTGCTGCCAAGCTCGGGGTACTGCACCTTGACCAGGGCAGAATGGCCGAACACGCCGATAAAGAAGCAGAGCAGAATGCAGCTGGGTGTGTTGCCCACCATGGGCTCATGGCGATAGTGCTGATAGAGCTGGCTGGCCGCCAGCAACAGGGCGATGAGGGGGTAGAAGGAGAAGGGGACGACCGGCTCCGTCAAGGCCGACAGGAAGGCATCGCCACAGATACCGATCAGCAGGGCCAGCACCAGGGGCTTCTTCGGAATCGCGTTCGGTTCATGCATGAGGCTGTCCATCCTTGCGTTATGTGAGAGATTCGTGGCGCTTGCGGTTCTGCACCTCGGCGCCCATGGCGATCATCCGCAGCTGGCTGATGGTGCGCTCCGACAGTGCCTTGCACTCTTCCGGGGTCATGTCGAGGGCGTCTGCACCAGCGCTGAAGACAATGGTCACCATGGCCTCGGCCTGGATATAGGCCTCTTCCCGTGGCGCCTGCGTGGTGGCTTCCAGATAATCGGTCAGCTCGGCGATGAAGTGCTGGATCTCCCGGGCCACCGCCTGACGGAACGCAGCCGAGGTGCCGGAGCGCTCACGCAGCAGCAGCCGGAAGATGTTCGGGTTGTTTTCGACGAATTCCATGAAGGTCTGCACCGAGGTGCTGATGACGCTGCCACCACCGGCAATGCGCTGGCGCGCCTGGCGCATCAGTTGGCGCAGGGTCAGCCCTCCCTCGTCCACCAGCGTCAGCCCCAGCTCTTCCATGTCCCGAAAGTGGCGATAGAAGGAGGTCGGCGCTATGCCCGCCTCTCTGGCCACTTCCCGCAGGCTGAGGTTGGAGAAACTGCGGTTGGCGCAGAGTTGACTGAACGCCGCCTCGATCAGCGTACGCCGGGTTTTTTCTTTTTGTTGCGCGCGAATACCCACGAAAACAGTCACCTTGAGATTAGCGAGGCCAGATGATAACCCGAAGGCAGGGCCGGGATCAGGTTTGTCTCCGACTTTTTTACCATTGACCCGCATTCCGGCTCAATGGAGAATAGTGAACAGCTGTTCGCTGAAAGGAGCCGAGTGAAATGGACCGCCCCCCGATCATCATGACCAACACCCTGCTGTTCGCCCTCTCCGGGCTGACGGCACTGATAGCGGTCCCCTGGTATGGACTGAGCCAGGGCTACGACCTATGGCAGTGGCTCTGCTTCCTGCTGCTGTTCTGCTATTGCGGCATCTCCATCACCGCCGGCTACCACAGGCTCTGGTCCCACAAGGCCTACAAGGCACACCCGGCCCTGCAATGGGTCTTCGCCATCGGAGGCGCGCTCGCCCTGCAGAACTCGGCGCTGCACTGGTCCTCGGATCATCGTCGCCACCACCGCCACGTGGATGACAACCAGAAGGATCCCTACAGTGCGGGTCGCGGCTTCTGGTACTCCCACATCGGCTGGATGCTGCGGGAATACCAGCGCGATACCTACCACGACTACAGCAATGTGCGCGACCTGCAAAACAACCCCGTGGTCGCATTCCAGCACAGGCACTATCTGGCCCTGGCTCTGGTCACCAACATCGGCATTCCGCTGCTGCTCGGCCTCTTGCACGGGGATCTGCTCGGCATGATGCTGCTGGCCGGGGTGCTGCGCATGGTGATGACCCATCACACCACCTTCTTCATCAACTCCCTGGCCCACATCTGGGGCAGCCAGCCGTTCACGGATCGCAACAGCGCCCGGGACAACGGCATCCTGGCCTTCTTCACCTTTGGCGAGGGCTATCACAACTTCCATCACCTGTTCGAGAACGACTACCGCAACGGCATCCAGTGGTGGCAGTTCGATCCCACCAAGTGGCTGATCCGCACCGCCGCCTGGTGCGGGCTCGCCAAAGACCTGAGATCCTGCCCGGAGGAACGCATCGAACAGGCCAGGCTGGAGATGCAGCTCAAGCGCGCCCAGGCCAGAGTGCACAAGCAGGATGACAGGGAACGCTGGCAGGCACTGCTGCAGGAGGAGTACGACAAGCTGAGCCTGCAGATCCAGCACTACTATGCCAGCCGCAAGTCACTGCTGGAGCAGCGCAAGCGCACAGCCCTCGCACGCTACGACAGGCTCAGGCTGCAACTGGAGTACCGCACATTGCGAGACGGTTTCCTCGTTGCCAAGCGCAACTGGAGTCGTCTGCTGGCGGGCCTCGCCTGATCGCCGAGACATCACGCAAAAGACCGCCAGCAGGCGGTCTTTTTGATTGGGCAAACGGACGGCAGGCATAAAAAAATGGGGCAACATTCGCATGTCACCCCCTCGCAAATAGCATGTTCCATATTGGGCTCCCGCAACCACGGGGTCTGTCTGGCATCACGGGTTTCCGCTCCCGATCTGCCTCGCCTGCCGGAGCAATCCGGTTGGCCCATTTCCCCTGTTGCCGTCACCCACACGGCAGACCAGCCACCGTGTTTGTCCTTGCACTCGAGATACTACGCAGTTAAATAAAATAAAAAACCGTTCTACACGCACCTCTATGCAGTCGAGGAGCCTGGATTGTTACGGCGCCCTTAATATAAATCGATTAAAAACAATACGATGCAATCCAGTCCCGTTTTTGGATGGCAAACGTTATCCTCGAAGACGCACAAGGCTTTGCGAGATCTCGCACAAGGCGGATCCCACTCACAACCAACGATGCAAAGGTAACCAATCGCTCAATTGCGCCAGCAGGCGCCGCCATGCAGAGGGGGACGCCGCCACCGGGTGCACGGCCTGCTGCAACCAGCCATCAATGAGTTGCTGCAACTCGTCGCACAACCTCGGGCTATGGAGGTGCAGCATCAACTCGGTGTTGAGCATCAGGGAGCGGGGATCCAGGTTGAAACTGCCGAGCAGCGCCTCCTCCTTCCCCATCAGGATCAGCTTGGCATGCAGACTGAACGCCTCCGTCGTCAGCTCGAACAGGTTGACCCCCTGACGCTCGAGCCAGGGGCGGTGACGTCGATAGGCGCCATAGACCAGGGGCACGTCCGTGCTGGCCAGGGAGTTGGTCAGGATCTCGATGTCGACCCCCTGCCGTCGCTGCCCCTTGAGCCGGCGACGCAGCCCCCGTGTCAGGATCAGGTAAGGGCTCACCAACCTCAGGGCCCCCTGATTGCTCGCCAGCATGCGTCCCAGCCGGGGCGCCGTGGTCGGCCGGGCGACCAGTCCCTTGCCGGGGCGATCGAACCAGCACTGCCCTCGCCCGGGATGCCAGCAAAGGGGAACGGAGCACTCATCAAACAGAGTGGCCGGCAGATCATAGGCGGCCGCCATGGCGGGGTCGGTCAGGGTCAGCAGGAAATCGTTCAGGGCCCGGGTTTCGGCTGGCAGCAAGGGGCGTCTCAACAGGCGACGGACCGGGTGGCTCCAGCGACTGTGCCAGAACAGCGCGAATCCCTGCTCGGCCTGCTGACAGAGGGGGCCGCGGCAGACCAGATCCAGGTCGATGAAGTGAGGCGGCATCCCCAGCCCGAAGTAACGATCACCAATATTGCGCCCGCCGATCACCGCCTGGCTGCCATCCACCAGCAGCAGCTTGTTGTGCATCCGGTGATTGATGCGGCGAAAGCTCAGCACCCCTTCCAGCAGCAAGGTAAGGGGACGCCAGCCCCGCAGCCAGAAGGGGTTGAACAGGCGCACCTCGATGCCCGGTTCCGCCGCCACCGCCTCCAGAAAGCGGTTCTCCCCGCCGTAGAGATCATCGATGAGCAGTTGCACTACCACTCCGCGCCGGGCCGCCCGCACCAGCTCCGCCAGCAGCAGCTTGCCGCTGCCGTCCTCTTCCCAGCTGTAATACTGGGCGAGGATCCGGTGGCGAGCCTGGCGGATCAACTGGCATCGGGCCTTCAGGGCGGCGCCGGGATCGGCGAGCAAGGCAAAGTCGGCGGGGATCAAGGGTCATCTCCCTGTCATCTGGTGGTGGCATAACCCAGACAACCGCCCCGATAGCCCAGTGTCAAGGAGCCGATGATGGAACTGCGCGACCACCCCTCCCTCAGTCAGAGACCTCATGCCAGCCAACCGGATCCCACCCCGGCCAGGCTGTTGATGCCCTGGTACCAGCAGCACCGGGATCTGGGCTGGGAACCCCTTGCGCAGCATCACGAGGATCCCCTCCCCGGCCAGCATTGACAGGCTCAGGGCTGCACCGCCTCGATGGCCTCTGACTTGCCCTCCAGCTGGGGCAGGCTGAAACGGTAAGCCACGTAGTATTTGTAGATGGTGCCAACGTAGTTGATGGGCCCCTGGCCCACGTCGTTGGCCACCAGCTGCTCCACATTGCCGAACCAGACGTTCGGATCCAGCCCCTTGTCGGCCGCCTTGGCCTGCAATGCCTGGACCCGGTTCGGACCCGCATTGTAGGCGGCCAGGGCGAACAGATGGCGATTGAGCCTGTCCATCCCGGGATCATTGAAGTAGGTGTCCAGGATGAGTCGCATGTAGCGACAGGCCGCCTCCACATTGCCCTCCAGACTGGTGAGTCTGGCACCGCGGATCCCCACCTCCTTGCCGGTGCTCGGCAGCAGTTGCATGATGCCGACGGCCCCCCGGTGAGAGCCGACATTGGGATTGAGCCCCGACTCCTTGTAAGCCAGCGCGGCCAGCATCAGCCAGTCCAGCTGATACTTGTCCGCCTGAGCCTCCAGTACCTTGCGAATGGTCGACAGTCGCCCCAGCGGATCCGGCGCCAGTATGTTGCTCATGCGGTCGCTCTGCGCCAGCAGGCGGCGCAATGTCATGTCACTGTAGAGGGTCCGCTTGCTCGACTCCGAGATGTAGGCGTTCACCGCCTTGAGCAGCTCCGGGCTGTTGTTGCGCAGGGCCCAGGCGCTGCGCCCCTTGTCCCGCAGCGGTATCAGCCTGTGGGCCTTGAGACCGCCAATCATGTCGAGCCAGATCCGCCCCTTGAAGCTGTCGGTGACCGTCAGCGGAATGATCCCGGCTGACACCATCTCCAGCAGGTCCCCGTCCTGCAGGTATTCGGGAACCGTCTCGATGTAGACCGGGGGCAACCCCAGCTCCCGAAACAGCCAGTTGAGCTGGTGCAGGCTCTCGAAATAACTGGAGCTGGCGCGCACCCAGATCCGCCGGCCGGACAGCTGGGTGATGCGATTGAAGGCAGGGAGCTCCCGCTGGCTCACCACCCACTCCTCGATGGGGGCGATCAGCGGCTGGGAGAAGGTCACCTGCTCGCGCCGGGTGGGGGTGACCGTCAGGTTGGCGGCCACCAGATCCCCGCGCCCCTCGGCCAGATAGTCCAGCAGCTTGTCCTGGCGCACCGGGATATAAATGATCTTGAGCTTGAGCTTCTCCTTGGCCAGGTAGGTCTGGTTCAACCAGCGCTCGAATCCCTGAAGCTGATTGACCAGGATGCCGTACTGGGCTCCCTTGTCGAAAAAGAAAAACCCCCGCTCATAGACCACCAGGGCCCTGAGCTCTTTTTTTTGCAGGATGTGTTCGAGATCACCGGCCTGGGGCAGCAACTGCGGCTTGAGATCCGCCGCCAGCAAAGGGAGAGAGCAGAGAGCCAGCAGGGCCCAGATCCATCGCCGCATCATGATTTAACCACCTCGCTGTGGGCCGGTGCGCACCGTCGGGTCTGTCAGAGAAGGCGCCTGCGCCAAGTCATGGGGCGTCGCGGGATCTTCTGCCGATCGGCGCATGCCGGACGGAAAACGGATCGTCCGTGGGATAACTCACTATACAACGCAAAGGGAGGGAAAAAGCGAGGGGCAGAGCAAGACGGCAGGCAAGCCTGCCGTGTCATCACGATCTCAGAGGGAGCGGGCGCGCATCTCGAAGATCAGCTTCTCGGCGGTGCAGGTGAATTGCAGGCGGGCCTTCAGGATCACGCCATCCGGGCCCCGGCTCAGCTCGCTGCTGCTTTTGGCGTCGGCAGTGACCTGCTTGGCCAGCGCCTCGTAAGCTGCAAATTTCTCACGGGCGTCGGCTTCTGCAGCGGCCTCGATCACCAGCTCCATGACGTCGTCACCTTCGCCGATGATGGTGCCGATTTCGGCAAAACAGCCACAACTGTCACAGGTCTCGTTCAGTTCCACTTTCTCGTCTACAGACATACGTTCACTCCTACTTATTCCGGATATTGTCATCGTCGCGCAAGGCGTTGCGAAAATCCCTGATGGCAGTGCCCAGATCCTCACCGGCGCCAGCCAGGCGTTTGCTGCCAAACACCACGACGACGACCACGAGCAGGATCAGCAGATGCCAGATATGAATGCCACCCAGTCCCATAGGGAGACTCCTGACTGTTAGATACCTGGAGGTTGTATCAAAAGAAAGCGTATCGATTGTTGGGCAAAATCAAGGCAGGTGCAAGTTGGCGAAAAAATCGCGCAAAAACGGCGACGAGGCGCAAAAAAATACGGCGACCATGGGCCGCCGTATGAGTCGGTGCTACTTGTCCCCTCAACCGCTACATCCTGTACCAGCCGCCACCAGGGCGAGAGACCCGACGAGCATAGGATCGCCAAGATATGAAAACAAATGGTATATATTCATCTAGGAATTGAAGAGGATTCATATCATGTTGCTGGAGCAGCTTGCACGCATAGACCTTAATTTGTTGATAATCCTGCAAGTCTTGCTGGAAGAGCGCAACGGCAGCCGGGCTGCACGCCGTTTGCACCTGAGCCAGTCCGCCGTCAGCAAGGCCCTCGGACGGTTGCGGGAGACCTTTGACGATCCCCTGTTCGTGCGCTCGGCCTACGGGATGGATCCCACTCCCCGCGCCCTGGATCTCCAGCAGCAACTACAACCCATACTGCTCTCCCTGGACAACCTGATCCAGCCGCCGGACTTCGATCCCGCCAGCACGGAGCGGGAATTCGTCATTGCCAGCATGGACAGCGCCTTCACCCTGTTTGCCCCCCTCTACCTGAGCGAACTGAAGCGTCAGGCCCCTGGCATCCGCCTGCGCTACGAGGAGTGGACCGAGCACAGCCTGACCGAGATGAGCCAGGGCCAGGTGGATATCGCCTTCACGGTGCGGGAGAACTGCATCAATTCGGATTTTCGCCTCGACACCCTGCCCAACGCCATCTGCCAGCGGTTGCTCACCATCGACGATCTCACCTGCCTGGTGCAGCGGGATCACCCTGCCTTGCAGGAGCCCGAGTGGGATCTCGCCCGTTACCTCGCCTACCCCCACGTGCAGACCTACTGCGAGGGGCGGGATCGCTGGATGCTGGATCACAAGCTGGCGGAGCAGGATCTCTATCGCCGGATCGAGGCGACCGTGCCCTCCTTCGAGGCGGCCCTGCGCATGGGCATGCACTCGGACATGATAGTGACCCTCTCCCGCCTCTACGCCCGCCACGCCACCCAGGTCTATCCCCTGGTGCCGCTGCCGCTGCCCATCGCCCTGGACAGCATCTCCCACCTGCTCATCTGGCATCAGCGCCACGAGGAGGATCCGGGCCACCGCTGGCTGCGGGAGACCCTGCTCGCCCTCATCATGGGCAAGCTGGAAACCTCGGCGGACGGCCCGGCCGCTGCCGCCTGACGCGCAAAAAAAACGGGGCTCAAGAAGCCCCGTTTCACGTTGACATCAGCATTCGCCCCGTCAGTTCTGACCCGTCACCGCCAGATAGTGGTGTACCCCGTCC
Organism: Aeromonas sp.; assembly: GCF_050252055.1. Lineage (NCBI taxonomy): Bacteria > Pseudomonadati > Pseudomonadota > Gammaproteobacteria > Aeromonadales > Aeromonadaceae > Aeromonas > Aeromonas sp. The sequence goes on along the minus strand of NZ_JBFWLQ010000007.1, from coordinate 22,799 downwards.
AGCAGCATCTGCACCGAGATCATCACCAGCAGCATGCCCATCAGCCGCTCCACCGCGGTGAGTCCTCGCTCACCCAGCAGCTTGTTGAACAGCTCGTAGAACATCAGGATCACGGCGCTGGCCCCCCAGGCCATCAGCAGGGCCAATGACCAGTCCACCATCCGGGTCGGCTCCTGGTTGGCCAGAAGCAGCAGGGAAGCCAGGATGGAGGGGCCCGCAATCATGGGGATGGCCATGGGCACCAGGAAGGGCTCCTCCCCCGCCGCCAGCCCGGTCACGCCACCGGGGCTCGGGAAGATCATCTTGATGGCGATGAGGAAGAGGATGATGCCCCCCGCGATGCTGACCGCCTCCTGACGCAGGTTGAGGAAGCTCAGGATCTGCTGACCGGCGAACAGGAAGCCCATCATGATCACCAGCGAAAACAACAGCTCCCGCAGCATTACCTTGCGTCGACGCTTGGGGTCGACATGGCGCAGGATGGAGAGGAAGACCGGCAGGTTGCCCAGCGGATCCATGATCAGAAACAGCATGACGGCAGCGGAGAATGTGTCCATAGAGCGCCCGGGCAGAACCTTTCAACAAGAGGGGAAGGAGGGCGAAATATAACAAAGGTGGCGGGATTCGGCGAGGGCCCCACCGCGCTCGCCACTGGCGATCATCCGTGGTTGCAGATCTTGTCGGCGCGGGTCTGGAACCCTGACTCCGAGTCGATGAACTTGCCGCGCCTGGCCAGGAAGTCGATCAGGGCGTCAGCGTCCATCTCGCTGGCGCTGCAGGTGTGGAACCGGGCCTCGGCACCGAAGCGCGAGGCGATCGCCGCCCTGAGGCTGGCCCGGGTAAACGGACTCTCCTGCTCCAGCATCATCTCCATCACTTCGTGACCGTGTATCGATTGGGGCATCTCAAACCTCTTTAATCATCATGTCAGATGACAATTAAAGCCCGAAGCCCGGAGAGGGTTCTTGATATAGGCCAACAAAACGCCTTTTTTAACGCCAGCGGGCTGGTCGTGAGCGCCGCTTTGTCGATAATGTGGCAACCTGACGGGGGGATGGCTACACTGTCGCCCCTTTTTGCCACCGCAGACAGAAAATAAGGACATTGGCGTCATGCTGTTCCATGGATTGGTCTTCAAACCCTGGCGGATCTGGACCCGTCGCCCGCTCTGGTTGAAGACCCTGCTCGGCATGCTGACCGGGATAGGTCTGGGGCTCTGCTTCAGCGAGCAGGCCCTGCTGCTCAAGCCCATCGGCGTCCTGTTCGTCAACACCATCCAGATGCTGATGGTGCCCCTCATCTTCTGTTCCGTCCTGGCAGGCCTCACCGCCCTGCTCAAGGGCAAGCGGCTCGACCGCATCGCCGGCAAGGCCATCGGCTTCTATCTCTGCTCCACCGCCGTCGCCATCTGCATCGGCCTGATGATGGGCTGGCTGCTGGAACCGGGCATGGGCGCCAACATGGGTCCTTATGAACGGGGCGCCATGGCACAGCAACCTACCCTGGCCAGCGTGCTGAGCCACCTGGTGCCGCGCAACCCGGTGCAGGCCATGGGCGATGGCAAGATATTGCAGGTGATCGTGTTCGCCGTGGCCCTCGCTCTCGCCCTCAACGCCACCGGACGACGCGGCCGCCCCGCCATCCTGTTCTTTACCTCCCTGGCAGAGGGAATGTTCAAGCTGACCCAGATGGTGATGGCGCTGGCCCCCTATGGCGTCTGCGCCCTGATGGCCTGGATGACCGGCAAGTACGGCGTCAGCCTGCTGTTGCCGCTGCTCAAGGTGATCGGCGCCGTCTACCTCGGCTGCCTGCTCCACGTGCTCGGCGTCTACAGCGGCCTGCTGCTCCTGATGGCGCGCCTCAACCCGTTGCACTACTTCAAGAGCATCGTCGATGCCCAGGCGGTGGCCTTCACCAGCAGTTCAAGCAGCAGTACCCTGCCCATCAGCCTGGCCTGCGCCGAACGCAGGCTCGGGGTCTCCCCCGCCATCACCGCCAAGGTGCTGCCCATCGGCGCCACCATCAACATGGATGGCACCGCCCTCTATCAGGGGGTCACCGCCCTGTTCGTGGCCCAGGCCTTCGGGGTGGATCTGCATCTGGTGGACTACCTGACCATCATCAGCATCGTCACGCTGGCCAGCATCGGCACGGCGGGCACACCCGGTACCGGGCTGATGTTGCTGACCCTGACCCTCACTGCCGTGGGACTGCCTCTGGAAGGGGTGGCGCTCATCGCCGGCATAGACCGGATCCTCGACATGGCGCGCACCACGGTCAACGTCTCCGGCGACATCCTGGTCTCCGTGCTCATCGCCCGCAGCGAGAAGGAGCTGGATCTCGCCACCTACCACGATGCCCATGCGGGGGATGACATCGACTTCACCCTGCGCTGAGGGCGCGAGGGGCGTTCAATGATCCTGGGGATCGTGATGGCAGCGCCAGCAGATATCGAAGTTGGCGCCGTTCTCCTCCCCGCACTGGCCGCACAGCCAGCCGTTGCCCTGGCGCTGCTGGTAGCGCTCGATGATCCGGCCCGCCCGCTGACGATCCCGCTCGTTCACCATCAGGGTCACTTGCAGCAGATCCACCGGCAGCTCCCCGAGCGCGCCGGAGAGCCCTTCGCCGCTGAGGCGCACCCTGACTCCCTCTACCTCCAAGGCCCCTTTCAGGGCATGCGCCTCCAGGGAGTGAGAGGCGCGATACAAGTTAATCCACTGATCCATACGTTGTCCTCGAAACCCTTGCCAGTGTCGTCATCACCAGCACTACCATCATTCCAGGGCGAGCATCTTCCGGGAGCGAGATGCCCGATACAGATTCATCCACCGCTCCATACGTTGTCCTCGAAGCCCTTGCCAGTGCCGTCATCACCAGCACTACCATCATTATTCCAGGGCGAGCATCTTCCGGGAGCGAGATGCCCGATACAGATTCATCCACCGCTCCATACGTTGTCCTCGAAACCCTTGCCAGTGCCGTCATCACCAGCACTACCATCATTCCAGGGCGAGCATCTTCCGGGAGTGAGATGCCCGATACAGATTCATCCACCGCTCCATACGTTGTCCTCGAAACCCTTGCCAGTGCCGTCATCACCAGCACTACCATCATTCCAGGGCGAGCATCTTCCGGAAGCGAGATGCCCGATACAGATTCATCCACCGCTCCATACGTTGTCCTCGAGACCCTTGCCAGTTCAATCATCGCCGCATCGGGCTCTTCACAGCAGCTTGTCGATGCCGTAAGCCGGGCCGTTGGCCACCAGAAAATCGATGAATGCCCTCAGCTTGCGCGGCATCAGGCGCCGCTCGGGAAACAGCAGGTAGATGGGTACCCTGGGTTGCTGCCACTCCGGCAGCAAGGAGACCAGCGTCCCGTTCGCCAGCTCATCATGGCACAGCATGGCGGGCAGGGAAGCCAGCCCCAGCCCCGCCTTCGCCGCCTCCCTGGCACAGGTGATGTTGTTGACCTGGAAGCGGGACGGGGGATCCACCAGCACTTCGCGATCATCCAGCTCGAAACACCAGTGCGAGGCGAGGAACCCCGTGCTGACCGCGATCCGCTCGTGATGCACCAGATCGGCGGGCCTCTGGATCACCGGGTGGCGCGCCAGATAGTCCGGGCTGGCGCACAGCAGCCGCTCGGTGCTCCAGAGACGCCGCGCCGCCAGGTTGGAGTCGCTCATGTCGCCGACCCGCACGATGGCATCCAGCCCCTCGCTGATGGGATCCACGATGCGGTTGGTCAGCTCCAGCTCCACCTTCATGCCCGGATAGGCTTGCAGGAAGTTCGCCACCAGCCTGCCCACCACCAGCTGTCCCGTCTCGATGGGCACCGCCAGCTTGAGGGTCCCCGTCACCTCCTGCTGGCTGGCACTGAGCATCAGCTCGGCCTGGGCCAGCTCCTCCACCGCCTTGCTGCAGCGTAGATAATATTGTTCACCGGCTTCCGTCAGGGTGAGCTGCCGGGTGGAGCGATAGAGCAGCCGTGCGCCGAGACGCTGCTCCAGCTCGGCGATGCGGCGGCTCACCGTCGCCTTGGTCATGCCCAGCTCCTGGGCTGCGGCGGTAAAGGAGCCCTTGTCGACGATACGAACGAGGATTAAGGCAGCATTCAGGTCCATTGTTTCACCAGTGAAACTGTATATCTCATGAATGGATACTAATCGAAACAGTTGCACGATGTTAGCCTGCCCGCCACAGTTCAGGAAAACCAATATCATGAGTCAACACAAGAAGATCCCCCTGCTGGCCGCCCTGGTGCTGGCCCTGCTCGGCCTGCTGTTTGCCGGTTACTGGTATCTGCATGGCCGCTACTTCGAAAGCACCGACAACGCCTACCTGCAAAGCGAAGTGACCGGCATCGGCTCCAAGCTCTCCGGCTACATCAGCGAAGTGCTGGTGACCGACAACCAGGCGGTGAAGGCCGGCCAGCTCATCGCCCGGCTCGACGACCGCGAATACAGGACCAAGGTGGCGGAGGCCGAGGCCGATCTGCACCTCAACCAGGCGACGGCGGATAACCTCGCCGCCACCCGTATCCAGCAGTTGAGCCTCATCCGCCAAGCCGAGGCAAAAGTCAGCTCGGCCAATGCCGAGCAGGTCCGGGCCCAGCAGCAGGTGCGCCGGGTCAGCCAGCTCAATGAGCGTCACTACAGCTCCCAGGACAGCCTTGACGAGGTGCGTGCCGGCTTGCAGGTCAACCAGGCCCAGGCACTGGAGGCCAAGGCCGCCCTGCAGGCCGCCCGCGAGCGGCTGCTGGTGCTGGATGCCGAAGCCAAGCAGAACCAGGCCAGGCTGGCATTGAGCGAGGCCCAGCTTGAACAAGCCAGGCTGGAACTCGGCTACACCGAGCTGCGAGCCCCGGCTGACGGCATCATCGGCAAGCGCAGCCTGCGGGAAGGGCTCTACGTCCAGTCCGGTATGCAGGTGGCCAGCCTGGTGCCACTGAGCCAGGTGTGGGTCGAGGCCAACTTCAAGGAGACCCAGTTGCAGCACATGCAGCCGGGCCAGAAGGTGGAGGTGATCCTGGATGCCTATCCGGATCAACCGGTCGAGGGGATCATCGACAGCCTCTCTCCGGCCACCGGCGCCAAGTTCGCCCTGCTGCCGCCGGAGAACGCCACCGGCAACTTCACCAAAATCGTGCAGCGGGTACCGGTCAAGATCCGTATCCCGGATCCGGGCGCCCTGGCGGGCAAGCTGCTGCCCGGCCTCTCCACCGAGGTGATCGTCGACACCCGCACCCCTGATCCCGTGGTGGCCGCCCACTGATGGACGCCATACCACGCCGCAACTGGATCGCGGTCATGGGGGGCCTCATCGGCGCCTTCATGGCCATCCTCGACATCCAGATCACCAACGCCTCCCTGAAAGACATTCAGGGGGCACTCTCGGCCACCCTGAGCGAGAGCTCCTGGATCTCCACCTCCTATCTGGTGGCGGAGATGATCGCCATACCGCTGAGCGGCTGGCTGAGCCGGGGACTGAGCGTGCGGCGCTACCTGCTGTGGACCACGGGCGCCTTCATCGTCGCCTCCGTGCTCTGCTCGTTCAGCTGGAACCTCACCAGCATGATCGTCTTTCGGGCGCTGCAGGGCTTTACCGGCGGGGCCCTGATCCCCATGGCCTTCTCCCTCATCGTCAGCCTGCTGCCGCTGCACAAGCGAGCCACCGGCATGGCGCTGTTCGGCCTGTGCGCCACCTTCGCCCCCGCCATCGGCCCGACCCTGGGGGGCTGGCTGACGGAGCAGATGTCCTGGCACTACATCTTCTATCTGAACGTGCCGCCCGGTCTGCTGGTCATGGCCATGCTGGCCCACGGGCTGGACAGGAAGCCCGTGGACTGGGAGGTGATCAAGCGGGTGGATCTCATCGGTATCCTCACCATGGCGGTGGGTCTCGGCCTCCTGGAGGTGGTGCTGGAAGAGGGCAACCGGGAGGACTGGTTCGGCTCGAGCTTCATCGTGCGGCTCACCGTCATCTCGGTGGTGGCCCTGGTGTTCTTCGTCATCAGCCAGTTGCTGCGCCGCCACCCCCTGGTCAACCTGCGGCTGCTGCACAACCCGCGCTTCGCCCTGGCCTGCTTCGCCTACCTGGTACTCGGTATGGGGTTGATGGGCTCCATCTATGTGCTGCCCCTCTACATGACCCAGATCCACAATTACAACGCCCTGGAAATCGGTGAAGTGCTGATGTGGATGGGGTTGCCCCAGTTGCTGGTGCTCCCCCTGGTGCCCAAGCTGACCCACAAGATAGATCCGCGCTATCTGGTGAGCTTCGGTTTTCTGGTCTTCGCCATCAGCTGCTTCATGAACGTGAACATGAATGCCGACTACGCCGGGCCCCAGCTGATCCAGTCCCTCATCGTGCGGGCCCTGGGGCAGCCCTTCATCATGGTGCCCCTCTCCCTGGTGGCGACCGCCAGCCTGACGCCGGACGAGATCCCCTCCTCCTCGACCCTGCTCAACGTGCTGCGCAACCTGGGGGGCGCCTTCGGCATCGCCATCATCGCCACCCTGATCGACAACGACACCCGGACTCATGTCAGCCAGATCGGCAGCACCCTGGCCGCCACCAGCATCGAGGGGCAGGCCTATCTGATGCAGTTGGCCCAGACCATGATGGCCCAGGGAGCCGGGCCGGAGCAGGCCCAGTTGCAGGCCCGGGCCATGCTGTCGAACACCATCAGCCGCGAGGCGGCCATCATGGCCTACAACCAGGTGTTCTACGTGATGGGTATCTTCCTGCTGATCGCCAGCGCCCTGATGCTGCTGCTCAAGCAGCCTGCCCCGAGGGCCCCTGACGCAGAACCGGTCGAGGCGTGAAAGGTGGGGATCACATAGCAAAACGGGCCAGAAGGCCCGTTTTTCATGGCTGCCCGCCGGTCAGCCCGCCAGGGAGGCGGCGATCAGGAACTGTGCCGCGAAGTAGCTGCTCATGATCCAGGCCGTGGCATGGGGGAAGGGGCGGCGGAATCTGTCCAGCGCCAGCATGCTGTCGGAGAAGAGGAACATCAGCGCCCCCACCAGGGCGGCGGCGCTGCCGGCAGTGAGAGAGGCATGCCAGGCACCGGCGGCCACCCAGGCCATGGCGATGATCACCAGCATGTAGCAGAAGACGGGGATCCTCATCTCGCCGAGCTGGCCCCACAGGAGCCCGAACACCATGCCGGCCACCAGCAACAGCAGCAGGCCGTCCACCAGCTTGAGCACCAGGGGCCCCTGGGCGAAACCGACGATGTAGCAGAGGTGAGCGACAAAAAATGCCGCCAGCCCCTGGATGAAGCGATCCCGTGGCAGCATCAGCAGCACGTCCCCCGCCAGCGACAGGCAGAGACCGAGCAGGATCCAGGCGTGGGAGCCGTTGTGATCGTCGCTCTGGTAGCCAAACGCCAGGGCGATGATGAACAGCATGGTCAGGGGTTTGCTGATGTAGAACTGACGGGAGTCTGAGCCGTAAGCCGCGCGGATGTGCCACCAGCCCGATGCGATGATCAAGAAACTCAATAACATGCCCTGCTCCTCACCGGCTGCTCACCCTGGGGCGGCAACCTCTTTAGTGCCCGCAAGAGTAGCAAATTCCCCCGGCCAGTGGCAGAGGCTGAAGCAGATGGCACCCTACACCTAAAGTCTAATTGCCCCCATCCCCGCCCTCGGGCATAAGAGACAGTTCTGGAGGATCACCATGGAAGACGCTATGACCAACTACCTGCCCGCTATCGACATCATGATGTGCCATCTTGGCATCAGCTTTGAACAGGCCTGCGAGCAGCTTGGCCTCAGCCCGCAGGAGCAGCAGACCCTCGACCAACTGCAAAAACAGAAGCAGACCCAGTCCAACTGATGCCCTGGACTGATGGCCCGAAGCGGCCGGCATCACAGCCCAGCATAAAAAACGGCGCCCGAAGGCGCCGTTTTTTATTGGGTGATGATCAGGGTCGAGCGACCCGGCGGCGTTGCAGCCAGACCACGGCCCCGAACAGCAGGAAGCCCGGCAGCCACATCAGCTCCTTGGGCCAGCGCTCGGTGGGCGCCTTGACGCTCAGGATCTGCTGATCCATCTCCAGCCCCAGATCGGCGGCCTGGCTGCCGAAGGTGACGGTGTCGATCAGGATCTTGCCGTCCTGCTCATAGGTCTGGATCCCCAGCTTGGCCAGACGGTCCTCACCACTGACGCCCGAAGGCACCGGCAGCAGCACGGTGAAGCGGCGCAACTTGCCCACCGCATCTTCCCCTTCCATGCGCAGGCGCAGGGTGCTTTCAGCCTCCACCTGCCCCATGGTCTGGACCAGCTCGGCCGGGGCGGTGTCGCGATACGGGTCGTGCAGCAGATCCATCCAGAAGCCAGGACGGAACAGGGTGAAAGCCACCAGCAGCAGCAGCACGCTCTCGTACCAGCGGCTCTTCACCAGGAAGAAGCCCTGGGTGGCGGCAGCGAAGATCAGCATGGCGATGGTGGCCACGATGAAGATCAGCACGCCATGGGCGAAGTCCACGTTGATGAGCAGCAGATCGGTGTTGAAGATGAACAGGAACGGCAGCGCCGCGGTACGCAGGCTGTAGTAGAACGCCGTGATCCCGGTCTTGATGGGGTCGCCCTTGGAGACGGCGGCCGCGGCGAACGAGGCCAGCCCCACCGGCGGGGTCACGTCCGCCATGATGCCGAAGTAGAAGACGAACAGGTGCACCGCGATGAGCGGCACGATGAGGCCGTTCTGCTGACCCAGGGTGACGATCACCGGCGCCAGCAGGCTCGATACCACTATGTAGTTGGCGGTGGTCGGCAGCCCCATGCCGAGGATGAGGCTCAGCAGCGCGGTGAGGATCAGCATGAGCAGCAGGTTGCCCATGGAGAGGAACTCCACCAGATCCGCCAGTACCAGGCCGACGCCGGTCTGGGAGACGGCCCCGACGATGATGCCGGCAGTGGCGGTGGCAATGCCGATGCCGATCATGTTGCGGGCACCGGCAATCAGCCCCTCGCGCAGGTCCACCACGCCATCGGTGAAGGAGCCGTAGTCATGCTTGCCGTCGGTGCGCAGCCAGTTCAGCAGCGGTCGCTGGGTCAGCAGGATGATGATGAGCATCACCGAACCCCAGAAGGCCGACAGGCCGGGGGAGAGGCGCTCCACCATCAGACACCACACCAGCACCACCACGGGCAGCAGGAAGTGCAGGCCGGAGAGCAGCACGGCGCGGGTCTCGGGCAGCTCGTCCAGCGGCTTGTCCGGGTCTTCCGCCGGCAGCGGCGCGTTGCTGGCGGCGATCTTCAGCAGTCCGAGATAGGCGACGGCCAGCAGCACGCTGATCCCCGGCAGGGCATAGTCACCCAGTACCGGCTTGAGCCAGCCCAGACCGTAGTAGACCGCCATGGAGAGGCCGCTGATGAGGGCGGCACCGAAGGCGAAGCCGGTCAGGCGACGCAGCCAGGGGCGCGGCTGACGGTTGCCGATGGGCTGCATCCCGAGCTTGAGTGCCTCGAGGTGCACGATGTAGAGCAGGGCGATGTAGGAGATGGCCGCCGGCAGGAAGGCGTGCTTGATGATCTCCACATAGGGAATGCCCACGTATTCCACCATCAGGAAGGCCGCAGCCCCCATGACCGGCGGCATGATCTGGCCGTTGACCGAAGAGGCCACTTCCACCGCGCCGGCCTTCTCCTTGGAGAAACCGACCCGTTTCATCATGGGGATGGTGAAGGTGCCCGTGGTCACCACGTTGGCGATGGAGGAGCCGGAGATGACGCCGGTCAGGGCCGAGGCGACCACGGCCGCCTTGGCCGGGCCGCCGCGCAGGTGACCCAGCAGGCTGAAGGCGAGCTGGATGAAGTAATGGCCCGCACCGGCGCGCTCGAGCAGGGCGCCAAACAGCACGAACAGGAAGACGAAGCTGGTGGAGACCCCAAGGGCGATGCCGAACACCCCTTCGGTGGTGATCCACTGGTGGTTGGCCAGCGCATGCAGGCTCACCCCGCGGTGGGCCAGCAGGGAAGGCATCCAGGGACCGGCCAGGCTGTAGGCCAGGAAGACGATGGCGATGACCGCCAGGGCCGGGCCCAGGGCGCGGCGGGCCGCTTCCAGCAGGAGCGGAATGCCGACGCAGGCCACCGCGAAGTCCATGGTGGTCAGGTTGCCGGGACGCTGGGCAAGCTCCTGGTACATCACGAACAGATAGCTGGCGACGGCGGCACCGACGAGGCCGAGGGCGATGTCGGCAAGGGGAACCCTGTCTCGCGGCGAGCTGCGCATGGCGGGGAACACCAGGTAGGCGAGCAGGATGGCGAAGGCCAGGTGAATCGAGCGTGTTTCAGTGTCGTTGAGGACGCCGATGCCGAGGGAGAAGGGCAGCGGCGAGGCAATCCAGAGCTGGAACAGGGACCAGATCAGCGCAAGACCCGCGATGATCCAGCTCATGGGGCCGACGGGCAGCCTGGCGCCGACGTCCTGGGCGATCAGCTCCTCGGCCGAGAACGCCTCTTGTTGTTGTGTTTGCTGCATAGTGTGACTCTGTAGGTACTGCAATAAATGAGACTCGCTCCCCCGAAGGAGGAGCGAGTCCGGGGCACATCCGAAGACGCAGCCGGATTACATCCAGCCACGTTCCTTGTAGTAACGCACAGCGCCTTCATGCAGCGGAGCGGAGAGACCCACCTTGATCATGTCGGCTTCTTTCAGATCCGCGAAGGCCGGGTGCAGGCGCTTGAAACGGTCCAGGTTGTCGAACACGGACTTGACCAGCTGGTAGACCACTTCCGGGTCAGCCTTGGCGCTGGTGGAGAGCACCGCCTTGCCACCGATGGACGGAGTCGGGTTCGGGCTGCCCTTGTAGAGACCACCCGGGATCTCGGCCTTGCTGTAGTAGCTCTTCTCGGCCAGCAGCTTGTCGATCTCGGGGCCGGTGACCGGCACCAGCACGGTGTCCGTGGTGGTGGAGGCTTCCTGGATGGCGCCGTTCGGGTGGCCGACGAAGTAGCTCATGGCATCGATGTTGTTGTCACCCAGGGCAGAGGCCTGCTCGGCGGGTTTCAGTTCGGAGACCAGGCTGAAGGCGGATTTGTCCCAGCCCTTCACGGTCATGATCTCTTCAAAGGTGTCACGCTGACCGGAACCCGGGTTGCCGATGTTGACGCGCTTGCCCTTCAGGTCGTCGAAGCTGGCTACCTTGGCGTCCTTGCGGGCCAGGATGGTGAACACTTCGCTCTGCAGGGAGAAGACGGCGCGGATGTCATCCATCGGACCTTCGGCCTTGAACGGCTCGACGCCCTTCATCGCCTTGTACTGGTGGTCGGACTGCATGATGCCGAAGTTGAATTCGCCGGAGCGGATGCCGTTGACGTTGGCAACACCGCCGCCACTGGCCGGGGCGTTGCACTTGATCTGGTGATCGGCGGCGCCACGGTTGAGGAAGCGGCAGATGGACTGGCCCGCCACGTAGTAGACGCCGGTCTGACCGCCGGTGCCTATGGTCACGAAGCGCTCCTGCGCTTGCACCGGACCACCAAACGACACACCGACCAAAGCCGCCGACAAGGCGCACGCCAAGGATAATCCTTTCATGTTCTTCATCCTTTTCATTGATTTATTTCACCCGTTTCCCGGGAGAATATGAGGCAGACCCGCATCAAGACTGGGTTCGCCTATACGACCTCGTACGAGGAAATGGTCGAGCAGCACGCGCCCTTCCAGAAGCCACCATCATCCTGCGGTGAGATAATCAGCGTCATGCCGATCGGAGGTGATCTGACCAGAAACGGGTCAGTTCAAAAGCATTAACGCTCCGATTAAGCACATAACACCAACATAAATCAAACAAAACAGCAAAATGGCGGATTTAAATAGCGAGAAGTTTGAAGCGGATCATTCATTTCTCAAGGGCAGATTAATTACATGAACTATCAAAGGGAAGCAATAAAAAGCACGCCCAGATTCTTTCGCAACCCTTGACTGGCAAGGATTAGAAACCTGGTCCGTTATATTGCGAAATGCATACTGAACAGCATAAACACGACGTTAATGACGCTTTTGTCGCCAAGATGCAAAAACCCCGATCCGGGGCTGCCGGAACGGGGTTTGGTAACAAGCTGATTTCATTTGGGCCCGGCCATCACGCCTTGCTGCCAGCCAGCTCCAGAATGAAGGCGAACTCCAGGGCGATGTCCTCATAGGCCTTGAAACGGCCCGACTTGCCGCCGTGACCGGCCTCCATGTCGGTGCTGAGCAGCAACTGGTTGTCGTCCGTCTTCAGCTCACGCAGCTTGGCCACCCACTTGGCCGGCTCCCAGTATTGCACCTGGGAGTCGTGCAGCCCCGTGGTCACCAGCAGATTCGGGTAGGCCTGGGCCTTGACCTGATCGTAGGGGCTGTAGGCCTTCATGTAGTCGTAGTAGCGCTTCTTGTTCGGGTTGCCCCACTCGTCATACTCCCCTGTGGTGAGGGGAATGGACTCGTCCAGCATGGTGGTGACCACGTCGACGAAGGGCACCTGGGCCACCACGCCGCGATAGAGCTGGGGCGCCTGGTTGATGACGGCCCCCATCAGCAGGCCGCCGGCGCTGCCTCCCATGGCATAGACCTGATCCCTGGCGCCGTAGCCTTGCGCCACCAGCGCCTCGGTCACGTCGATGAAGTCGTTGAAGGTGTTCTGCTTCTTGAGCAGCTTGCCCTCTTCATACCAGGTGCGGCCCAGCTCCTCGCCACCCCGGATATGGGCGATGGCGTAGACGAAGCCCCGGTCCAGCAGGCTCAGGCGTGAGCTGCTGAAGTCCGGGTCCATGCTGGCGCCGTAGGAGCCATAGCCGTAGACCAGCAGGGGATTGGTGCCTGCACCACCCCCTGCCTTCTTGAACTTGTCCTTGCGATAGACCAGCGACACCGGCACGGCCACGCCATCACGGGCGGTGATCCAGAGCCGCTCGCTGGCATATTGCGCAGGCACGAAGCCCGCCACCGGCTGCTGCTTGAGCAGAGACCGCTTGCCGCTGTCCATGTCCAGCTCGTAGGTGGAGGACGGCGTGGTCATGGAGGAGTAGCCGTAGCGCAGGGCGCTGGTGTCCGGCTCCGGGTTGTAGGCAAGCCAGGTGACATAGGCGGGATCGTCGAAGGCGATCTCCTTCTGCTCGCCGCTCTGCCAGTTGACCTGGCGCAACCGGGTCAACCCCTGGCTGCGCTCCTCCAGCACCAGCCAGTCCCTGAACAGGGCGTAGCTCTCCAGCAGCACGTCCGGATTGGGGGCGATCACCGCCTTCCAGCGATCCACCGGGCTCTCCTTGGTCTCATAGAGGCCGAAGTTCTTGCCGTCCTTGTTGGAGCGCACATAGAAGCGGCCGCGGTAGTGATCCAGGCTGTATTCGTGATCCACCTGACGGGGCAGGAACAGGCGTGGCGTCTGGCCCGGCACATTGGCATCGATGAGGCGCGCCTCGCTGGTGGTGGTGCTGGAGAGGTAGATGACGATGAAATCTTCCGAGGTGGTGGCGTAGAGGCTCACATAGAAGGAGTCGTCCTTCTCCTCGTAGACCAGGGTGTCCTTCGCGGGATCCGTGCCCAGCTCGTGGCGATAGACCTGGTAGGGCAGCAGGGTCTTGGGGTGCTTGCGCACGTAGAAGACCGTCTTGCTGTCGTTGGCCCACACCAGGTTGCCGGAGGTGTTCTCGAGGGTGTCGGCGGCCCAGGCGCCGCTCTCCAGATCGAGGAACTGGATCCTGTATTGACGGCGGGAGAGATAATCTTCCGCCACCGCCAGCCAGCGGTTGTTGCGGCTCACCTCGAGCGCCCCCAGGGCATAGAACTCGTGGCCTTCGGCGCGCTGGTTGCCATCCAGCAGCAGGGCGGGCGCCCCGTCCCCTTCCACCTTGCTGCGGGAGTAGATGGCGTACTCCTTGCCCGGCTCGTAACGGGTCTGATAGCGGTAGCCGTTCTTCACATAGGGGACAGACTCGTCCTGCTGGGGAATACGGGCCACCATCTCCTTGTAGAGCTGCTCGCGCAGCGGCTTGATCGGTGCAAGCATGGCCTCGGTGTAGGCATTCTCGGCCTTGAGATAGTCCAGCACCTCGGGCTTCTGCCGCTCGTCGTCACGCAGCCAGTAGTAGTTGTCGACGCGCGTGTCCCCGTGTTTTTTCAGGGTATGGGGGTGCTTGGCAGCCACCGGGGGGACAATGACAGGCTGGATGGAAGTATCGCTTGTAGGCATGGCGGACTCTTCGTTGGCATGGGAACAGGGCGCAGCAAGCAGGCAAGCCAGCAGCAACCCCCGGGAAAAGGTGAACATGTCGCATCCTTTGCGCTGTCACAGGGCAGCCCCTCCCGCTGGTGCTGCACGCATCCAGACGGCACACCGGCATGCAGCGGGAAAAGCGTCCCTGAGAAAATAAAAATTGGCGATCAATCTGCCCCTTGTCGCCCTGGGTTGCAAGGGCTCCCCGGACATTACCCCCCAAATCGACGAAAAAGGGCCGCCATCTCGCGATGGCGGCCCTCCTCCCTGACCGTAGGCGACACGGGTTCGCTCAGGTGTGCCTCACATGATGGAAGTGTGTCTGCTCACGGTCAGCATCCATCAGCCGGGGTAGCTCGACCAGACTTTGGTCGCGCCCTCGTCACTGATGCTCAGCACCCGATAGGGCTGACCCGGAATATCCATGCCCGGCGCACTCTGGGGCATCCCCGGAATGGTCAGACCGCGGATCGCCGGTTTTTCCTTGAGCAGCTTCTGCACGTCGGCAGCGGGCACATGCCCCTCCACCACATAGCCATTCACCACCCCGGTGTGGCAGGAGGCCAGCTGCGGGGTGATGCCATGCTGCTGCTTGATCGGGTCAAGCTGCTCGGTTTCCACGACTTTGACCTCAAAGCCGTTCTCTTCCATGTGCTTGATCCAGGTCTTGCAGCAACCGCAATACTGGGACTTGTAGACGGTCATCTGCCCGGTTGCCAGAGCAGAAACACTGACGGTACCGGCCAGCACGGCCAGTAACAGGGACTTGTACATATCTCACCTCGGTTAAGAAGAAATGCCCGGAAAGGGAAACTCGACTCAGCCGTGGTGACGGGGCGGACGCTCGAGACGCTTCAGGGGCGCCTCCGGCATGAACAGAGAGGGAGAGAGGTACGTCGGCCTGTCGGGCTCAAGCCGGGCAACCGTCAGGCTGTCGCTGGTGAGCACCGTCATGGCGAGCGCCGAGGTGAAGCTGCCGCAGGGCATGGCTTTTTCCAGGGAACGCTCGCTCTGGCTGCAATGGGGCGTCAGGGTACAGAGATCGGTGGCCGCACGGCTGCCAAACGACATCAGCACCAGCACCAGACTCCACAGGGGGAGCCAGCGGCGGGCGCGAGCGAGTTGGCGACGGGTCAGGACCATGAGACGACTCAATGACGAAAGAGGGCCTATGGTAACCCTTGGCCCAGGGGGAGGGTCAACCCCTCCCCCGTTTGCATCAGGGTTGCTGACGGGTGGCTGCCAGCACGATCTCCCGCACGCAGACGTTGGCCGGCTGGTGCCAGGCGTAGAGCACGGCGTCGGCGATCACCTCGGGTGCAATGACGCCTCCCATCTGATCCTTCCAGTCGTGATAGCCCGCCTTGATGCTCTCGTCCGTGGTGTGGCTGAGCAGCTCGGTCTCCACCGCGCCCGGAGCGATGGTCACCATCCGCACGCCGACATCGGCCACCTCTTCCCGGATATTCTCGGTCAGGGCGTGAACGGCGAACTTGGTGGCGCAGTAAGCGGCATGGTTCGGGAAGGTCTTGCGACCGGCGATGGAGCTGATGTTGATGATGGTGCCGCTGCGGCGGGCCTTCATGCCGGCAAGTACCGCATGCACGCCATTCAGAACCCCCATCACGTTGATGTTGAGCATCTGCTGCCACTCGGCGGGATCCTGCACGTCGGCCTGTCCCAGCAGCATGACGCCGGCATTGTTGACCAGACATCCCACCGGGCCGAATTGCGCCTCCGCCTGCGCCACGGCGGCCTTCATGGCGGCGGTGTCGGTGACATCGACCCCGATGCAGAGGGTATCGGGCAGGTTCAGCGCCTGCATGGGCTCGACCCGGCGGGCCAGCAACAGCAGCGGATGGCCGGCGGCGGAGAAGGCGCGGGCAATGGCGGCACCGATCCCGGCGGACGCGCCGGTGATCACCACGAGGGACTTGGACATGGAGTTTTCCTTCTGATGCGTTGAAATGGGCGTCAAACAAGGGCTGGCCAGCACGGGACCCAGTCACTATAGTCGCTACATCCATCGGCGATAAATATAGTTTTCCGCTGGTTATCATCTGAATTAACTATGGTATCCCCATGCTGGACCTGAGATTGCTGCGCTTCTTCATCGCCATCTATGAAGAGAAGAACATCACGGCGGCGGCAGCCCGCTGCCACGTGAGCCAACCCTCCCTCTCCGCCGGCCTTCGCCAGCTCGAAGAGAGCCTGGGGGACAGCCTCTTCATCCGGGGCAAGAAGGGGGTGGAAGCGAAGGATCCGGCCCACTATCTCTATCCCCACGCCGTCAAGCTGGTGGAAGAGGCGCGTCGCCTGCCGACTCTGTTTCGCCAGAAGGCGACGCGTGCGAGACTCAACATGGCCATCATGCCCGACCTCAGCCGCCGTCGGCTGGCGGGATTGCTTCGGCGGGTGCAGGGGGTGCTGCCCGAGCTGGATCTCACCCTCTCCGATTACGGCACCCCGGCCGACTGCCGGCTGACCCTGGATGCCCTGCGCCGGGAGGACGAGATCTTCCTGCCGCTCTGGGAAGAGGAGTACGTGTTGTGCGTTCCCAGGGGACACCCTCTTGCGGGCAGGGCGCGTATCGAGCTGGCTGAGTTGCAACACCATGATTTCATTGAGTGTCCCCCCTGCGAAGCCCATCAGCAAACCATAGGCCTGCTGGCCTGTGACCGGCTCACCCTCAATCTGGTGGCCAAGGCCGAGAGCAAGGGGCTGGTGATGGCGCTGGTGCTGGCCGGAGTGGGCATCAGCTTCCTGCCCGACGGGCTGGTGGAGGACGAAGCGGGCCTGTGCACCCTGCCCGTGAGCGGCCCCCGGATGTTCCGCCGCATCGGCCTCTGCTACCCCGCCCACCAGACCCTGAATCCGGCGCTGCGCGCACTGATCCCGGAACTGGCGGGCCAGGGAGCTTCTTGATAACGTTTCAGCTCACAGTCTGTCGCATGTGCCGGCAGCAGACCCTCTTCAGGAATCCCATGAAACGCATTCTGGTCATCTTTTCACACCCGGCGCTACAGAGTTCCCGGGCCAACAAACAACTGCTGCACGCCATCGAGGGGCTGGAGGGGATCACCCTGCACGATCTCTGTCAACGCTATCCGGACATGTTCATCAACGTGAAACGGGAACAGGCCCTGCTGGCGGAGCACGACATCATCGTCTTCCAGCACCCCTTCTACTGGTACTCCTGCCCGGCCATCATGAAAGAGTGGATGGACCTGGTGCTGGAGTACGGCTATGCCTACGGCCCCGAGGCCCATGCCCTCAACGGCAAGCAGTGGCTCAGCGCCATCACCACGGGGGGCGGCCCTGAATCCTACTGCCGCGCCGGCTACAACCAGCGCCCGCTGCTCGACTTCCTGCTCCCCTTCCAGCAGACCGCACAGCTGTGCGGCATGCGCTGGCTGCCCCCTTTCGTGCTGCACTCCTTCCACAAGCTCGAGGATCCCGAGGCGCTGCGCCGCTGCGGCCAGGACTATCGCCAACTGCTGTGCGCCCTGCGTGACGAGCAGCTGACCCCGGCCCAGCTGGCCGAGAGCCCCTATCTGCGCGATCTGCTGGGGGTACTCCCATGACACACACTCGATCCGGGCGCAGGCCCGGCCAGCCCTCACCGGCATTCATCATGTTAAGGAGGAGCCGCTGATGGGACATGGATTGCTGTTTGACGCCCTGATCTACCTCTCGGCGGCGGTGATCGCCGTCCCGCTGGCCAAGCGGTGGGGGCTGGGCTCCGTCCTTGGCTACCTGCTGGCGGGGATCATCATAGGTCCCTTCCTGCTTGGTCTGGTGGGCGAGCAGAAAGACGTGATGCACTTCGCCGAGTTCGGGGTGGTGCTGATGCTGTTTCTGGTCGGTCTGGAGCTGCGCCCGGCCCTGTTGTGGCAACTGAAAGGGCCCATCCTCGGCACCGGTGGCCTGCAGGTGCTGCTCACCAGTGTCGCCCTGACCGGGGTGGGTTATCTTTTGGGTCTGCCCTGGCAGCAGGGGCTCGCCATCGGTCTCATTCTTGCTCTCTCCTCCACCGCCATCGTGCTGCAGAGCCTGCAGGAGCGCAAACTGATGCAGAGCGAGAGCGGCCGCTCCGCTTTCGCCGTGCTGCTGTTCCAGGACATCGCCGTCATCCCCATCCTGGCGATCCTGCCGCTGCTGGCCATCGCACCGGTCGCCAGCAGCGGCAGCTCGGAGCTGGCAGGCTGGCAGCACGGCCTGCTGGTGGTGGCCGCCATCGCCGGCATCGTGCTGGGTGGTCATTACCTGATGCGGCCGGTGTTTCGCGCCATCGCCCAGTCCCACATGCGGGAGATCTTCGTCGCTGCCGCCCTGCTGCTGGTGATCGCCATCGCCGTGCTGATGGAATCCGTCGGCCTCTCCCCCGCCCTCGGCTCCTTCCTCGCCGGCGTGGTGCTGGCGGACAGCGAATACCGCCACGAGCTGGAAGCAGACATAGAGCCGTTCAAGGGGCTGCTGCTCGGCCTCTTCTTCATGTCGGTGGGTGCCGGCATCGACTTCAGCCTCTTTGCCGCCCATCCCCTGTTGATCCCGGCACTGGTGATCGGTCTGATGGTGCTCAAGTGGCTGGTGCTGATGGGGCTCGGCTTTGTCATTCGCCTCTCCCCGAACCAGCGCTGGACCTTCGCCCTGGCCCTGGCCCAAGGCGGTGAGTTCGCCTTCGTGCTGTTCTCGTTCGCCGCCCAGAACAAGGTACTGCCGGGCAGCACCATCTCACTGCTGACGCTGGTCGTCGCCCTCTCCATGGCGCTGACACCGCTGCTGCTTATCCTCAACGATCGGGTGATCCAGCCCTGGTTCGACTACCGCAACCAGAGCGACACCCCCGAACACGAACAGCCCGAGCTGGTGGAACACCCGGTCATCATCGCCGGCTTCGGTCGCTTCGGTCAGATAGTGGGGCGTCTGCTCCACGGCCATGGTATTGGCACCACCATCCTGGAGCAGGATGCCAGCCAGATAGAGATGCTGAGAAAGTACGGCTACCAGGTGTTTTATGGGGATGCCAGCCGACTCGACCTGCTGCACGCGGCCGGCGCCCACAAGGCCAAACTCCTGGTGCTCTCCCTCAATGACCCGGCCACCTCCCTCGAAGTGATCGAGATGGTGAAAAAGCACTTCCCGCACCTCAGAATACTGGCCCGTGCCCAGGACAGACCCCATGCCCACGAGATCCTGCGCCACGGGATAGACAGCGTGCACCGCGAAACCCTGGGATCGGCCGTGGATCTTGGGGTAGAAGCACTCACCCTCTTGGGATTCAGGGCCAATCAGGCCTGGCGTGCGGGGCAGATGTTCAAGCAGTATGACAACCGGCTGCTGCGGGAACAGGTCAACTACCTGGACGACGAGCACACCTATATCAACAAGAGCCTGCAATACCGCGACATCCTCTCCGACCTGCTGCAAGACGATCAGGAAGGACAGGAGCGTACCCACGCCCATCAATGGAACAGCGGTCTGCCCGACAACGACAAGGAAGCAACATGATTGCCTATTACCCCATGCTCAAACACCTTCACATGACCCTGGCCCTGGTCAGCCTGCTGCTCTTCCTCTACCGCTGGAGCCTGGCGCTGGCGGGCAGCGGGCGGCTGCAACAGAAATGGTTGAAGGTGCTGCCCCACATCAACGACACCTTCCTGCTGCTGTTTGGCGTGCTGCTGGCGGTGACCCTGCAGATGAGCCCTGGCCAGCAGCCCTGGTTGATGGCCAAGCTGATTGCCCTGGTGATCTACATCGGCCTGGGCGTCATGGCGCTCAAGCGCCCTGCCCGCGGTCAGAAGCTGGTGGCCGGAGTGGCCGCTCTCGCAGTATTCGGCTACATGGTGGGCGCAGCTATCACCAAATCAGCCTGGTCCTGGCTGGCATAACGACGTGTCGAGGTGGGGCCCGTCCCCCACCTCCTTCCCACCTCCCCCTCCTTACTGCTTCCATTTCCTTCCTGTCACCCTGGTCGCGAGCATCCTCGCAAGGCTTGTTTTCAATAAAAAAAGGGCTCAAACAACCCCTTTTACTTGTTGTTTTGTTCTATTTATCAATGACTTGATTCTTCATGTATGAAAATGGCGACAGTTGTCGCAGCAAAACTTGCGACATAGACTGTCGCAGGTCATGGCTAGGATACACTCAACGCTAAACCAGTGAAGGCATGCACCATGAGTAAGAAGCTGTTACGACAACTGACCTTGGCGCGTTGCATCCCGCACCGCCCTTACAAGCTGACCGCCAGCCAACTCCAGGTAAAACTGGAAGAGGAAGGCATTCACGTCAGTCTCCGTACCGTGCAACGGGACCTGGAAGAGATGTCCGGCATGGGACTGTTCGACCTCACCTCCGATGAGCGCAGCAAGCCTCATGGCTGGTGCTTCGAGCGCCATGGTCTCAATGACTTTGCCAACATCATGCCGCTCTCGCTGGCAGTGGCCCTGAAAACCTGGAGCGACCAGGCGAGCCAACTGTTGCCGGCAAGCGTGCTGACCGAATTGAACCCGCTGATCGACAAGGCTGGTCAGGTGATCCGCGACAGCCAGAGCGAACTGGCCGAGCGCTGGCTGGAGAGCGTGCACCAGTCACCTCGCCCCTTCGCCGGCAATCCGGAGATCCGCCGCAGCACCCTGATCCGCGACGCCCTCTGGCGTGGCCGCAAATTCAGCGCCGAGATCCAGCGTGTCATCAAGGAGCGTACTGTCTGGCTCTGCTATGACCGAATCAATCCCCTCGGTATCCTGAACCAGCCCGATGGCCCCATCCTGCTCTGTACCCTCTCCGAGCTGGATCCCAAGGTCTACGGCATTCCGTTCGATCACATCAAGAACGTGGAGTTGACCAACTTCAGCGCGACCCAGCCGAAGGACTTCAATATCCAGAAGCTGATCCGCGACCAGGGTTATCAGGACGTCAGCGGTCCGATCCGCTTCGTCGGGCGCATCGATGCCAACTGCCCGACTCTGATCGATGGACAAATCCCGGGGCATAACCCGCGTATGACCCGTTACGACAAGCGCAGCGTGGTGGTGGAGACCGAAGTGCAGGATACGCCCGAGTTCCGCTCCTGGCTGAACAACATGAGCGGCAACCTGGAGGTGCTTGCACCCGAATCACTGCGCAAGGCCTACCCGACTCCTGGGACAAGGGTCAGCTAAAGAAACCAGCAGACAAAAGCCGAGATTTATCTCGGCTTTTGTCTACTTTTAAAGCATAAGTATTCAATTAATTTTGAACTCTTACACCCCTGATTGAAGCGGCTGTACCATCGTTTTCCTACCGATTTCTGCTTGTAAGAGATCTGCCATTCCCCCTGTAAGACCCCTCAGTGTTGAACCGTACGTGAAGCCATCCCGCACTGGGTATGCTTTCCACGGAAACTATCTAAATAACTGATAAACATAGATAATATTCCACGCCAGCCCATTTCTGTACCACATGTCACGGAGCTCAATCCGATTGCACACCTTGTTCGAGCCTGCAATTGCCTTAGTATGGGTCTCACAAGGACGAGCTGATTCGGCAGGATGCAGAAACAGCGCATAAACAAGGAATAGCCTGCAGGATGTGGGCAAGGAACACCTCGGGATGGGGTTGATAGCCAGGATGGTTATCACAAGGATCGACAGGACAACCGCAGGATGCGGTAGTTGGATACCTCGGGATGAGGTTGAGTGGCACGGATTGTCGCTCATCAAGGATGAAAGGACACCGCAAGACGCGGTCAGGAACAGCTTCAAGATGAAGCGTGATAGCCAGGATGGTTATCAGTCAGGATGACGCAGGAACACCACGGGATGTGGTAATGGACACCTCCAGGAAGGAGAGGGTGAAGCAATCAGGACAGATTGCCAGGCTAGGAAGGCCACAGGACACCCCAACGGATTGGGAAGGGGAATTTCCAAAGGAAAGGATAGCGTCAAGGATTGCAGGGAGCATGGCAGTTCAGGGAATGGACGAAATGACTTGAGGGGACAGCATCTGCTGTCCCCTTTTCTTTTGTGCACCCCATGCCCGCGACACAACAGAAAATGGAATCAGCCTGAGCGATCCTGCCTACATCACGCCATCTGCATCACTGATAACCTGTTTGTATACCCACCAGAGGCAGCCACAGTAGCGCTCCTTGCCTTTCCTCCGCCCTCCCTCATCTATACTCAGCGATATCCACTAGGCCCTCAGAGCGCAGCAGATCAGCCGCGGCCAACCAGCCAGAGTGCTCCTGGCGACTGATTCCAGGTAACAATGGCCACTGGCTTCTGCTCCGCCAGGCAGATTGTTGAGCCATCCCTGAACTGTCTATATGTGTGACCACGAATGAAGCGTGGATGCCATTCGGCAAGGCGGAGATGGTCGTGTAGGGAAATGAGGATAACCCGGCCAAGCCACCTGGCACTGAGGATGAGGGATTGGGTAAATGTCAGAAAGCAAAAAGGCCTTCCCGATAGGGAAGGCCTTTCAATTTAGTGGCGGAGCGGACGGGACTCGAACCCGCGACCCCCGGCGTGACAGGCCGGTATTCTAACCGACTGAACTACCGCTCCGCATTCGGTTAGCTTTCGCTAAATCTTTT
>NZ_JBFWLQ010000006.1:0-316562 GCF_050252055.1 Aeromonas sp. | reverse complement strand
AGGACAGACTCCCTACAGCATGTTCAAAAAGGGTCTGAAATTGATACCGAAGGAAGTGCGCACTAAAGTAGCGTAAACAAGACACCGGTTTGAGGCCGGTGTCAGGTGATAACTAGATCTGTACATATGAGCTTTAATAACTACAGGTTAATATCATCAAGAATTCTTTGAAGCTTATCGGGATCAGCAGCATTACCAAAATAATACTCTTTTCCTCCGTCAGCTTTAAATTCTTCAGGAGTTTTCATTTCATAAAGGACATCATATTTTCCTGACAATAAATCCTCCAACCCATCGGCATCATTCCAAGTTGATACTCTGATGTATGGACCTGAATCATCGTTGATCAATACAACTATTCGCTCACCTGTTTTTGAATCAATCATAGCCTTACCAATCAATACTCTTAAACCAACCTAGTTCTTCCTGGGCTGGGGCTATTTTCGTACTAAAACATCTTAATTCCGTTTAGGTCTCGTACGATCTGGTTTTTAGGGATTTACTTCCGTTTCTTTAACACGAGTTTTTGTCATATCGAACTCAGAGCCATCTTTTTATGTAATCTTAACTCCAAACTCACCTGGTTGACCACCTAATAGAATGTATTTTTTGTGGTGCGAGTGGAGATTGTTCCAATTTCGTCTTCCCCCTTTACAACCCCCCAGAGTCTCCTCTGCCTTGGTGGTAACTTTAACAGCACTCACCGTTGATTCGGTAGCCTTTATCGATGAAACCAATATGAAGCATTTTGGCTCCTGAATCCAGCCCTGCGGGAGAGAAGCTCTGCCGATACTACTCAAGAGCAGTGACTCATATATCACGTTGAATGCTATAGAGTCAGGCATCAACCAGATTTTCAACTACACCCAACCAACTCGATTCTCGCTTCCTAGAATAGGAAATGGAGGCATCTTGCCATAATCACAGTGATCTTTCTTTTCGTGAATTACTTTAGTGATAACTATATCTGCACAATCATCGTAACTCTTTGCAATGTCATTTAATCGGATGTTACATCTCCAATATCAAACAGACCTAATTCCTGCTTATCCTTTGATTGATATCGAACAGTCGTTTTGTCAACCCATCTAATATCACCAATACGAGCATTAAATAAAAACTCATCCGGTTCTTCAGAGAAAAGGTGTTCATTAAGAAGCTCTTTACCAACATTATCTTTTATCACAATGAAACAGTTAAACGCTTCTTCATCATGACTTCCAACCAACTCAGCTGACATGCTTTTATTCCGACTTAACTTACGTTTGATTGTGTATACATTGACAAAGTTTTCTCGAACAACCATCTCGTACGCATCATGAAAGGGGCTCTTCGGCCATCCTTCCATATCGCACAATGAAATAAGTGAGCTGTATAGTGCATCAAGAAGAAACCTTTTCTTGGCGATTATATTCAACCCCTCAAAATAGTCAAAATCGAACGTCTTATAATACTTAATCACTGAACTACTTAACTCAGTGGTACCAACTCTTTCATCTAGCCCACAAAGTTTCACAACAACCCTATAAACACCATCTGTTTCTATAGGATCAAAGTGGCGCTCAAAATGGGCAAAAACACATCTGCTGAACAGCGTGAATTTTCGTGCCAAACCAAGTTCAAGTTTAAATGCCCACAAACTAAATTCTGTCAGTTTCATATCCATACAAACCTATATTGTTTGGCCTTTTTTGATCTGGCAGTTCATACTCTGGTTGGCGAATGCCTTCTTCAAAGTGGATTTTTCCTTCCCTGGATATTGCTCCAAATTCAGTTGATGAGCCATCATCTTCAAGTTGATAATTGACTCCATGGGAAGCACTACTTTCATTAAGTCACTGACCGATGATGTCTTTCTTTTCACTATCGGTGTCCGCATTCTGAATCAGATAGAGAAACTGATTTTAAGTACTCATAATCGCATCTCAGTGTACTTCTTTTCAACTCAGCTGATTTCTCTTCCTTGACTGCAACACTAGTAGCCTCCCCAGCAAGCAGGTACGAAGGGGGCTGGCATCATCACGGTTATTCTTATTTTCCGAACAACGTCATTGACAAGATTTCTGATACCAGTTCGAGTGTTGGCAACATGCTCAGCAGATAATCGGCAAGATAAGATTGTGAGCAATCTTGACATACATAACTTTTCTTCCGGGTTGTAAGCTACCCTCAAAAAAATGCATGAATATCATTCATGATTGATTACTCAAGATAACACTTCCATCACCTGTTCTCGGGTATGGGTGTAGTGACGTTTATTAGCAAACCACATTTTCTTTAGCGTTGGAATATCCAATAAGGAAGTCAGATCTCCATCTTCAATGGTTGTGTCCCCTATAAAGATGATACTTTCTAATGATTGGCTGTGTGCAAGTGGCCTCAAAGATTTAACTGTCCCACAGTCAGTTAATACAATCTCTTTGAGGTTTTTTAGCTCACTCAAAATAGCTATATCATAAACTCTTTTACAGTTTTCAATTTCTACAATCTCTATCTGCTGACACTTATCTATGCCTGAAAGATCTTCTAGCTTAGGACAGTCGGCCAAATCTAGAATGGATAACGAGCTAAGTTCCTCTATTCCTGACAATGATTTTATTTTTTTGGAGGTTAGTTGTAGATGTCTTAATAAAGACATTTTATTAAGCTCTTTCAAGTTCTCTGAAGGATAGTTAACAATATTTAGCAGATTCAATTCATCACAAGAGAAAATCGTCTTCGCTTCAGGCCTCCACAGCATCTTAAGTACTTTTAATTTTTTTAGTTTGGAAAAATCAGGGGCCTTCGTAAACTCACACTGTAATCCTAAATATTCAAGATTACTGATAGACTCTAATGGAGTGATATCCTTGACACCCCAAGAATAAATTTCAACACCAGAAAGAGAAGGCAAGTAATTTATAAATGAAATGTCATTTCCATTCCAGCCTGCGGATTGACTTAAACGGAGCACTGAAATATTTTCTTTATCGATTATTGATTTAAAACTATCCGACCAAGGAGCTGCCAAGACAAGGCAACGTCCCATTCCATTTTCAACCTCATCGATAAAATATTTTTCATTATTTATCAAAGAATTAGTTCCTGTTTATGACAATGGGATAGATTTTGTTTGATACGTTTTAGAGAAATGGGCAAGCATACCACCCACGGTTCTTAATTCGATGTTCCTCCACCGACTCTTCATCTATCTTCCAAGTAAAATTCTGTAACATGAACATATTGATTACAGCCTAGCTAACTTTTACACTTATCTTAATAATCATAGGATTAAACAAATGCTTATCGAAATATCAACTGACTCTAATCAATCACAATAGCCATTTTCAAAGACAATAATACTTTCGGCAGATGATGGTGTATTGTCATCTGAATCAGGAGCGTATGCACCTATACCCAACACATGGGATGTTAGCGATGCAGACTCTACTTCTAGGCCTTTGTCTTTATCTGAAAGATACGTGATCAAGTCCTTGAAATGAATTTTTAGCAAGTCCATTTCTTCGAACTCTGGAACCGCTGGTTCAGTAAACTCTATCGCCTCCAAAACGCCAGAGGCGTTGTAATATGCGAACACGCCTAAATTCTCAAAGTAATCACATGGGAACACAGACTCCTCCGTTCTTTTAAAAGAATCAAATACTTCCCCTAATAATAATCTCACTTGGTCAGGAGTCATGCCAAACTTGATTTTCCCTGCCCCCACAAAGGGGGAAATTAAAAATCGCATAAAATACTCTCACTTAAAAATCAGTCACATGCTACAGACACATTTCAGCATTTCGTTTTGGCATCATCTCTTTAATGGAATATTTCAATGATGTATATCAAATGACTTTATTCATTCTTTTGGGCAAGCGCTTAGCCCGACAGGGCACTACACCACAGCAATAATTTGACCGTATTTAATCCAAAATAAAAACGCCCCAGGCGGGGCGTTGTTTTCATGGCGGCCATTACATGGCGTTGGTGGATTCGAAGATCTTGTCGGCCGACGCTTCGACGAAGCCAGGGTAGAGCACGCCGTCGGCCTGCGGGTAGCGCAGGGCAAACTCGTAAAAGCAGCTCGGGATGGTGCGCACGCCGTCGCTGAAGGGCACCTCGGCCTTGTCTGCCATGGTGGAGGATTGCTCCAGCATCACCTCGGGATCGCCCTTCACCTCGCCGCCAACGGTGTTGAGCACGAAGCCTGCCGCCTTGAGCGCCGCATTCACCTGCTGGATGGTGTCGAAGTCCTTCAGGCGGTTGATGTTGACGGTGAAGTGGTTGGCACGATAACCCCAGGCGGCCATCCAGGCGGCATACTCGCTCTCTGCCAGCAGGGTCTGGTAGTCGGTGTGAGAGACCTGCCAGGGCGCGCCGGCGTAGAGGAAGGCCGGGGTGTCGGTGAGGTGATCGGGTACCTGATCCACCAGCTTGTGGATGATGGCCTGGGCACCTTCGGAGAGCTCTTCCACCTTCAGCTCGCTGATGAACACCTTGGGCGCATCAGGATCTTTATGCTCGAAGTGTTTGGCATAGAGCTTCTTGGCCTTGAATACATACTCGCCCTTCTCTTCGTACCC
Organism: Aeromonas sp.; assembly: GCF_050252055.1. NCBI lineage: Bacteria > Pseudomonadati > Pseudomonadota > Gammaproteobacteria > Aeromonadales > Aeromonadaceae > Aeromonas > Aeromonas sp. The sequence goes on along the minus strand of NZ_JBFWLQ010000006.1, from coordinate 311,997 downwards.
CAGGGCGCGGAAGTGGGCCGCCAGTTTCTCGAGACCGAGCTTGGGCAGGTTGTAGGTCCGAAACGCCACGTGATCGTTGATGATGGGGGCACCGCCGCCCAGCAGTTGATGAACCTTGTGAGCACTGGGGGTGACCTGAATGTAGTTGTCCCACAGATGGCCAAACAGGGTGTCGATATCCTTTTGCATCTCTCTTTCCTTTGATTGCGGGTACAGACAGGGGCACCTGTTCAGTGCCCCTCTTTTATTTTCTTGTTATCAGAAGGTCAGACCGGGAGACAGCTGATCCGGCATAGCAGCCTTGCTGTCTTCGACGGAGGCGACCGGGTAAGCACAGTAGTCGGCGGCGTAGTAGGCGCTCGCCCTGTGGTTGCCGGAGGCACCGATGCCGCCGAAGGGGGCGGCACTGGAGGCGCCGGTAATGGGCTTGTTCCAGTTGACGATACCGGCACGGATCCGCTTGAAGAAGTGGTTCCAGTCCGCTTCGTTGTCACCGAGCAGACCGGCCGAGAGACCGAAACTGGTGGCGTTCGCCTTCTCGATGGCCACATCGAAGTCGTCGTAGCGGACGAGTTGCAGCAGCGGGCCGAAGTACTCTTCATCCGGCAGCGCACTGACCGCGGTCACGTCGATGATGCCCGGGGAGACAAAGCCGGTGCCCGCTTCCAGGTGCTTGAGGGCAAGCAGGCTTTCACCACCGAGGCGCTGCAGGTTTGCTTGCGCCTCGACCATACCCAGTGCGGCCTTCTCGCTGATCATGGCGCCCATGAACGGCTGCTCGGCGGCGTCATAGAGGCCGACCTTGATCTTGCCGACCACCTCCACCAGGCGCTTGACCAGGGCATCGCCCCGCTCGCCGCGCTCGACAAACAGACGGCGCGAGCAGGTGCAGCGCTGGCCGGAGGTAATGAAGGCGGACTGCACGATGGCATGGACGGCGCCGTCGACGTCGCTCACATCTTTCACGATCAGCGGGTTGTTGCCCCCCATCTCCAGTGCCAGGATCTTGCCCGGCTGGCCGGCAAACTGCTGATGCAGGAAGTGGCCGGTACGGGAGGAGCCGGTGAAGAAGAGGCCGTCGATGTCCGGGTTGCCGGCCAGCGCCTTGCCGGTGTCGACCTCCCCCTGCACCAGGTTGAGCACCCCCTTGGGCAGCCCCGCCTCCTGCCACACCTTGACCATGGCTTCAGCCACCATGGGAGTCAGCTCGGAAGGCTTGAACACGACCGCATTGCCGGCGATGAGCGCCGGCACAATGTGGCCGTTGGGCAGGTGGCCCGGGAAGTTGTAGGGGCCGAACACGGCCACGACGCCATGGGGCTTGTGGCGCACGAACGCCTTGGCGCCCGGCATGGGGTTTTCCACCGTGCCGGTACGCTCGTCATGGGCACGGATGGAGATGGCAATCTTGCCCTGCATGGCCGCCACTTCAGTGCGGGTCTCCCACAGGGGCTTGCCGGTTTCACGGGCGATGGTCAGGGCCAGCGCCTCCTTGTGCTCGCCGAGCAGGTCGGCATAGCGGCGCACGATGGCAAGGCGCTCTTCAAGGGCCAGATCGGACCAATGGTAGAAGGCCGTGCGGGCCGCCTTGACGGCCGCATCCACCTGGGACTGGCTTGCCGCCTCACCACGCCAGATCACCTCGTTTTTGGCCGGGTCGATGGATTCGAACGGCTTGCCTTCACCGGCCAGCCACTGGCCATCGATACACTGGACTAAAGACATCATCAATTCACTCCCTGTGGGTACGCAGGCCACCTCGGCAGCCTGTCTCAATGCTGTGCTGCGGGGCGGGTCAATCCAGATCGACGACGCGCACCATGTCGCCATTTTCCACCTTGAGGGCGGCCGCCATCTTGGGCGGAATGATGGCTTCGTGCTTGTCCAGATCGACCCGGATGTTGCCGTAGCAGGCGCGGTATTGCTCGAACCTGGCGTTGCAGATGAGGTAGGTATGGCCGCCGATGGGTTCACCCACCAGCACCGCCAGCTTCTGGCTGCGGCGCACGCTGCGAATGTTCTTCACCTCGCATTCGACGGTGGGGCCGGCGTCGAAGATGTCGACATAACCGCGATTCACGAACCCCTCATCCTGCAGCATCTTGAGGGCAGGCCGGGTCTTTTCGTGGGTCTTGCCAATGACGGCGCGCGCCTCGTTGCTCAGCAGATTGACGTAGATGGGGTACTTGGGCATCAGCTCGGCGATGAAGCGCTTCTTGCCGATGCCGGTCAGATAGTCGACGGTGGGAAAATCCATCGAGAAGAAATGTTTTTGCAGCCACTCGTAGAAGGGGCTGTGGCCGTTGCCATCGGAGACACCACGCATCTCGGCAAAGACGGTACTGTCAAACAGCTCGGGGTGTTCGGCCATGAACAGGAAACGGTGCTTGGAGAGCAGACGGCCGTTGAGCCCCTCGCGGGCGCATTCACGCAGAAACAGGGTGCAGAGCTCGGAATTGCCGGTGTAGTCGTTGGAGAGTGTGAGGGTTTCCACGACATTGTAGATGCCGAGCTTGGGGGAGGAGTGCACCACCTTGCCGATGTGATAGTTGTAGAACGCCTGGGACAGGCCGACCGCCGCGTCGATGGCGCAGGTACCGACCATCTCCCCGGTCTCCAGATCCTCGGCCACGAAGAAATAGAGGCACTCGCCCTTGCCGGCGGGCTTGTCCAGGAAGGTCTGAGTCGAGGCATCGATCTTGCGTTGCAGCAGCTCGTCGTTGACCGGCAAGGATGTCATGCCGGTGCCGGATTCGATGGCACAGGTCTTGAGGCCGGCGAAGTCGCGCTGCTCGATAGGACGGATAACCAACATAAATGACAACTCCCTTTCATTGACGACAGGTGGGGTCCCGGCTCCTGCCGGGAGGGCTCCCCACCTCAATTTGGATCAGGCGTTGACCACCTGAGCGACCGCTTTCTCGAACCGGGCCAGCCCTTCCTTGATGTCCGCTTCCGGGATCACCAGGGAGGGAGCAAAACGCACCACGTTGGTACCGGCAACCAGCGCCATCAGACCCTGATCGATGGAGGCCAGCAGGAAGTCGCGGGAGCGGCCCTTGAAGTCATCGTTGAGCACGGCGCCCAGCAGCAGGCCCTTGCCGCGCACTTCGCTGAAGCAGTGGTACTTGGCGTTGATGGCTTCCAGCCCTTCGCGGAACAGCTGCTCGCGCTGCTTGATGCCGCTCAGCACTGCCGGGGTGTTGACCACGTCAATCACCGCCTCGGCCACGGCACACGCCAGCGGGTTGCCGCCGTAGGTGGAGCCGTGAGTGCCCACTTTCAGGTGGGAGGCGATCTCGGTGGTGGTCAGCATGGCCCCGATGGGGAAGCCGCCGCCCAGCGCCTTGGCGCTGGTGAGGATGTCCGGGGTGATGCCCAGGCCCATATAGGCAAACAGCTCGCCGGTTCGACCGACACCGGATTGCACCTCGTCATAAACCAGCAGGGCGTTGTGCTTGTCGCACAACTCGCGCACCCCCTTGGCAAACTCGTCGGTGGGGCTGATGATGCCACCCTCGCCCTGCAGCGGCTCCATCACCACGGCGCAGGTGTTGTCGGAGATGACGGCAGCCAGCTCCTCCAGGTTGTTGTAGGCGACATGGGTGATGTCGGCAGGCTTGGGACCGAAGCCATCGGAGTAGGCAGCCTGGCCGCCGACGCTGACGGTAAAGAAGGTACGGCCGTGGAAGCCCTGGTGGAAGGCGATGATCTGGGTCTTGTGGGCCCCGAACTTCTCGATGGCGTAGCGGCGGGCCAGCTTGAGGGCCGCTTCGTTCGCTTCGGCACCGGAGTTGCAGAAATAGACCTTCTCGGCGAAGGTGGCGGCGACCAGTTTCTTGGCCAGGCGCAGGGCCGGCTCGTTGGTCATCACGTTGGAGAGGTGCCACAGCTTCTCACCCTGGGATTTCAGGGCCTCGACCAGTTTGGGATGGCAATGGCCCAGGCCATTGACCGCGATCCCGCCCGCGAAATCCACATACTCGCGGCCTTCCTGATCCCAGACACGTGACCCCTCGCCGCGCACCGGGATGATTTTGGCCGGCGCATAGTTGGGAACCATCACTTCATCAAACACTTCACGTGTCACTGCCAACAACTCTGACATATTGCTCTCCTGCTATCTCGCGGCAGAATAATCCACCGCCCAAAAGTTAAATCCGTGTAAACGTGGCGGAATTATCACAGAAAAAAAGTAAAAAGTCTGTAACTTAACCGCCTATAAGGAACAATGTTCGATTGCCTTTGAGATTTTAGGCAACCGCATTGCATAACGGCTCAGGGGGTGTTGGCAAGAGATAATTTGGACAGGGAGGAGGGTGAATAAAGTCTCAGGGAAATTTTTTTTTGCCTCATGACGGTTTTGAGACAAACATCGCAATTTTTTCAGGAAACGGCCAAAAAGTTGGCCAGCAACTGGTGCCCTTGTTCGCTCAGAATACTCTCCGGATGGAACTGCACTCCCTCCAGTGCCAGCGTTTTATGCCGCAGCCCCATGATCTCGTCCTGGCTGCCGTCGGCATGTTCGCTCCAGGCGGTGACCTCAAAACAGTCGGGCAGCGACGCCGCCTCCACCACCAGAGAATGATAGCGGGTCACCCGCAGCGGGTTGTTGAGCCCCTTGAACACCCCCTCCCCTTTGTGACGAATGAGAGAAGTCTTGCCGTGCATCACCTGACGGGCACGCACCACCCGGGCACCAAAGGCCTGTGCCAGCGACTGATGGCCGAGACAGACGCCGAGGATGGGGATCTCGCCGGCAAAACGGGAGATGGCGGCCAAAGAGATGCCCGCCTCGTTTGGCGTGCAGGGGCCGGGAGAGATCACCAGATGGCGGGGGGCAAGCCGGGCTATCTCCTCCAGGCTCAGCTCATCGTTGCGCCTGACCACCACCTCTTGCCCCAGAGCGCCGAAGTATTGCACCAGGTTCCAGGTAAAGGAGTCGTAGTTGTCGATGAGTAGCAGCATGCAAAAACCCTGGGAATAAGACAGAGACGGTGATCGGACAGCCCGTTGCGAGCGCGGGCAGACAAACGCCGCGCATTCTGGCATGTCTCTTTGCGTTAATAAACCGGCGATCACCTCACCTGCTGTGCAGTCTGTTCGCTCTTCAATGGCGATCCGGGCCTGTCGACCCCACCCCGCGGTGGGCCTGTCCCCGACCGGGCAGCATCAACCGCTCCATGTCAGGATGGCAAGGTAAAAGAGACGGGAGGCGACCGGGAAAAGGGCACAGGACGTGACAGGCAGATGGGAAGGAGTCACCTTGGCAAGGGCTGGCAACGGACCTCAGCGGTCCAGATAACGGCCCTGTTCCAGTTCCCGTTCCCGCTGGCACTCGGCCAGATAGATGGCAGCCGCGATGGCCGGAGTCTTGTGGTGCTTGTCAATGGCGTTGGAGACCATCAACTGCAAGGTATTGAGGCTCTTGGCCTTGCGAAACTTGCGCAGCCAGTGACCCTTGTCACCCAACTCTTCACTCAGGGTTTGTGATTCGACAGACATGCTTTCTCTTGGGGCAAAGCCCGTGTTTGACATTGGGGGAGGTTGCGACAAACCGGAAGGTGTAAAACAAAGAAAGCCAGGCATCCACCCAGCTCTCTTCTACTACACCTTCCCAGTATGTCAGGCTCGAGGAACGAAGCCGACGACATCATATACGCTGATCAGGGTTTTTTCAGCCCTTTCACGCGCCTTTTGTGCGCCAGCCGCCAAAATGGCCTGCAGATGGGCCTCATCCTGACGCAGCTCACGGAAGCGCGCCTGGATGGGTTCCAGCAAGGCGACCACGGCATCGGCCGTTTCACTCTTGAGGTGGCCGTACATCTTGCCTTCGAAGTGCTGCTCCAGCTCCGGGATGGAGCGGCCGGTCACACCGGACATCAGGGTCAGCAGATTGGAGACCCCCGGCTTGTTTTCGGGATCGAAACGCACCACGGCCGGCTCGTCGGAGTCGGTCATCGCCCGCTTGATCTTCTTGACGATCTGCTTGGGATCTTCCAGCAAGCCGATGAAGTTGGCCTCGTTGTCGTCGGACTTGGACATCTTCTTGGTCGGGTCCTGCAGGCTCATCACCCGGGCCCCTTCGGTCGGAATGAAGGGTTCCGGCAGGGTGAAGACTTCGCCATAGAGGTTGTTGAAGCGGGTGCAGATGTCGCGGGTCAGCTCCAGATGCTGCTTCTGGTCATTGCCAACCGGCACCTGATTGGCCTGATAAAGCAGAATGTCGGCCGCCATCAGCACCGGATAACCGAACAGGCCGACGTTGACGTTGTTCTCGAAACGGGCGGACTTGTCCTTGAACTGGGTCATACGCGACAGCTCGCCCATCTGGGTGTAGCAGTTCAGGATCCAGCCGAGCTCGGCGTGCTGGGGCACGTGGGACTGGATGAAGACGGTGCTCTTGGCCGGGTCAATGCCCACCGCCAGATAGAGGGCGGCGGCGTCGAGGCACGCCTTGCGCAAGGCGGCCGGATCCTGGCGGGTGGTGATGGCGTGCAGATCGACGATGCAATAGAGGCAGTCGAAGTCATCCTGCATGCTGACCCACTGACGCAGGGCTCCCATGTAGTTGCCGATGGTCAGCTGGCCCGAGGGTTGGGCACCGCTCAATACGATTGGTTTAGTCATCAGAGTAGTAATCCTTGTTATCCGCCAGCCCGGTCGGGATCAGACCAGCAGGGCGTCGAGTTCGGCAAACTGCTCGCAAACCCAGTCGGGGCGGGAGTCTGCGATAGGACGGCCATAGTTGTAGCCATAGGTGAGCCCCACCACCTTCATGCCGGCGGCCTGGGCGGCCAGCACGTCATTTTCGGAATCCCCCACCATCAGGGTGCGGGACGGGCTGACACCCAGCTCGTGGCAGGCGTGCAACAGCGGCTCCGGGCTCGGTTTCTTGACGGGTACGCAGTTGCCCCCGAGCCAGAGTGCGAAACAGTCGCTGATGCCGAGGGCCTCCAGAATGGGTTGCACGAAGTGACTCGGTTTGTTGGTCACCACGGCCTGCTGGTAACCCAGCCCCTGCAGACGGCGCAGGCTACGGGCCACTCCGTCATACATGGCCAGGCCTTCCAGCAGACAGGCCTGATAGTGACGGTCGAACAGGGGGCGGGCCTTGGCAAACTGCTCCGGGGCGTCGCGGTAATCGAGAGCCCGCTGGATCAGCTTGTCGGCGCCGTTGCCGACCCAGGTACGCACCACGGACTCGTCGGCCTCGGCCAACCCCAGCTCCGCCAGGGTACGGTTGACCGCCAGCGCCAGTTGCGGGGCGCTGTCAATCAGGGTGCCATCCAGATCGAACAGCACCAGGTCAAAGGGGCGATCAGCGACGGACATGGGCAAGCTCCGCGCGCATCTGGTCGATCACCGCCTTGTAATCCGGCTTGCCGAAGATGGCAGAGCCCGCCACGAACATGTCGGCACCCGCCTCGGCAATCTCGCGAATGTTGTCGACCTTGACCCCGCCATCGATTTCCAGGCGAATGTCGCGGCCGCTCTCGTCGATCAGGCGACGCACCTGGCGCAGCTTGTCGAGGGTGCCGGGGATGAAGCTCTGACCGCCAAAACCCGGGTTGACCGACATCAGCAGGATCACGTCCAGCTTGTCCATCACGTACTCCAGGCAGGTGAGCGGGGTCGCGGGGTTCAGCACCAGACCGGCCTGGCAACCCTGCTCCTTGATGAGGCCCAGGGTGCGATCCACGTGATCGGAGGCTTCCGGGTGGAAGGTGATCAGGCTGGCACCGGCCTTGGCAAAATCAGGCACGATGCGATCCACCGGCTTGACCATCAGGTGCACGTCGATGAGCGCTTCGATGCCGTAATCGCGCAGCGCCTGACAAACCATGGGGCCTATGGTCAGGTTGGGGACATAATGGTTGTCCATCACATCGAAATGGACCACGTCGGCCCCGGCGGCCAGCACCTTGGCCACATCCTCACCCAGACGGGCAAAGTCGGCGGAGAGGATAGAAGGGGCAATCAGAAAGTCTTTCATCAGCGTCATCCATTGGCAGCGTGGCAGAAAAAACGGCGCAATTTTATCGCAAAAGGGCGATGAAAACGACCCGCATCTACAGAACACGCCGCTCCGGCACCATGGCTGGCACACGATGCCAGGCCCGTCTCACAGAATGCCAGCGGGATCGCCAGAGGCCGCATCAGAAATGACAACGGCCCCTCAGGGACCGTTGTTCACTCAGCCGACGGCAACCAGCTCCGCCTCACCGGGATAATAGCCCTGTTCGGGCTCGATGCCGGGCGGATAGAGCGCCAGCAGCTCGGCCACCTTGTTGCGACCACCGCCGTTGCGGCTGATGGTGCGCTTGACCAGGATCTCGTCGAGCCGGGCGCCACGATAGAGCTCGCGGGTCAACTCGATGTCATGGTTGCTGATGAGCACGGGCACCCCTTTATGGGCGGCGGTGTGGCGAGCCAGCCTGGCCAGCAGCGCCTGATCGTCCAGGGTGAAACCGCCTGCCGAATAGGTGGTAAAACTCGCCGTGGTGGAGAGGGGGGCATAGGGCGGATCGCAGTAGATCACCCAGTCTTCCTCTGCACGGGCCATGGCGTCGGCATAGCTTTCACAGATGAACGTCGCCTTCTGCGCCTTCTCGGCAAACGCCCACAGCTCTTTCTCCGGGAAGTAGGGTTTCTTGTAGGAACCGAAGGGAACGTTGAACCCCCCCTTCTTGTTGTAACGGCACAAGCCGTTGAAACCATGGCGATTCAAAAACAGGAACAACTGAGCCCGTTCAAACCCGACCGCGGTCTGGTTGAACTGGGTACGCAGCCGATAATAGGCGGTCTTGTGGTTGTGCTCGGCCACGAACAGCTTGCGGGCCTCGCTGATGAAGCTGTCCGGCTGCTGCTTGAGGTGGTTGTAGAGGCCAATGAGATCCGGATTGATGTCGTTGAGCACATAAGCGTCGTAATCCGTGTTGAGAAACACGGATCCCGCCCCGACGAAGGGCTCCAGCAACACACGCCCGGCCGGCAAACGCTCGGCGATCTCTTCGACCAGGGAGTATTTTCCCCCGGCCCATTTTAAAAACGCGCGTGTTTTTTTCATGGAAGTCCGGTGTTGACAAGGCTATGCCCAAAAAAGGGGGGTGATTCTACCCCCTTCTTCGGGTGGCTGGCTATTGCTTCAATTCTTTTTGTATCTGGGCGAATGACTTGGGCCAGGGTTGTCCCTTGAGCAAGGCAGGCGACAGCTTGCGAATGGCCGCCTTGGCCTGGGCACTGCTGGCGTAGTCTCCCTGCACCACCACATACCAGGGACTGCCACGGAAGCGGGTCTTGTAAACCCACACCTTGCCCGCCAAGCCATGCTCGGCCACAAAGCTGTCTACCGCCTTGGTATTGCTCGCCCCCATCAACTGGATGCTGTAGTGATTCTTCGGCTTCTTGTTGAGAGTCGCCACCGGCGTCAACGCCACCTTGGCCGCCGGTGCCGCGACCGGTGCTGTCTGCGCGCCACTGGCCGGTTGAGCCTCTGTCCGGGCCGGGACACTGTTCGGGGCCGGATTCTTGACCTGGGCCGTCGTTCCGGTCGGGACCGCACGGGAACCGCTCCCCACCAGCTCATCCACCACGGCCGTGGGCAAGGCGCCGCTGACGTTCGGCTGGTTCATCAATTTCTCGACCACTTCGTCGGAGATGACGACCCGGCGCCCCTCATAGTTGGTTGACTCCGTGGTGACCGTCTCGCTCTCGACCTTCTTGGGCAAGGGCTTGGCATCGGACTGCCAATCGCGGGCAACCTGATTCCCTGACGGGATGGCAGCGGCGCCACTGTTCGCCTGAGTACCCAAAGCCCCGCTCGCCGCACCGACGTTCACAGGATCGCTTGAGACGGGATCGGGCAACGCCATCCCCTGGGACGGAGCCTGGGCGGGGTCCTGGCCTGCACTGTCGAACAGGGGCAGATAGCTCAGGGCCAGCAACCCGCCCGCCACCAGGGCAAGCACGATCGCTATCTTCTTGACGGGCAACTCGGCCTGACGTTTCTTGGGCCTTCTGTCGGTCATGGTATCCTCCAGTAACTGCATGATGGCTGACGGATGTCCGCCCGCCCCATTCAGGATCTCTTCCACTTTCGGCTTGGGCAAGAGGGCAGTCGGGATCTTGAGCTCTTTGGCCTTCTCATACAAGAAGATACGTTGCTCAGGAGCGCTCAGTGGCGCGACTTCCAGCTCGAGGGCTGGCATGGCTCGTCCCTTGAGGAGCGCCTTCTGGTTGCGACACCAGGCGTCATCACCCGAGAGCAGGATGGCCAGTTTATGAGGAGATGCCAGGGTATCGTTGTGACGACAGAGCGCCCACAACTCCCCCACTAGCTCGGCAGGCAAGGTATCGGCACGTTCGATGATGAGCAGCAGTCTGGCAGGCTTGTCACCCACCATGCGAAAGAAGCTGTCCGCCAGGGCATCCTGCGCGTTGAACAGGGGACGTGCCACCACCTGCTGCAACAGCAACTGGCGCACATCCGCCATCTTCATGGACGGGCTGCCGATGAGGCTGGCCACCCGCACCGCATCGGGCAGTTGGGCAAGCAGCGACTCGCACAGTGTGCCACGGCCACTGCCTGGCTTGCCGGAGAGAAAAACAAAGGGGTGGTTGAACTCGATCAGGTGCAGCAGCCGGTCAACCAACTGCCGCTGAGAAGGCAGTTTGAGCAATTTATTAGTGGTCACGACCAGACTCGATCACCGCCATCAATTGCTCGTCTGTCACATCGGCCACGACCTGGGCCTGTCCGATCCCGATCGGCAGCACCAGCCTCAGTTTGCCTTCCAGCACCTTCTTGTCACGGCGCATATGGCGAATGAAGGCGGCAAAATCCATATCGGACGGTGCCTTGACCGGCAAATCGGCGGCCAACAGCAGATCGCGGACTCGTGCCACCTCTTGCGCCGTCATGTCGCCACGGGCCAGGGCCGTCTCGGCCGCCAGCATGGTTCCCGCCGCCACGGCTTCACCGTGCAGCCAGTTGCCATAACCCTTCTCCGCCTCGATGGCATGGCCGAAGGTATGTCCCAGGTTCAGCAAGGCGCGCACGCCGTGCTCGGTCTCGTCCTGACCGACCACATCGGCCTTGATCTCGCAGCAGCGGCGAATGGCATAGGAGAGTGCATCACCGTCGAGGCGCTGCAGGCGGGTCATGTTGGTTTCAAGCCAGGAGAAGAAGGCGGCATCCCAGATGATGCCGTATTTGATCACCTCGGCCATGCCGGCGGCAAATTCCCGGGCAGGCAGGGTCTTGAGGCAGTCGGTATCGATGATCACATGCTTGGGCTGATAGAAGGCACCCACCATGTTCTTGCCGAGGGGATGGTTGACGGCGGTTTTGCCGCCGACGGAAGAGTCAACCTGGGAGAGCAGCGTGGTAGGCACCTGAATAAACGGAATGCCTCGTTGGTAGCTTGCCGCAGCAAAGCCGACAACATCACCTATCACACCGCCCCCCAGAGCGATCAGAGTGGTATCACGGCCATGGCTGGTTTCCAGCAGAGCAGACATGATCCGCTCGAAGGTCGCCAGGGTTTTGTAGGCCTCGCCATCGGGCAGGATCAGGTGTTCCACCTGAAAACCGGACAGCAACTGAATGATCTGTTCAAGATACAGGGGCGCGACCACGGTATTGGTCACAATCATGACCCGCTTGCCCTTGATCGTCTGCGCCAGTACCTCGGGGCGTTGCAACAGACCGGCAGCTATCTCTATCGGGTAGCTGCGTTCACCCAGTTCGACCTTCAACCTTTCCATGGATGTCCTCTAATGAATTACATACCAATCAACTTGACGATTTGATTAGCGACAACTTTGGCACTCTGGTCATCCGTCTGGATGACAAAATCGGCAACCTCTTCGTACAGGGCGTTGCGCTCTTGCGCAAGACGCTCAAGCACTTCACGGGGCGGCTCTTCGGTTTGCAGCAAGGGACGACGCTTGTCTCTCTGGGTTCGCGCCAATTGCTTTTCAATGGTGGTTTCGAGGTAGACCACGATGCCGCGTGCGGAGAGTTTGTTGCGGGTTTCACGGCTCTTGATGGCACCGCCACCCGTTGCCAGCACGATACCCTGCTGTTCGGCGAGCTCACCGATCACCTTCTCTTCGCGGATCCGGAAGCCTTCTTCGCCTTCAACATCGAACACCCAGCCGATATCGGCACCACTGCGGCGCTCAATCTCATGATCTGAGTCGAAAAACTCCATGTGCAGTTGTTCTGCCAGATGTCTACCTATGGTGCTCTTGCCCGCACCCATGGGACCTATCAGGAAAATATTGCGTTTCTCAGCCATGTCTTTTCGTTAGTAATTACAAACTGTATGGCCCCGGTAAACACTCGACCGGGGTACCTATGAACCTTATCTTGCGATGGATCAGGAGGGGGATTATCTCAGTAGAAACCAGGACTGGCAACCGCAGCCCTTACGCCCCAGCCTCATCGGGGCGTAAGGTTATATGTGTTTTACTCTCACAAGTAAAGTTTTCAGAGGGCGTCGGTCACTATCCTCGGGGTCACGAAGATCAGCAGTTCACGCTTCTTGTTTTCACTGGTGGTTTTCTTGAACAGATAGCCCAACCCGGGGATATCCCCCAGCAGCGGCACCTTACTGACATCACTCTTGATGGTCTGTTGATAGATGCCGCCAAGCACCAGAGTTTCACCGTTGTTGACCAACACCTGGGTGGTGATGGACTGGGCGTTGATGGACACCGCATCCCCGGTCCCGGTCGGCACGGTTTCCCCCTTGGTATCCTGAGTCACGGTCAAGTCCAGGATCACCCTGTTGTCCGGGGTGATCTGCGGCGTGACCTTGAGGCTCAGTACCGCCTTCTTAAAGGTGACCGAGGTCGCCCCGCTGGAAGAGGACTCCACATAGGGGATCTCGGTCCCCTGCTCGATCAGGGCCGGCTTCTGGTTGGCCGTGGTGACACGCGGACTGGCGATGATCTCGGCCTTACTCTCCTTTTCCAGAGCCGAGAGTTCAAGATCCAGCAGAGTACCATTGGCAAGACGGGCGACCTGGAACGCCAGCGTGCCGGCCGCGTTGGTCACCGGCAGGTTAACGTTGAGTCTGTCTTCTACGTTGGGGCGAGTGATGGTGGAACTGCCATCATTGTTTCCGGCGCCATCATTACCCTCTATGGTGCCCGAGGTGCCGTTGCCATGACCGTCTGTCTTGGTCACCCCCCAGCGCACCCCCAGAGCCTCATCGAAGCCATCATCAATGGTCACCATGCGCGCCTCGATCACCACCTGCTTGACCGGGATATCGAGGATATCCAGCATCCGCTTGACGTTGCTGATGACATCCGCCGTGTCCTTGACCACCAGCACGTTGGTACGTTCATCCACGCTGACCGCCCCTCTGGGGGAGAGCAGCTTGGTACTCTCGGAGGAGAGCAGGGCCGCCACTTCCGATGCCTTGGCATAGTTGATCTGCAGATACTCGGTGTAGAGGGGGGCGAGATCCGCCACCTGGTTGCGGCTCTCCATCTGCTGTTTCTCGCGAGCGGCAATCTCGTCCGCCGGCGCCACCAGCAGGATGTTGTTGTCCAGCCGTTTGTCCAGCCCTCTGACCTTGAGGATGATGTCCAGCGCCTGTTCCCAGGGCACGCCATCGAGACGCAGCGTGATGTTGCCAGAGACCGAGTCCGTGGTCACCAGGTTCAGATTGTTGAAATCGGCGATGATCTGCAACACGGTACGAACAGGAATATCCTGGAAGTTCAATGAGATGGGCTTGCCTTGGTACTGCTTCGCCGCCGTGGTGGCCACCCGTTTTTTCACCTCGATGATGAACATCTTGTCGGCCTGATCGTAACGGTAGTCAAACTGACCGTTCACCGAGAGCTCGAACAGGGTGTCATTGCCCTGGCGGAACACCTCCACCTGGGAGACCGGGGTAGCAAAGTCCTGCACATTGATGAGGTTGAGCTGATCATCAGGCACCCGGGTACCGTGGAACTTGGCCAGCACTTTCTGACCACGGCTGCTGACATCCACCGCCGCCGAACTGTTGTCCAGCGTCACGAGGAACTCCCCCTGCCCCTCCTTGCCACGGCGAAAATCCACGCCCTTGACCGAGTTGAAGTAGGCGCCCCCCATGTTTGCCTGAGACACGGACAACACCGGCTTGCCGGGGGCAACGGGCGAAGGAGCCACAGTAGGTGTGGAAACCATGGCCGGCTGAGCCTGATACTGGGACTGGTTCTGGGCAACTCGCTGGGTGTCAATCAATGCAGACTGAGTCACCGGCTGGCTTCTGACGAGCGCAGACTGGCTGGCTGCAACAAGCGCCGCCGAGGAAGCGACCGGCTGCCCTGCCTTGTCTCCCAACGCCACCAGCAATTTATTGCCCTGCTGATGGACCTGATAGGGGGTGAGCTGATCGAGGGCGATCTTGATGTCGAGCCCCTGCCCCTTCCCCTCCACCAGGAGGTTGTTCACCCCTTGCTGCTTGATGGGCAGGGGATTGACCGTCAGGGCACCGATGGCCCCGGGTACGTGCAGCAGAAGCTGATTGGGTTCATAGGTCAACCTGTCCGTAAAACCGCTGACCGGTTCGCTGAAGCTGAGCTCCAGCAGGAGTTGATCGGCCAGCAGGGGATTCACCTTGACCTCCTGCAACGCGGGTACTGCCCACACCTGAGTGCATCCGCCCAGCCACAGCAGCGCCACACCGGTCATCCTTCTTATTGTTGTTCTCATCTCTGCTCATCCCTGATCATAGTTTTGCGTCGAGATTGGCCATGGCCAGCTGGGTTTCTCGGGTGACCCAGCATCCTTTGCCATCCGGTACCGTCTCCATCAAGTCAACATGCGTGTTCGTTATCTTGATGACCCTGCCCTGATCCAGCCCCATGTGCTGGTTGAGCCCGACGCGCACGGCTTGCCCGTCCGGGGTTTTGATCAATGCCCACAACTGCCCCTGCTTGCCGATGGAGCCTTTCATGCTCAGGCTGGCAAGCGAGTAGCGTTCCAGCACCTCCTTTTCCCGATTGGCCACTATCTGGGCACAGTCCGGCTTGGCCTTGGCATCCAGCCTGGAACTGGTTTCCGGCTGGGGTGCAATGAACGGACTGCGCTGATCGCTGCGTTGATAGACCATGGGAGAGAAGGGCTTTATCTCCGGCAAAGATTCGATCGGTACCGGCTTTCTGGCCTTGGTCTGTTTGACATACTCATCCATGTCCTCCTGTCCCCCACAGGCCGTCAACAGCAGTGCCGACAAGAGAAGTACGCCCGCTCTCATGCTCATGGCTTTTTCTCCACGGTTTTGCCGTTGTACTTGTAGGTCTTGGCCTGCATGGACATACCGATCAGCTCACCGCCCTTCCCCTGGCTGAGCTGGAAAGAATCCAGGATCACGATACGGGGCAGGGCAGCCATGTCCGCCGTGAACTTGCCAAGTTCGTGATAGGTGCCCACGACCTCGATGCGCATAGGCAGCTCGGTGGAGAACTCGTGTTTCACCTCTGGCTCCCAGTTGATCCTGTTCAATGTCAAACCGTTGTCGGTGGCAATGAAGCTGATGTCATCCAGCAAACCGGCGACTTCGTGGGTGTTGGGCAGCTGCTTGAGCTGGGTGTCGACCAGATGTTCCAGCTGGACCATCTGCTTTCTGTATGCTTCCAGGTTCGCGGCCAGCATGGCCTTGCTCTCGAATTGTCCCTTGAGCTCAGTCTCTTTTGCGGCTTCACGACCCAGGGCCGCCAGGGAATTGGCAATCACGTAGTAATAGAGTGCCCCGCCAAGCAGAGCACAGCAGAAGAAGACAAAGATGCCCTTGGCGATCGGCGGCCAGCGGGCAATGTCATTGAGATCCAGGTCGTTGAGTTGTTGCAGGTTCATTTTTGCCCCTTAGCCACGTTGGGTAGCGCCGTGGCAATCTGGAACATCATGGAGAACTGGCTCAGGGCGATGGGGGCCACCTCGGCCGTGAAAATGGTGCTGAGCTGGGATTGTGTCAGCCAGCCGGACCCGTCGATTCGGCGCATCATGCTGGCCACCCTGCCATAGGCTTCGGTCTTTCCCTTCACGTCTATCTTGTTGTTTTGCAAGGCAAGGCTATCAAGATACACCCCATTGGGGACCAGCACCGGCAGCTGATTGAACAGACGCACAGGGATGTTGCGGCGCATCTGCAACTGCTCGATGAGTTGCATGCGGTCAATCAACTCCTTGCGCCGCTCCTTGAGAAGCCTGATCTCCCCAAGCTGGGTGTCCAGGGTTGCCATCTCCTGCTGCAACCGCTGATTGCGCTGCTGCTGGTAGCCGATCTGCTGCTGCACCAGCCAGTCTGCAGCAAAGGCGATGGCTGCCGTCCCCGCCAGGAACAGACCGAACAGGATACCGAATTGTTTCTTCTGACGCTGCGCCCGAGCCTGCCGCCAAGGCAGAAGGTTTATATTTGACATGGTGTGAAGCTCCTCAGTGCCAGCCCGAGCGCCGTCATGTACTTGGCCCCATGAGTCAGCCCTCCCTCTCCCTGCGGCTTACCAAAGAGTGCAAAGGGATCGGGATGCAGCACCTCGCAGTTGAGCTCGCTGCCGATTTGTCCGGCCAGCCCCGGCAGCAGGCTCCCCCCCCCGGTCAGCACCAGCCTGGAGAGCTCCTTGTTCCCCGAAGAGCTGCAAAACAGCTGCACGTTGCGCCGTATCTGCAACACCAGGGTGCTGAGATGAGGCAATAGGACATCCACCTCATGATCCGCAGGCAGGGAGCCCTGGAGCTTGGCCAGTTCCGCCTCTTCCATACTCATGCTGTAAAAAGAGGCCAATGCCTGGCTGTATTGATCACCACCAAAATTCTGCAACCGGGAATAGATGACCTGGCCCCGTAGCAGGGCGGCGAAAGTCAGGGCGCTGGCACCGATGTCGACGATGCCAACCGGTTTCTCCGAGGTTTGCAGGTCGGGCAGGCAGGCCAGCACGGCGCGTCCGAGCGCATGGGCCCCCACATCCACCACCATGGTCGTCATGCCTGCCTCCGTCAGGGCACTGACCCGGCCACTGACGCTCTCGGTCCGCGCGGCACTGAGCAGGACCTCCTGACGCCCGTTGTCGCCCGCCATGCCGAGGATTTCAAAATCCAGGCTCACTTCATCGAGGGGAAAGGGGATGAGCTGCTCTGCCTCCAGGTGAACCTGGTTCTCCAGCTCGCTCTCGTTGATGTTGGTATCGACCTGAATGATCTTGGTGATGACGTTGGAACCGGTCACGGCCGTGGCCACGTTCTGGCAATCCCCCTGCACGAGCCGCTTGAGCGACTTGAGGGACTGACTGACCCGTTCAATGTCCTGAAGTTGATAGTCGACCAGCGTTCCTCTTGGCATGGGGATCTCGGCAACCGAACCGAGGTGCACCTTGCCGGGACGTCCGCTGATGGTGACGGCCTTGATGGTTTGACTGCCAAAATCAATGCCCGCCATGGAGACGAGGGATCCCTTACTTAATAGCCCAAACATATACACATCCATGCGTTATTGGGTTTTCGGACTTATTGTAGGACAGCGCGTCATGATGTGACGGCTTAACTCAATATAATGCTCTATCTATCAATGTCATAAAGTTTGTGTCAAAAGTTGACGCCCCTCTCCTTTCGGCCTTGATTGCGGCCCCCTTGGTAATTGTGCCCTGGAGTGCTACCCTCCCGCCTCTTCTCGGGGTCGCCTGTTTGCGGACAGGAAAACCTCGAATCCGCGAGGGTAAAAAGGCTATACTCTGCGCCCGTTGGCTAATTTTAAGACGATTGGTAGTTCTTCCATGCTGAAATGGCTCGTTCGCCTGTTTATTGTCATGATGCTGGGTGCTGTGCTGGGCGTTGCCAGCCTCATCGGCATCTACTTCTACATCAAGCCCCAGTTGCCGGACGTCAGCGCCCTGCGCGATGTCAAACTGGCTACCCCCATGAAGGTCTACAGCCGGGACGGGGAATTGATCTCCCAGTTTGGCGAAATTCGTCGCATCCCTCTGCGGCTGGACGAAATTCCCCAGTCCATGATCGATGCCGTACTCGCCACCGAAGATGCCCGCTTCTATGAGCACCCGGGCATAGATCCCATCGGCATCATCCGTGCCGCCACCGTCTGGGCCGTCTCCGGCCAGGCGCGTCAGGGCGCCAGTACCATTACCCAGCAGGTGGCCCGCAACTTCTTCCTGAGCAACGAGAAGACCCTGGTACGCAAGATCAAGGAAGTGTTCCTCGCCTGGCGCATCGAGCAGAACCTCTCCAAGGACGAGATCCTCACCCTCTATCTCAACAAGATCCCCCTCGGCTACCGGGCATTCGGGGTCGGCGCGGCCGCCCAGGTCTACTTCGGCAAGGAGGTCAAGGATCTGACCCTGGACGAGATCGCCATCATCGCGGGTCTCCCCAAGGCACCCTCCATGCTGAACCCGATCCGTTCCCCGGAGCGCGCCTTCGCCCGCCGCAACGTGGTGCTGGGTCGCATGCTGGAAACCGGCAAAATCACCCAGGCCCAGTATGACGAAGCCTCCAAGATGCCGGTCAAGGCCCGTTTTCACGGTGCCGAGACCACGCTGAACGCCCCTTATCTGAGCGAGATGGTGCGCCAGAAGATGGTGGAGCAGTTTGGTGAAGATGCCTACACCATGGGGCTGCACGTCTATACCACTGTCACCGCCAAGCGTCAGCGCGCCGCCCATCAGGCGCTGCTGGACGGTGTCTTCGACTACGACACCCGCCACGGCTACCGTGGCCCGACCGCCTTGCTGTGGAAAGCCGGTGAAACAGCCTGGGACTACGAGCAGATCATGGCCCATCTGGCCAAGCAGCCGACCTATCAGCCCCTGATGGCCGCCGTGGTCACCCAGCTAGGCGACAAGAGCGCCACCCTGGTGCTCAAGAATGGCAAACAGGCCGAACTGGGCTGGAATGGCATCAAGTGGGCGCGTGCCTTCATCACCGACGATCGCCAGGGCTTTGCCCCGAAATCGGCGCGGGATGTACTCAAAGTCGGCGCCCAGATCTGGGTCAGGGAGAAAGGGGAAGAGTTGCTGCTCTCCCAGATCCCCGACGTCAACGCCGCCCTGGTGGCCATGAACCCGCAAGACGGCGCCATCGAGGCCCTGGTCGGCGGCTTCAGCTTCGAGCTCTCCAAGTTCAACCGGGTCGATCAGGCCCGTCGTCAGGTCGGCTCCAACATCAAACCGTTCCTCTATGCCACCGCGCTGGAGCAGGGCTATACCCTGGCGTCCCTCATCAACGATGCACCGATCAACCAGTGGGATCCTGCCAAGGGCCCCATGTGGCAGCCCAAGAACTCGCCCGCCATCTATGAAGGGCCGACCACCTTGCGCCTCGGCCTTGCCAAGTCCAAGAACGTGATGTCGGTCCGCCTGATGCGCGCCATCGGGCTGGATACCTATATCGACGGCCTGACCCGCTTCGGCTTCGCCCGTGATCACATTTCTGCCAACGAATCCCTGGCGCTGGGTGCGGCGGAGTTCACCCCGCTGGAAGTGGTGCGCGGCTACTCGGTGCTGGCCAATGGCGGCTTCCAGGTCACCCCCTACTTCATCACCGAAGTGACCGACAGCTTCGGCACCCCCCTGTTCGAGGCCAACCCGGCCGCCGCCTGCCGCGACTGCGGCGTGCTGGCCGCCGCCGGTCTCGACAGCGCGGATGCCTATGCCAATACCACGGCAGACTGGAAGGCCCAGTGCCCCATCGATCCTGTCGTGCCCAACAACATGGCACCGCAGACCATCAGTGCCCAGAGCGCCTTCCTCATCACCGACACCCTGACCACCGCCATCTGGGGTGGCAATGGCTGGCGTGGTACCGGCTGGCGGGCAGCCCGTGACCTCAAGCGTCACGACATCTCGGGCAAGACGGGGACCACCAACGAATCCCGGGATGCCTGGTTCTCCGGCTATACCCCAAATCTGGTGGCCACCTCCTGGATCGGTTTTGACAACCACCAGCGCGGTCTGGGCCGGGCCGAGTTTGGCGGCGGTGCCGCCCAGCCCATCTGGATTGACTTCATGAAGACGGCTCTGCAACAGGTGCCCGAGCGCAAGATGCCGGTCCCCGAAGGGATCATGCAGGTCCGCATCGATCGTGAAACCGGTCTGCTGACCAATCGCGCCGATGGCAGTACCACAGAGGAGTTCTTCAAAGAGGGCACAGAGCCCACCCGCTACGCGAGCCAGATCTCCGATGGCAACCAGGTGTATGGCGGTGACGATGCGACCACAGACGGTCCCGTCTCCACCGACGACATCTTCTAGGTCCCCCTGGAAACAACAAAAACCGGCGCCCAGGCGCCGGTTTTTGTTTCGGGATGACGAGCGGGCTGCGTCAGCCCAGCAGGGCTTTCATCAGACTCGAGATGCGGGCCGCCAGCTCATTGAAGCAGGGGCGGCGAACCGAGTAGTGACGATAGAGCAGGGAGATGGTGCGCCCCGGCACGGGGTTGATCACCGGGCGATAGCTGACGCCCCCCTCCTCCGGGTTGGCGGGCACGGCGAGCCTGGGCACCAGCGTCATACCGCTGCCAGCGGCGACCATGTTGCGCAAGGTCTCCAGACTGGTACCCTTGAAGCGCTGATCCTCACCGATGCCCGCGGCAAAACAGAAACCCATCGCCTGATCCCGCAGGCAGTGACCGTCGGCCAGCATCAGCAATTTCTTGCCCTTGAGATTGTGCAGGGGCACCGCCTTGGCGCTCGCCTCCGGGTGATGCTGAGGCACGGCCAGCCACATGGGCTCCTGATAGAGGGGGATGGCGCCAAACCCCTCCATCCCTTCCAGCTCCGCCAGCACGAGGCAATCCAGCTCCCCCTCCTCCAGCCGCTTGAGCAGCACTTGGGTCTGATCTTCGTAGAGGTAGAACTCCAGCTTGGGGAAGTGTTCACGCAGATCCTGGATGATGTGGGGCAGCAGGTAGGGGCCCACGGTGGGAATGAAACCGATGTGGATCTCGCCGGACATGGGCTCGGCGAAGTGCTGGCCTATGCTCTTGAGCTCTCGCGCCTCTTTGAGCACCTTGCGCGCCTGACGGGCCATGGCATCGCCGGCGGGCGTGAACAGCACCTTGCGGGAGGTGCGCTCGATGAGGATCACTCCCAGTTCATCTTCCAGCTTGCGCAGCTGGCCACTCAGGGTCGGCTGGCTGACAAAGCAGCGCTCCGCTGCCTTGCGAAAGTGTTTCTCCTCTTCCAGCGCTACCAGATATTCGAGATCGCGAAGGTTCATAGGTACTGCATCCTGCCGTTCAATGAGGCCGATAGCATGCACAAGAACGGTGCGGGGGACAAGGGAGGCGCGCAGACGGGTCTGCCCTCTCCCTCTCCTTTGACAAGCCGCAGGCGATGGGCGAGAGACTCACCCCATCAGGGAGGTGATGTGATCCGCGAACGCCGCTGGCTCTCCCAGATAGGAGGAGACAGGCAGCGCAACGACGCGCTCCCCTTGCATCAATCCCAGGGTCGGGAACCCCTGCCCGCCGAGCCGGCGCAGCCACGCCTGGCTTGTGGCCAGATGGCCCACAAGATCGACCCGACCAAAGGCCAGGGCGAATGCTTCCGGTGTCAGCCCCTGCTCCCGCGCGAGCGCCGCCAGCCGTGTCGGGGAACCGACCCATTCCCCATCCCGGTAGTGGGTTTCCTGGATGCGGTGCAACAAGGCAAGGCCGTCGCCGCCAAGCTCGCTCACCGCCAGAACGGCGCGTATGGGCGGCTCGGAGTCGAGGAGCAGTGACTCGTTGAGCAGAAGCTCGTTGAAGTAGCGCTCACCAAAGCGCTGTCCGGTGAGGGCATGGATGCGCTCGTCATGGGGGCGCACATAGTCCCGCAGGGGCTGTCCCATGGCCTGGCGCCTGGCGCCCATCCAGAGGCCCCCCCCATGCAGTTCGATACGAAGGCCCGGGATCTCGGCAGCGGCTTTCAGCAGGGGGGCGGCGCCATAGCACCAACCACAGAGGGGGTCATAGACATAATGGAGGGTTGTTTGCGCTTCGTTCATCATCATTCTCGCTTCAATGCTGGATAAAAAACCGGGCCCTCGGGCCCGGAAAAAAACACAGGGATGTAGGCGTCAGGGAGTTACCACTTCATCTCGCCGGTATTGACCTTGGCACCGATGGCCAGGCCATCGTCGACCGGCAGGGAGGGGTAAGCCTTCTTCAGCGCTTCAATCAGCTGGCCGGAGTGCTTGGTCTTGGCCAGCTCTTGCTCAAAGCGCTGCACGTAGTCACGGGTGAAGGTCACGGCTTCGGTACCCTTGGGCGCAGTCCCCAGGAAGTGACCCGGCACCACGCGCTCGGGTTTCAGCGCCAGCAGATTGTTCAGCGCCTTGACCCAGTGGCTGCGAGCGGCCTTGGACTGGCTGTCCGCCATCCAGACGTGCACGCCGCTGTAGACCGGCACACCGCCAAAGGCCGTCTTGATGGAAGGGGCCCAGAGGTAGGCATTCGGGGTGTTCATCTCTTTGATTTCAATCTTCTCGCCATCCAGGGTCAGGTGGCTGGCCGTCATCACTTGCGGCACGCTCAGGCTCTTGGGCGCATCCTTGCCCAGGATCGGGCCCCAGTAGCTCAGCTTGGCATCCTTGGTCTGCTTGATATGGTCGACCACATGCTGGTCGGCCAGCACCTTGACATCCGGGAACGCAGCCATGACGGGTTCCAGACCGAAGTAGAAGTCGGGGTCACCGGCACTGATATAGACAGTGGTCAGCTTCTTGCCGCTCTTCTTGATCATGTCCACCAGCGCCTGACCATGTTGCACATCGAACTGGGCATCGATCAGGATGGCCTCTTTGTCACCGGTTACCAGTGAGGAGGAGACGGGGAAGATGGCCTTCTCGCCGGGGTTGTAGACGGTCACGGTCAGGGGGGCCGCCAGGGCGGAACCCGTCATCAGGAGGCTGGTCAGGGTCAGGGTACGCAGTGTGTTGTTCATCAGATAACGCTCATCGGTGTGGATTAATGGAATGAGCGCAGTTTATTGCATCACCATCGATACAAATACCGCATAATGGGCGCATCACTGTTGCACAAATCGAGCATATAGGGGCACAAGATGGATAGGCTGACCGCATTGCGGGTCTTTGTCTGCGTAGTGGAACAGGGCAGCCTGAGCGGCGCCGGGGAGAAACTGGAGATGTCCCGCGCCATGGTGTCGCGCTACCTGGCCGAGTTGGAACGCTGGATGGGGGCCAGATTGCTGCACCGCACCACCCGCCGGCTGAGCCTGACCGGGCCGGGAGAAGAGGCGCTGAACCGGGCCAGAGCCATGCTGGCCCTGGGGGAAGAGATGGAACACCTGGCCATCCGCCATGACGAGGCCCCCAAGGGGCAACTGCGCATAACCAGCAGCTACTCTCTCTCCGAAGCCCTGCTGGTCGGGGCGGCGAACGACTACCTGGCCCGTTACCCCGGCACGGCGATCGACATCCTGCTGCTGGACCGGACGGTCAATCTGGTGGAGGAGCGAATCGATCTCGCCCTGCGCATCACCAACGACCTCGATCCCAACCTGGTGGCCCGCAGGCTCGGCACCTGCCACTCGGTGGTGTGCGCCAGCCCAGCCTACCTGGCCCGCCATGCTCCGCCGCAGCAGGTGCAGGATCTGGCACTGCACAACTGCCTCACCTACACCTATTTCGGCAAGAGCCTGTGGGAGTTTCTGGGGCCCGATGGTCCCGAATCCGTCCCGGTGAGCGGCAACCTCAGCGCCAACATCTCCAACCTGCTGCTGGCCGCCACCCTGGACGGGGCGGGGATCAGCCTGCAACCCGCCTACTCGGTTCAGCCCCATCTGGCAAGCGGCGCCCTGGTCCCCCTGCTCACCCCGTGGCAGCCCAAGCGCCTCGGCGTCTATGCCGTTTATGGCACCCGCAAACAGATGTCCCCCTTGCTGCGCAGCTTCCTCGACTTTCTCGTGGAGCGAATGGCGGACGATCCCCTGTGGCAAGAAGCCCCTCCCCCTCTCTGATCCCTGCGAGCCGCACAAAAAAGGGGCCTCGCGGCCCCTCTTTGCTCCATCCTGTGCCCGGTCAGGCTTCGAAACCGAATGCCTTGACCGGGGTCTCTCCCTCCTCGGCCTCCTGATCCTCCAGATAGATGTCGTGATAGGCGGCATAGATGGAGTAGTTGATGGCAGGCAGCACCACCAGCAAGCCCACCAGCATCAGGAGTGCGCCAAAGAAGATCAGCACAGCCCCGAGCAGCCCCCACCAGAGGAAGGGCCACATGTTGCGCAGACATCCCTTGAAGCTGAGCCTGGCTGCCTGCCAGACCCCGACCTGATGGAAGAGGATAAGGGCGGGGGCGAAGGTGATGGCCATCAGCACGGGAACGAACAGTGCCAATCCCACCAGGGCGCAGACGAGGAAGCCCTGTGCCTGCTCCGGGGTCAGCGCCAGGGAGCCCGGATCCGCGGACAACAGGCCGGTGAGTCCCCACTGGTGCAGCAGGAACACGCAGATCATCAGGATCCCCATGATGAGGCCGAGCACCATCAGGCCCCCCAGCATCAAGGGGGTCAACCGATGGCGGAAACCGGCAAAGAAGTCGCCAAATTGCAGCGCCTCCCCATGGTGACCCCGCCGCGCCACCGCCACCCAGCCAGCCCCCCACACCATATAGAGCAACTGGGAGATCAAGCCCCCCGCCGGCAGCTGATCCAGCACGATGCCCACCACAAACCAGAGCACTATCATGGCCACGCTGGCACCCATCCCCTTGTTGAAGATGTCGAATCCGGTGCGGATCCAGATCCAGCCCTGTCCTATGCCATGGCGTTTGGGTTCGCGGCGCAGGGCCCTGTCACTGTTCATCATTGACCTCGTCGAAAAATAGGGGCGAAGCGGCGTCTCCTCAGGACACGCTCACCGTGACCATGATGGGGCCGGTGCGTACTACCTGGCCCGGCAACCGGGTCGGGGAGAGCCTCATCTTACAGTCGGTGACCTGGGTCGCCGCCGAGTAGGGTACCGCGATGGCGGTATCGAATGGAATAGGGGTCAGGGCCCCTGTCCGGCCATGCCCACCCCGACCCCGACCAGGCTGGTGGTGATGAAACGGTTGTCGCTCGCGAGCGCCCCCAAGATGCGGTAGCGCAGCGGCCCCCTGCTCAGGCTGGCAAGGTCGAAGGGAAAGCGGATCCCCGCAACCAGAGCATTCACCTCGCTGCAATGGCGTGTCCGTTGCGTCCTTCTGGGCCGCAGCCGACGAGTTTATCGGCCACGGTTGACGGACAGCACCGCCAGAATGTGGCATCATCTCCCCCCTCTTGCTTTCCCCCTGATCCGATGGAGTCATCATGCGCCGCCTCTTCTTTCTTCTCCTGCTGCTCGGCAGCCCTGCGCTTCACGCCGAACCGGGGTTTATCAGCCGCCTGCTCAACCACCCGGTGCCGGGGGGCGTGGCCGTGGTACCACTGGGAAGCGGGGCCAAGGCACCCGCAGTGCGCTATCAGGACAAGCCTGTGCTGGTGGTACAGGAAGACGGGAAGACGTGGATCGCCATCGTCGGCATCCCGCTCAAGAGCGCGCCCGGCCCCCATCAGGTAACCACCAGCGATGGCCGCACCTTGAGTTTCACGGTCGGCACCAAGCACTACCGTGAGCAGCACATCAAGCTCAAGAACAGCCGCCAGGTCAATCCGCTGGCCGAAGACATGACCCGCATCAACCGGGAGCTTGCCGAACAGACCCGCGCCTACCAGACCTTCAGCCCGGCTCAGCCGAGCAACCTGCTGTTTGACAAGCCGGTCCAGGGCCCGCTCTCCAGCCCCTTCGGGCTGCGCCGCTTCTTCAACGGCGAGGAGCGCAATCCCCACTCCGGCCTCGACTTCGCGGTCGGAGCCGGCACTCCCATCAAGGCACCAGCCGCTGGCAAGGTCATCCTCATCGGCAACTACTTCTTCAACGGCAATACGGTGTTCGTCGACCACGGCCAGGGCCTCATCAGCATGTTCTGTCACATGTCGAAAGTGGACGTGAAGCTGGGCCAGAGCCTGCCCCGCGGCGGCATCGTCGGCCGGGTCGGCGCCACCGGCCGCGCCACCGGTCCCCACATGCACTGGAACGTCAGCCTCAACGACGCCCGCGTCGACCCCGCCATCTTTATCGGCGCCTTCAAGCCCTGAGGCCGGCGACCTGCCGCCCACAGGCAGGGGCACTCAAAATGAAAAAGGCAGCCAAGGCTGCCTTTTTCATGGACGCATGACCACATCTCAGGCAGCGCTGTGCTGGCGCCCCTCCCTGTTCATCGCCCGCCACATCACCAGGACCAGCAGAGTGCTGCAAGTGGGCAGCGCCAGCCAGACACCGGCCACTCCCCACAGGGAGGAGAAGCCCCACAGGAAACCGCCGATCAGCACCAGCTTGCCGCCGGTGAGCAGGGAAGCGATGCGGGCCCGGTTGATGGCCTGGAAGTAGGTGGCCCCCACCAGCAGCAAGCCTTCCATGGGCAGCCCCCAGAAGTAGAGCCAGATACCGAGGGTCGCCACCGGCAACAGGGCAGCATTGTCCCCCGCAAACAGATAAACCACTGCCTCTGGCCACAGATACAGCGGGATCATCCCGCACAGTGCCACCGCCATGGTCACTCCCAATGCCAGGTTGCGCACCCGCAGCACTCGCGACCAGTTGCCCGCCCCGGCATTGAAGCTGGCGATGGGCTGGATGCCCATGGCGATCCCCTCGAAGATGAGATAGAAGAAGGCCTCGCTGTAGCTGATGACCCCATAGGCGGCAACGTGCAGCGAAGTGCCCACCGAGAGCAGCGCCTTGTTGTGCAGCGCCAGCACCACCGAGAGGTAGAGGTACATCAGAAAACTCGACACCCCGAGTCGCAATGTCTCCCCCATCAGCCGCCAGTCGGGCACCAGGGTATCCCAGCGAATGCGCAACTGGCTGCGGGGGGTAAAGAAGTGCCACAGGCACAGGCCTCCGGTGACCGCCTGGGAGAGCATGGTCGCGATGGCGGCCCCCGCCAGCCCCCAGGGGATCACCGCCATCAGCAGGTAGTCGAGCAGCACGTTGAGCACGCCGCCCCCCACCAGGATCCAGGTGGTGAGGCCGGGTCGCCCGTCGTTGCGCAGCAGGGCGGTAAAGGCCATGGAGAGCACCGCGAACACCCCGAGCCAGGCGTACCACTGCAGATAGGCGAAGCCTGCGTCGAAGATGACCCCCTGCGCCCCCATCCAGACAAGCATGGCCTTGCCGTAACGAATGCCAATGAAGGCGAGCAGCGCAGAAGCGATGAGCACCATCACCAGGGCATTGCCGACGATGTGGCGCGCCCTGGCCTGCTCCCCCTTGCCCAGATAGAAGGAGGCCAGCGACGAGGATCCCATGCCGATCAGGGCACCCACCGCGTAGAGCACGGCGCAGATGGGGTACGCCAGCATCATGCCGGCCAGCCCGTCCTGGCCCAGGATATGGCCGACGAAGATGCCGTCTATGGTGACATAGATGCCGGTGACCAGCATGGCGGCCACCGTGGGGGTGACGTAACGCAAGAAGAGGCGGGAAAGGGGGGCCGTGCCCAGATCGACGGAGGACATAAATTGCTCAATGAAGGGGAACGGCCAGAATAATAGCCAAACAAGACCCAGATCACCCGTTATTTGTGCCGTGGATCATTCATCTTGAGGGCTTTACCCGCCCCGGCCCCTGCTTTAGGCTAGGGCGACTTCTCCTGAACGGAAACGTGCGCCATGTTGCAACGCCTGCTCTGTCTGATGCTCTGTCTCAGCCTGTTCCCCTTCTCCGCTGTCCAGGCTGATGATGCCATCACTCAGGTAGAGGAGCTGCTGCAAAGCATCCCCAAGACGGATACCCCGGAAAACCAGCAACTGCGGGAGAGCTACCAGCAGGCGCTGCAATATGCCCGGGATGCCCAGCGCTACCGGGAACAGGGCAAGGCCTACCAGCAGATCCTCATCGACTACCCCAAGGAGTCCGCCCGTCTCAAGGAGGGGCTGCACAACTATCAGCCCCAGTCCCGCCCGTCCCTCTCCTCCCTCAAAGAGGATGCCCTGCGCCAGGCCATCAGCCTGAGCAGCAACCGCCAGCTCAACCTGCGCAAGGAGCGTCAGGCGGTGACCGACAGCCTCAACCAGCTTGAGAGCACGGGCCAGGAATATCACCTGCGGGTCGACGAGTTGCGCAAGCAGTTGCTCCAGACCCGCTCCCTGCTCGATCGCCTGAGCTTCAGCAACGAGTCGGACAGGTTGCAGGAGGCCCAGCAACTGGCCACCCGACTCAAAGAGCAGAGCCTCTCCGACCGGATCCAGATGCTGGAGCTGGAGCAGCTCTCCGCCCAGCAGCGCAACGATCTGGGCAAGCTCAAGCTGCAGGAGCTCAACCTCGCCATCACCGACGAGGATGAGTGGCAGACCAGTCTGCTTGCCCAGCAGAACCAGCTGCGCCGGGACAAGACCGAGCAGGCCCTGGCCGAGAGTGAACGCCTGCGCCGCCAGCTCACCTCTGACCTCCCCCTCTTGCAGGAGCAACAGCAGCAAAACCAGGCCCTCTCCCTCCAACTGGGGGCCCTCGAGGACCAGATTGAACGGGTGCAGGACGAGCAGCGGGGGGTGGACACCTCCCTCTCCGGGCTCAACGAGCTGGTCAATTCGGTGCGCGAACAGCTGGAGTGGTTGCAGATAAGCAACGCCTACGGCGAGAACCTGCGCAGCAAGCTGGCCGATCTGCCCGCCTACTTCCCGCTGGAGCGGCTGGAGTCAGCCATCGTCAAGGCGCGTATGGCCAAATACCAGTACGAGACCGAGCAGGATGCCCTGAAGGATCCGGTCCAGCTGCGCAACAGCCTGCTCAGTGGAGACGGCATCACCCTGGACAGGGCCCAGCGCGCCGTGCTGGACAACCTGCTCAAGGCAAGGCGGCAACTGCTGACCCGGCTCAACGATGCCTCCGACACCCTCATTCAGGAGCAGACCCGCCTCAAGCTGCTCTACAGCCGTCAGAACAGCAAGATCGACGAGATCCGCGAACTCAGCGCCAGCCATCTGTTCTGGATGCCGGACGTGCGCCCCCTGAGCCCGGCGGTGCTGCTCGGCGTCCCGGCCGCCCTCGGCCTTGCCTTCAACCCGGCCAACTGGCTGCAACTGCCCAGGGCCATCGCCGAGAACAACCCCCTGAGCCTGACCCTGGCTGGCCTCGGGCTGCTGGGGCTGGCCTGGTGCTGGCTGAAACTGGCCCGCCACCTCATTCAATACAGCCAGTACATTGCCCCGCGCATCGGCAAGGTAACCCAGGACAAGTTCAGCCTCACTAGCCGGTTGCTGGTGCGCTCCGTGCTCGCCGCCCTGCCGCTGCCCGCCATGGTGCTCATGGTGCACGGCCTGCTGGACGGCGCCTGGCAATATCCCTTCGCGGTGGCGGTGGCCCGGGGCCTGGGTGAAATCTGGTTCCTGCTGCTGGCCCTGCTGGTGGCGCGCCACCTCACTCTGGAGAAGGGGATCCTCATCCTCCACTTCCGCTGGCAGAAGGAGCGGGTGCAGCGAGTATGGGGACAATTTCGTACCCTGCTGCTGGTGCTGATCCCGAGCTTCTTCGTGCAGGGCATGGCGAGCAGCTATCAGGAGCACGCCTTCTACGACTCCCTGGGACGCCTCGCCTTCATCATCGGGGCCCTCTGGCTGCTGCTCTTCTTTGCCCGCCTCAACCGGGAAAAACTGCCCCTCACCTGGGGTCAGGCAGACATGACCAAGCCCCATCTGCTGCACCACTTCATCTGGAACAGCCTGATGCTGGCCCCGCTGCTGGCTGTGTTGGGCGCCCTGTTCGGCTACTTCTACACCTCCCGCACCCTGCTGCGCCAGCTGGAGCTGAGCCTGCTGGCGGGGCTCGGCTGCCTGCTCGTCTACTATCTGGCCCACCGCTGGATGCTGATCCAGCGCCGCCGACTCGCCTTCGATCGCGCCAAGCAGAAGCGGGCCGAGATCCTGGCGCAGCGGGAGCGGGAAGAGGACGATCTCAGCTCCGAGATCCCCGATGTGGTGGAGGAGCCCGAGCTGGATCTGGATACCATCAGCGCCCAGTCCCTCGGCCTGGTGCGCACCCTGCTGATGCTGGGCTTCACCATGCTGGTGGTGGTGCAATGGTCGGATCTCAACTCGGCATTCAGCTTCCTCAGCAGCATCGAGGTGTGGCAGGTGAGCAGCAAGGTGGCCGGCATCGAGCAGCTCTCCGCCATCACCCTGCAGGATCTGATGCTGACCGTCTTCGCCTTCATCCTGACGGTGGTCACCGCCCGCAACCTGCCAGGGTTGATGGAGCTCACCCTGCTCCAGCATCTGAGCCTCTCCCCCGGCACCGGCTTCGCCCTCACCACGGTGAGCAAGTACCTGGTACTGCTGATTGGCGCTCTCACCGGCTTCTCCATGCTCGGCATCGACTGGTCCAAGACCCAGTGGCTGGTGGCGGCACTCTCCGTGGGGCTGGGCTTCGGCTTGCAGGAGATCTTCGCCAACTTCGTCTCCGG
Organism: Aeromonas sp.; assembly: GCF_050252055.1. NCBI lineage: Bacteria > Pseudomonadati > Pseudomonadota > Gammaproteobacteria > Aeromonadales > Aeromonadaceae > Aeromonas > Aeromonas sp. The sequence continues at coordinate 281,500 of NZ_JBFWLQ010000006.1, read as the reverse complement.
CCTCATCATCCTGTTCGAAAAACCGATCCGCCTGGGTGACACCGTCACCATCCGGGATCTCACCGGCACCGTCACCAAGATCAAAACCCGCGCCACCACCATAGTGGACTGGGACAGGAAAGAGATCATCGTCCCCAATAAGGCCTTCATCACCGAGCAGTTCATCAACTGGTCCCTGTCCGATGCCATCACCCGGGTCCGCTTGCGCATTCGCATCGGCCTGACCCAGAATCCCAAGCAGGTACAGCAACTGCTGGAGCAGAGCGTGCGCGAGTCCACCCTGGTGCTGGATACGCCCGCCCCGGAGGTGTTCCTCATCGAGTTCACCGACTCGGCCCTCATCTACGAGATCCGGCTCTACGTCAACAACATGGATCACCGGATGCCCATTACGCACGAGGTACATTCTCTGATCCTGGAGAAACTCGGCCAGGTCGGCATGCATCTGCCACATCAGCAGATCGACATCCGGATGAGCCGGGGATGAAGCCCCCAAAGACGACAACAGGAGCCATCATGCAGATCATTGCCCATCGCGGTGCCAGCGGCCAGGCCCCGGAGAATACCCTCAAGGCGATGAGCCTGGCGCTGGATCTGGGTGCCAAAGCCATCGAGCTGGACGTGCAGTGGGCCGACGGAGAGCTCTGGGTCTTCCACGACCGGCGACTGGAGCGCTGCACCAACGGCCAGGGTGTGCTGACCGGGCAATCCCGGGAGTACCTGGCGAGCCTGGATGCGGGGGACGAGGAGCGGATCCCGACCCTGTGGCAGGTGATGGCACTGGTGGCGGGGCGCTGCGAACTGCACATCGAGCTCAAGGGTGCCCACACCGCCGAGCCGGTGGCCGCCCTGACCAGGCGGGCCGAGGCCGAGCTTGGCTTTACCCAGGCGCACTGGATCGTTTCCTCCTTTCATCATCCCGAGCTGTTACGCTTCAAAGGACTGCGACCGGAAATCAGGATCGGCGCCCTCACGGCCAGCCTGCCCCTCGACGGCGCCGCCTTCGCCGAGACGCTGGGGGCCTGGTCACTGAACTGCGACGTGGATTTCGTCGACGAGACCCTGGTGGCGGATGCCCATCGCCGGGGGCTCAAGATCCTGGTCTACACGGTCGACGAAGTGAGTGATGGGAGCGCCCTCGCCAGCATGGGTGTCGATGGCATCTTCACCAACCGGCCAGATCGATTCAGCTGAGTATCGGCGCGGCCTGGCAGGCCACAAGGAGGTGAAAAGAATTGAAAAAATGCGGTGCACCGGGATACATAAAGTCCATAGCCAGCCGATACAGAGTTGGCTCATAACAATAACAAACACCATGGATCTCTGACTGACGCTCACAAGGATGTAAACATGAACCTATCCATCAAGAACAAGCTGGTCCTCTCCATCGGGGCCATCATTCTGGTCATCACCGGCCTGCAGGTCTGGTACAACACCTCCCAGTTGCGCAGTGAAACCCAGCGGCTGATCTGGAGCTTCATCGACGACAGCTCGGTCGCCAACGTCAAGGGGATCTCCCGCTGGCTCGACGCCCGCATCAATCTCGTCACCGCCACCAAGGAAGCCTTCGCCAAGGAAGACGAGCCCCTCAGCCACCTGGCCCAGTCCATGAATGCGGGCAACTTCGATCTCGTCTACGTGGGCACCAAGGATGGCCGGATGATCCAGAGCAAGCCGACCGATCTGCCGGCCGGCTATGATCCGCGTCAGCGCCCCTGGTACAAGGACGCCATGGCCGCCGGCAAGCTCGCCATCACGGCTCCCTATGCCGACATCACCACCGGCCAGCTCATCATCACCATCGCCGAGCCCTTCAGTCGCGGCAACACCGACGGCGTCATCGCCGGTGACGTCTCCATCGACGGTCTGGTGAAAGACGTGCTTGCCATGAACTCGGAAGGCACCTATGCCATTCTGGTGGACAGCAACGGCACCATCATCGCCCACCCGGACAAGGATCTGACCCTCAAACCCGCCACCGCCATCTCTCCGGAACTGACGGCAGCCAAGGTCAACGAGCTGGCCCATGACAACACCATCTCCGAGATGGATATCAGCGGCAAGGCGAGCGTGTTCGACCTCACCGAGATCCCCAACACCAACTGGTATTTCGGCATCGTGGTGGATGAAGCGGTCGCCTACCAGTCCGTCTCCCGCATGGTCACCTCCGCCCTCATTCAGGGATTGCTGACCATCCTCATCGTGGCGGGCTTCTCCTATGTCGCCATCAACGGCTCCCTGGCGCCGCTGAAAACCCTGGGCGAGGCAATTGCCGATCTCTCCCGCGGCAACGGCGATCTCACCCGTCGCATCAAGATCGAGCGTGAAGACGAGGTCGGTACCGTCGCCAAGCACGTCAACACCTTCATCGAGCGCATCCACGTCATGGTGCAGGACATCTCCAACTCCTCCACCCAGCTCAACCAGCAGGCCAGGTCTTCCCACGACATGGCGGAGAAATCCAACCAGGGGCTGGCCCGCCAGCAAAACGAGATCTCCCAGATTGCGACCGCAGTGCACGAGATGTCCGCCACCGCCGTCGAAGTGGCCAGCAACGCCGAGCAGACCGCGGAAGCGGCCCGCAGCTCCTCCAGCAGTTGCGAGCACGGCAAGCAGGTGATTGCCCGCAACCAGCGCTCCATCACGGATCTCGCCACCCAGGTCAAGCAGGCCTCCGGCATCATTCAGGAACTGGAGAAGAACGCCCAGGAGATCAACACCATCCTCTCCACCATCCAGGGCATCGCCGAGCAGACCAACCTGCTGGCGCTCAACGCCGCCATCGAGGCCGCCCGGGCTGGCGAGCAGGGACGCGGCTTTGCCGTGGTGGCCGACGAGGTGCGGGTGCTTTCCCAGCGCACCCACAGCTCCACCGTCGAGATCCGCAGCATGATCGAGACCCTGCAGCGCAACACCCAGGGCGCCGTCAGTACCATGCACGAGGGTCAGCTGCTGGCCCAGAACAGCGTGGAAGATGCCAACGATGCGACCCAGGCGCTGGAGCAGATCACCACCTCCATCAACCAGATCTCCGACATGGCGACCCAGATCTCCAGCGCCGCCGAGGAACAGCGTGCCGTCACCGACGAGGTGAGCCGCAACATCCAGGCGGTCAAGGATGTCTCGGACGAGCTGGCAGTGGATGCGGACAGCTCCCGCAATCTGTCGGCCCAGCTTAAAAATATTTCAGGTGAATTGAATAATCAGGTCGGCATGTTCCGCATCTGATCGACCATGGGAAGAAAGGGGCCGTTCAGGCCCCTTTTTTTATAAACCCTTTTTGTTTCAACGGTTATAATCCCCTTTCGAGACCCTCAACCCTGTGATCGACATCTCTTTTTTCCCATGTGTGGGAGACGGGCCCAGTCTGTCATGGCTATATTCGCATTACTTTTTTGATGCCTAACCTCGATATGTCATCGTGATAATAGTTATCATTAAACTGTTTTGATAAAAAACTTAAAAACTTTATGGGTAATACCCAAAAAGAGAGGCATTTCTCATTTTTTTGAAAGAAAACTACGTATAATCTTGGAGTTAAAATCACCAGAGTAGCGAGTACGGCTGATCCAGATCACTGATGGATGGCGATAATGACGGCATTTTCATCCAAGGAATGGGGTGGTTGTAATAAAAATCACCGTTGCCAAGCACTAAAACAAAGCAGTTTGACTTGCATCAAGCCTGAATTTTTTTCATAGAGCAAAATCGTGCCCAGCAAATCTATCCCTAAGGAGGCAGATGTGGATATTATCAAGACCGATGTTGCCATCATCGGTGCCGGTGGCGGTGGCCTGCGTGCCGCAATCGCCATTGCAGAAGCCCACCCGGAGCTGGAGATCGCCCTGATCTCCAAGGTCTATCCGATGCGCAGCCACACAGTGGCCGCCGAAGGTGGCGCCGCAGGCGTCGTCCGTGATGACGACTCCCTGGAAAACCACTTCAACGACACCGTCTCCGGTGGTGACTGGTTGTGTGAGCAGGACGTGGTCGAGTACTTCGTCAACAACGCCACCAACGAGATGATCCAGCTGGAGCACTGGGGTTGCCCCTGGAGCCGCAAACCGGATGGCAAGGCCAACGTGCGCCGTTTCGGCGGGATGAAGATCCCCCGCACCTGGTTCGCCGCCGACAAGTCCGGCTTCCACATCCTGCACACCCTGTTCCAGACCTCCATCAAGTACCCGACCATCAAGCGCTTCGACGAGCACTTCTGTCTGGATCTCATCGTGGAAGATGGCCGCGTCCAGGGTGTCGTCACCTTTGACATCCAGAACGGCATCACCCGCTTCATCCAGGCCAAGTCCGTGGTGCTGGCCACCGGCGGCGCTGGTCGTGTCTATCGCTACAACACCAACGGTGGCATCGTCACCGGTGACGGCATGGCCCTGGCCTACCGCCACGGCGTACCGCTGCGGGACATGGAGTTCGTCCAGTATCACCCGACCGGTCTGCCGGGCACCGGCATCCTGATGACCGAAGGTTGTCGTGGTGAGGGTGGCATCCTGCTCAACAAGGATGGCTATCGCTACCTGCAAGATTACGGTCTGGGCCCGGAAACCCCGGTCGGCCAGCCGAAGAACAAGCACATGGAGCTGGGTCCGCGCGACCGTCTCTCCCAGGCCTTCTGGCAGGAGCAGCAAAAAGGCCGCGTGATCCAGGGCCCGATGGGCGACGTGGTTCACCTCGACCTGCGCCACCTTGGAGAGAAGTACCTGAAAGAGCGTCTGCCCTTCATCTGCGAACTGGCCAAGGCCTATGTGGGTGTGGATCCGGTGAAAGAGCCGATTCCGGTACGTCCGACCGCCCACTACACCATGGGTGGCATAGAAACTGACGGCAAGTGCGCCACTCGTCTGGCCGGTCTCTATGCCGCTGGCGAATGTGCCTCCGTCGGTCTGCACGGCGCCAACCGTCTGGGTTCCAACTCCCTGTCCGAGATCGTGGTCTTCGGCAAGGTGGCCGGTGAGCAGGCAGCCGAGTTTGCCGCCACTCAGCAACACGGCAACACCCAGGCGCTGGTCGCCAAGGCCGAGGCGCTCATCAAGCAGCACCTCTCCCTGCTGGACATCGACGGCACCGAAAACCCGGCGGATATCCGCAACGAACTGGGCATGTCCATGGAAGCCGGTGTCGGTATCTACCGTACCGAAGAGCTGATGCAGGGCACCATCGACAAGATCAACGAGCTGAAAGCCCGTTACAAAAAGATCAAGATCAACGACAAGTCCTCGGTCTTCAACACCGACCTGCTGTACGCCATCGAGCTGGGCTACATGCTGGACGTGGCGGAAGCCATGGCGCACTCCGCAATCAACCGCAAAGAGTCCCGCGGTTCCCACCAGCGTCTGGACGGTTACGAGGAGCGCGATGACGTCAACTTCCTCAAGCACACTCTCTCCTTCTACAACGACGAAGGGGCCCCGACCATCGACTATTCCGATGTGAAGATCACTAAATCCCAACCGGCCAAGCGCGTGTACGGTTCCGAGGGTGAGAAACAAGACGAGGCTAAGAAGAATGGCTGAGATGATCGAAATTGAAATCCTGCGCTACCGTCCCGAGCAGGATAACGAGCCCTGGATGCAGACCTTCCAGGTGCCCTACCTCAAAGAGATGTCCCTGCTGGATGCGCTGCAATACATCAAGGATCATCTGGACTCTACCTTGAGCTTCCGCTGGTCCTGCCGGATGGCGATCTGCGGCTCCTGCGGCATGATGGTCAACGGCATTCCGAAACTCGGTTGCAAGACCTTCCTGCGGGATTACCTGCCGGGCAAGATGACTATCGAACCGCTCAACAACTTCCCCATCGAGCGCGATCTGGTGGTCGACATGTCCGACTTCATCGAGAAGCTGGAGAGCATCAAGCCCTACATCATCCCGTCCGAGCCGCGCAGCCTGTGTGATGGCGAGTACACCCAGACGCCGGCTGACATGGCGAAGTATCACCAGTTCTCCATGTGCATCAACTGCGGTCTGTGCTACGCGGCCTGCCCGCAATATGGCATCAACAAGAAGTTCACCGGTCCGGCAGCACTGGCGCTGGCCTATCGCTACAACGCCGACAACCGCGACAGCGCGTCCAGGGAGCGGATGAAGATCATCAGCCAGGACGAAGGCGTCTGGGGCTGTACCTTCGTGGGCTACTGCTCCGAAGTGTGCCCGAAAGGCGTGGATCCGGCCGCCGCCATCCAGCTTGGCAAGGTCGAGAGCGCCAAGGACTACATGATCGCCATGTTCAAGCCGGATTGAGACCAGGAGTGAGACCATGAACAACACCCAAAGCAAACGTAAGCCTTACGTGCGCGAGATGAAGAAAGACTGGTGGCTGAAGAATGCCTTCTACACCGGTTACATGATCCGCGAAGGCACCAGCATCTTCGTCTCCATCTACGCCGTCGTGCTGATGTGGGGTCTGCTGCGCCTGGTACAGGGTCAGGAGGCATTCAACGGCTGGCTGGAATCCCTGCAGAGCCCCATTGCCATCCTGTTTCACGTCATCGCCCTGGCTGCCTGCCTGTTCCACGCCAAGACCTGGTTCGCCCTGGCCCCGAAAGCCATGCGCATCTTCCGTGGCGAAGACCTGGTGCCGGAGAAGCCGATCGTCATCGCCCAGTATGTGGCGCTGGCGGCGGTATCCCTGCTTGTCCTGATCATCGTGGCCTGAGGAGAAAACCATAAGACGTTCTGACGAACCCGGTTATTGGTGTCTGTTTGGTACCGGGCTCTCACTCAGAAACGTTGGCCACGATCACTCAATCATGATTTGAGGAAAAAATATGAGACGTTCTGACGAGCCAATTTACTGGGGTCTGTTTGGTGCGGGTGGCATGGTGGTTGCCATGCTGCTGCCGGTCATTGTCCTCATCACCGGTCTGCTGGTGCCCATGGGCATCATGGACGTGGAGACCATGAGCTACGAGCGCGTGCTGGCATTCGCCAGCTCCTGGTGGGGTGCCTGCATCCTGCTGGTCATCATCGCCCTGCCCGTCTGGCACGGCATGCACCGCATCTACCACGGCCTGCATGACTTGGGGATCCACACCACCAAGCTGCACCACTATGTGTTCTATGGCTTCGCCTTCCTGGTGTCCGCCATCACCGTCGGCCTGCTGATGGTACTGGTGCTCCAGTAAGCACATCCTGACTGCATGACAAACCGGGCCCAGTGCCCGGTTTTTTTATGACCATCTTCCGCGGTTCATCTCCACCCGGCAGCTGGCCTGCGCGCTCGTTCGGCATCCGTCACCAGAGTCGCGGTGCCGGTTCACGGCCGTTTTCCGCGTAGTAGAGCGACGGCAGAAACTGCGCCAGATAACTGAACTCGCTGTAGCAGTGGCGCATCAGGTTGAAGCCTATCTCGTCCGGCACCTCGTCAAACGGGTTGGCGCAGGCTTTGCCCAGCAGAAAACGACTGCGCAGCACACAGCCATAGGGGGTATCGCGCGCCAGGTGCAGCATCTCGCCATCCAGCGGCGCACCGTTGTCATCCAGCGCCACCTCGTTGCCAAAGCCGATACGGGCGCAGATGGCGGCAGAGAGAGCCTGCGTCTCCCGCGCCTCGTGTAGCGATTGCGGGGCGAACACCTCTTCGGCACCGTGGAACTTGAGGCGAGCTGCCACCGGCGGCAGCTCGGCAAGCCACTCCACCGCCTCTATGCTGGCTCCCACATAGCGCTCCCCTTTTTTCCAGTGATGATCCCAGCCCCGGTGCTCGACATGATCGTGGGGGTGCCACCACCTGATGTGCTGGGTCGTCTCGAAGAAGGTGAACCACCAATCCAGCATGCGCCCCTTGCAACCGTGCAGATCGGTGCGGATGGCGACCGTCAGCAGGCCGTCGGTGCTGCGGGTCAGACCCATTTCCAGGCGAAGGGGTTGCGGACTGAGCAACTCATTGATGTCATTGACGCCCCAAGGGGCAAACAGGGCAGAAGGATGCATGATATGACTCCCATAAATTTAGGAAACGAAGTTCGTTTCTTAAATTACGCTATGCCTGTATGCTGGGTCTGTCAATGCTTTCCAGGAGCCCATATGTCGCACCAGAACGATGAAGAAACACGCTCACGAGGCCGTCCGGTCACCCCGGAAGCCGACCTTCGCGCCGCCCTCGCCGAGGCGACGCTGACCTTGTTGCTCAAGGGGGGCTACGGCGCTGCGACCGTGGATGCGGTGGCCAAAGAGGCGGGGGTTGCCAAGAAGACCCTCTACCGCTTCGCCGCCAATCGCGACGAGCTGGTAGCGCAGGCGGTGCGCAGCTGGACCGATGCCTTTCAACCGGCCTTCGAGCAGGATGCAACCCACCCCGAGGTACTGGGAGAGATGCTGGTGCAGGGCTTGCAAGCCATTGCCAGCCAGGTGCTGAGCGCACCGGCGGTGGGCATGTTCCGACTGCTGCAGCATGAGTTCGCGGGGCGCGATGCCCTGCTGGCGGCCTATCAGGAGAACGGCATTGCCCGCGGCAGAGCGACGCTGGCGGCGTGGCTACAGCGCCAGCAGCAACTGGGCTGGCTGCGCGAGCTGGACACCGCCCAAACCAGCGACCTGCTGCTGGCGATGACCATGGCGGAGCCGCTGCGCCAGATGGCGCTCGGCTTGCTGGCGCCGGGCAGCGACATCCGCGCGCGCATCGCCGCCGCCGTAGCCCTGGTCCTGCCCGGCTTGATGCGAGGGTAGGCGTCCTTCCTCAGCGTGCCACCTCCTGCCATTGAGCCAACAAGGGAGCAGGAACGTTGCCATAACGCAGCAGCGGGGTCTGGTGCCACTCCGCCAGCTTCTGGATGGCCTTGCCCAGATCCTGGGCCAGGCTCTGGGTGATCCTGACCCCTTGCTCCAGATAGAGGCTCTTGACCTCGAACACCCCCTCCTTGCGATGGGCCTTGGCGTCCATCCTGCCCACCAGCTTGCCGCGATGCAGCAACGGCAGCACGAAATAACCGTACTGGCGCTTGGGGGCCGGGGTATAGCACTCGATGCGATAGTCAAAGCCAAACAACTCGCTGGCCCGCTTGCGATCCCACACCAGCGGGTCAAAGGGCGAGAGCACGGCGGTGTGGCTCGCCTTGAGGGTGCCCGCCTGGGCCCGGACCAGCTCATCGGCCAGGGAGGCGTGAACGAAGGCTCCGTGCTGCCACCCCTCCACTCGAACCGGCAACAGCTCCCCCTCATCCGCCATCTGGTGGAGCAGGGCGTCGTATTTCCCCCGTTTAAGGCGATAGTAATCCGCCACCCAGCCGGTCTTGACCAGCCCCAGCGCCCGGCAACTGGCTCGCACCATGTCCCGCCGGGCGAGATCAGGACTCGGCAGATCCCGCTCGTCGTTCCACTCCGGCATGACCCGCTCGGCGAGATCGTAGACCCGCTGGAAATTGCGCCGTTCGCGCACCATCAGCTGACCTGCGGTAAACAGCACCTCCAGATGGCGCTTCTCCGGCTTCCAGTCCCACCAGCCGTTGCCCTTGTCCCCCTTGCGCTCGAAGTCTGCCGCCCGCACCGGGCCATTCTGGCGTATGCGCTCGACTATCTGCGCTATCTCGCCGCCGTGGGTCTTGAGCCACTGGGCGGAGAACTTCCAGCCCATGGCGGCGGGATCCAGCATGCGATGGCGCAGCAGCCGGAAATCTTCCCGGGGGACGAAACAGGCCTCATGGGCCCAATATTCGAAGAGGTCACCATCGGCCAGCAGTTGTTCCAGCCAGCGCGGATCGTAGTGGCCAAGGCGGCTGAACAGCACCAGATAGGGGCTGCGGGCCACAACGGAGATGGTGTCTATCTGCAGCAACGCCATGCCGCGAATGCAGGCAAGCAGGTCGGCGGGGGTTGCTCTGGCGCGGCGCGGGGTCAGCAGCCCCTGGGCCGCCAGTTGCAGGTGGCGGGCGTCTTGCAATGAGAGGTGGGGGATCGACATGGAGATAGGGGCATCCGTTCCTGGGTATCAGGCCACCAGCATGCCCAACTCATGGCCAAATGAAAACGCCCGGCTCAGGGTTTGGTGAACACCGCCACATCCGCATGAGGAAACTCGACCTCTGCCTGCCAGCGGACCGCCAGGGCACGGAACGAGGCCTCGGCGAAGAAGACGATGTGGGTGGGATCGTGGCGATAGCGCCAGGTCTTGAAGCGCTCGTCCCCCAGCACCCGCTGGGTCTGCAACACCAGCACCCCGCCGGGCTTGAGACAGCCCCAGAGCGTGTCCAGCACGGCGCGGGGGGTGGCGATGTGCTCTATCACCTCGGTGCTGGTGATGAAGTCGTATTGCCTTGTCAGGCACTCGGGGTCGTCGGCATAGAACTTGTCGTAGCCCGCCATCTCGAAGCCCGCCTCCCGCCCCATGGCGATGAGGGCAGGCCCGGGGCCGCAGCCAAAATCGAGGCCGCAGGCAGGAGGCGACACCCGGGCCAGCACCTCGCCAAAGGCACGCATCAGAAAGGCCCGGTAGCGGGGATCGTCCACCCGGTTGTCGTGCCCGTCATAGACCGCCTTCTCGGCCCCCTCGTCCAGGTGGTCCGCCTCGTCCATCCAGACCAGCTCGCACGCCAGGCAGCGGTAATAGCCCTTGCCCGCCACCGGCAGGGCATGGTGCCGAGGGGAGAGACACAGGGGACAGTGAACAGGGGATGACATGGCAGCTCCTCGGGTGGCGACAGCGGGGCAGATTGCCTGCCACGCCCGCTGCTGGCAACTGTTTTGTCTGGTGCCCCCATCGACCCCCGTTCACCCCCCGCCAGTTTTTTTCGTCTTTTTTTGCGCCTTAAGGGTTTCTTAAGTTTGCCCTTTTACTCTCATCCCATCGCAAGAGAAGGAGCCAACCATGACCATCGAGATCCAAGCCCCCTACCGGTTGATCCTGGCCGAATCCCCGCAGCAGGTCATGGCGCTGCAAACCTATATCCAGGCCGCCTACACCCTCGAGTTCAACGCCCGCATTCCCCATTTTCTGCCCTGCCTGCTCGGGCTCTACCGGGCAGATGGCGTGCTGGTCGGTGCCTGCGGCCTCAATCAGGCCTGCCATGGCGAGCACGAGCAACCGCTCTATCTGGAGCAATATCTGGAGCAGCCTGTCGAGGCCGCCATCGAGACCCGTCTCGGGGTCCGTCCGGCCCGCCACCGCATCATCGAAGTGGGCAATCTTGCCTGCAGCGAACCGGGTCACGCCCGCCTGATGTTTGCCGCGCTGTGCCGTCTGCTGTGTGACAACGCCCTGGACTACGTGGTGTTCACCGGCACCGCCAAGCTGCGCAACAGCTTTACCCGCCTGCGTCTCAACCCGGTGGAGCTGGCCCCCGCCCAGGCCCATCAGGTGGGAGAGGATGCCAGCGCCTGGGGCGAATACTACCGCTGCCAGCCCAAGGTGATGGCAGGCGACATCAACCAGGGGCGCGAGGTGCTCGCACAGAGCAGCCTGCTGCTCAACCTGCTGGGGCCCATGCCCCGCCTTTTTAACCATGCCGACATCGACAGGAGGTGCGCGCAATGACGCTGTTCGACACCATCGCCCACCATGCCAGCCAGACCCCGCGCCAGCCTGCGCTGCTAGGCAGCCAGGGTGAGCTGGATTACCAGAGCCTGTGGCAGCAGATCCAGCAACTGGCAGGAGTGCTGCAAGGGGCCGGCATCCGCCGCCTGGCCCTGCAACTCGACAACGGCCTGCCCTGGGCGCTGATCGATCTTGCCTCCACCTGGGCCGGCATCGTGGTCATCCCGGTTCCCCACTTCTTCAGTCCGGCGCAGCAGACGTGGCTGCTGGACAGCAGCGGAGCAGACGCCCTGGTCGGCCCGGAGCACCAGGGGTGGCAAGCCGCCTCGCCCCTCGTGCTCATGGCAGGCAGGCCCGATGAGCAGGCCGTGCCCCTGTGGCGCCGCATCCCGGCCCGCCTCCCCGAGCTGCCTGCGGGCACCGCCAAGATCACCTATACCTCGGGCACCACGGGGCAACCCAAGGGCGTCTGCCTGTCGCTGGAACAGATGACGGCGGTCTGCGGATCCCTTGCCCTGCGGGTGGCCCCTGCCCGGGTTGAGAAGCACCTGACCCTGCTGCCCCTCACCACCTTGCTGGAGAACCTGACCGGCTTGTATGTACCGCTGCTGACCGGCGCCTGCAGCCGCATCCCCTCCCTGGGGGAACTCGGCTTCTCGGGCTCCAGCAAGCTGGATCCTGCAGCCCTGGCCCAGGCACTGCTGCGCTGGCCCAGCCACAGCCTGGTGCTGGTACCCGAGTTGCTGCGCCTGCTGCTGGCCCTGTGCCTCAATACCCCTGCCCTGGCGACACAGCTCGGCACCCTGCGCTTCGTCGCCGTGGGCGGCGGCAAGGTCGCCCCCGAACTCATCGCTCACGCCCGTGCGGCGGGGCTGCCGGTCTACGAGGGATACGGTCTCTCCGAATGCGGCTCCGTGGTCGCCCTGAACGGCCCCCACGGGGATCGTCCCGGCAGCGTCGGCCTGCCTCTGCCCCACTGCCAGGTGACGATCGCCGCAGACGGCGAAGTCATGGTCAGCGGCAGCGCCATGTTGGGCTACCTGGGGGAAGAGGGCGAGACGGGCAGCCAGATCGCCACAGGGGATCTGGGTCGGATCGACGAGGAGGGCTATCTCCATATCACGGGGCGCAAGAAGAACGTGCAGATCACCGCCTTTGGCCGCAACTTCTCCCCGGAGTGGGTGGAAGCCCAGGCCCAGCTCTGCCCGGCCATCGCCCGCATCGTCATCTTCGGTGATGGTCAGCCCGCCAACGTGGCCCTTATCCAGCCGCTGCCGGGCAGCCAGTCCCAATTGCCAGAGCAGATTGCCCGGCTCAACCAGCAGTTGCCCGATTACGCCCGCATCCATCACTGGTTGCCGGTCGCCCTGGATCAGCTCCCCGGCCTCCTGACGGCCAACGGGCGCCCCCGTCGCAACGAGATTTATCACCATTTTTCCCGGCAGATCAGCCAATGCCTCACAGGAGAGACCTCATGAGCTTCTACCAGACCCTGCAACAAGCCACCGCCTGCGAGCGCGAACGCCTGTTCAACGCCCCCATCATCGAGGCCTGCCGCCGCGGCGACATCAGCCGTGACACCTACCTCGCCTTCCTGGCACAGGCCTACTACCACGTGCGCCACACGGTGCCGCTCCTGATGGCCACCGGCGGCAAGCTGGGGCAGGAGTACGAATGGGTGCGTGGCGCCATCAGGGAGTACATCGACGAGGAGTACGGCCATCAGGAGTGGATCCTGAACGACATCCGTGCCTGCGGCGGTGATGCCGAGGAGGTGCGCCACGGCCAGCCGGGCCTGCCCATCGAGTTGATGGTGGCCTTCCTCTACGACCAGATCCAGCGCGGCAACCCCATGGGCTTCTTCGGCATGGTGCAGGTGCTGGAAGGCACCAGCGTCGCCATCGCCCTGACCGTCGCCGACCAGCTCAAGAGCGGTCTGGGTCTGCCGCCCCAGGCCATGAGCTACCTGAGCTCACACGGGGCCCTGGACCAGGAGCACCTCAAGTTCTTCGAATCCCTGATGAACCGGGTGGAAGATGCCGCCGATCAGGCCGCCATCATTCACGCCGCCAAGGTGGTCTACCGCCTCTATGGCGACATGCTCTATCAGCTCACGGGATCCTGCCAATGAAGCTTGAAGGCAAACGCATACTGCTGACTGGCGCCAGTGGCGGCATTGGTGAAGCCCTGGCCCATGAACTGGCGGCCCAGGGTGCCCATCTGCTACTGCACGGTCGTCGGGCCAGCGCCCTGGAGCGCCTGCGCCGGGAGCTGCCTCATCCGGATCGCCACCAGACGGTGACGGCCGATCTCGGCTCTCCCCATGAGCGGGCACAGCTGCTGCAACACCCGGCCCTGGACGAGGGGCTGGACGTGCTCATCAACAGTGCGGGCTGCAACCAGTTCGCCTGGCTGGAGGATCAGAGCAGCGAGCAGGTGACACGCCAGTTGCTGCTCAACGTCGAGGCGCCCATCCAGCTCACCCGAGCCCTGCTGCCCCGGCTGCGCAAGCCCGCCATCATCATGAACATCGGCTCCAGCCTCGGGGCCATCGGTTTTGCCGGCTACAGCGTCTATTGCGCCAGCAAGTTCGCCATGCGCGGCTTCAGCGAGTCCCTAGGGCGGGAGCTGGAGGGAACCGGCATCAAGGTGCTGCACTTTGCCCCCCGCGCCACCCGTACCCACCTCAACTCCGAGGCGGCTTATGCCATGAATGCCGAGCTCGGCACCCGGACCGACAGCCCGCAGGACGTGGCCGAGGAGGCCGTCATCGCCCTGTGCAACGAGACACGCCGCCGCTGGCTCGGCTGGCCGGAAAAGCTCTTTGTGCGGCTCAACGGCCTGCTGCCCGCCTTGGTGGACAGGGCCCTGGCCAAACAGCGCCCGATCATCGAGCGCCACGCCCGCCGCACCGCCTCCCCAGCCCCCGATCACAGGAGCGATCCCGCCTGTGCGACAAACGAGAAGGAACATTGAGATGAAGCACGCCACTTTCCGTCCCCGATTTGGTCACGGCCCCCTGTTGCTCGCCCTGGGGGGCCTGCTGGCAAGCGGTCTGGCCCAGGCCGCCGATGCCCTGCCCACCATTCAGCAGGAGTGGGCCCACTGTCAGTACCAGCAGACCGGCAACGCCAAGGAGAGCTGCCTGGAGAGCCTGAGTGCCAAGGCCGATGAGGCGAGCGCCAAGGAGGCATTTCGCACCGATCTGCTGATCTGGTCCGCCATCGTCAAGAGCACCTGGGCGGGGGCCAAGGGCGGCCTCGGCGCCCTGAGCCTGGTGAAGGAGGCCAAGGCCAAGCTCGAGATCGCCATCAAGCAGGATCCCAAGGCGCTGGAAGGCTCGGCGTACACCAGCCTGGGCTCCCTCTACTACCAGGTGCCGGGCTGGCCGGTGGGCTTTGGAGACGACGAGAAGGCGGAGAAGCTGCTCAAGCAGGCGCTGGCCATCAATCCCACCGGCATCGACCCCAACTTCTTCTACGGCGACTTCCTGCTGGATCAGGGTGACAAGGCACAGGCGAAGGTCTATCTGGACAAGGCCCTAGCCGCCCCGGCCCGCCCTGGTCGCGAGGTGGCGGACGAGGGCCGCAGAATGGAAATTCGCGAGCGTCTCGCCAAGCTGTAAACACAAGCAGCACAGTGCGCTATTTCAACTCTGCCCACCAGCTTGCATACTGGTGGGCAGTGTCGTTTGAGGGAGAGAACAATGCGGATCCTGTTGGTGGAAGATGATGTGATGCTGGGAGACGGCATGGTGGATGCCCTGCGCAGCAGCGGCTACACGGTGGACTGGCTCCAGCAGGGGATGCCGGCCCTCTCGGCGCTCAAGAGCGAGGAGTTTGCCGCCCTTGTCCTGGATCTCAACCTGCCGGACATCGACGGCATCAGCCTGCTGCGCAAGTTGCGCCGGGAGGGGCAGACCCTGCCCGTGCTCATCCTGACCGCCCGTGATGCCCTGGACGACCGGGTGCTGGGGCTGGATG
This sequence comes from Aeromonas sp., assembly GCF_050252055.1. NCBI lineage: Bacteria > Pseudomonadati > Pseudomonadota > Gammaproteobacteria > Aeromonadales > Aeromonadaceae > Aeromonas > Aeromonas sp. The sequence continues at coordinate 266,035 of NZ_JBFWLQ010000006.1, read as the reverse complement.
CAGGCTCCGACGACTACATGGTCAAACCCTTCGCCCTGCAGGAGCTCAACGCCCGGCTGCGCGCCCTAGTGCGGCGCAGCAAGGGGCAGGCCCAGGCGGTGCTGGAGTACGGGGAGCTGCAGCTCTTCCCCGCGTCACAACAGGTCACCTATCGGGGCGAGCCGGTCAAGCTCACCCCCCATGAGTACAAGCTGTTGCAGGAGCTCATCACCCAGAGCGGCCGGGTATTGAGCCGGGATCAACTGCAACAGAGCCTCTACGGCTGGGACGAGGGGGCAGAGAGCAACGCGGTGGAGGTGCACATTCATCACCTGCGCAAGAAATTCTTCCCCGAGCTCATCCGCAACATTCGCGGCGTCGGTTACATCGTGCCCCAGCTCGACGTCCAGGGCGCAAGAGGAGCCTCAGCCCCATGAGCCGTGTCCGTTCCATCCGCCGTTTCCTGCTCTCCGGCATCCTGGCCCTGGTCAGCCTCAGCCTCGCCATCAGCGGCCTTATCGGCTACCTGCAGGCCAACCACGAAATGGAAGAGCTGTTTGATGCCCGTCTCGCCCAGTCCGCCCGCATCACCAACCAGTTGCTCAGCCGCTATCTCAAGCAGAGCGGCGAGCTGCCGCGCAACGGCACCGTGTACCAGGAGTGGGTGCAGGCCGTCCCCGAGACGCCCCACATCGAGAAGGGCGGCTTCTTCCAGTTCGGCCAGGACAACGAGTTCACCCCCTATGGCCATGAATTCGAACACAACCTCTACTTCCAGTTGCTGAGCGAGCAGGGCGCCGTGCTGCTGCGCTCGCCCAATGCCCCGGCCCAACCGTTGACCACCCTGGAGCGGGGCTTCAACAGCGAGACCAAGGATCACCACGAGTGGCGCACCTTTACCCTCTACAACGAAGGTGAACAGACCTGGCTCATCGTGGCGGAGCGGGATGACGAACGCAGCGAGCTGGCCAGCAAGATGGCCACCCTCACCATGCTGCCCCTCTTCATCACCCTGCCCTTCCTGCTCGGTCTGCTGTGGTGGCTGATCACCCGGGGACTGTCACCGCTGCACCAGCTGGCGCAAGCCATCGGCGAGCGTCATCCTGCCAACCTGAGCCCCCTCAATCTCGCCATCAAGGCCGAGGAACTGACGCCGCTGGTGGGGGAGATCAACCGGCTGATGCACGCCCTCGCTGACACCCTGGATCGGGAGAAACAGTTCACCAACGAGGCCGCCCACGAGCTGCGCACGCCCCTCGCGGTGCTGCGCATCCACAGCGAGAACGCCATGACGGCCGAGGATGATCAGAGCCGGGAGCAGGCCCTGCGCAAGATGCTCCTGGCCCTCGATCGCAGCGACCGGCTTATCCGCCAGTTGCTGACCCAGGCCCGCATCGACAACCAGCAGAGCCCGGCCCTCACCGCCCTTCCCTTGTTCCCCTTGTTGCAGGGCACCCTGGCGACCCTGGCCCCCATCGCCCTGAAAAAGGATCAGCAGCTGTCCCTGGAGGGCGCCGAACAGGTGCAGGTAATGGGACAGGCGATGTTGCTGGAGCTGATGTTCGGCAACCTCATCGACAATGCGCTGCGCTACACCCAGGTGGGCGGCGAGGTCGCCGTGGTGGTGAACCAGGTGGGCAACCGGATCCGGGTGGATGTGCGGGACAACGGCCCCGGCATCCCCACCGCCGCCCTCTCCCGGTTGTGCGAGCGCTTCTTCCGGGTCAATCCCCAGCAGGGGGATGGCGTGGGCCTTGGCATGGCCATCGTTTCGCGCATCGCCCAGCTTCACGGAGCGGATCTCGACATCCACAATCGGCCTGAAGGGGGGCTCGAAGTGAGCGTGCTGCTGCCCGCCTCGCGCCAGGCATGAGGGGTCAGCCTTTGCGCACGCCATGAAAAGCGGGGGCCAGGCCCCCGTTTTTCATGGCTGCACCACCCTAGTCGCAGGTGGGCTGTACCGTGAAGGTCCGGCTCGAATCCACCGGTCCCAGCTCCGCCAGCAGACGGCGCCCCAGCAGCACCGGGTAGATCATCTTGCTGCGATCCCGCAGGGTGAACCACTCCTTGTAGACCTGGTCCCCGACGCAGACGGACATGGTCACCGTCGGGCGCTGCTCCATGCCGCCCGCCCCGCGCACCGTCACGCTGCGCTCCACCGGTCGCTCCACGCTCCGGCGCACCACCTTGTCGGTATTGGCATCGGTCAGCACCAGGTTGAAGCGCACCCAGGGCTTGCCATCCTTCTTGAAATGCTTCAGGTCGCGGGCATCCAGCGACGAAGTGAGGGCACCGGTATCGAGCTTCATCTTGACCGCCACCCCGTAGGGCATCAGCACCCCCTTCTCGATCCAGCCATAGCTGGTCTGGGCCGCCATCGCACTGCCGCACAGCGCCCACATCATGGCCGCCGCCACCATTCTCTTGCCCATCATGCTCTCTCGCCTTGTCAGTCTTGCGCCCAGATGTATCACAGCCAACTGCCGGGTCAACCGGATTCTGGCGCGCAGGGGAGCTGGCTCTGGACGCGGTGCCAACAGGCGACAATCCATGCCGGGCACGGCGCGTGAGTGGGGAATGCAGCAGGAAAACGAGGGGAGAACAGGGTGCTGGATGACGCTGGCGGCCATCCTCAGGTTGTGACGCCAAAGGCTACCACAGCGGTGCGTGAATTATCAGTCTTGTTCTGACGGGATTTTTGCCTACACTGCTGTAAACCGGAGGGCCTGAAAACCACCGGTTTTTTTGCGCCTGCCGAAAAGTTGCCACTGCAAAGTGAGCTCTCACACAAGGCTCAATAAGGAATTCGCAATGCGTATCGAAGAAGACTTGAAGCTCGGTTTCAAGGATGTCCTGTTTCGCCCCAAGCGCTCTACTCTCAAGAGCCGTTCCCAAGTCAGCCTGACCCGCCAGTTCACCTTCAAGCACACCCAGACCCAATGGCAGGGCGTGCCCGTCATCGCCGCCAACATGGATACCGTCGGCAGCTTCGTCATGGCGCGTACCCTGGCCAGCTTCGAGATGATGACGGCGGTGCACAAGCACTACAGCCTTGCGCAGTGGCAAACCTTCGTCAATGAGACCGACCCGGCCCTGCTGGGCCACGTAATGGTCTCCACCGGCACCTCGGAGGAGGACTTCACCAAGACCCGCCAGATCCTCGCGATGTCCAGCGCCCTGCGCTTCATCTGCGTGGACGTGGCCAACGGCTACTCCCAGCACTTCGTCGAGTTTTTGCGCAAAATTCGTGACGCCTGCCCCAACCACGTCATCCTGGCGGGCAACGTGGTGACCGGCGAGATGGTGGAGGAGCTGATCCTCTCCGGCGCCGACATCGTCAAGGTGGGCATAGGCCCGGGCTCGGTCTGCACCACCCGGGTCAAGACCGGGGTCGGCTACCCGCAGCTCTCCGCCATCATCGAGTGTGCCGATGCGGCCCACGGTCTGGGCGGCCAGATCGTCGGCGACGGCGGCTGCACCTGCCCGGGGGATGTGGCCAAGGCGTTCGGCGGCGGCGCCGACTTCGTGATGCTGGGAGGCATGCTGGCCGCTCACGAAGAGTGCGGCGGTGAAATCGTCGAGGTCGATGGCGAGCCCTTCATGAAGTTCTACGGCATGAGCTCGGCCAGCGCCATGGACAAGCACGCCGGCGGTGTCGCCGAGTATCGCGCCTCCGAAGGCAAAACCGTGCTGCTGCCCTACCGCGGTCCGGTGGAGAACACGGTGCGCGACATCCTGGGCGGGGTGCGCTCCACCTGCACCTATGTGGGGGCCAGCCAGCTGAAAGAGCTCACCAAACGCACCACCTTCATCCGGGTGCGCGAGCAGGAGAACAACGTCTACGGCAAGGAGTAACCTGCCACAGACCCCGTCACGCGCTGACGGTTAGAAGCCGACCAACCGGTGTGCTACCCTGCGCACCGGTTTTTTTGCATCTGGGATCCCGCGCCATGACAAGCCCTCTCCCCCCCTTCGACTGGGACATCTTCTGCTGCGTCGTCGACAACTTCGGTGACATCGGCGTCACCTGGCGACTCGCCCGCCAGCTCAAACAGGAAGGCGCGCTCCCGGCGCAGAAGAGTGAGGTGCAGGTGCGGCTCTGGGTGGACGATCTGGCTAGCTTCGCCCGCATCTGCCCGGCGCTCGACCCCGCACAGGACGGTCAGTGGGTCGATGGCATCTATGTCCAGCACTGGCACGAGCGCCTCCCCGCCGACATGACACCGGCCAGGGTGGTCATCGAGGCGTTTGCCTGCGAGCTGCCCGCCCCCTTTATCGAACGCATGGCCGAGCAGACCACGCCCCCCTGCTGGATCAACCTCGAATACCTCTCGGCCGAGAGCTGGGTCGAGGATTGCCATGGCCTCGCCTCGCCCCAGCAGGTCGGCAGCCGGCGCCTCGACAAGTACTTCTTCTTCCCGGGTTTCACCGCCAGAACCGGCGGCCTCTTGTGCGAGCACGGCCTCATCGTCGAGCGCGAGCGCTGGCAACAGGATGAAGCGGGACTGACCGCCTACTGGGCCAGCCTCGGCTTGCCACCCCAACGAGAAGACGAGCTGCGGGTCAGCCTCTTTACCTACGAGAGCGAGGCGCTCAGGAGCCTGGTCGAGGGCTGGCGCCAGAGCGTCACCCCCGTCACCCTGCTGCTGCCGCTGGGGCGCTCCCTCGACGATGTGCTCATCGGCGCAGGGCTGGTAGAGGCCATTCCGACGGCCAAGGCAGGCGCGCTGCTCCAGGCGGGCAACCTCACCGTCAAGCTGCTGCCGATGACCGATCAGAGGGGCTACGATCGCCTGCTGTGGAGCTGCGATCTCAACCTGGTGCGCGGGGAGGACTCCTTCGTGCGGGCCCAGTGGGCAGGGCGCCCCTTCCTCTGGCACATCTACCAGCAGGAAGAGGATGCCCACATGGTCAAGCTGGACGGTTTTCTCGACCACTACCTCTCCCCCTTGCCAGCGCCGGCCGGTCAGTGGCTGCGCCGCTTCAACCATGCCCTCAACCGGGGGGAACACACCGGTGAACTCTGGGCACAATGGCCGCAATACGCGGCCATATGGCAGCAACATGGGCGCACCTGGCCACAGAGGCTGCTGGCGGACGGGGATCTCGTCACGAGGTTGGTGAAATTTTTAGAAAGCCGTATATAATCTGGCAGTTTTTATCCGTCCGTTTCACGAACAGGAATTTTTTACATGAAAACCGCACAGGAAATCCGCGCTGGTAACGTAGTCATGATCGGCACCGAGCCGATGGTGGTCCAGAAGGCTGAATTCAACAAATCCGGCCGTAACTCCGCCGTGGTCAAGATGAAGCTGAAGGGTCTGCTGAACGGCAGCGCCACCGAGACCGTCTTCAAGGCCGACGACAAGCTGGAAGTCGTTCAGCTGGAGCGTAAAGAGTGCACCTACTCCTACTACTCCGACCCGCTGTATGTCTTCATGGACACCGAGTACAACCAGTACGACGTCGAGAAAGACAACCTGGGTGATGCCCTGAACTACCTGGTAGACGGCATGGAAGACCTCTGCGAAGTGACTTTCTACAACGAGAAAGCCATCTCCGTAGAACTGCCGACCACCATCGTGCGTGAAGTCGAGTACACCGAGCCGGCCGCCCGTGGCGACACCTCCGGTAAAGTGACCAAGCCTGCCCGCCTGAAGGGCACCTCCTACGAGCTGGCCGTTGCCGCCTTCGTGGAGATCGGTGACAAGATCGAAATCGACACCCGTACCGGTGAATTCAAGCGTCGCGTCAACTAAGTTGACCCCTTGATGTGATTGCAAAAAAAGCGAGCCAAGGCTCGCTTTTTTATTGGCTGGCACCTCACGGCCGGCCTGATGAGAAGCCGTGCCCCTAGCGGCGATGGGCCAGTGCCCGCACCAGCCTGTCCCCCACCCCCTGTACCAGTTGCACCAGCAGCAGCAACATGACCACTGTCCCTGCCATCACCTTGTCGTCAAAGCGCTGGTAGCCGTAGCGGATCGCCAGATCCCCGAGCCCGCCGCCACCGACCACCCCCGCCATGGAGGAGAAGCCAATGAGCATCACCACCGTCAGGGTGAGTCCGGCCAGCAGCGCCGGCAAGGCCTCGGGCAGCAGCGCCTTGACGACCACGTGCCAGCCGCTGCCCCCCATGGCGAGCACGGCTTCGACGCGCCCCTTGTCCACCTCATCGAGGGCGCTCTCCACCACCCGGGCAAAGAAGGGGAAGGCCCCCAGGGTGATGGGGACGATGGCGGCGGTGCTGCCCAGTGAGGTGCCGACCACCAGCCGGGTCAGGGGGATCAGGGCGATCAGGAGCACCACGAAGGGGAGCGACCGCCCGATGTTGATACCGATCCCCAGCACCATGTTGAGACGGGGCAAGGGCAGCACGCCCCCGGGACGGGTCACCACCAGCAGCACCCCGGTAGGCAGCCCCAGCAGCAGGGTGAACACGGCCGCCACTCCCACCATGTAGAGCGTTTCGAGCGACCCCTGATACATCAGTTCGAGCAAGGCATCGGCACTCAGGCGACTCTGCATAAACGCACCTCCTCTGTGACTCCGTGACGCGCCATGAAACGCCGCAGGATCTCGGGATCCGGCAACAAGGCCTGCCGCACGCGGGAGTCGGGGTTGGCCAGCAGGGTGCCCAGAGCGCCGCTTTCCACCAGCTGACCCTGTTCAAGCAATGCTGCGTGATCGCAGATGGCCCTGACCACCTCCAGCTCGTGGGTGATGAGCACTATGGTGATCCCGAGGCGGCGGTTGATGTCGGCAAGCAGCGCCAGCACCGACTCCGTGGTCTCCGGATCCAGGGCACTGGTCGCCTCGTCACAGAGCAAGTGGCGCGGATTGGCGGCCAGGGCGCGGGCGATGCCCACTCGTTGCTTCTGCCCCCCCGACAACTGGGAGGGAAAGGCGCGACGGTGCTCGCCAAGCCCCACCAGTTCCAGCAGCTCGCTGACCCGGGCAGCCCGCTCCCGGCGCGCCACTCCGGCGATTTCCAGCGGGACTGCCACGTTCTCCTCCACGCTGCGGGCGTGCAGCAGATTGAAGTGCTGGAAAATCATGCCGGTCCCCTGACGGTGGCGGCGCAAGGCCGCCCCCTCCAGGGCCGTGATGTCGCGGCCATCGAACAGGATGCGGCCCCGGCTTGGCCTCTCCAGCAGATTGAGGCAACGAATGAGCGTGCTCTTGCCCGCGCCGCTGCGCCCGAGAATGCCGTAGATGGCCCCATCCGGAATCTCGAGCGACACCCCCTCCAGAGCGGGTTGCCCGTGCCCCGGGTACTGCTTGCCGAGCCCCTCCAGCACTATCATGACTGCCGCCCGGCCACCGGGATCACCGACCCCTTGTAGCTCTTGCGAATGAAGTCGGCGATCGCCCTGGACTCCAGATCCCGCGCCAACTGGCGGATCCGCGGATCATCCTTGAGCGCCGGGGTGGTCACCAGGATGTTGGCGTAGGGATTGTTCTGGGCGCTCTCCAGCCCCAGGGCATCGCGAGCAGGCTCCAGCCCCGCCTCCAGGGCATAGTTGCCATTGATCACCGCCAGATCCACGTCGTCGAGGGAGCGCGGCAGCTGCGGCGCCTCGATTTCCAGGATCTTGAGCGCCTTGGGGTTGGTGGCGATGTCGTGCACCGTCGCCAGATCCCGCGCCGGATCTTCATGGCCGGCCTTGAGGGTGATGAGCCCCTCGTGCTGCAACAGATAGAGGGCCCGGCTCAGGTTGGTGACATTGTTGGGCAGGGCGATCACCGCCTTTTCCGGTACCTCCTTCAAATGCTTGAACTTCTTCGAATAGATGCCAAGAGGCTCCACGTGTACGGTCGCGGCCACCACCAGCTCGGTGCCGAGCGCCTTCTCCTGATCCCGCAGGTAAGGGACGTGCTGGAAGTAGTTGGCATCCACATCACCCGCCACCAGCAGGGCATTGGCATTGATGCCGCCGCTGAGCTCGATCACCTGCAGATCCAGCGAAGGGTCCTGGCGTTTCACCTCGCCGAGGATATCCGCATGGGGCAGTGGATCCGCGGCAACCCGCAGCGCCTGGGCTGCCTGGGCGGAGAGAGAGAGTCCGAGGGCCAATACCAGGCCGCTCAGGGAAAACAGTCCGTGCTTGTTCATCTTGTGCTCCTTGCCATGCAATCAATGGGTGGTTTCGCCGACCGCCAGCGCCCGCGGCGCCGGCAACAGATCGGCATGGTGGCGCAATGCCACATCAGGGTGGGAACGCAGCCGCCCCTTGAGGTAGTTCCAGCCCACCTCCCGCAGCAGCGGATTGTGCGGGTCGGTGGCAGGCCCCCTGGCTTCACGGGCCAGTGCCTCGGGCAGCGGATAGACGGGCACCACTGCGTCGAGCTGGGCCCCCAGGAAGAAGGCGATGGAGAGACGCTCCTGCCCCGGCGCCGACGGCACCACCCGGTGCACGGTCGCCCGCAGGTAGCCGTTGCTGGCGAGCTCCAGCAGCTCACCGATGTTGACCACGAAGGTGCCGGGGAGCGGGAGCGCATCGATCCAGTGATCCGGCGCCACCTCCACCTGCAGGCCGGGCTGGTCATCCTGCAGCAGGAAGCTTAGGAAGCCCGAATCCTTGTGGGGACCGACCCCCTGGGTGGCGCCCCGCTCACCGGGATAGCGGATCAGCTTGATATGTTCGTTGGGACGCTCTCCGTGCAGGGCATCGAAGGCATCTGGCGACAGTGCGAGCGCCTCGGCAAAAGCCCCGAGCAGGGTACGGGACATGCGGGTCATCTGCCCACGCCAGCGCGTCAGCACGGGTTGCAGTGTCGGCAGCGCCTCCGGCCACTGATTCGGCCCCTGCAACCGCCACCAGGGCGGGTCGCCCGCCGCGCGCGGCAAGGCAGGGCGATCGGCACCGATATCAAACTGTTCTCGCCAGTCGGGTTGACCCCGGGTCAGCTCTGCCCCCGGTCGGTTGTAGCCACGAAAATGGGGAGAGTAGATCATGGCGACCTGCTGCTTGGCCGCCAGAGGCAGCGCAAAGAAGGCCCGCGACAGCTGCTGCACCTCCTGCTGCAGCTCGGGATCGATGCCGTGGCCGGTCAGGTAGAAAAATCCCGTCTCTCTCGCGGCATCGCGCAACGATGCCAGAAAATCGGCCCGGGCGTCGGGCGAGGCATCCAGCTGCCTCAGGTCGAGGATGGGCAAGTGAACCAAGGTGCTCATGGCGATAACGCTCCCTGTCGATGGAAAGTGAGGGTGAATCTCTCGTTCTGACGAGACAGGGGGGAGAATTCTCCGCCTGCGGCCAGTGACGACATGCCCCGGCCCCCCTGTCTGCCTGCCCTTACTGAACCATGTATGGGTCACAGGATGGAACAATCAAAACCGGGAATGCTTTGCCATTTGGAACAATCCCGGCCCCGTGTCCGGCCCGCCGGTCAGACCCTCTTCGCCACCGCCGATGCCGATGTGCCCCCTTGCCCTAAAGAAACCCCCGGCGAGGCCGCTATGAGGGAGTGCTGGAGGATCCCCCATGACATTTCGCCCCTATCTGCTGCTGACCCTGCTTGCTTTTGCCGCCCACGGCGCCGGGCAGGCACCGTCAGGCGCCGCCCCGGATCCAGCCCCCCTGGTTCCCCCCGACTACTGGCAGAGCAGCGACTGGCAGGGAATACCCGACAGCACCAGGGTGGACAAGCAACAGGTACTGTTTGCCAAGCACGACAGCGACAACTACGTGGGTCTGGTCATCCTGCTGCCCGACTGGCAGCGCAGCGGCCAGCTGTGGCAACTGACCCGGGAGCTGGGGCGCCTCGGTTTCGATACCCTGCTGCTGCTCCCCTCGCCGCAGCAGACCGAGCTCGACCCCGCCGCCGAGAAGAAACAGCAGGTCATCGACGATTTTCGCAAGCAGTTTGCCTCCCGCATCAGCAAGCTGGGGGATGCCAAGCTGCAGGAGGGGGGCTTCAAGCTGCTGCTGGCCCAGGGTACCAGCGCCGCCTGGGCCGCCAACCTCATCGCCAGCGAACAGTTGCCCGCCCCCGATGCCTTGGTGCTGCTCGACGGCTTCTTCCCCAACCAGCTGAGCAACCAGACCCTCGCCAAGCAGATAGCCCAGGGCAGCATCCCTACCCTGGATCTCTATCAGGAGGAGGGAGGACGCTGGCCCCTGCTGGCGGCCGAAGCCCGCAGAAGCGAGAGCCGCCGCAGCCACAAGCTCAACTACCGCCCCTATGCCCTGATGGATCTGGAGGAGACGCCGGGCCGCATCCAGGGCTGGCTGACCCACCTCGGCTGGATCTGACCCAATCACTGAGTATCAAAAGGATTGGGCCAAACCAAAGTTGCCCCCCAGGCCAGCGGACTGGTCATCCCGCCCCCATCTTTGGCATGATGGCCTCATCAATGGCAGGAGGCTTCATGCAGCAAATCGTGTTTCTCGACAGCGACACCCTGGACACCGGCATCAATCTGCGCCGCCCCGATTTTCCCCATCACTGGCAAAGCTACCCGACCACGGCGCCGGATCAGGTGGTGGAGCGGCTCAAGTGCGCCAGCATCGCCATCATCAACAAGGTGCGCATCGGGGCCGATGAACTGGCCCAGCTGCCCGAACTGCGCCTGATCGCCCTGGCCGCCACCGGCAGCGACAACCTGGACCTGGAGGCGTGCCGCGCCGCCAATGTCGCCGTGTGCAATATCCGCAACTACTCGGGCCCTTCCGTCCCCGAGCACGCCATGGCCCTGATGCTCGCCCTGTCGCGCAACCTGTTCGCCTGGCGCCAGTCCCTGCTGGAGGGGCGCTGGCAACAAAGCGGCCAGTTCTGCTTCTTCGACCACCCCATCACGGATCTGCATGGCAAGCGCCTCGGGATCATCGGCAAGGGAACCCTGGGACAGGCGCTGGGACAGCGGGCCAACGCCATCGGGATGGAGGTTTACTATGCCCAGAGCCAGGTCGGCTCCCCGGGGGATGACGACAGGCTGCCCCTGGATGCCCTGCTGCAAAGTTCGGATGTGATCAGCCTGCACTGCCCGCTCACCCCCTACACCCGCCATCTCATCGGGGAGCGGGAGCTGGCCCTGATGAAACCGGGTGCCCTGCTCATCAACGTGGGCCGTGGCGGCCTGGTGGACGAGCAGGCGCTGCTCGAAGCCCTCGGCAACGGCCGTCTGGGGGGCGCCGGCTTCGATGTGGCGAGCGTCGAGCCGCCGCCTCCGGATCACCCCCTGATGCAGGCCCTGCGTTACCCCAATTTCATCCTGACTCCCCACGTGGCCTGGGCCAGCGAAGAGTCGATGCAGCGCCTCGCGGATCAGCTCATCGACAACATCAACGCCTTCTCCCTTGGCAGGCGTCAGCACCGGCTGGTGTAAGAGGCCGCTCGCCGCCCCTCACGGGCCGGCAGCGGGATCAAAAAAGGGGCCAAAGGCCCCTTTTTGTCGATCAGCTTGCCGCGGCATCAGTCGTCATGCCATCTGTGCTTGCGGTGCTTTTTGTGTTTCTTGTGGTGCTTGTGATAGCGCCTGTCATCGTAATAGCGATCGCCGCGGCTCTCGTGACCATCCCCAGTCCTGGCTCCGATGGCGGAGCCACCGGCACCACCGATACCGGCGCCGATCAGCTGGCCCGTGCTGCCACCGACGCTCTTGCCGATGGCAGCCCCGCCCAGGGCACCAACGGCGCCGCCGAGCGCAGCTTCGTTCTTGTTGCCCCTATTGGCCGTGGCCGCACCACCGGCCGCGCCCCCCAAGGCTGCCCCCACCAGGGCGCCGGTGTCGCCACCCAGCTCCTTGCCGATCATGGTGCCCGCCACCCCGCCGGCTCCGCCGCCGAGAATGGTATTGAGGGTCTCGGATGCCTGCACCTGTCCTGTGCCCAACAGCAACGCCCCCAGCAGCGCCAGTGCGCTCATGCCAAACGGTTTCATTTTCATGGGGTACTCCTGTCAAACCTGATGATTGATTATTTTTCCCTGCACTATACAAAGCCCCCTGACCTGCGCCACTGCCGCAAGGGGCACCTCACGGCCAGCCCTCCCTGTCTCCGGTTCGCGACACAATGCAAGAAAGCAGGCTAACCACCTGAAACCACATCAAAAAAAAAGGTCACACGAGAAATCATCCCCGTCATGACCCTTTTCTAGGCCCAAAGGCCCTTTTTTGCAGCGATCACCGTCAGACAGATACTGTCACAACCTCCCCGTCAACGGGCGACGACGCCGCCAGATGCCAGCAATCCCGCCCCTGGTGCTTGCTCTCGTACAGGCAGGCATCCGCCCGCTCAAGCAGCGTCAGGGCATCATCCGGATAGCGCGCTCCGCCGGCGCTCAGGGTGATGGCGTCGGCGAACTCCCGCCATTTCAGAGCCTTCACCCGACCGAGCAGGTGGGTCAGGCGGCATTCCACCTCCGCCTGCTCCCAGGGCAGCAAGGCCGCAAATTCATCGCCCCCGATGCGGTAGACCTGCTCATCCCCCAGGGTTCTCGCCATGATGGTGGCCACCCGAAACAGCACCGCATCCCCCACACCGTGTCCCCAGCTGTCGTTGACGCGCTTGAAGTTGTCCACATCGAACAGCACCAGCCAGTAGGGCCTCCCCGCCTGCTCCAGCCCCGCCCGCTGCTGATCGAAGGCTCGCCGGTTCAGGATGCCGGTGAGAGGGTCGTGGAGCAGGGCATCCTGCCCTTGCAGCAGGCTGTTTCGCACCTGTTCTATCTCCCCCAGGCTGCCGTGCACGAACCAGGTTCGCTGACGCCGCTGGATCTCCTTTCTCGCCTCATCCCGGATGAGGCCGCTGAGCGAGCCCTGCACCAGCGCCTGCTCCTGACGAAAGATCCGCACCAGAAACCACAGGCTGCACAGCCAGATGCAGAGCAATGCCAGGGCGGGCAGCACCACCATCAGCAGGGTGTCTTGCAGGTTTTCATGAAAATGGGAGGGGGGGAGATAGACGTTGAGATCCCACTCCATCCCCTCCAGAGCGTGTTGCAGGTGGCGTCCTTCCCAGAACCCGTCCAGGCCGGCCGCCTGCGTCTCCCGCTCGAGACGGGGCGGCAACAGCGACAAATTGTGCCCCACCACCAGCTTGCCGCCCTTGCGCTCGGTGATGTAGAGGGCCACCGGATCCTCACCCACCGCCCGGTGCAACGCCCTCTGCAAGGCGCTGAACGACATGTCCACCATCAGCAGTCCAAGCAGTTGCCCCTCATCATCCTTGACCCGCTTGATGAGGGTCAGTACCTGCCGGACCGAATCGAACTCCGGGTAGGGACCGAACCAGACGAGATCATCGCCCTCACCGGACAGGGTCTGGTACCAGGGCCGCGCCTGTGCCCGGTAGCCCTCTGGTTGCTGCCAGTCGGGATAGCCGTCGAGCCGATGGGTGCGCGCGTTGTAGAAATAGAGGAAGTGGGCGTCGTACTTGAACTGATGGGCAATGGCCCAGATGGGATTGATGGCCGATGCCCCGGCAGCGATGGCCTGCTTGTCCAGGGACGCCTCCAGTACGCCAAGCTGGCGGCGGTTGTCCTGCGCCATGTCCTGGAGCAGGGTGGCGTCGAGGGCGGCCAGCATGTGACCGTAACCCGCCACTGTCTTGTCGATGCTGCTCAGGTAGCTGGCTGCCGCCAGCAACAGGGTGGCGATCAGCACCAGCCCTCCCAGGAGAAACGACAGCGGAGTCAGTATGTAATAGCGTTCCTTGATCAGCGCCGCCGTCATGTCACTCTCTATAAAATGTCATATTGGATGAATTTTATAGATTAAAAATCTGCAAAAGATATTGATTGAAGTCATTAACATCCACTGCTAATGATAAAAAAGATATCAAGGTGTCTCACGGCCATATTCACATCCGTCATGTGAATATCCATAAAAAGTAGAAACAGTCATTACTCGTCGTTGACGGTTTATTGCCCGCAAGGTGCTATAGTCGATGACTCGAGAAATCGGAGCCAGATGACCTTTGTCGGCAACGCTGGCGGTGATGATTCATCAACCAAGGAGATGTTATGAGCAGTCCGTTTATCGAACAGATCAAAGCACGTCGTACCATCTATGCCCTGGGCAACCGGGTGACCCACTCCGAGGCCCAGCTGACCGCCCTCATTAAGGATGCCGTCAAGCACAGCCCCTCTTCGTTCAACTCCCAGAGTTCCCGCGCCGTCATCCTGTTCGGCGAGCAGCACCACAAGCTGTGGGACATCGTCAAGGCGGAGCTCAAGAAGATAGTGCCGCCGGAGGCCTATCCCCAGAGTGAAGCCAAGATCAACGGCAGCTTCCGCGCCGGGGCTGGCACCGTGCTCTTCTTCGAAGACACCGCCGTCATCGAGGATCTTCAGCAGAAATTCGCTCTCTATGCCGACAACTTCCCCATCTGGTCCGAACATGCCACCGGGATCGCCCAGTTCGCGGTCTGGACCACCCTGGCCCAGGAGGGCATCGGCGCCTCCCTGCAACACTACAACCCGCTCATCGACGATGCGGTGCGCAAGGAGTGGAACCTGCCCGCCAGCTGGCTGCTTCGTGCCCAGATGCCTTTTGGCAGCATAGAGCAACCTGCCGGCGACAAGACCTTCATCGACGACGACGTGCGTTTCCGGGTCTTCAAGTAAGCCTTCACGCCCCCTCCACCAGGGGGCGTTTTCTTCTCTCCCCCTCGTTCACCCTTGTCACGTGCCAGCCATACTCTGAACAAACGCTCTCTTGTCAGGAGGTCCCCATGGGGGACATCGCACGCCAACGTACCTCATGCACATTGACGCCCTTGTCCGCTCTGTTGTGTGTCGCCGCCCTGGTACTGCTGTTCTCGCTGATCGGCATCTTCACCCGCCCCCCCAACCTGCTGGCGGCCTTCTGGCCTGCCAATGCGGTCCTGCTCGGCTGCATGGTGCGCTATCCACGCCTGGCCACCCCGGCGGGCTGGGCCGGCGGCATACTGGGCTTTTTTCTCGCCGCCCTCTTCACCGGCGAGCCCCTGTTCAAAACCATCCTGCTGACCTGCGGCAACCTGGCCGGCATCGGCGTCGGGTATCTGCTGATGCATCGGCTCGCGCCTGCCGACAAGCTCCTCAGGCGCCCCACCTCCCTCGTGCTCCTGCTGCGAAACACCCTGGCCGCCTCCCTCGCCGCCGGCGTGGTCGGCGCCATCATCAATCCCATCCTGTCTCTGGGCCCCCCGCTCTACGGGCTGGGCTTCTGGTTTGCCAGCGAGCTGGTGAACTACATGACCATACTGCCGGTGCTCCTGACACTGCCTCCCCATGACAGCGTGCCCCCCTGGCGCACCCTCCTCTACCGCACCGAGTTCTCCTGGACCAGATTGATGCCGCTGCTGAGCCTGGTGGCCTCCCTGCTGCTCACCCTGCTCGTCGAGGGGCCGGGATCCATCGCCTTCCCGGTACCGGCGCTGCTCTGGTGCGCAGTCACCTACTCCGTCTTCGCCACCAGCCTGCTGACCCTGAGTTACAGCACCCTGATCCTGATCGCCCTCTCAAACGGCCACCTCGTCATCAATCACGATGTCCAGACCCAGTACTGGATGTTCTCCGTCCGGATAGGGGTCATGTTGATCGCTCTCACCCCCCTGACCGCCGCCAGCATCATGGCGGCCCGCAACAGCCTGCTGCGGGAGATGAAACACCTGGCCCACCACGATCACCTGACCGGTGCGCTGAACCGGGCCGGCTTCTGGTCGGCCGCCAATGAACTGCTCCAGCACCTCACGGTGCAGCGCTACCCTGTGGCGATCTGCATGCTGGACATCGATCATTTCAAACGCATCAATGATCGTCACGGCCACGAAGAGGGTGACAACCAGTTGAGCAACTTCGCGGCCCGGGTGCGCGACCAGCTTCGACCGGGGGATCTCTTCTGTCGCCTGGGGGGAGAGGAGTTCGTGGCCATCTGGCCCGGCCTCAGCGAGGAGCAGGCCATGGCGGTGGCCGAGCGGCTGCGAAAAATCGTCGCGCAGCCAGGGGAAGAAAAGGGAGCCGAGCCCGCCGTCTGCATCACGGTCAGCATCGGTATCGCCTCCCAGAGAGAGGGCCCCTTCAATCTGGACGAGCTGCTCTCTCGCGCCGATCAGGCGCTCTATCTGGCCAAGCACAATGGCCGCAACCGGGTGGAACGCTACTCGCCTGAGCAGGCTTCCCCCAGCGTCGGGCAATCTTGCGGCACCTGAATGGCGTGGCTCTTGTTGTCATCATCCGGCCTCTGCTGGCAGCGGGGCGGGCAGATGAAGATGGAGCCCGTCCGATGCCACCTCGATCTCGATCTCGCGCCAGTCCCGCAGCCAGCCCTTGAGCCTGTCGTCATACCGCCTTGTTCCCCCCATCTGCACCACCTGGCAACCCGCCTGCAGGGCGCTGGCGATGCCCGCTGGCGCATCCTCGAACACCAGGCAATCGGCCGGAGCCAGTCCCAACCGGCTGGCAGTCAGCAAATAAGGCTCGGGATCCGGCTTGCCCCGTACCACATCCCCGGCGCACACCAGGAGACGGGGCAGCGGCAATCCGGCGTGCAGCAGCCGGTGCTCTGCCACCCTCCGGCTTGCGGAGGTCACCAGCGCCCAGCGCGTCGGCGGCAGCTGTTCGAGCAGTCGGCGGGCACCGTCCAGGGGCATCGGCGCCGCAGCGTATTCCATCTCCAGATCGTCGAGCAGGGCCACCTCCACCGCCATGTCCAACTGGGGAGCCAGGGCCCCTATCACCTCCCGTGAGCGCACGCCGTGACACATGGCGAGCACGGGAGCGGGATCCAGCCCATGGTGCTGACACCAGCGCCGCCACACGACTTCCACGTCGCCGGTGGAGTGGACCAGGGTCCCGTCCATGTCCAGCAGCAGGGCCGCGGCCCTCACGCGCACCGCGCTCACAGGGCTCTCCCCGCCAGCGCATCGGAGAAGACCTGCCGCTGGGCAGCGGCCTCGTAACAGGCGAGCGCCTGCTCCGCATTGCTGGCCCACACCGGCAAGGGGGCGACGACGAACCCCTGCTGCAACAGGCTGGTCAGCAGCTCCCCGGTCTCCGGTGCGGCCAGTGGCTGAGCCATCACCAGGCTCCCCTTGATCAAAAACAGATAGCGTTCGCTCGACATGACATGACTCCTTGTGGCTGAACAGCGGGCAAGCAGGCCCGTTTCGAGACCATTAGAACAAGGAGATTAGATAATTTATAATCAATAAATCGCCACATTGGATAACCAAATGGAATGAGATTCGACCTGAGACAATTGCAGGCCTTCGTCATGCTGGCCGAGAGTGCCAACTACCGGGAGGCGGCCAGCCGGCTTTTTGTGACGCAACCGGCCCTGACCAAGCAGATCCAGGGGCTGGAGCAGGCCCTCGGCAGCACCCTGTTCAACCGGGGCCGCCACGGGGCCGAGCTGACCGCCATCGGCCTCCAGTTGCTGCCCCAGGCCAGGGCTCTGGTGGATCACGGCAAGGGATTCGAGCGGCATGCCCTGGCGCTGGCAAGCGGTGCCGCCGGACGCCTCAACATCGGGTTCGGGCTCTCCAGCTTCGCACTGGCCCCCTCCCTGGTGGCCCGTTTCAAGCAGCAGGTCCCCGACGTGCTGGTTCACCTGCGGGACACCACCTCCGCCATCCAGCAGGAGCACTTGCTGGCGGGTAGGCTGCAACTGGGCTTCATGCGACGGCCTGATGCGCCGCAGCTGAGGGAACACAGGTTGCTGACGGACAGACTGGTGCTGGCCGTCCCCACCCAGGTGGCAGGGCCGGACTTCGACCTGGAGCGGGCGCTGATCCGCGATCCCTTGCTGCAGATGGTGGGCCATCGCTGTCCGGGTCTCAGCCAGCAGATCGCCCGCTTTCTCGGCGCCAACCGGCTGACCGGTCTCATCCAGGAGGCGGAAGACATCCAGACCCTGGTCGCCCTGGTGGCCGCCGGTATCGGCAACGCCATCCTGCCGCGCAGCGTAGGGTTCATCGCGGGCAAGGAGGTGACCCTCTACCCTCTCTCCGGCCCCTGGTCGGAATGGGAAATCAGCCTGGTGTGGAACCCGGAATTTGCCGATCCCATTCGGGATCGCTTCCTCGCCATGGTGAGAGAGACGCACCCCGAGCCCGCATGAGGTGCATGAGATGCCTGCAGGAGAGGATGGCCGGGCTCAGTCCCGTTCCGCCAGCTCCGCGACCTTGATGATCTCGGCAATGCGACCGAGCATGCGCAGGGAAGCCTGGTGTTCTGCGGCATCCGCCGCCGCACAGGCATCTTCCAGGATGGTGATGGCGTAGTCCCGATCGTGGCCATCTCGCACCGCCCCCTGAATGGCCCAGCTGGTGCTCACGCCGCACACATAGAGATGCTCGATGCGATTGGCCCGTAGCGCGGGCTCCAGCGCCGTGCCGTAGAAGGGGCTGACCCTGGGTTTGGTCAGCACCAGATCCCCGGGTTGTACATCGAGATCCGGGTGAAAGTCGGTGCCGCTGTCCGCCAGGGAGAGGGCCCCGAACTGCCGGGCACGGCCAAACATGGGGGAACCCCTGGGTTGCAGCAGATAGCCCTCGTCAAACCCCACCTTGATGAGCACCACCAGCCAGCCGTGAGCGCGGGCATGAACCAGCGCCTGATTGGCGTGCACAATGGCGTTCTGCTCGATCACCTGGGCCGCCGAGGCGGCGATGCGCCCGTCCGGGTGGGCGATGTCGTTGATGAAATCGATCACCAGCAATGCCTTGTTCATGGTGTGCTCCCCCCTTGCCTGAGGCCGTTTTGCCCCTGCGCCGCCTGGATCACTCCTCGCGGCCATATAAAAAACCGGCTGGCACCATCACACGGATTGATATGCCACCCGATTGGCACCTGGCAGTGCCACGCACTGCCTCATACCAGCCCAAGCGCATAGCGTAGCGCCATCTCCTTGAGGGGGCCCGCCTTGTCCGCCAGATTCAGCGCCAGGTTGCGGGCAAGCCTGAGGGGGCCTATCTCGTTGCTGAAGACCCCGTAGAAGAGATCCATCCCCGACTGCATCAGCAGGTTGTCAGGGCGGCGTCGTCCCTCGTAACGCCCGGCCAGCGACAGATCGTGCCACTGTGCCCCCGCCTTGCCGAGCAACCCGGTCCAGCAGGCCACGTCCTTGAAACCGAGGTTCACCCCCTGCCCCGCCAGCGGATTGATGGTGTGGGCCGCATCCCCGAGCAGCACCACTCGCCCGGCGTGATAGTCGTTGGCGTGGCGGCGCACCAGGGGGAAGCTCCCCTTGTCCGTCACGGTGAAACCGCCAAGGCGGCTCGGGAAGTGGCGGCGCACCTCGACGGCCAGGGCCTCGTTGCTCATGGCGGCCAGCGCCCGGATGCGGGCCGGGCTGTCATACCAGACCAGGGAGCCATGGCGGCCCGGCAGCGGCAGGAAGGCGCGCGGGCCACTCGGGGTGAACTGCTGCCAGGTGATGTCTTCCTGGGCAAAATCGGTGTCGATGTTGATCAGCATGCAGTGCTGGCGGTACTCGAAACGCGACACCCCGATGCCGGCCAATCGCCGGGTGTGGGATTCGGCACCGTCGCAGGCCAGCACCCAGTGCGCCTGCAGCTCGGTGCCGTCATCCAGGGTCAGCACCGCGTCATCCGCACTCTGGCGCAGGCTCGTCACCGCCGCCGGGGTATGGGTCTGGATGGTCGGGAAATCCTCCATCCTTTTCAGGAGCGCGAGCTGGATCAGCCGGTTTTCGATGATGTAGCCGAGCTGGGGCAGCCCGAGATCCACCGCGTCGAAGCGGGTAGCGAAGCCGTCCAGCTCCCAGGTCTCCAGCCGGCGATAAGGGCACAGCCGCATCTGCTGCAGATATTGCCAGGCACCGGCCCGGGTCAGCAGCGCCACCGAGGCCTGACTGATGGCGGAAACCCGCAGATCCAGCGGCTGCTCGGGGGCATAGGGCTCGGGCAACCGGGTCTCGATGACCCGTACCGAGAGCCCCTCTGCCGCCAGCAGGCAGGCGGTGGCGGCGCCCACCATGCCGGCGCCGACGATGGCGATATCACACTGTTCCATAACTTGATTCCTGCAAGGAGTCCCCGCGATAAGGGGCAAGGGCCGAACCGAATGGGGCATGATAACGCAAGGAGGCGGCAGAAACAGTGAGGGGGATGCGCAATTGCCGACGACAAGCCGGCCCTGATGGCGACGGGCGGCCCCAGACTGGTCAGCACCGGGATTGCGGAGTAAAATGGCCGGTCCTTTGACCCTGCCGATTTCAAAACCAGTCACGAGAAGCAATGAGCAAGAAACTTCATATCAAGACCTGGGGCTGCCAGATGAACGAGTACGACTCGTCCAAGATGGCGGACCTGCTGGATGCCAGCAATGGCTACACGCTTACCGAGGAGCCGGAAGAGGCAGATGTGCTGCTGCTCAACACCTGTTCCATCCGCGAGAAGGCCCAGGAGAAGGTGTTCCACCAGCTCGGTCGCTGGAAGAAGCTCAAGGCGAAAAAACCGGGGCTGGTGATCGGGGTGGGCGGCTGCGTCGCCTCCCAGGAAGGGGAGAACCTGCGCAGCCGGGCGCCCTATGTGGACATCGTCTTCGGACCCCAGACCCTGCACCGCCTGCCGACCATGATCAAGCAGGTGCAGGAGGGGCGCGGTGCCCAGGTGGACATCGCCTTCCCCGAAATCGAGAAGTTCGACAACCTGCCCGAACCCCGTGCCGAGGGGGCGACCGCCTTCGTTTCCATCATGGAAGGCTGCTCCAAGTACTGCTCCTTCTGCGTGGTGCCCTACACCCGTGGCGAGGAGGTGAGCCGACCGCTGGATGACGTGCTCTATGAAATCGCCCAGCTCGCCCAGCAAGGGGTGCGCGAAGTGAACCTGCTCGGCCAGAACGTCAACGCCTACCGGGGGCCGACCTTCGACGGGGAGGTCTGCACCTTCGCCGAGCTGCTGCGCCTGGTGGCCGCCATCGACGGCATCGACCGCATTCGCTACACCACCAGCCACCCGGTCGAGTTCACCGACGACATCATCGAGGTCTATCGTGATACCCCCGAGGTGGTCAGCTTCCTGCACTTGCCCATCCAGAGCGGCTCGGATCGCATCCTGACCATGATGAAGCGCCCGCACACCGTGCTGGAATACAAGTCCAAGATCCGCCGCCTGCGCGCCGTGCGTCCCGACATCACCATGAGCTCCGACTTCATCGTCGGCTTCCCGAACGAGACGGACGAAGACTTCGAGGCCACCATGAAACTCATCGAGGAGATCAACTTCGACATGAGCTTCAGCTTCATCTACAGCCCGCGCCCCGGCACCCCGGCCGCGGACCTGCCCGATGACGTCGACATGGAAGTGAAGAAGGCCCGCCTGACCCGACTGCAAAACCGCATCAATCACCAGTCCATGCTCATAGGCCGCGCCATGCTGGGCTCGGTGCAGCGCATCCTGGTGGAGGGGCCCTCCAAGATGGATCCCATGCAGCTCAGTGGCCGCACCGAGAACAACCGGGTGGTCAACTTCGAAGGGCCGCACCGCCTCATCGGCGGCTTCGCCGACGTGGAGATCACCGACGTACGCCCCTACTCCCTGCGCGGCCGCTTCATCCGCGGCGAGGACGAAATGAACCTGCGCATCGCCACGGCCCCGAGCGAGATCCTCGCCCGTCGTCCTGACAACGTGCCCGATGATCTGGGCGTTGCGGCCTTCAGACCCCATTGATGACTCTCTCCCCCGCCCCGTGGCGGGGGAACAACCGATAAGAGGACACCTTGAGCCGACACATCTCCACCCTGAATCTGCATCTGGAACCTGCCGACAACCAGCGCCTCGCCAGCCTGTGCGGACCCTTTGACGACAACCTCAAGCAGCTGGAGCGACGTCTCGGCATCGAGATAAGCTACCGGGACAACCACTTCCAAGTGATCGGCAAGCAGGCCCAGGTGGAGGCGGCTGCCGTCATCCTCAAGCACCTCTATGTGGAAACCCAGCCCCTCAAGGGGAGCAAGGTGAGCGACATCACCCCCGAGATGGTGCACCTGGCGCTGCAGGAGTCCCGCGTGCTGGAGCAGGACGACGAACCCGCCCCTTCCCTGCCCTACGGCAAGGAGGTCACGGTCAAGACCAAGCGCGGTCTCATCAAGCCCCGCAGCCCGAACCAGGCCCAGTACATCGCCAATATCGTGCGCCACGACATCAGCTTCGGCATCGGGCCCGCCGGGACCGGCAAGACCTATCTCGCCGTGGCCGCCGCCGTGGATGCCCTGGAGCGCCAGGAAATCCGCCGCATCCTGCTGACCCGCCCGGCGGTGGAAGCCGGTGAGAAGCTCGGCTTTCTGCCCGGCGATCTTTCCCAGAAGGTGGACCCCTACCTGCGCCCCCTCTACGACGCCCTGTTCGAGATGCTGGGCTTCGAGCGGGTGGAGAAGCTGATGGAGCGCAACGTCATCGAGGTGGCGCCGCTTGCCTACATGCGCGGCCGCACCCTCAACGACGCCTTCATCATCCTGGACGAGGCCCAGAATACCACCACGGAGCAGATGAAGATGTTCCTGACCCGCATCGGCTTCAACTCCAAGGCGGTGGTGACCGGCGACATCACCCAGGTGGACTTGCCCCGCAGCACCAAATCCGGTCTGCGCCACGCCCTGGAGGTGTTGCAGGGGGTCGATGGCCTCTCCTTCAACTTCTTCGAGTCCAAGGACGTGGTGCGCCACCCCGTAGTGGTCCGCATCGTGCAGGCCTACGAGGCGTTCGACGCCCAGCAGGCGGCCGAGAAGAGCGCATCCAATACCCGCAACGAGAACACCAGCAAAGAGAGTGCCCAATGAGCGTGACCCTGGATCTGCAACTGGCCTGCGCCAGCCCCGACGGCCTGCCGACCGAGGCCCAGCTGCAAGGCTGGCTCGACGGCACCATTCTGGGCTTCCAGCCCGAGGCCGAGGTGACGGTGCGTCTGGTGGACGAGGCGGAGAGCCGCGAGCTCAACCACACCTATCGCGGCAAGGACAAGCCCACCAACGTGCTCTCCTTCCCCTTCGAAGCGCCACCGGGTCTCGAGCTGCCCCTGCTCGGGGATCTGGTGATCTGCCGCCAGGTGGTCGAGGCCGAAGCCGTCGAACAGGGCAAGCCCCTGATGGCCCACTGGGCTCACATGGTTGTGCATGGCAGTCTGCATCTGCTAGGTTATGACCATATCGAGGACGAGGAAGCCGAGGAGATGGAGCAGCTCGAGCGCGACATCATGCAGGAACTGGGCTTCGCCGATCCTTATCTGAACGACGAAGAGTAACGAACCGGATGGTCATCGTCTTGAAACAGCCGATGCCCATCCTCATATAGCCACAACGATTTCAAGTGTGTTCATACGAGTAACCAAGAGAGAAAATGACCGACGATCACCCTAGTACCGGCTCGCCGAAGAAAACCTGGCTCGACAAACTCAGCCAACTCTTCCAGGGCGAGCCAAAAGACCGCAATGATCTGGTAGAGGTCATCGCCGATGCCGAAGAGCGGGACCTCATCGATCAGGACACCAAGGACATGATCGAGGGCGTGCTCGAAATTGCCGAGCTGCGCGTGCGTGACATCATGATCCCCCGCTCCCAGATGGTGACCATCGAGAAGTCCCAGCCGGTGGACGAGTTCCTGCCGGTCATCATCGAATCCGGCCACTCCCGCTTCCCGGTGATCAACGAAGACAAGGATCACGTGGAGGGCATCTTGCTCGCCAAGGATCTGTTGCCGTTCGGTTTTGGCGGCCAGCATGCCAGCGAGCCGCTCCAGCTGGAGAAGATCCTGCGTCCCACGGTGATCGTGCCGGAGAGCAAGCGGGTCGATCGCCTGCTCAAGGAGTTCCGGGAAGAGCGCTACCACATGGCCATCGTGGTGGACGAATTTGGCGGTGTCTCTGGCCTCGTGACCATCGAGGACATTCTGGAGCTCATCGTCGGCGAGATAGACGACGAGTTCGACGACATCGAGGACGAGCCGGAAGAGATCCGCCGCATCAGCAAGCGGGTCTTCTCGGTGAGCGCGCTGACCGAGATCGAGGACTTCAACGACTTCTTCGGCACCCAGTTCAGCGATGAAGAGGTGGACACCGTCGGCGGTCTGGTGATGCACGCCTTCAGCCACCTGCCCAAGAAGGGTGAAGAGATCGAACTCGACGGCTACCTGTTCAAGGTGATGCACGCCGATCGCCGTCGCCTGCAACAGTTGCAGGTGAAGATCCCCGAGCATCATGCGGCGGCGCAGCCGGAGTCCTGATCCCGCCCAGCACCACGCACATCCCGCGCCCCTCTCGTCAGGGGCGCTTTTTTTGCCTCTCTCCCGCCGCGCGACCGCCCCTGGACCCACGCCGACCGCGAGGCTCGCCGTTGACCCGGTTTGCGGTTAAGATGTCGGCCATTGTGTTTCCATTCAGTCCAATTCGAGCCCCGATCCCCCGTGAAATCGAAACTCCTGACCAGCCTGTTTGCCATTGCCAGCGGCGCCATCGCCGTGTTGGCCTTCTCCCCTTTCGGCTACTGGCCCCTGGTGATCCCCTCCCTGCTCGGCCTTTACGCCCTGCTGGACAAGGCCACCCCCAAACAGGCAGCCTGGCGCGGCTTCGGCTACGCCATGGGTCTGTTCCTGCCCGGGCAGTGGTGGATCCACGTCAGCATGACGGAGTTTGGCGGCATTCCGCTGCCGGCCGCCTTCGTGCTGCTGGCCGGGCTCTGCGCCTATCTCTCCCTCTACCCGACCCTGGCTTGCTGGCTCTTCGCTCGCTTCTTTGTCGGCCGCCACTGGAGCCGCTGGCTGCTCGCCTTCCCGGCGCTCTGGCTGATGGCCGACTGGCTGCGGGGCTGGGTGATGACCGGCTACCCCTGGCTCTGGTTCGGCTACACCCAGATAGACGGCCCCCTCAAGGGCTTCGCTCCCCTTCTCGGGGTGCAGGGCATCACCCTTGCCCTGCTGCTCACCGCCTCCGCCCTCTGGCTGGTATGGCAACACCGCAAGCCGGCCTGGCTGCTGCTCCCCGTCGCCCTGGTGGGCGCCGCCCAGGGGCTGATGCAGCTCAACTGGGTGACCCGGGGTGAGCCGGTCAAGGTCGCGCTGGTGCAGGGCAACATCGAGCAGTCCCTCAAGTGGGATCCGGAGGCCCTGGTGCCGACCGTGCGCAAGTATCAGGATCTCAGCCGCGAGAACCAGGATGCCGACATCATCGTCTGGCCGGAGTCCGCCATCCCGGCCATCGAGAAGGAGATGGGTACCTATCTGGAGAGCCTGGACAAGGCGATGAAGGTGAACGACACCGGCCTGCTGGCGGGGATCATCCATTACGATCTGAAACAGCAGCGCTTCTTCAATACCGTGCTCGGCATGGGGGTGCAGGATGCAGAAGGCAAGGAGTCCTACTACTACGAGCACAAGAACCGCTACTACAAGTACCACCTGCTGCCCATCGGCGAGTTCGTGCCCTTTGAAGATCTGCTGCGTCCCATCGCCCCCTTCTTCAACCTCCCCATGTCCTCCTTCAGCCGGGGTGACGAGGTGCAGCCGAACCTGATCGCCAAGGGGCTCAAGTTTGCCGCCGCCATCTGTTACGAGATCATCTTCCCGGACGAGGTGCGCCGCAATGTGCAGCCGGATACCGACTTTCTGCTGACCGTCTCCAACGACGCCTGGTTCGGCACCAGCATCGGCCCCTGGCAGCACATGGAGATCGCCCGCATGCGCGCCCTCGAGCTGGCCCGCCCGCTGCTGCGCGACACCAACACCGGCATCACCATCGTCACCGAGATAGACGGCAGCATCATCGCCCAGATCCCGCAGTTCGAGGCTGGAGTATTGCGTGCCGAGGTACGCCCCGCCCACGGCCAGACCCCCTATCTGCGTTTTGGCAGCTGGCCCATGTATGGCCTGGCCGCCGCCCTGCTGGGGCTGGCCCTGTGGCTGCGCCCACGTGCCCACCCCTGGGCACGCAAGGGCTAAGACCACACAACGCCGATAAACAAAAGAGGCGCCCTTGGGCGCCTCTTTTCATGGTTTGGCTTATGGCTTGGCACAGTCTGGCGGCTCAAGGAGACAGCGGCTCGCGATGATATTCATCGGCCCCGCACTCGGGGCAGGTGGCAAGCTGCTCCGGGTGCAGCACGGTATGGCGCCACTCGCAGTGATCGCACACCAGCACCCCGAGTCCCACCCAGTCCCCCGCCCGGTAGACCCCCTTGTGTTCCAGCTCGTCCGCCAACTCCTGCCACTCCACCTGGGTTCGGTCGGTCACGTCCGCCAGCCAGGACCAGGCGGTGTCCTTGAGCGCCAGCATGAAGGCGGACTCCTCCACCTGCTCATCCTTGCGCCCTTCGTCATAGTTGCCCAGATCCCGCTTCACATACTCGGCGATCAGCGCCAGCTCGTCCTGGGTCAGATCCCCGGCCGCCTCCAGATAGGCCTGCACCTTGGCGATCATCCGGTTGAGGCGCTCTCCCTGAAACGCTTCCGTCTCTTCCCACTGCTTCTTGAGCTGGGCGATAAAGGCTTCATACCCTTGTCGACGTTTGTCCATGGCCATCACTCCTCTGCTGAATCCCGATCGAGCCAGACCCTGACCTCGGGCTCGGCGGATACGGGCGGCGGTTGCCATTCTCACTTCGTTGCGGCTCTTGCGGCTCTTGCGGCGCTGCAAATCCTCGCGGGTACCTGACCAGGCCCGAGACCGGGCGGATGCTGGCGGTTGTTGCCGCCGCAGGATATGGGTATTCTATCGGGATTTCCCAGCCGTTTTATCTATTCATTTCACAGATCCGGATGTCACCAATGCAAGAGCAATACGTTCCCCAATCCATAGAACCAGCAGTGCAGAAGCACTGGGATGCCAAGAAAACCTTCAAGGCGGTGGAGAAAGTAGACAAGGAAAAGTTCTACTGCCTCTCCATGTTCCCCTATCCGTCTGGTCGTCTACACATGGGGCACGTTCGCAACTACACCATAGGTGATGTGATCTCCCGTTATCAACGGCTCAATGGCAAGAACGTGCTGCAACCCATCGGTTGGGACGCCTTCGGCCTGCCGGCAGAAAACGCCGCCATCAAGAACAACACGGCGCCGGCCCCCTGGACCTACGAAAACATCGAATACATGAAGAACCAGCTGAAGATGCTGGGTCTGGGCTATGACTGGGATCGGGAGCTGGCCACCTGCAAGCCGGACTACTACCGCTGGGAGCAGTGGTTCTTCACCAAGCTCTACGAAAAGGGCCTGGTCTACAAGAAGACTTCCTCCGTCAACTGGTGCCCGAACGACATGACCGTACTGGCCAACGAGCAGGTAGTGGACAACTGCTGCTGGCGCTGTGATACCCCGGTGGAACAGAAAGAGATCCCCCAGTGGTTCATCAAGATCACCGACTACGCCGAAGAGCTGTTGAACGACATCGACAATCTGGAAGGCTGGCCGGAAATGGTCAAGACCATGCAGCGCAACTGGATTGGCCGCTCCGAAGGGGTCAACATCAGCTTCAATATCGACGGTCAGGCCGAGCACCTCGAGGTCTACACCACCCGTCCGGACACCTTCATGGGTGTGACCTATGTGGGCATCGCCGCCGGTCACCCGCTGGCGCTGCAAGCAGCCCAGAACAATCCGGAGCTGGCCGCCTTCATCGAAGAGTGCAAGAACACCAAGGTAGCCGAAGCTGAACTGGCCACCATGGAGAAGAAGGGCATGGCCACCGGCCTCTACGCCATTCACCCGCTGGATGGCCGCAAGGTGCCGGTCTGGGTCGCCAACTTCGTGCTGATGAACTATGGCACCGGCGCCGTGATGGCAGTACCGGGTCACGACCTGCGTGACCACGAATTCGCCACCAAGTACGGCCTCGAGATCAAGGCGGTGATCAAGCCGGTTGATGGCGACGTCGACGTGAGCGAAGCGGCTTATACCGAGAAGGGCGTGCTGTTCAACTCCGGCGAATTCGACGGTCTCGACTTCCAGGGTGCCTTCGATGCCATCGCCAACAAGCTGGAAGGGCTCGGCAAGGGCAAGCGCACCGTCAACTACCGTCTGCGCGACTGGGGTGTCTCCCGTCAGCGCTACTGGGGCGCACCCATCCCCATGCTGACCCTGGCGGACGGTACCGTGGTGCCGACCCCGGAAGATCAACTGCCGGTACTGCTGCCGGAAGACGTGGTGATGGACGGCATCCAGAGCCCCATCAAGGCCGACCCCGAGTGGGCCAAGACCACCTACAACGGCCAGGAAGCGTTCCGCGAGACCGATACCTTCGACACCTTCATGGAGTCCTCCTGGTACTACGCCCGCTACTGCTCCCCGGACTACGACAAGGGCATGCTGGATCCGGCGGCTGCCAACCACTGGCTGCCGGTGGATCAATACATCGGCGGCATCGAGCACGCCTGTATGCACCTGCTCTATGCCCGCTTCTTCCACAAGCTGCTGCGTGATGCGGGCCTCGTGAACAGCGACGAGCCGTTCAAGCGCCTGCTCTGCCAGGGCATGGTGCTGGCCGACGCCTTCTACTACAAGGATGAGAAGGGCGGCAACGTCTGGGTCAGCCCCCTCGACGTCAAGGTGGAACGTGACGACAAGGGCCGCATCACCAAGGCTGTCGACCTTGAGGGTCGTGAAGTGATGCACTCCGGCATGACCAAGATGTCCAAGTCCAAGAACAACGGCATCGACCCGCAGCTGATGGTGGAGCGTTACGGCGCCGATACCGTCCGTCTGTTCATGATGTTCGCCTCTCCGGCCGAGATGACCCTGGAGTGGTCCGACTCCGGCGTGGAAGGTGCCCAGCGCTTCCTGCGTCGCCTGTGGCGCATCACCTTCGAGCACGTATCCGGTGGCGCCGTTGCCGCACTGGACGTCGCAGCCCTCACCAGCGACCAGAAAGCCGTGCGCCGCGAGCTGCACAAGACCATCGCCAAGGTGAGCGACGACGTGGGTCGCCGTCAGACCTTCAACACCGCCATCGCAGCCATCATGGAGCTGATGAACAACCTGGCAAAACTGGGCAGCGACGCTCAGGATCGCGCCCTGATGCAGGAAGCGCTGGAAGCGGTCGTGGTCATGCTCTACCCCATCACCCCGCACATCGGCTTCGAGCTGTGGAAGATGCTGGGCAAGGAAGGGGACATCGATGTCGCGGCCTGGCCGGTGGCTGACGAAGCGGCCATGGTCGAGACCGAGAAGCTGGTGGTGGTACAGATCAACGGCAAGATGCGCGGCAAACTGACCGTACCGGCCGAGATAAGCCAGGCCGACGTCGAGAAGCTGGCCATGGCCGATGCGTCCGTACAGAAGTTCACTGACGGTCTGACCGTGCGCAAAGTCGTGTACGTGCCGGGCAAGCTGCTCAACATCGTGGCCAACTGATGACGCCTCCCCTGGCGGCGGCCGACGGTCCGGGCCAGGGGCTGACGACACACGGATGATGACGGCGGGCCCTGCGCCCGCCGCTCTTCCCTTCATGCAAAGAGGATTTTTTATGGGCACCATCTTCACGCGCTGGATGGCCATCGTGCTGGCAGGACTGCTGCTGCAGGCCTGCGGTTTTCAGATGCGGGGCACCGCCATTCCCCCAGAGCTGATGACCATGAAAGTGGTCGGTGACAACAAGAGCGACTTCTACCGACTGGTCACCACCCGTCTCAAGGCCGCTGGCGTCGAACTCGCCGACAAGGAGGGCATCCCGGTGCTGACCCTGGCCGGGGTACGTAGCCGCAGCCAGGTCGCCTCCGTCGACTCCATCGGCCAGGACCGCGAATACCTGCTCAGTTACAGCACCCAGTTCACCGTGGTCATGCCGGGCAAACCGACCCAGGTCTTCCCCATCACCTTCAACCGCAGCTTCCTGAACAAGCCGGATGCGGCACTCGCCTCCTCCCGCGAGCAGGAGCAGCTGGGCAAGGAGATGCAGGAGCAGGCCGCCAACCTGGTTATTCGCCAGCTCAGTCAGGTCAAGTTCTGATGCGCGTATCTTGATGAGAGGGTGTTGATGAGAGTCTATCCCGAGCAGTTTGCGGACCATCTCAAGGCAGGGCTCAAGCCCTGCTATCTCATTTTTGGGGACGAGCCCCTGCTCAAGCTGGAAGCCATCGACGCCGTGCGTCAGGTGGCACGCAAACAGGGCTTCGATGAACGCCACAGCTTCGTGGTGGAACAGGGGCTGGACTGGAACCAGGTCTACGATGCCTGCCAGGCCATGAGCCTGTTCTCGGCCCGCCAGATCATCGAGCTGGAGCTGCCCGCCAAGATCGACAAGGATCTCGCCGCCCGCATCAGCGACATTGGCAAGCAGCTCCACCCCGACCTGCTGCTGGTCCTGAGTGGTAATCGCCTAAACCAGACCCAGATGAAGGCAGCCTGGTTCGACAAGCTGAGCCAGAACGGCACCTATGTGCCGGTCAACCACCCCGAGCCCCGCTTCTTCCCGCGCTGGATGAGCGCCCGTTTTCAGCGCTTCGGCCTCAAGGCACTGCCGGATGCGGTCAACTTCATGTGCCACGCCTACGAGGGCAACCTGCTGGCCGCGAGCCAGGAGATCGAGAAGCTGACCCTGCTCTCGCCGCCCCAGCCCATCAGCGTCGCCTATCTGCAAGAGACCATCATCCGCCACGCCCACTTCACCCCCTTCCAGCTCGTCGATACCCTGCTGGAAGGAAAGGTGAACCGGGCCCAGCGCATCCTGCTGGCCCTGCGCGCCGAAGGCACCGAACCCGGCATGCTGGCTTGGACCCTGTGCCGCGAACTGGAGCAGCTCACCGAGCTGGCGCTGGCCGCCCGCGCCGGACAGCCCCTGGTGGAGCATTTCAGCCGCCTGCGCATCTGGCAGAGTCGCCAGCAGCTCATCCAGCAGGCGCTGACCCGGCTCCCCTTCCCCAAGATCCGGCAGCTCTGGCAACTGATGGCCCGGCTGGACGATGCCCAGCGCCATTTCGACACCGAGCAGGCCTGGCTGATGCTGCAAACCATCGCCCTCGGCTTTCGTGACGGTACCCCGCTCCCCCTGCTGGAGACGGAATCATGCTGACACCGCCCATCGGGATCCTCGGCGGCACCTTCGATCCCATTCACATCGGCCACCTGAGGCCCGCCATCGAGGCCCGGGACGCCCTGGGTCTGGCCGAGGTGCGCCTGCTCCCGAACCATATCCCGCCCCACCGGGCCAATCCGCTCTGCTCGAGCGAGCAGCGACTCGCCATGGTCCGGCTCGCTGCAGCGGACAACCCGGGATTCGTGGTGGATGAGCGGGAGCTCAGGCGCGACACTCCCTCCTGGACCATCGACACCCTTGTCGAGTTGAGGAGCGAGCTGCCGGACACCCCGCTCTGCTTTTTGATGGGGATGGATTCCCTGCTCGGCCTGCCGAGCTGGCACCGCTGGCAGGAGCTGCTCGATTACGCCCACCTGGTGGTGAGCTGCCGCCCAGGCTGGCAACCGGATTATCCCGTCCAGGTGGCCGAGCTGCTGGCCCACCACCAGACCCGGGACATTCAGGATCTCCATCGCCAGCGCCACGGTCATGTCTGGCTTTGTGACAACCTGCCCGTCGAGCTGTCGGCCACACGGCTGCGTGCCCTGCTCGCGGCAGGCCAGGATCCCAAATACCTGCTGCCCAACCCGGTCGCCGACTATATCCGGCGCCACGGGCTCTACCGCTCATCGGCAACGCAGTAAACGGCGTCACGCAGGCTGGTCAGCCGACACGTCCGGGCGCACCGGGCCCGGCCCTGACTATTGCCAGGCCGGGTTGCACACTATAGTGATCGTCAAGGGCCCCTCCCCCACGGGACGGCTCCCCGGGCGACGCTCCCTTTGCCAGGCTGGGAAACGGGAGTGACCATGATATAATCCGCCGCCCTCTGGCGCCGGAAGATAGGAGAAGACATTGCAAGGCCAAGAATTGCTCGCCTTTATCGTCGACAAGATCGATGACATGAAAGGCCGCGACATCATCACCCTCGATGTGCGCGGCAAATCCAGCATCACGGACACCATGATCATCTGCTCCGGCAACTCCAATCGTCACGTCAGTGCCATCGCCCACAACCTCGCCAGCGAGGCCCGTCATGCGGGGCTTGACCTGCTGAGCGTGGAAGGGGAACTCACCGGTGAGTGGGTGCTGGTGGACATGGGGTCGGTCATCGTCCACGTGATGCAGGATGAGTACCGCGACTTCTACCAGCTGGAAAAACTCTGGAGCGGCGCCGCCCAGGTCAATTCGCAATAAAGGGCGACAGCGTAACCAAAGATGAAGATCCAGTTGATTGCCGTGGGCACCAAGATGCCTGCCTGGGTAGAGCATGGCTTCGAAGAGTACCGTCGCCGCTTCCCCAAAGACATGCCGTTCGAGCTGGTCGAGATCGGCGCAGGCAAGCGCGGCAAGAATGCCGACATTCCCCGCATCCTGCAAAAGGAAGGGGAAGCCATGCTGGCCGCCGCCGGCCGCTCCCGCATCGTGACCCTGGACATTCCGGGCAAGCCCTGGACCACGGAGCAGCTCGCCGTGCAACTGGAAGCCTGGAAGCTGGATGGCCGGGACGTGGCGCTGCTGGTGGGTGGCCCGGAGGGGCTCTCCCCCGAGTGCAAGACTGCCGCGGAACAGAGCTGGTCGCTCTCGCCCCTGACCCTGCCCCATCCCCTGGTGCGGGTGCTGGTGGCCGAGAGCCTCTACCGCGCCTGGAGCATCACTACCAATCACCCTTATCACAGAGAGTGACCCATGCCGACCCTGAGCATGCATTTCTCCTCTCTCACCCGCACGTCAGCCACAAGGTAACGGCATGCTGAAGAATCGCATTGAAATGCGCGATCACAGTGCCGAGGGACGTCTGTTCTTCCGGCGCACCCTGGTCGCCTACATCGGCATGGTCACCCTCATGCTGGTGCTGCTGGCTAACCTCTACTACCTGCAAGTAGAGTCTTACGAAACCTACCAGACCCGCTCCAACGACAACCGCATCCGTGTGGTGCCGGTGGCGCCGCCCCGTGGCCTCATCTACGACGCCAACGGTGTCCTGCTGGCGGAAAACCGCCCTGTCTACAGCCTGGAGATCGTGCCCGAAGAGACCGAGAACCTGGAGAAGACCGCGGACGACCTCATCACCCTGCTGGCCCTGCCGGAAGGGACCAAGGAGAAGTTCCTGGCCGAGGTCAAACGTCAGCGCCGCTTCAAGCCCGTGCCCCTGTTCGAGAAGCTGACCGAATACCAGGTCGCCCTCTTCTCGGTCAACCAGCATAACTACCCGGGGGCCAGCATCGAGGCCTACCTCAAGCGCTACTACCCGTTCGGCGACACCCTCACCCATGCCCTGGGCTACGTGGCCAAGATCAACACCCGTGACGTGGAGCGCCTCGAGAAGGAGGAGAAGCTCGCCAACTATGCCGCCACCAAGGACATCGGCAAACAGGGGGTAGAGAAGTACTACGAGGATCAGCTGCACGGCGTGGCGGGTTATCAGGAGGTCGAGGTGAACAACCGCGGCCGGGTGGTGCGCACCCTGAAATTCCAGCCCCCCGAGCCCGGCAAGGACATCTACCTCAACATCGACATCCGCCTGCAGTTGAAAGCCCAGGAGCTGCTGGCCGGCCGCCGGGGCGCCATCGTGATGATGGAGCCCAACACCGGCGCCATCCTGGCCATGGAGTCGAGCCCGAGCTACGACCCCAACCTGTTCGTGACCGGCATCTCCAGCGCCAACTACTCGGCGCTGCTCAACGATCCCGCCCGGCCGCTGGTCAACCGCACCACCCAGGGCATCTATGCCCCCGCCTCCACCGTCAAGCCCATGATGGCGGTGATGGGGCTCAACGAGGGGGCGATCACCCCCAATTACCGCTACTTCGGCGGGCCCAGCTTCTCCATCCCGGGCACCACCAAGAAGTTCCGTGACTGGCGCCGCTGGGGCCACGGCTGGCTCGACGTCTATCGCGCCATCGAAGTGTCGGCGGATACTTATTTCTACGATCTCGCCTACCGGGTCGGCATCGACAAGATCAACAGCTACATGACCAAGTTCGGCTTCGGCCAGTACAGCGGCGTGGACCTCTATGAAGAGACCCGGGGTGTCATGCCCTCCCGGGACTGGAAGATGGCCCGCTGGCGTCAACCCTGGTACCAGGGGGACACCATCTCCATCGGCATCGGCCAGGGCTACTGGAGCGCCACCCCGATCCAGCTCGCCAAGGCCATCAGCATCCTGACCCAGAACGGTCACGACGTGACGCCGCACCTCCTCAAGAGCACCGCCTCCTCCGATGGCGTGGTCAACGCCCCCATCAACCCGAACGTGGCCATCGCCGCCAAGAGCGATACCTACTGGCAGGTGGCCAAGGACGGCATGTGGCGCGTCATCAACGGCCACGAAGGGACGGGGCGCCGCGCCTTCGCCAATACCCCCTACAAGGCGGCGGGCAAGTCCGGCACCGCCCAGGTGGTGGGCCTCAAGGAGAACCAGGTCTACAACGCGGCCACCACCAAGGTGGAGCACCGCGACAACGCCCTGTTCGTCGCCTTCGCCCCCTTCGAGGCACCCAAGGCGGTGGTCGCCCTGGTGCTGGAGAACGCCGGGGGCGGCAGCGCCATGGCGGCACCGGTCGCCCGCCACATGCTGGATGCCTATCTGCTGCCGCCGGAACCCCAGTTGCCACCGGCACCGGAAAAGCCGTCCCAACCGAGTGAGGTCGTTTCCCAATGAGTAATTCTGCCCGCCAGCAGAGCATCTGGTACAAGCTGCACATCGACCTGCCGCTGCTGCTCGGCCTGCTGACCCTGATGGCCCTCTCCATGGTGGTGCTCTACTCCGCCTCGGGCCAGGATCTCGACTCCATCGTGCGCCAGCTGGTGCGCGGCGCCCTGGCCTTCGGTCTGATGATCGGCATGGCACAGCTGCCGCCCTCCCTCTATGCCCGCTGGTCGGTGCCCCTGTTTGCGGTGGTGGTGCTGCTGCTCATCGCGGTGGACGTGTTCGGCCATATCGGAAAGGGGGCCCAGCGCTGGCTCGATCTCGGCTTCATGAAGTTCCAGCCCTCCGAGGTGATGAAACTCTCCATGCCCATCATGGTGGCCGCCTGGCTCAGCCGGCACTCCCTGCCGCCAAAGTTCAGCCATGTGATGATCGCCCTGGTGATGGTGCTGCTGCCCACCCTGCTGATCGCGGCCCAACCCGATCTCGGCACCTCCATCCTGGTGGCCGCTTCCGGCTTCTTCGTCATCTTCCTGGCGGGGATCAGCTGGTGGCTCATCGGGCTCGCGGTCTTGCTCATCTGCGCCTTCATGCCGGTACTCTGGTTCTTCCTGATGCACGACTACCAGCGCCAGCGGGTGCTGATGCTGCTGGACCCGGAGAAGGACCCACTCGGTCGCGGCTATCACATCATCCAGTCCAAGATTGCGATCGGCTCCGGCGGCGTGTTCGGCAAGGGGTGGCTGCAAGGCACCCAGTCCCAGCTCGAATTCCTGCCAGAGCGCCACACCGACTTCATTTTCGCCGTCTTCAGCGAGGAGTTCGGTCTGGTGGGAGTGGCCCTCTTGCTGGTCATCTACCTCTACATCATCAGCCGCTGCCTGTTTATCTCCATGCAGGCCCAGAACAGCTTCGAACGCCTGCTGGGGGGCGCCCTCACCCTGACCTTCTTCGTCTATGTGTTCGTCAACATGGGCATGGTAAGCGGCATCCTGCCGGTGGTAGGGGTTCCCCTGCCACTGGTGAGCTACGGCGGCACCTCCATGGTGACCCTGATGGCGGGCTTCGGCGTTCTGATGTCCATCCAGACCCACAGGCGGCTGCTCGCCTGATGCGGCTCGGCTGGCTGGCTCTATCTCTGTGCACCCTGACGGCGAGTGCTGCCGTCTCGCCGGCCCGGCTCAGCCTGCTGGCCGAGCAGCAGCAGGTGCCGCTGGCAGAGTTGCAGGCCGCCGCCGCCCAGGCCAGCCTGCGCCAGGAGGTGCTGGACACCATCCGCCGCCCCTGGGAAGCCAAGCCCTGGCACCGCTACAGGCCGCTGTTCGTCACCCCGGAGCGCATCCGGGACGGAGTGGGATTCTGGCAGCGCCATGCCGCCACCCTGGCACGGGCCGAGCAGACCTACCAGGTCCCCGCCTCCCTCATCGTCGCCATCATCGGCATCGAGACCTTTTACGGTCGACAGATGGGCCGCCATCCGGTGCTCGACAGCCTTTACACCCTGGGATTCCACTACCCCGAACGGGCGGATTTCTTCGCCAAGGAGTTTGCCCAGCTGGTGCTGCTTGCCCGGGAAGAGAAGTGGCCGCTCACCAATCTCAAGGGCTCCTATGCCGGCGCCATGGGCATGGGCCAGTTCATGCCCTCCAGCTACCGCCACTACGCGGTCGACTTCGACGAAGACGGCAAGCGGGATCTCTTCGCCAACCCGGCAGATGCCATCGGCAGCGTGGCCAACTACTTCGCCCTGCACCACTGGCGCTGGGGCGAGCCGGTGGTGGAGCCCGCCTTGATCGGATTGGCGCCAGTAGGTACCCTGCTTGCACCCGAGCCCGAGCTAAGACACCGCTGGGCAGAGCTGGCCGCTGCGGGCATAGAAGTCGCCACACCGCCGTCACCCGAGACGCCGGTAAAACTGCTGGCGATGGAGCAGGCCGAAGGACCGGAATACTGGGTCGCGCGCCACAATTTTTACGTGATCACCCGCTACAATCGCAGCCCTCTCTATGCGATGGCGGTGCATCAACTCAGTCAAGCAATCCAGGACGCTTATGCATTACAGCCACAAACTTCTTCCCCTCAGCCTGACCTTGTTGCTGGCCGCCTGTAGCAGCCAACCCGAACCCCAGCCGCTGCCCCCGGAGCCCGTCCCCCAGGAGAAGCCCCAGGTCATCGAGATCCCCCAGGCGACCGGCGCCATTCCCCGCCCCGAACCCATGAGCGAGAGCGGCAACCGGGACTACTGGATCGGAAAGCAGAAGTTTGAGGTGTGGCGCGACATCAAGCACTACAGCGAGGAAGGCACTGCCAGCTGGCTCTCCCGGGATCTGGACGGCAACAAGACTGCCAACGGCGACGTGCAGGACAGCACCCTGTTCAGCGCCGCCCACCGCAACCTGCCCCTGCCAAGCTACGTGCGGGTCACCAATCTGGACAACGGTCTGGAGACCATAGTACGCGTCAATGATCGCGGCCCCTTCGGCAGCGATCGCCTCATCGATCTCTCTCACGCCGCCGCCGCGCAACTGGAGATGGTGGAAGGGGGTGAGGCCCGGGTGCGCCTCGAACTCATCACCGATCAGCCGGATCAGATGGTGGAAATGGTGCCCATGACCCCGATGACGCCCATGGAGCCTGCGGCGCCAGCAGCCAATTCCTTCGTGAACGAGACGCCGGCCCCCACGGCACCGGCCAAGGCCGCGCCTGCTCCTGCTCCTGCCGCCACGGCAACCACCACCGTCTCCCCCCCCAAGGCCGGTGCGACCCAGGGCAAGATGATCCAGGTGCTCGCCAGCGGCTCGCAGGCGCGGGCCGAGGCCATGGGCAAGGTGATGACCCAGCGCTATGGCGTGCCGTACCAGGTGGTGGCACATGGCGCCGTCTTCCGCGTCCTGCTCGGACCCGTGGCCAGCGACAAGCAGGCCCCTCTGCTCGAGCAGATCCGCCAGGGTGGGTTGGAGCAGGCCTTCATCGTGCCCTGATACCCGCCCCGACCTCGCGCCGGGATACGACGCGAGGTCGGGGACCATCCCATAAAATCCCGTCCAGGTCGCATCTCGGACTATGACCGACACGCACATCTGGTATAGTGGGGCCCGCTTTTTTTCAACTTGGGTACATCCCATCCAGGCACCAGGAATTTCAAGATGTCCAAATTTGCCCGCTCCGTTATTCTGGCCTCCCTGTTAAGCGCCACCGCTCAGGCCAACCAGCCTGTTCCGACCCCGGATTCGGCCCTGCCGAGTGCCCAGCCGGTCCCCACTTTGAACAGCGCCCCCATGGTGGTGCCTGCCGCGCCCGAAATCTCCGCCAAGGCCCACATCCTGATCGACTACTTCTCCGGACAGGTGCTGGCCGAGCAGAACGCCGACGAGCGTCTGCCCCCCGCCAGCCTGACCAAGATGATGACCTCCTACATCGTCGGCGACGAGTTGCACAAGGGGAACATCAAGGGCACCGACATGGTGACCATCAGCCAGAACGCCTGGTCCAAGAACTACTCCGATTCCTCCAAGATGTTCATCGAGGTGGGCAAGCAGGTCTCCGTCGATGATCTCAACAAGGGCATCATCATCCAGTCCGGCAACGACGCCTGCGTCGCCATGGCCGAGCACCTGGCAGGCAGCACCGATTCCTTCGCCAGCCTGATGAACGCCTGGGCCGCCAAGCTCGGCATGAAGGACTCCCAGTTCAAGAACCCCCACGGCCTGGATGAAGAGGGCCACTACAGTACCGCCCGCGACATGGCCCGCCTGGGTCAGGCCCTGATCCACGATCAGCCGGAGGAGTACAAGATCTACTCCCAGAAGTCCTTCGTGTTCAACGGCATCACCCAGCACAACCGCAACCGCCTGCTGTGGGACCAATCCCTGCAGGTTGACGGCATCAAGACAGGTCACGTCAGCCAGGTCGGCTATAACCTGGTCTCTTCCGCCACCAACAACGAAGGCATGCGCCTGATCGCCGTGGTCATGGGGGCCAACAGCGAGGCCTCCCGCGCCGCCGAGAGCAAGAAGCTGCTCACCTACGGCTTCCGCTTCTTCCAGAGCCTGACCCCCTACAAGGCGGGCACCGAACTGGTCACCCAGAAGATCTGGATGGGCGACAGGCCGGAAGTGAAGCTGGGGGTCGACAAGGACGTCTCCGTGCTGGTCACCCGTGGCCAGGGCAACAACCTCAAGGCGGACTTCCAGCTGGAGAGCGAGCTGAAGGCGCCCCTGGCCAAGGGCCAGCGCGTCGGTACCGTGTACCTCAAGCAAGGGGACAAGGAGATCAAGCAGGTTCCCCTGGTTGCCCTGGAAGAGGTGCAGGAAGGTGGCCTGATGAGCCGCCTGTGGGATTACCTGGTGATGCTGGTCTCCAGCTGGTTCAAGTAACAGACCCTTCCTCAAGCAGCGGCGCCAACAGGCGCCGCTGCTGTCTTTTGCGGTCTGTCCAGTCAATAACCCTGTAATCTGCAGGTTCCGCCGACTGACGATTTGTGGTAAAAAGCAGCATTTCCACGTCTTGCCACACCGCCGGGTCTTGATCCCGAGGCGGCTCATGCCCATATAGACTGGGAACTGTCCCCTGGGGGCAGATGAGGGGACCGTTTCGGCGGCCCTCAAAGACGTAAAGATGACGTCGCTTCCCGGCGACCCAGAAAGGTGAAGTAGATGAATACCAAGTTTGATGAACTGCTGGAGTTCCCCTGCAAGTTCCCGTTCAAGGTGCTTGGCGTGGCCGATCCCGCCCTGCCCGACATGGTGGTGGAAGTGCTGCAGCAACATGCTCCCGGCACCTACAGCCCGACCGTTCAACCGAGCTCCAAGGGCAACTATCACTCGGTACGGGTGACGGTCACCGCCCAGAGCAAGGAACACATCGAGGCCATGTATACCGCCCTTGGCAAGATCGAGCTGGTCCGTTACGTCCTGTAAGTTGCCTCTCTCGCCCCGCCACCGGGGCGACTGATTATTTGCCGCCCGGTCGCAGCGGCGACCGTACCGACACCGCGCCGCCAGTGAGGAAAGATGTCACTCGAAACGCCCGCCGAGCCACAACCGTCAGCCGGCCAACTGCTCGTCAGACAGCTGGGCCGTCGCCCCTACCAGCCGGTGTGGGACGCCATGAAGGCGTTCACCGACAATCGCACCCCCGACACCCCGGACGAGTTCTGGGTGGTGGAGCATGACCCCGTCTACACCCAGGGCCAGGCCGGCAAGGCCGAACACCTGCTCGCCCCCGGCAACATCCCGGTGGTGCAGAGTGATCGCGGCGGCCAGGTGACCTATCACGGCCCGGGCCAGCTGGTGCTCTACGTGCTGGTGGATGTGCGCCGCAGCAAGCTCTCGGTACGGGAGCTGGTGACCTGCCTCGAAACCGCCATCATCAACACGCTCGCCAAAAGCAATATCGAGGCCTATGCCAAGGCCGATGCCCCGGGCGTCTACGTGAAGAGCGATCTGGGCATGGAGGCCAAGCTGGCGTCCCTGGGCTTGCGCATTCGCAAGGGGTGCTCGTTCCACGGGTTGGCTCTCAACGTCAACATGGACATGACCCCCTTCCTGCGCATCAATCCGTGCGGCTATGCGGGTATGGCCATGACCCAGACCAGCGCCCTGGGCGGCCCGCAGAGCGTCGCCGAGGCACAGTCCCTGCTGGTGACGGAGCTGGCCCGCCTGATTGGCTACCAAGAGATCACGAATACCGAAGAGGCGGCATGAGCAAGCCCATGCTGCCTGGCCATGAGGGCACAGAGATGACCCTGGTGGCTATCAACCAGACAATAACAAACACCGAGAGTGAATCATGAGCAAACCCGTTCGTATGGAGCCGGGCGTCAAGCTGCGCGATGGCGACAAGATGGCCCTGATCCCGGTGAAATTCATGCCGGATCCCAACGAGGAAGTTCTGCGCAAGCCGGAGTGGATGCGGATCAAGCTGCCGCCGTCGAGCCAGAAGATCGAGCACATCAAGAGCACCCTGCGCAAAAACAAGCTGCACTCTGTGTGTGAAGAGGCCTCCTGCCCCAACCTGGCGGAGTGCTTCAACCACGGCACCGCCACCTTCATGATCATGGGCGCCATCTGTACCCGCCGCTGCCCCTTCTGCGACGTGGCCCACGGCCGTCCATTGCCGCTGGATCCGGAGGAGCCGAAGAAGCTGGCGCTGACCATCAAGGAGATGGGGCTCAAATACGTGGTGATCACCTCGGTGGACCGCGACGATCTGCGGGACGGCGGTGCCCAGCACTTCGCCGACTGCATCAAGCAGATCCGCGAGCACAGCCCGCAGACCCGCATCGAGATCCTGACCCCGGACTTCCGTGGCCGGATGGAGCAGGCGCTGGAGGTGTTCCGCGAGACCCCGCCTGACGTCTTCAACCACAACCTGGAAACCGCCCCGCGCATGTACCGGGTTGCCCGTCCGGGTGCCGACTACAAGTGGTCTCTGGAGCTGCTGCGCCGCATCAAGGAGATGCACCCCCACGTGCCGACCAAGTCCGGCGTCATGATGGGTCTGGGCGAAACCAACGAAGAGATCGTGCAGGTACTCAAGGACTTGCGCGAGCACGGCGTCAACATGCTGACCCTGGGCCAGTACCTGCAACCGAGCCGCCACCACCTGCCGGTGAAGCGTTATGTGCCGCCCGCAGAGTTCGACGAACTCAAGGATGTGGCCATGGATCTCGGCTTCAGCCACGCCGCCTGCGGTCCCTTCGTGCGTTCCTCCTACCACGCAGACCTGCAAGCCAAGGGGGAAGAGGTCAAATAAGCCTCTTTTCCTGCTGGCAGAAAAAAGAGCGCCTCTGGGCGCTCTTTTTTTTATCGCCGTCACCTCGCAGGCAGCGGTTGTCCCTTTGTGATTGGCGCCGTTCTGGCGTAACGTGGCCACTCCCCTTCTCTGGAGTGCTGTGCCGGATGCCGACTCTCACCGTTCGCCTGATCCCCCTGCGTGACGCAGACTTTCCCGCCTATCGCGACTACTTCATCGAGGATTACGCCCAGGATCTTGCCAGCAACCACGGGATGGCGCTGCCTGACGCCCACCGTCAGGCCGACGCCTCGTTGCAGCAGCTCCTGCCACTGGGTGTCGCCACCCCGGGTCATCACCTGCTCGCCATGGTACCTGAAGCCCCGAACGCGCCGGGCGAGCCTCTGGGCTATCTCTGGCACGCCATCGACGGCGCCGCCGGCACCACCTTCATCTACGACTTCTATGTGACACCGCCCCATCGTGGTCGCGGCCTCGGCAAGGCAGCCATGGCCGCCCTGGAAGCGCAGCTCGCCCCCCTAGGCATCCACCAGATCAAGCTGAGGGTGGCCCATGACAACCCGAGGGCACTGGCGCTCTATCAGGCGCTGGGCTTCACCATCACGGGCTACAACATGGCAAAGCGTCTGGATTGAGCACCTTCATTGGGCCACCACCCGGCCCATGGCTCAGAGCGAGATGCCGGAAAAGGACATGAAGCCGAGGGACATCAGCCCGGCCACGATGAAGGTAATGCCGATACCCCGCAGCCCCTCGGGCACATCCGAATACTTCATCTTCTGGCGCAATCCCGCAATGGCGACGATGGCCAGCAGCCAGCCCAGCCCTGAGCCCGCCCCGTAGACCACGGATTCGATGAAGTCGTAATCCCGCTGGGCCATGAACATCACCCCGCCGAAGATGGCGCAGTGCACCGTCAGCAACGGCAGATAGATACCGAGCGCGTGATGGAGCGCCGGGAAATGTTTGTCCAGCACCATCTCCATCACCTGCACCAGCGCCGCCAGCACCCCGATATAGACGATGAAATCGAGAAAGCCCAGATCAAACTCCCCGAGGAAGGTACTCTCGGGACGCAGGATATGGCGGTAGATCAGGTTGTTGAGGGGGATGGCGATCACCATGACCGCCAGCACCGTCATGCCCAAACCGAAGGCGGTGTTGATGTTTTTCGAGACGGCCAGAAAGGTGCACATGCCAAGGAAGAAGGCCAGCGCCAGGTTTTCCACAAAGATCGACTGGATGAAGAGATTGACGTAATAGTCCATGAATGAGTTCACCACTTGGTTGCAATAAGAGCACGTCCGCGCCCGGCCAACGGCCAATCGCGAAGATGACGTCACGGATGACGTTTACAGAGAGAGCTGGCGCAGCACCCGGTAATGACCACGGCAGCCGCCAGACTGCCGAGCAGCCCGGTCAGCGGTACTCAATGACGGGGATCAAACGGGCGGGCGCCCGGCTGGTGAACCTAGTCGCCCTGGCAGAAGCGATATTGCAGGTGGTGGCAGCGAAGCCGCCGTGTGTGCAGAGCGCCGAAGTAGTCGGGCCGCTGCCTGAGGTAGATGAGGGGCAGGAAGAACAGCAGGCCACAGAGCAGGCCGAGGATCTCGTGCTGGAACCAGGCCAGCAGCATCTGGTAGAGCTCGGCATGAGCGGCCCCTTCCAGTCGCCGTCCCTGCTCGAAACCGAGCCGCCACTGGGAGGCGGGCGGCAGGCTGACGTTGTCGGCAAGCCCCGGGTTCGCTGGCTCATGGAACAGCATCGGCCGCTCCTGCCCTTGCGTCTCCATTCCCTTAGTTGCAACGACCCCTGCCGCCGCCGCAGCGGCAAGCCAGAGAAGGCAGGCGATGGCAAGCACCATCGGCCATGACGAGGGGCGGCGAGAGGATGACAAGGGGGCTGTCCGTCAAGAAAAATTACAGGTGGAATATATCACAATACCGTCACTTATTGCATTTTCCACCATGAGATATCAGAAAGGTTGATATTAAACACCGCCCCATTCCCTAAAACCGACAAGGTTGCACCACCTTGAGAAAGCGACTTGCATCTTCCTCAAGGTGAGGGCTCACCCCTGCTGGAAGGCCTGGTGGTAGCGCACTTCACCACTGGGC
The DNA here is from genome assembly GCF_050252055.1 of Aeromonas sp. Classification (NCBI taxonomy): domain Bacteria; kingdom Pseudomonadati; phylum Pseudomonadota; class Gammaproteobacteria; order Aeromonadales; family Aeromonadaceae; genus Aeromonas; species Aeromonas sp. Next base: position 222,592 of record NZ_JBFWLQ010000006.1, on the reverse strand, counting down.
ATGGCAGCGCCGAACGAGCGTGTCATGAAGTACTCGGGCGGCACGCCGGGCAGCGTCAACCCCGGCTCGGACACGAAACCGAAACGGCCGTAGAAGCCGGGATCCCCCAGCACCACGCAGCCAGCCGCCCCCATCCCCTTGAGCTCGGCCAGACCCGCCTCCATCAGCCGTGACCCCAGCCCCTTGCCTTGCAGCTCGGGAGAGACGGAAATAGGACCAAGACCATACCAGTGCGGGCTGCCATCGCTGATGGTCACCGGCGAGAAGCAGAGGTGGCCGACCATCCGTCCCTCCTGCTCCGCCACCAGCGACAGGCTGAGTGCCCCGGCCTGGCGCAGGTCACGCACGATCAGCTGCTCGTTGTGATCGGTATGGGGGGCATTGAGGAACGCGGCCACGGTCAGCGCTTCAATGGCGTCGTGATCGGCGCCTGTTTCGGGCCGAATGATGATGTTCATAGGTTTTCTCCGTTTGTTATCTTGCAATGGATGGCCTGATCAGTCTGTCTGCAGGCAGCAGATCACATAGCCGTAGCTGCCCAGGTGTTGGCGGTGGATGGCCACTTCCCGGCTCAGATCCTGCCAGGCTGGGTTATCCCCCAGCTCGGCACTGTGGCGCGCCAGATTGCGCTCGATGGGATCCAGATAGTTGTCCCAGGCCCTTTGCGGCAACGGGGTGTGCCACAGGCAGCGATAACCCGCCTCCTTCACCGTTTTGAGCAGGCCCGCCAGGGTCTGCATGGCGGGATAATCCCGCTGCCAGAACGCCAACGCCTCCTCTGGCGGCGTGTCTGTCAGCCACACCAGGTCGCTCAACACCAGGCAGGCAGCAGGACCGGCAAGGTACGGCCGCCATGCCTGCAAGGCGTTGGCCACCCCGATGGTGTAGGCGCTCCCCTCGGCCCAGATGAGATCGGCGGGGGCAAGATCTGCCGGCAGCGCCGCCATGTTGGCGCACAGGGTAGTGACATGACTCAGCCCCGCCGCACTGGCGCTACGGGCCACGGCGGCCAGCGCCTCCTCGTCCAGATCGATGGCCACTATGGTGGCGTCCGTCACCTGTGCCAGCGCCAGGGTGGCGGCGCCGCGCCCGCAGCCCATGTCGAGGATCCGGCGAGGCTGGCTGGGCAGCGCGGCAAATTGCTGCTGGGTGAAGAGGCTATCGCCCGGCCCCCAATAGCTCATGCCATCCAGCAGCAGCTTGAAATCCCGGATATAACGTTCATGTTCATTCATGTCTTTGCTGAGCCACTGCAGGTGGTAACGCTCTTTTTCACTGAATCCCTGCTTCATCACCCAGGCAAAGTAGGCCTGCGGGGCTTGATGCTGCAGTTGCCGCTGCCAGGCCTTGAACTCGTCGCCGGAGTGCGCACGCAAACCGGCGAGATCCGCCAGCAGATCCCGGGCGCGTTGCATCCGCGCCAGCTCTTCATCCAGCTCCCTGACCCGGGCTTCCAGCGTTGCCTGCTCCAGCTCGCCCGCCAGGCAGGCGAGGCACTGCTTGAGGCTGAGCCCACCGGTCTGCAGGGCCTGTACCATCCGCAGCCGCTGCAGGTCTCCATCGTCGTAGTGGCGATAGCCGTTGGCGGCCCTCGTTCCCGCAATCACCCCCAGCTTTTCGTAATAGAGCAGGGTGGAGCGGGCCAGGCCGCAGCGCCGGGCCAGTTCGGATATTTTCATGACAACCACTCGCTGAGGGGTCCGTGACCCGATGAAGGGAAGCTTAAACTGTGAAGCAATAGACGGGTCAACGACAACATCCGGGTTCACACCATAAAAAAACGGCCACCCTGAGGTGGCCGTCATCGGCAGCAAGAGAGACTCGCGGGAATCAGAGGCCGGCGGCTTCCAGATGCTCCACCAGCAACTGCACGCTGCGGTTGCCACGCCACTCGTTGACGTCGAGCCGGTAGACCAGCCGCACCCGCTTCACCGAGGCATCGGGCCAGCGTTGCAAGTCGACGCCAAAGGCGATGGCATCCACCGCGTGGCCGGAATCCGTGGTCAGCATCATCTTGAGGTGCTTCTCCCCCACCAGCCGCTGCTGCACCAGCACGAATTCCCCGTCAAACAGCGGCTCGGGAAAGGCCTGACCCCAGGGGCCGGAGGCGCGAATAAGCTCTGCCAGCTCCAGACTCAGCTCATCGGGCAGCAGCTCGCCATCGGTGAGCAACACCCCGGTCAAGAGCTCAGGGGTCACCAGCTCGCCGATGACCGCCTCGAAGGCCCGACCGAAGGCCTCGATATTGGCCTTGGGCAGGGTCAACCCGGCCGCCATGGCGTGGCCGCCAAACTTGCCCATCAAGCCGGGGTGGCGGGTATCGAGCAGTTCCAGCGCATCGCGCAGGTGCACCCCTGGGATGGAGCGCCCGGAGCCCTTGAGCTCGGTCTCGCTGCTCTCGGCAAACGCGATGACCGGGCGGTAGTACTTTTCCTTCACCTTGGAGGCCACCAGCCCCACCACCCCCTGATGCCACTCGTCCCGGTGCAGCACGATACCCGACGGCACCTCGCCGTCGCGAAAACGGATCTGCTCCAGGGTGGCGAGCGCCTCCTGCTGCATCCCCTGCTCGATCTCCTTGCGCTCCTGGTTGAGGCTGTCCATTTCGGAAGCGAGCTGGCGCGCCAGGTTGATGTCCTCGCTCAGCAGGCAGGCGACCCCGAGCGACATATCGTCGAGCCGGCCCACCGCGTTGAGGCGCGGCCCCAGCGCAAAGCCGAGATCGGCAGCGCACAGGCGACGACCGTCGCGGCCCGACACATCCACCAGCGCCTGGATGCCGGGGCGACAACGGCCGGCCCGGATCCGCTGCAAACCCTGATGAACCAGGATGCGGTTGTTGCCATCGAGCGCTACCACGTCGGCCACGGTGCCGAGGGCCACCAGATCCAGGTAATCTGCCACGTTGGGGGCGCGCAGCCCCTGACGCTCATACCAGCCGCTCTGGCGCAGATGGGTGTTGAGGGCCGCCATCAGATAGAAGGCGACCCCGACCCCGGCAAGCGACTTGGAGGGGAAGTCGCAGCCATGCTGGTTGGGGTTCACTATCGCGTCGGCGTCAGGCAGTTCCAGGCCCGGCAAATGGTGATCGGTAACCAGTACCTGCATGCCGGCCGCCTTGGCCGCCGCCACCCCGGCGATGCTGGAGATACCGTTGTCCACCGTGATCAGGAACTCGGCGCCACGGGCCACTGCCAGCTCGACGATCTCCGGGGTGAGGCCATAACCGAACTCGAAGCGGTTGGGCACCAGAAAATCGATGTGGCGACCGCCCATGGCGCGCAGGGCCAGCACGCACAGCGCCGAACTGGTGGCGCCGTCGCAGTCAAAGTCACCGACGATGAGAATGCGTTTTTGCGCCGTCAGCGCCTCGGCCAGCAGCGGCACCGCCTGCGCCATGCCGAACAGGCGCTGGGGCGGCAGCAGCTGGTTGGCGCTGCGCTCCAGCAGAGCGGGATCTTCAACCCCGCGGCTGGCGAAGATCTGGCGAAGCAGCGGGTGCAGGGTGGCGGGCAGATGGGAATCATCAACTCGCGGACGACGACGGATTAGCAGGGGCATTGATGTGATCCAGTATCTTGAGCAGTTGTTCGGGGCTCTGGTAACCGCGCACCAGGTCGCCATTGGGCAGGACCCAGCTCGGTGACGCCTTGATCCCGAGCCATTGGCTCAGGCCGATATGATGGGCAAGGATCGCATTACAGCCGCTCTCAGGCAAACGATCGCTGAAGTTGAGTTCGCGCAGCAGCCCGGGATCACACCAGCTAGCCTGATCCGAGGCGGCGACAGGCGCAGGCAGCAGTTGCACGCTCACGCCCCTCGCCTGCAAGCGGGGCAACTCCTCCAGCGCGATGCGGCAAGAACCGCAGGCGAGATCGGTAAACAGGGTGAGGCGGTGGCGTTCAGGGGTGGCCTTGAGCCAGAGCCGGGCCTCCCCTATCTGGGAGAGCGCCAGCCTGCGTTGCTGCTGCTGGCTGAGCCGGGTGAGGTTTCTCATGTCGTGGGCCAGATCCAGCATGGAGCCCTGCAGCACATAGTCTCCCCTGGCATCGCTGTAGAGCAGTCCCTGGGCCGTGCCCAGCAGATAGAGGCCCGGCATGGGGGTCTCGTCCACCAGGTAGACCTGCACACCGAGGCGCTGCTCTATGGTCTGTTTCAACACATGGGGGTCCATCCCCGCTCTGGCCGCAAAAGCGCACAGCAGCATCATTCCCAGCAGTAAATATCGCATCAGCTCATTCACTTGGCATGATTGAAGGGTCTCATAAGGTAACCCAGACAATTCCCTCTCCCAAAGACCTTAATTAGTGATCGATTAATAACGTCCGCAAGAAAAAATCACGGGATGACAGGTTGCCAATCGGGCTTGAGCCCCGCAAGCTAATCAGGACGACGGGAGACATCTTTAGTCATCCCTCTGTTTTGCTGATGTTTTATTATTCAAATCGACGTGCGCTCAGGTGGCACGTCGTCCATTTCTAGGGGGAAAAATGAGTCTGATTCAAGAGTTCAAGGCCTTTGCATCCAGGGGCAATGTGATCGACATGGCGGTCGGTATCATCATAGGTGCCGCCTTTGGCAAGATTGTCTCCTCCTTCGTGGGAGACGTGATCATGCCGCCCATCGGGCTGATCCTGGGGGGCGTGGATTTCAGCGATCTCGCCGTGACCCTGAAGGCCGCCGAAGGGGATGCCCCTGCCGTGGTCATCGCCTATGGCAAATTCATCCAGACCTGTATCGACTTCCTGATCATCTCCTTCGCCATCTTCATGGGGCTCAAGGCCATCAACACCCTGAAGAAGAAGCAGGAAGAGGAAGCCGCTGCCCCGGCCGGCCCCACCAAGGATCAGGAGCTGCTGACCGAGATCCGCGACTTGCTGAAATCCCAGCAGGGGAAATAACCGTTTCCTCCCTGTCGTGTGCTGAAAAAAAAACCGCCTTCGGGCGGTTTTTTGTTGCAAGGCAGGTGAGGCGATCAGGCTCTGGGATGGTGCTGGCCGTGCAGTGCCTTGAGCCGCTCGTTGGCCACGTGGGTATAGATCTGGGTGGTGGAGAGATCCGCGTGGCCCAGCAGCATCTGCACCACTCGCAGATCGGCGCCGTGATTGAGCAGGTGGGTGGCGAAGGCGTGACGCAGGGTGTGGGGGGAGAGTTCCCCCCTGATGCCGGCTCTCAGGGCATAGAGCTTGATGCGGTGCCAGAAGGTCTGGCGGGTCATCATCCGGGCCCGCTTGGAGGGGAACACCACGTCCGAGCTGGTGCCACCCAGCAGCAGGGTGCGCCCCTCCCGGTAGTAGCGCTCCAGCCAGTGCACCGCCTCCTCCCCCATGGGGACCAGGCGCTCCTTGTTGCCCTTGCCCACCACCCGCACCAGCCCCTGGCGCAGGCTGACGTGTTCGGCGGTCAGCCCCACCAGCTCGGACACCCGCAGCCCGGTGGCGTAGAGCAGCTCGAGCATTGCCTTGTCCCGCAGCTCCAGCGGATCGTCCACCAGGGGCGCTTGCAGCAGCGCCTCCACCTCGGCTTCGCTCAGATCCGATGGCAGCTTTTTGGGGAGCTTTGGCCCCTCCAGCAGCACGGTGGGATCGTCGCTGCGCAGCTTCTCGCGATTGAGGTACTGGTAGAAGCGGCGCAGGGCCGAGAGGAAACGGGCCGTGCTGCTGGCCGCGAACTGATGGTCCACCCGCCAGGCGAGGTAGTGCTGGATGTCGTCCAGCCCCGCCAGCAGCAGGGAACCGCCTTGCTCATCGAGCCAGAGGGCAAATTTTTCCAGGTCGGTGCGATAGGAGCTGACCGTGTTGTCGGAAAGCCCCCGCTCCAGCCAGAGGGCGTCGAGAAACGGCTCGATCAGGGGATGGGATTCTGCTTTGCTCATGGTGCGCCGCGCTCAGGGAAACAGGTCGCCATTGTAACGTGCCGACCCACCCGGGCCGCAAGGCAAGGCTGCACATCCCCTCAGGCGGTGAAGAGCCCGGCGCAATCTGCTAGACTGGCGCCCTCCCCCCGGGCGCCGCTGTGCCGGTCACGCCCCTTGCCGACTGCGATCAAGAGAAGAGCGATGAAGATAGGTTTGTTTTATGGCTCCACCACCTGCTACACCGAGATGGCCGCCGAGAAGATCCGCGCCCTCATCGGCCCCGAGCTGGTCGATCTCCACAACATCAAGGATGTGCCCCTCGCCCGCATGCAGGAGTACGACATCCTGATCCTGGGCATCTCCACCTGGGACTTCGGCGAGCTGCAGGAGGACTGGGAATCCCGCTGGGAAGACATCGCCGACCTGCATCTGGAGGGACGCATCATCGCCCTGTTTGGCATGGGCGATCAGCTGGGCTATGGGGAGTGGTATCAGGATGCCCTCGGCCTGCTGCACGATCAGCTGGTCCCCAAGGGGGTCAAGCTGGTGGGCTACTGGCCCAACGAGGGGTACGAGTTTGACGCCTCCAAGGCGCTCATCGACGATGGCCGTCACTTCGTCGGGCTGGCCCTTGATGACGCCAACCAGTACGACCAGACCGAGTCCCGTATCGAGCAGTGGGTCGACCAGATCCTGAGCGAGATCCACGAACTGCTCTGATCCTGATCGCCTGGATGTTCGACGACGCCAGCCAATGGACGACCAGACCGACCCCGCATCGAGCAGTGGGTCGACCAGATCCTGAGCGAGATCCACGAACTGCTCTGATCCTGATCGCCTGGATGTTCGACGACGCCGGCCAATGGACGACCAGACCTACCCCGCATCGAGCCGTGGGTCGACCTCATATCAAGCGAGCGCCATGAGAGGCGCCAACCTCCCCTGCCGGTAGCCTGCGCTCGGGCTGCCGGGCGCATAAATCGCACCGATTTTCTCGTTTGGTATCATCGGCTGACGCTATAGCGACTTTTTGCTTCTGGTCTGCAACAATGAGGTCGACACCCCATAACAACACAACGCCGGGTGTCGGAAGCAAACGGACAGACCAGAAAAGGATATTCTATGACTTCATTCTCCCTGTTGGCCCCCGCCATCGCCCGCGACGTGCTCGATCACGCGCTGGCTCTGGGTGCCGACTTCGCCGAGCTGTTTGTGGAGCGCAAGCGCCGCAGCCAGCTCAGCCTGCTCTCCAGCCAGATAGAGAACATCAGCGGTGGTCTCGACTTCGGTATCGGCGTTCGCCTGTGCTACGGCCACAAGGTGCTCTACGGCTACACCAACCTGGCCGATCGCAACGAGCTCTTGCGCATCGTTACCCTGCTGGCGGCCAAGGACAAGCGTGACCCCGTGGTCACCGCCACTGCCTTTGACTTCACCCGCCTGACCGACCGCAACCCGATCGCTCTGCCGCTGTCGGCCGACAAGCTGCTAGAGCAGAAGATCGCCTACCTGCATGCCATGGACGCTGCGGCCCGCGCCGAGAGCGACAAGGTGAGCCAGTTCTCGGGCAACGTGCTCGGCTGGGAGCAGGAGGTGGAGATCTTCAACAGCGAAGGGGTGCAGGTGAGCGATCGCCGCCACTACAACCGCATCATGGCCCAGACCATCGCCCTGGACGGGGGCGAGCAGAGCGTAGGTTATGAAGCCCCCGGAGCCATGAAGGGATGGGAGCATGCCGAGAGCATCGATCCCCGCGAGCTGGCTCTCACCGCCACCCGCCAGGCACTGGTGAAGCTGGGAGCCGCCCCCTGCCCGAGCGGCAAGCTGCCGGTCATCATGGAGAGCGGCTTTGGCGGCGTCATCTTCCACGAGGCGTGCGGTCACCTGCTGGAGACCACCTCGGTGGCCAAGAAGGCCTCCGTGTTCCACGACAAGATGGGCCAGCTCATCGCCAACCCGGCGGTCAGCGCGGTGGACGAGGGCTTGCAGGGCAACGCCTGGGGCTCCATCAACGTCGATGACGAGGGGATGGCGACCCAGCACACCCAGCTCATCAAGGACGGCGTGCTGACCGGCTTCCTGGTGGACAGAATGGGGGCCCTTCGCACCGGCTACGCCCGCACCGGTTCCGGGCGCCGGGAATCCTACAAGTTCGCCCCCGCCTCCCGCATGCGCAACACCTATATCGAACCGGGCAACTACAGCCTCGACGACATGCTGGCAACCGTGGAGCACGGCATCTATGCCAAGCGGATGGGGGGTGGCTCTGTGCAGCCCGGTACCGGCGAGTTCAACTTCAACGTGCAGGAGGCCTACCTCATCGAAGGGGGCAGGATCACCCGGCCCCTCAAGTCGGCCACCCTGATCGGCACCGGCCCGCAGGTATTGAAGGAGATCTCCATGGTGGGGCGCGATCTGGCCCTCTCCGCCGGCATGTGCGGCTCGGTCTCCGGATCCATTCCCGCCTCGGTCGGCCAACCGCCGCTCAAGGTTGACAGCATTCTGGTCGGAGGGAACGCCTGATGAACATCCATGACACTCTGTGCGGTTCCATCTCCCGCCTCATTCGCGTTTCAGTCGGCCAGCCGCCGCTCAAGGTTGACAATATCCTGGTCGGAGGGAACGCCTGATGAGCCAGCTCGACATGAACCAACTGCTTGCCCGTCTGCTGGACCAGGTCGCCGATCTGGGTGCCGAGGCGGACGTCATCGCCAATCAGGAGAAGGCCTTCTCCCTCAAGGCCGACAAGGGCGAACTCAGTGAATACAAGGTCACCAGCAGCCAGCAGATCGGCATTCGCCTCATCAAGGAAGGCCGGGTCGGCATCGCCTATTCCGAGTCCCTCGACGCGTCGGCCCTGGACGCCATGGTGCAGGATGCGCTCGATGCGAGCCGCTTCGCCAAGGTGGACCCGGATCAGCGCATCACAGTGCAGCAGAGCAGGCTCATCACCGACTGCGCCGAGATACATCAGGCCGACACCACGGCGGTGGAAGAGAAGATTGCCCTGACCCTGCGCCTCGAGTCCGACATGCTGGCCCTGCCGGACGTGACCGGCGCCCCCTACAACGGCTTCTTCGAGGGGGAGAGCCGCCTCTGGCTTGCCAACAGCCAGGGCAGCCTCTGCGAACATCAGGAGTTCAGCGTCGGCTGCCACAGCTCCGCTCTCATCGAGCGGGAGGGCCGCCAGTCCATGCACTACCAGGGACAGTACGCACGGCGCTTCGACGAGTTGGAGAGCCAGCCTCTCATCCGCCAGATCCACGCCGTGGCCGATGGCCTGCTGATGGGTGAGGCGGTGCCGAGCGGTCGCTACAGCGTCATCTTCAGCACCCACTGCTTTGCCAGCCTGTTTGGCTGCTTCCAGTCCGCCCTGTCTGGCAAGTGGGCCCAGCAGGGGATCAACCCCTGGCGCGACAAGCTGGGCCAAAGCGTGGCTTCTCGCTGGCTTACCCTGGAGAGTCGTGCCTATATGCCGGGGGGCATGAAGATCAAGGCGTTTGACGGCGAAGGGGCCGCCACTTCGGATCTCCTGCTCATCGGCGAGGGGGAGCTCAAGACCCTGCTGCACAACAGCGCCACCGCCCGCCACTTCGGCGTGACGAGCAACGGTGCAGCCGCCCGCAGTGCCCGCAGTGCCCTGGACGTAGCCCCTCGTCACCTGGTGTTCGGGCTCGGCCCCCACGGCGAGGCCGAGGTACAAAACGGTGAGTACCTGGAGCTGGTCAAGCTGGACGGCCTGCACTCCGGGGCCGATGCGGTGAGCGGCGACTTCTCGTTCGGTGCCTCCGGCTTCCTCTGCCGAAATGGCGAGCGCGTGGCACCGGTACGCGGCATCACGGTGGCGGGCAACTTCTATCGTCTGCTCGGGGAGCTGGAAGCGGTCGGCAACCAGCTGCACCACGACGATGGCAAGGACTTCTATGCCCCGCTGATCCGCTTTGGCGGGCTCAGCATTGCCGGCAAATAAGAGGGGGAGCCTTACTCGGCTCTTCCCCCTTCAAGCGGCGCCATCAGGCGCCGCTTTTTTTATCCATGGCGCCCCCCGACAGCCACTTCTAACCTCAAAGAGCCACCGACCGCGTTGGCCGGGAACTCTGGAGAATACGACGATGGACAACACCCTGGTCTGGGCCGACATTCCGACACGGGATCTGGATCGCGCCATGGACTTCTACTCGGCCCTGCTCGATGTGCAGGTCACCCCCATCCAGGAAGAGACCATGCGCTTTGCCATGCTGCGCCACGACGGCAGCAACGCGGCGGCCTGTCTCGGCCCCATGGACAAATATCACCAGCCCGGCGGTGCCGGTCCCCTCATCTATCTCTCCCTCGGTGACAGGCTGCAGGAGGCGGAGCTGCTGGTCCCCCGGCTCGGCGGGCGGGTGCTGGAGCCTCTGCACAGCATCGGCAGCGGTCATGGCTCCCGGGTCATCATCGAAGATACCGAAGGCAACTGGCTGGCCCTCTATGCCCCACCAGCCAGCTGACGTCCGGATATGCAGAAACAACAACGGCGACCTGATGGTCGCCGTTGTTGTTTAACTGCACTTGCCGGCCATTACGCCTCTGGATTGAGGCGGGTCGGGATGCCGGTACGCTGTTCCAGCACCTGCTTGACCACGTTGGAATCGCTGTCAGCATGGGCGATGAAGCGGGTGGTAGCCGGGGTCATGGGCAGCGGCACGGAGGCGGTGGAGTTGAACTCTTCCTCGGTGCGCGACAGCGGCTCGTGCACTTCCATGTAGCGACCGCCATCCGGCTCGACCGTGGTCTTGACCGGCTGGTTGACGAACTGGACGCGGGTGCCGACCGGCACGTGATCGAACAGGTACTTGATGTCGTCGGCGCGCAGGCGCACGCAGCCGCTGCTCACCCGCAAACCGATACCGAAGGTGGCGTTGGTGCCGTGGATGGCGTACAGGTTGCCGATGTAGAGCGCGTGCAGGCCCATGGGGTTGTCCGGGCCGGCCGGCCAGACCGCGGGCAGGGTCTTGCCCTGGGCGGCGTAGCGGCGACGGATATTCTCGGTCGGGGTCCAAGTCGGGTTGGCACGCTTGCGTTCAACCTTGGTGATCCAGTTCTCCGGGGTGTTGACCCCGAGCTGGCCGATGCCGATGGGCAGCACATGCACCACGTTCTTGCCCTTCGGGTAGTAGTAGAGACGCATCTCCGCCACGTTGATGACGATCCCTTCGCGGGGAGCGTTGGGCAGGATCAGCTGATGGGGAATGATCAGCGTGCTGCCCGCCTTGGGCAAGTAGGGGTCGACGCCGGGGTTGGCTTCCATGATGTTGGTCAGACCCAGCTGGAAGTCGGAGGCGATCTGCTCCAGCGGACGGTTGTCTGCGGGCACCACGTATTCCTGGTTCTCACCGATCAGGCGGCTGTTGGCTGCAGGCAGCTGGTATTCAACGGCGGCGGCCTGCTGGCTGACCAGCGTCAGCGTACATAAAAGAGCCGAAGCGGCAATGCGAAGGGGATTCATAAAATTCCTGTATGGTTTCCTGTTCCTGTGGGCCTTTGCCCTGCTCATCATCGGTCTCTTGTGGGCCCGTCACCGGGGACCAACAACCGAGCGCGCATTCTTTCCCGAGCAGGGCAAAATTTCAACTTGGAGATGGTCTTTTTCGCCGAAAAGATCCATTTCACAGCCAACTCAGGGGTATCTTTCACCCCTTGCACTCTAGCAACCCCAGTCTGAGCGTAAAATGAACATGGCGCAGGCATGCCAAGGCCGTCCCAAATTGCATGACGAGGCGGTCACGAGTACAATCTCGCACCCCGTATATCCGGAGTATCGAGTCACCTCCTGCTCCGATGAACCCACACGACGCCATCAGGTGGCGCCGTCCTGATTTGCAATCAGATAAAAGAGTCCAACATGTTCAGACCAGAATTGCTCTCCCCTGCCGGGACCCTCAAGAACATGCGCTACGCCTATGCCTATGGCGCAGACGCCGTCTATGCGGGCCAGCCGCGCTACAGCCTGCGGGTACGCAACAACGAATTCGATCACGAGAATCTGCAGCTCGGCATCAACGAGGCCCATGCCCTCGGCAAGCAGTTCTATGTGGTGGCCAACATCCAGCCCCACAACTCCAAGCTCAAGACCTTCATCCGCGACATGCGCCCCGTGGTGGATATGAAGCCGGATGCACTCATCATGTCCGACCCCGGCCTCATCATGATGATGCGCGAAGCCTTCCCCGACATGCCTATCCACCTCTCGGTGCAGGCCAACGCGGTCAACTGGGCCACGGTGAAATTCTGGCATCAGATGGGCCTGACCCGTGCCATCCTCTCCCGCGAGCTGTCTCTCGACGAGATCGAGGAGATCCGCATGCAGGTGCCGGAGATGGAGCTGGAAGTCTTCGTCCACGGGGCACTGTGCATGGCCTACTCCGGCCGCTGCCTGCTCTCCGGCTACATCAACAAGCGTGACCCCAATCAGGGCACCTGCACCAACTCCTGCCGCTGGGAATACAAGGTGCACGAGGGCAAGGAAGATGACGTGGGCCAGATCGTCCACCGCCAGGAGCCCATCGCCGTGCAAAAGGTGGATCCGACCCTGGGCGCAGGCAAGCCGACCGATGCCCTGGTGCTGCTGGAAGAGTCCAACCGCCCGGGCGAGTTCATGACCGCGTTTGAAGACGAGCACGGCACCTACATCATGAACTCCAAGGATCTGCGCGCCGTCGAGCACGTCGAGCGCCTGACCAAAATGGGCGTTCATTCGCTGAAAATCGAAGGCCGTACCAAGTCCTTCTACTACTGCGCCCGTACCGCCCAGGTCTATCGCAAGGCCATCGACGATGCGGTGGCTGGCCGTCCATTCGATCCGACCCTGATGGGCACCCTCGAGAACCTGGCCCACCGCGGCTACACCGAGGGCTTCCTGCGCCGTCACAACCACAGCGAATACCAGAACTACGACTACGGTTACTCCGTCTCCGACACCCAGCAGTTCGTCGGCGAGATCACCGGTCGCAACGGTGACATGGTCGAGGTCGAGGTGAAGAACAAGTTCCTGCTGGGCAACAGTCTGGAGCTGATGACCCCCCAGGGCAACCTCAGCTTCAACCTGGAGCAGATGCAGAACCGCAAGGGCGAGCTCATCGACACCGCACCGGGCAACGGCCACGTGGTCTACGTGCCGGTACCCAAGGAGATCGACGTGAATTACGGCATCCTGCTGCGCAACCTCGGCGAGCGCGAGGATACCCGTCAACCTCACTCGGCGGCCTAAGATGGCACTGCTCATCACCGACAAGTGCATCAACTGTGACATGTGCGATCCGGAGTGTCCGAACCAGGCCATCACCCTGGGGAGCAAGATCTACGAGATAGACCCGGATCGCTGCACCGAATGCGTCGGCCACTATGAGAAGCCGACCTGCATCAGCGTCTGCCCTATCGACTGCATCATCTGGGATCCCGCCCATGTGGAAACCGAAGATCAGCTGATGGAAAAGTTTGTGCGGATGCACAGGCAGTAACGCCTGCATCAGCGTCTGTGCCCCATGTGCGGCATCCTCCGGGATCCCGTCCATAGGGTGGAAACCGAAGATCAGTTGATGGAAAAGTTCGTGCGGATGCACAGGCAGTAAGCCTGTATCAGCGTCTGCCCCATCGACTGCATCATCTGGGATCCCGCCCATGTGGAAACCGAAGATCAGCTGATGGAAAAGTTTGTGCGGATGCACAGGCAGTAGCAGTAGCAGTAGCAGTAGCAGTAGCAGTAACACCTGCATCAGCGTCTGCTCTAGAGGGACTGCATCCTCCGGGATCCCGTCCATAGGGTGGAAACCGAAGATCAGTTGATGGAGAAATTCGTGCGGATGCACAGGCAGTCCGCGTCTGACACTCGCGGGCGCATTATCCAGAAATAGAAAAAGCCGGGCATGCCCGGCTTTTTCTATTGCGCTGCCCTTCCCTCAGGGTTTGACCAGTTTTTGCAGCGCCTCGAGTTCGCGCTGGGCTTCCAGCAACTCGGCCTGGGACTCCTCCAGCTTGGACTGCTTCTTGGCAATCTTGTCCGGCTTGCCCGATACCCGTGCGCTCTGCAACTCGGCCAGCCGCTCTTCCACTTCTTCCCTCTGCTTGACCACCTTGCGTTGCTGCTCCTCAAGGAGCCCGGCATCGGTACAATGGGCCTCCAGGTTGCGCAGTGCCCGCTCAAGGCCGGCTACCTGCTCCTGGTTGTTGTGCGCCCTGGCGAACGCAAGCTGATCCGTCACGGCCTGCTCTCTGGCCTTGCAGCCGATGTTTTCACTACCATAGGCTTGTCCGGCCAACAACAATAAGCCTATTCCGGCGATCTTCCACATAACAACCTCTTTGTTCTGTCATATTGGATGGCCGTCCATGAGACCTGACTCCCTGTGTGAGGTCAAGACACACGGGGCCGGGCTACGACAGAGTGTGCTCTGCATCATGCCGGGCCGCTTTCGCCGAGGCTACAATGGCCCTTTCAATCAGGAGAGCCACATGACCCAACACATTCTCATCATTGCCAACGGCGCCCCCTATGGCAGCGAGTCCCTGTTCAATGCCCTGCGCCTCGGCATCGCCCTCAAAGAGGAGGCGAAGGTAGACCTCAACCTCTTCCTGATGTCGGATGCCGTCACTGCTGCTCTGGCCGGGCAGGCTCCGGCCGAGGGCTACAACCTGCGCCAGATGCTGGAGATACTGCTGGCTCAGGGCACCCGGATCCGGCTTTGCAAGAGCTGCACCGATGCGCGCGGCATCACCCCGCTACCCCTTGTCGAGGGCATAGAGATAGGCACCCTCCCCTTGCTGGCCCAATGGACTCTGGCCGCCGACAAGGTGCTGACCTTCTAGCCGTCAGGGCCCGACCCGGACCAGCGCAGGGCGCGAGGTCCGGGTACTCAGACCATAGAGCATCAGGATCACCAGGCAGAGCAGCGCCATCAGGGCATAAAGCCAGCTCCCGCCCCAGTGGGCCAGCACCCAGCCTCCCAGCAAGGCCCCCATGGCCACCCCGAGTCCGGAGATGGAGGCCGCCCCGAAATAGCTCCCCTTCAAATGACCAGGCGCCATCTGATCGATCAGCACATTGAGCAAGGGGAAGAGGATGCACTCCCCGACGCTCAAGAGGATCACCGCCACTATCCAGTGCCACCAGATGGCGGTATCCCCCAGCGCAAACTGCAACTGGGCGCCGAGAAAGAGCGCCACCCCGAGTTGCAGCTTGCGCCGTGTGGACCAGCGGGCAGTCAGGTGCAGCAGGGGAAACTGCAGCATCACTATGGTCAGCGCGTTGGTCGTCACCAGCCAGCCGATGAGCCGCTCCACCTCCGGCGTCCCCGCGCGGGTCAGATACTGGATGAGGGGCGACTCGAACTGGGCATAGACCAGCATCAGCAGCAGATTGGCCATGATCAGCAGCAGAAACCCCCTGTCCTGCCAGAGCACCCGCAGCACGGCACGCATGCCGGGCCCGGCCGCCTGGCTGGTGTGGCAACCTGCCAGCCTGAACCCGATGACAAAGACGATGCCAAGCAGCAGATAGCTGGCACTGAGCAACAGGAAGGTCTCCTGACGCGCGCTCAGGCCATAGGTGACGCCGAGCAGAGGACCGATGGCCGCCCCCAGGTTGAGCAGGAAATAACGCAGGTGCAGCGCCAGCTCACGGGCTTTGGGCTCGGCCAGATTGTCGGCCATCAGTGCCTTGCCCGGTGAGTCGATGAGCCCGTAGGAGAGTCCGCTGCCGATCACCCCGAGTGCCAGCCAGCCCACCTGGTGGGAGAGGCCGAGCAGGGCCACACTGGCGGCGGAAACCAGGCAGCCGAACAGCAGGATGTTGCGCCGCCCCCATTTGTCCGAGAGCCAGCCGCCATAGAAGCTGACGAGAGTGGAAAGCGCCGCCGTGGCCCCCAGGATCAGGCCTATCAGGGTCGCCGAAAGTCCGTAGTCACGGTAGAGCAGGATCGAGAGAAAGGGCCAGACCATGAAGAAGGTGGTACGCACCATGAAAGTGCCCAGGATGACGATCCAGACCAGGGAAGGAAACTGCCTGAGGTAGGCCCATGACATGCTGCAATTCCTTTTGCCAACGAAGCGGGGTCGTCCCTTATATCAAGGGGCGCCAAAAGGAACAAGGAGACAATCTGCGCCATGCCGGGCGACAGGCACAAAAAAGCCGACCCAAGGGTCGGCTCTTTCACATACGGCAGCCTTATTCGGCAGCCGGCTCTTCGACGGCAACGGCAGCAGGAGCAGCAGCCGCTTCGGTCGGTGCGTTCGCTTCCTTGATGGAGAGACGCACACGGCCCTGACGGTCCACTTCCAGTACCTTCACCTTCACCACGTCACCGATTTTCAGGAAGTCGGCCACGTTCTGCACGCGGGCATCGGTGATCTGGGAGATGTGCACCAGACCGTCTTTACCCGGCAGGATGTTGACGAAGGCGCCGAAGTCAGCCAGGCGCACGACCTTGCCTTCGTAGATGCGGTTCACTTCGATCTCGGCGGTGATGGCCTCGATGCGGCGGATCGCTTCCATGGCGGCTTCGTTGGCCACGGCGGAGATGCGAACGGTACCGTCATCATCCAGCTCGATGTTGGTGCCGGTCTCTTCGGTCAGGGCACGGATCACGGAACCACCCTTGCCGATCACGTCCTTGATCTTCTCAGGATTGATCTTGATGGTGTGGATGCGCGGTGCGAAATCGGAGATCTGGGCACGGGGAGCCTGGATAGCTTCGTCCATCACCTTCAGGATGTGCAGACGAGCGCCACGAGCCTGCTTCAGCGCAATCTCCATGATCTCTTTGGTGATGCCTTCGATCTTGATGTCCATCTGCAGCGCGGTCACACCTTCGCTGGTACCGGCTACCTTGAAGTCCATGTCGCCCAGGTGATCTTCGTCACCCAGGATGTCGGACAGCACGACGAAACCTTCTTCTTCCTTCACCAGACCCATGGCGATACCGGCAACGGAGGCCTTGATCGGCACACCGGCATCCATCAGCGCCAGGGAGGAACCACAGACAGACGCCATGGAGGAGGAACCGTTGGATTCGGTGATTTCAGAGACTACGCGCACCACGTACGGGAACTCGGCGGCGCTCGGCATCACGGCAGCAACGCCGCGCTTGGCCAGACGACCGTGACCGATTTCACGACGCTTCGGGCTGCCCATCATGCCGGTCTCGCCGACGCAGTAGGGCGGGAAGTTGTAATGCAGCATGAAGCGATCGGCGCGGTTGCCGGTCAGCTCGTCGATGTTCTGGGCGTCACGCTCGGTACCCAGCGTGGCGACCACGATGGCCTGGGTTTCACCACGGGTGAACAGGGCAGAACCGTGGGCACGGGGCAGGATGCCGGTACCGACGGAGAGGGCGCGGATCATTTCCGGATCGCGACCGTCGATACGCGGCTCACCACGTACGACGCGACCACGGACGATGCGGCTCTCCAGGCTGTGGAACTCTTCGCCGATCTTCTTGGCATCTTCTTCCACGCCGGATGCGATGACTTGCTCGACCACGCGGCCCTTGATGGCAGCGATGGTTTCGTAACGAACAGCCTTCTCGGTGATACGGTAGGCTTCACCCAGTTCAGCTGTGGCCAGTTCGGCAACTTTGGCTTTCAGCGCTTCGTTGACGGCAGGCGGGGTCCAGTCCCAGGGCTTGGTACCGACGTCGGCAGCGAATTCATTGATGGCGCTGATCACGGTCTGCATCTGCTCGTGACCGTAGACCACGGCGCCCAGCATCACCTCTTCGGAGAGGATGGCCGCTTCGGATTCCACCATCAGCACCGCATTGGCAGTACCGGCAACCACCAGATCCAGATCGCTCTGGGGCAGTTCGGTGGTGGTCGGGTTCAGCACGTACTGGCCGTTCATGTAACCCACGCGGGCTGCACCGATCGGGCCGCCGAACGGGATGCCGGAGATGGCCAGGGCCGCGGAGGCACCGATCATGGCAACGATGTCGGGAGAAACGGCCGGGTTCACGGACATGACGGTGGCAACCACCTGAACCTCATTGAGGAAGCCTTCCGGGAACAGCGGACGGATGGGACGGTCGATCAGACGGGAGATGAGGGTCTCACCCTCGCTCGGACGGCCTTCACGACGGAAGAAACCACCCGGGATACGACCAGCAGCATAGGTACGCTCCTGATAGTTGACGGTCAGCGGGAAGAAATCACGGCCGTGATCGGCCTCTTTCTTGCCAACGACAGTCACGAAGACACAGGTATCGTCCATGCTGACCATGACGGCCGCAGTGGCTTGACGGGCCATCACACCGGTTTCCAGTGTGACGGTGTGTTGACCGTACTGGAATGACTTTACAATAGGATTCACGTGAATTTCCTTTTAACAATTTGGCGCTTTAAATTCGCGTGCAAGTATACTTGATTCGCATCAAAAGGTAAGCGCGGACGTCAATTCTGTGAGGCAGGCAACGGCCTGCATCCTGTTTGAAACGGGCAATAAAAAAGGGGAACCTCGCGGTTCCCCTTTTTTGCGAAATCTGATGGTCGATTAACGACGCAGACCCAGCTTGGCGATCAGAGCAGCGTAACGCTGAACGTCTTTACGCTTCAGGTAGTCCAGCAGCTTACGACGCTGGGAAACCATGCGCAGCAGACCGCGACGACCGTGGTGATCCTTGGCGTGCTCCTTGAAGTGACCTTGCAGATGGTTGATCTGGGCAGTCAGCAGGGCAACTTGCACTTCGGGGGAACCGGTGTCGTTGGCGCCACGAGCGTTGTCGGCAACGATTTGAGCTTTGATCTCAGCATTTAGAGACATGGTATTACTCCAGTAGAGTGTTTAAAGGTTCACAGCCAATCTCTAATTCAGCCGTGAAATGAGGGCGGTATCATAATCGTCCCCGCCCCTTTTCGCAACGGGAAAGACGCGTGACAGACCGATACCGCCTGAGGATCACTCCTCGTCGTGGTAGCGAACAAGACGCTTGGGCGCCACGCGCCCCTCGTCATCGATCTCGCCAACCCCGATGAATTCGCGCTCCGGGCCAACCGTCATGCGGACCTGGCCGCTTTGGGGGCTACCTGCCACCTGCACGGCCTGACCCTGGTTCACATAGGCGGCCACGGCGACCAGCATGTTCACCTCGGGCAGAGAGGCCACGGCGGTGTCCATCGGCAGCAGCAGGGGATCCAGCTGCTCCCGTGGCGGAATGCTTTCGGCCTTGGCCTGCTCGAAGATGCACTCGAGCTGTTCCAGGGTCAGCATCCGCTCATAGGGGTAGCTGGCCACCTGGGTGCGACGCAGCTGGGTGACGTGAGCGCCACAGCCCAGCACTTCCCCCAGATCGTCCACCAGGGAACGGATATAGGTACCCTTGCTGCAATGCACTTCCAGCTTCACCTCGTTCCCCTCGAAGCCGAGCAGCTTGAGTTCGAAGATGGTGATGGGACGGGCTTCCCGCTCGATCTCGATCCCTTCACGGGCATATTCGTAGAGCGGACGGCCGTTGTGCTTGAGGGCGGAGTACATGGACGGCACCTGCATGATGGGGCCGCGGAACTGGTCCAGCGCCTCGATCAGGGTACCCACGGCCACGTTCACCGGACGGGTGGAGACCACCTCGCCGTCGGAGTCGCTGGTATTGGTGCGCTCGCCCAGCTTGGCTGTCACCTCATATCGCTTGTCCGCTTCCAGCAGATACTGGGAGAACTTGGTGGCTTCGCCGAGGCAGATCGGCAACATGCCGGTGGCCAGGGGGTCCAGGGCGCCGGTATGGCCGGCCTTGGCGGCGTTGTAGATCCGCTTGACCTTCTGCAACACATCGTTGGAAGTCAGGCCGGTCGGTTTGTCCAGCAGCAGGATGCCGTGTACGTCACGGCCTTTGAAACGACGTCTACGAGACATCTCAGGCGTTATCCTCAGTCGTGTCATCCGGTGCGGATTGCTCTTCGTCACGACCGGCTTCAGTCATGCGACGCTTGTCTTCACGCACAGTGTTGGTCACCAGGTTGGAGAGACGCATCCCCTCGACCAGGGTCTGGTCGTAGTAGAAACGCAGCTCGGGCACCACCCGCAGACGCATGGCGCTGCCCAGCAGGCTGCGGATGTAACCGGCAGCCTCGGTCAGGCCCTTGAGCCCTTCCTTGATGCGCTCGGCGTCATTCTCCAGTTGCAAGAAGGTGACATAAACCTTGGCATAGTTGAGGTCCTTGGAGACCTCCACGTCGGAGACGGTCACCATGCCGATGCGCGGGTCTTTCACCTCGCGCTGCAGGATCAGCGCGATTTCACGCTGGATCTGCTGCCCGACCCGACGGGTCCGGCTGAATTCTCTGGCCATATTCTATCCTGCGATAAAAGGGGGCCGCGGCCCCCTATTTTGTCTAACTCTCGGCTTACAGAGTCCGTTGGATTTCAACGGTCTCGTACACCTCGATCTGGTCGCCTTCGCGCACGTCGTTGTAGTTCTTGACCGCGATACCGCACTCGTAGCCGTTGCGAACTTCGTTGACGTCATCCTTGAAGCGGCGCAGGGATTCCAGCTCGCCTTCATAGATAACCACGTTGTCACGCAGAACGCGAATGCGGTTGGAACGCTTGACCACACCTTCGGTAACCATACAGCCGGCAACGGCGCCGAACTTCGGCGACTTGAAGACGCTACGCACTTCAGCCAGACCGATGATCTCCTGACGATACTCAGGAGCCAGCTTGCCGCTCATGGCCTGCTTCACTTCGTCGATCAGGTCATAGATGACGGAGTAGTAACGCAGATCCAGGCTCTCGGATTCGATGACCTTGCGCGCAGAAGCGTCGGCACGGACGTTGAAGCCCACCAGGATGGCGCTGGAAGCCGCGGCCAGGGTCGCGTCGGTTTCGGTGATGCCACCTACGCCGGAACCCACGATCTTCACCTTCACTTCGTCGGTGGAGAGTTTGACCAGCGCATCGCAGATCGCTTCCACAGAGCCTTGTACATCGGCCTTGATCACCACGTTCACTTCCGACACTTCGCCCTCGGTCATGTTGGCAAACATGTTTTCCAGCTTGGCCTTCTGCTGGCGGGCCAGCTTGACTTCGCGGAACTTGCCCTGACGGTAGAGCGCCACTTCACGGGCTTTCTTCTCGTCACGCACGACCGTGGCTTCGTCACCGGCAGAGGGAACGCCGGACAGACCCAGAATTTCCACTGGCAGAGAGGGACCTGCTTCCTTGATCTCGCGACCCAGTTCGTCACGCATGGCGCGAACCCGGCCGTACTCAAGACCACACAGAACGATGTCGCCCTGACGCAGAGTACCTTCCTGTACCAGCACGGTGGCAACCGGACCACGACCTTTATCCAGGAAGGATTCGATCACGACGCCGTTGGCCATGCCGTCAACCACCGCTTTCAGCTCCAGGACTTCGGCCTGGATCAGGATGGCTTCCAGCAGGTCGTCGATGCCTTCGCCAGACTTGGCGGAGACGTGCACGAACTGGCAATCGCCACCCCAGTCTTCGGACATGACGTTGTAACGGGCCAGCTCGGTCTTGACGCGATCCGGATCCGCTTCAGGCTTGTCGATCTTGTTCACCGCAACAACCAGCGGCACACCGGCCGCCTTGGCGTGCTGGATAGCTTCGATGGTTTGCGGCATCACGCCGTCGTCAGCAGCAACAACCAGAACAACGATGTCGGTCGCCTTGGCACCACGAGCACGCATGGAGGTAAACGCCGCGTGACCCGGGGTATCCAGGAAGGTGATCATCCCGCTGTCGGTCTGGACGTGGTACGCACCGATGTGCTGGGTAATGCCACCGGCTTCGCCCGCCGCGACCTTGGCTTTACGGATGTAGTCCAGCAGCGAGGTCTTGCCGTGGTCGACGTGACCCATGATGGTCACGACCGGCGCACGCGGCTTGGCTTCGGAGGTCTCGTCACGATCGCTAAGTACCGCCTCTTCCAGCTCGTTCTCACGGCGCAGCACTACCTTGTGACCCATCTCCTCGGCGACCAGCTGAGCGGTCTCCTGGTCGATCACCTGGTTGATGGTGGCCATGGCACCCATCTTCATCATCACCTTGATGACTTCAACGCCCTTGACGGCCATCTTGTTGGCGAGCTCCGCCACTGTGATGGTCTCGCCGATGACGACGTCACGGTTGACCACGGCAGCCGGCTTGTTGAAGCCGTGTTTCATGGCGTTCGGCATGGCCATCTTGCCACGCTTGCCTTTGCGGGCACGCGGATCGCGGGAGTTGCGGTCATTGCGGTCGTCTTCGCGACGGCCGACTTTCTTCGGCGCCTTGGCAGCGGCAGCCGTGCGACGGCTGGTCTCTTCCTTACGATCCAACTCATCTTCGGCCGCTTGCGCGTGCTTGTTGGTGGTCAGATGGTAATCGCTGCTCTCTTTGGCGCGAGCCGCTTCTTCTTCAGCCCAGCGGGCCGCATTCTGTTCCGCCATGATGCGAGCCTCTTCGGCTTTCTTCGCGGCGAGTTCTTCAGCTTTTTGCAAAGCTGTCTGTTCCTGTTGGCGCTTCAGTTCTTCTGCTTCGCGCTTGGCCATCTTTTCTGCCTCTTGCTGAGCTGTGCTACCGGCTGCTTTGGCGGGCTGTTGAGCCTGTCGAGCCTTCTGTTGTGCCTCGATCCGCGCCTTTTCCTCAGCTTCACGACGAGCCTGCTCAGCCTCACGGCGAGCCTTCTCTTCAGCGTCGAGGCGGGCCTTCTCTTCGGCCTCGCGACGAGCTTTTTCTTCTGCTTCCAAACGCGCTGTTTCCTCGGCTTCCGCCTGGCGCTGTTCATCTTCCAGCGCCGAGCGTCTTACATAGGTGCGAGACTTGCGCACTTCTACCTGCACTTCCTTGTTCTTGCCACCAGTCCCCTGAACACTCAGAGTGCTCTTGGTCTTGCGCTGCAAGGTCATGCGAGCAGGTGCGGTGACCTCGTCACCTCCATGCTGTTTCTTCAGATGTGCCAGCAGAGTCTGTTTCTCAGACTCGCTGACCATGTCGTCGGCCTTGCTCTTCACGATGCCGGCATCGACAAACTGCTGGAGAAGACGATCAACCGGCGTGTCGATGTCAGTGGCAAGTTGCTTAACTGATACTTCTGCCATTCATTTTCCTCCGTTTGACCTTATTCAGACTGCTCTTCTCCGAACCAACAGATATTGCGAGCAGCCATAATGAGCTCACCAGCCTTCTCGGCGGTCAACTCTTCGATGTCGGCAAGGTCATCGATACCTTGCTCTGCCAAATCTTCCAGGGTGCCGACACCGCGAGCGGCCAGGGCATAGGCCATTTCACGGCCAAGGCCGGAGAGATTGAGCAGTTCTTCGGAAGGCTCGACGCCTTCAAAGGATTCTTCTTTGGCCAGGGCCTTGGTGGTCAGGGCATCCTTGGCACGCTTGCGCAGCTCTTCGACCATGTCTTCATCCAGACCGTCGATGGCCAGCAGCTCGTTGACCGGGACGAAGGCGATCTCTTCCAGGGTGGAGAAGCCCTCTTCCATCAGCAGGCCGGCGAAATCGTCGTCGATATCGAGGGTGCTGGTGAACAGCGTCAGGATGCGGTCGTTCTCGGCCTGGTGCTTGGCACGCATGTCCTCGACGGTCATCACGTTCAGTTCCCAACCGGTCAGCTGGGAGGCCAGACGCACGTTCTGACCGTTGCGGCCGATGGCCTGGGCCAGGTTGGCGGCTTCCACGGCGATGTCCATGGTGTGGTTGTCTTCATCAACGATGATGGAAGCCACATCGGCTGGCGCCATGGCGTTGATCACGTATTGGGCCGGGTTGTCATCGTACAGCACGATGTCGGCACGCTCACCGCTCAGCTCGGCGGAGACGGCCTGAACGCGGGCACCACGCATGCCGATACAGGCACCGATCGGGTCGATACGACGATCGTTGGTCTTGACCGCGATCTTGGCGCGGGAACCCGGATCACGGGCGGCGCCCATGATTTCGATCATCTCTTCGCCGATTTCCGGCACTTCGATGCGGAACAGCTCTTTCAGGAAGTCCGGGCTGGAGCGGCTGACGAACAGCTGGGAACCACGGGCTTCCGGACGCACGGCGTAGAGCAGGCCACGGATACGGTCGCCGGGACGGAAGGTCTCACGGGGCAGCATGTCGTCACGGAAGATCACGGCTTCGGCATTGCTGCCCAGATCCAGGATCACGTTGTCGCGGTTGCTCTTCTTGACCACGCCGCTGATGATGGTGCCTTCCTTGTCCTTGAACTGGTCAACGACTTGGGAACGCTCAGCCTCGCGCACTTTCTGCACGATGACCTGCTTGGCGGTCTGGGTGGTGATACGGTCGAAGGTCACAGAGTCAATCTGGTCTTCAACATAGTCGCCGATCTGGATATCCGGCTGCTCGATCTGAGCGGCTTCGAGAGTGATTTCCCCGTACGGGTTCTCCATGGAAGCCTGATCGGCCACCACGACCCAACGGCGATAGGTGTCATAGTCACCGGTCTTGCGATCGATCTCGACACGCACTTCAATCTCGCCTTCGTATTTTTTCTTGGTCGCAGTCGCCAGCGCAGTCTCCAGAGCCTGGAAAATCTTCTCGCGGGGGACAGCCTTCTCGTTGGACACAGCGTCAACGACCAGCAAAATCTCTTTATTCATATCCGATAGCCTCGTTAACCAAAGTTCGGCACTATGTTCGCTTTTTGGATATTGGTGAAAGCCAACACCTCGTCCTTACCATCTACCGTCAGAGTGATCATGTCCCCCTGCACGGCTTTGATTACGCCTTTGAACTTGCGGCGGTTGTTTGTTGCCATCCGAAGCGTTACCGCCGCCTCCTGGCCAACGTATTTTTCGAACTGGGCGACCTTGAACAGTGGACGATCCAGACCCGGGGAAGACACCTCAAGGTAGTACTCCTCGGTGATGGGATCTTCGACATCCATGATGGCGCCGACCTGGCGGCTCACCTCGGCACAGTCTTCCACCGTCACGCCTTGCTCCGAGTCGATGAAAACGCGCAAGGTCGAGTGCTTACCCGCACGGATAAACTCGATACCCCACAGTTCAAAACCCAAGGCAACGACCGGAGCCTCGAGCAGATCGGTCAAACGTTGTTCCAACGTAGCCAAAGTCACCCTCCGAAAAACGAAAAAAGGGCATATAGCCCAGATAGAAATAGATTCAGAGTAAATTGCACATAACAAAAAGCCCCGATGTCAAATCGGGGCTTGGCGCTTTACCCTGATTGTCGCCTCGCAGCGACCGCCTTCCTGAGCGTAGGAAATGCGTGAAATTTGGTTGCGGGGGCCGGATTTGAACCGACGACCTTCGGGTTATGAGCCCGACGAGCTACCATGCTGCTCCACCCCGCGTCCGAAATCGTGCGAGATTATAGCCACTTCACTCTCGTGAGACAAGACTCAGCGGCTATAACATCCCGGTTACCCGGGTTCACTACTTAATTGGTGCCGTGGGCGGGACTCGAACCCGCACACCCTAGAGCACTACCCCCTCAAGATAGCGTGTCTACCAATTCCACCACCACGGCAAAACTCTTACTCGGGAACGTCAGTATCTTTCTTCACTGGCGCTTTGCTCTGCTCAACTTGTTGAGTCTGTTGCAGATTTTCCCATTCACTACCCTGTTTTACCTTGTTGCTGGACATGGAACCCAGAACCAGACTAATCAAGAAAAACAGAGTAGCCAAAATCGCTGTTGTTCGGGTCAGGAAACTTCCTGAACCACCGGAGCCGAACACTGTATTCGATGCCCCTGCGCCGAAGGAGGCGCCCATATCAGCCCCTTTACCTTGCTGAATCATCACCAGACCAATCAGAGCCAGCGATACCAGCAGATAAACGACCAAAAGAATCTCGTACATTTAACTTGCACCCTTTGCCGCTTCAACTATTCCTAAAAACGCCTCGCCATCAAGACTTGCCCTGCCTATCAGACCGCCATCAATATCGGGCTGCGCAAACAAATCTTGTGCATTGGCCGGTGTCACGCTCCCACCATAGATGATTCTGACTTTCTCACCTATTACCGGAGTATCCTCCGCCAAGCGACCGCGAATAAAGGAATGAACCTCTTGTGCCTGCTCGGGTGTGGCGCATTTACCTGTACCTACAGCCCAGATTGGCTCGTAGGCGATGATAGCATTATCGAAAGCCATCGCGCCATTTTTCTCTATGACGATGTCCAGTTCCTCGGCAATCACCTCAAAGGTTCTTCTTGCCTGCCTCGCCGCGCCTGACTCACCCAGACAAAGTATGGGTATCAGACCTGCTGCTCGGACTGCAGCAAACTTCTCTGCGACGATAAAACTGGTCTCACCAAAGAGACGCCTGCGCTCGGAGTGGCCAACAAGTACATATCGGCAACCTGCCTCGACCAGCATCTCACACGAGATTTCACCCGTATAAGCGCCTTGTCTGTGCTGGCTCACGTTCTGAGCCCCCAGCTTCACTCTTCCCTGCTCACCGAGCAGTTCGGCCGTGAGACCGAGATGCACATGGGATGGACACAAGACCACATCTACGTCTTCATCAATGCGCTCTGCGCACTGACTCGTAAACTGCTCTAACTGCGACCTACTACCGTGTAACTTCCAGTTGGCTGCTACAAACGGCTTGCGATGTCCCATCGGCAACTCCCTTGCGAAAGCGGGGCTGATAATATCCAGAGGATGCTCAGCTGACAAGTGCTATTTTCAAATTTTCGAATCGTTTGAACAAGATACAACCAAGACGACTAAAAAGCCGCCTTGGTTGTTCATTAAAGCGCCGATTCGACCTGTTTGGCGATGCGCTCTGCCATATCGCGCACCTGCTGTTCGTGTTCACCTTCGACCATGACCCGGATCAGGGGCTCGGTGCCAGATTTGCGCAGCAGCACCCGGCCACGGCCGGCCAGTTCCTGCTCCACTGCCGCCACTTCCTGCTGAACGACACTTGAGGCCAGCGGATCCTTGCCTTCGGCGAAGCGCACATTGACCAGCACTTGCGGGAACTTGCTCATGCCCGAACGCAATTTGGCCAGCGGCATCTCGGCACTGCGCATGGCCGTCAGCACCTGCAGGGCGGCGACGATACCATCCCCCGTGGTGGTCTGATCCAGGCAGATGATGTGACCGGAGTTTTCGCCCCCGATGCGCCAGCCCTTCTCGTTCATCATCTCAAGCACGTAGCGGTCACCCACCTTGGCACGGGCAAAGGGGATGCCCAGGGTCTGAAGCGCCAGCTCCAGCCCCATGTTGGCCATCAGGGTGCCCACCACACCGCCCTTGAGGCGGCCATGGCGCAGGGCATCCCGGGCGATGATGTAGAGGATCTCATCCCCGTCGATGATGTAACCAGTGCTGTCCACCATCACCAGACGGTCGCCGTCACCGTCGAAGGCGACGCCAAGATCTGCCTTGCATTCCTGGACCTTGGCGGCCAGCGCCTCCGGTGCGGTGGAACCGACGCCGTCATTGATGTTGAGCCCATCCGGGCTGCAGCCGATGGCGATGACTTCGGCACCCAGCTCGCGGAAGACGGAAGGGGCGATGTGGTAGGTGGCACCATGACCGCAATCCACCACCATTTTCAGCCCTTCCAGGCTCAGATTGGAGGGGAAGGTGCTCTTGCAGAATTCGATGTAGCGACCAGCCGCATCATCGATGCGCTGCGCCTTGCCAAGCTCCGCGGACTCCACGCACTTGAGTTCATTGTCGAGCTCGGCTTCGATGGCCAGCTCGACATCATCGGGCAGCTTGGTGCCGTCGGCGGAGAAGAACTTGATGCCGTTGTCGTAATAGGGGTTGTGGGATGCACTGATGACGATGCCGGCTTCGGCACGGAAGGTGCGAGTCAGGTAGGCAACCGCCGGGGTGGGCATGGGTCCCATCAGTATGGCTTTGAGACCGGCGGCGGAGAGCCCCGCCTCCAGTGCCGACTCCAGCATATAACCGGAGATACGGGTATCCTTGCCGATCAGCACCTTCTTGGTCCCTTTCTTGGAGAGCACCTTGCCGGCGGCCCAGCCCAGTTTCATGACGAAATCCGGGGTGATCGGGTATTCACCCACCTTGCCGCGCACGCCGTCGGTGCCGAAGTACTTTCTGGTCATTGTCTGTTTCTCGTTTTTCTATTTGGATATGAAATCTTGTCCCGTCATGGTCATCCAGCCTGTACGCAAGACATCCATGGTGGCCCGCACGTCGTGCACCCGGATGATCCTGGCGCCATGTTGCAACCCGATCAGGGCACAGGCCAGACTACCAGCCAACCGCTCGGCTACCGGGCGGTCAAGCAGGTTGCCTATCATAGACTTTCGTGACATGCCCACCAAGAGCGGAAGTTGGTAATCGAGCAGTGACGCCTGCTGTGCCAGCAGCTGATAGTTGTGCGCCAGCGTCTTGCCAAAGCCATAGCCTGGATCCAGTACCAGATGCTCACGCGGGATACCGGCCCCCAGACAAGCGGCAATCCGCTCGTCAAAGAAGGCTCTCACCTCCCCCAGCAAATCGTCATAGTGCGGCTCCACCTGCATGGTACGGGGCTGCCCCTGCATGTGCATGAGGCATACCGGTACGCCAGCCTCGGCCGCCGCGCCCAGCGCTCCCGGCTCTTGCAGGGCGCGGACATCATTGATGAGGTGACCACCTGCAGCACAACCCTCCCGCATGACAATCGCCTTGGAGGTATCGAGGGAGATCATCACATCCAGCTCGGCGACCATGCGCTCCACCACGGGGATGACCCTGTCCAGCTCCTCCTGCTCGCTCACGTCGGGGGCGCCCGGGCGGGTCGACTCGCCACCTATATCGATAAGGGTGGCCCCATCGGCCACCATGTCGCGGGCATGACTCAACGCCAGATCGATCTGCTTGAAGCAGCCACCATCTGAAAAGGAGTCCGGCGTCACATTGAGAATGCCCATGACATGGGGACGGTCGAGAGAAAGGGGACGTCCCTTGCTGATTAACTGCATTGCTTCAACTACCTCCAACAAGAGCGGCAAACTCTTCGTGCAAAGAAAAACCCCGGGCAAGCCCGGGGTTTGTATCATGGCAACTTATTTGGCCGGGACATCGTTCGCCTTGTCGATGTCACTCAGAGGTGCACTGCCCTCTTCAGCCGGCGCCATGGCCTCCGGCCCGTTGTTCACGCTGGCACCACCTTGCGGGGTGTCACCGTGCTCATCATGCCAGTTGCTGGGAGCACGGACCTCGCGACGCGCCATCAGATCATCGATCTGCTTGGCATCGATGGTCTCGTACTTCATCAATGCATCTTTCATGGTGTGCAGCACATCCATGTTGTCCAGCAGGATCTGCTTGGCACGATCATAGTTGCGATCGATGACCTGCTTGACCTCTGCATCGATAATGCGGGCGGTATCGTCAGACATGTGCTTGGCCTTGGCCATGCTGCGGCCGAGGAAGACTTCACCATCCTCTTCTGCGTAGAGCATGGGGCCGAGACGCTCGGACATGCCCCACTGGGTGACCATCTTGCGGGCGATGTCGGTCGCACGTTCGATGTCGTTGGATGCACCGGTCGATACCTTCTCGGCACCGTAGATCAACTCTTCCGCCAGACGACCGCCATACAGGCTGGAGATCATGGACTCAAGATGCTGCTTGGAGTGGCTCCAGCGGTCCTGCTCCGGCAGGTACATGGTCACACCCAGCGCACGGCCGCGCGGAATGATGGAGACCTTGTAGACAGGGTCATGATCCGGCACCACGCGACCAATGATGGCGTGACCCGCTTCGTGATAGGCCGTCATCTCCTTCTCGGACTCTTTCATCACCATGGAGCGACGTTCCGCCCCCATCATGATCTTGTCCTTCGCCTTTTCGAACTCCAGCATGGAGACCACTCGGCGGCTCTCGCGAGCAGAGAAGAGGGCAGCCTCGTTCACCAGGTTGGCCAGATCGGCACCGGAGAAACCAGGGGTACCACGGGCAATCAGCGCCGGATTGACGTCATCCGCCAGCGGTACCTTGCGCATATGCACTTTCAGGATCTGCTCACGACCGCGAACATCCGGCAAGCCGACCACGACCTGGCGGTCGAAACGACCCGGACGCAGCAGCGCAGGATCCAGTACGTCGGGACGGTTGGTTGCGGCGATGACGATGATGCCTTCGTTGCCTTCAAAACCATCCATTTCAACCAGCATCTGGTTCAGGGTCTGCTCACGTTCGTCGTGACCACCACCCAGACCGGCGCCACGCTGGCGACCGACCGCATCGATCTCATCAATGAAGATAATGCAGGGGGAGGATTTCTTGGCCTGTTCGAACATGTCACGCACCCGGGAGGCACCGACACCCACGAACATTTCCACGAAGTCCGAACCTGAAATGGTGAAGAACGGCACCTTGGCCTCGCCTGCAATGGCTTTGGCCAGCAGGGTCTTACCGGTACCAGGAGGACCTACCAGCAGGACGCCGGTCGGGATCTTGCCACCCAGCTTCTGGAATTTGGTCGGGTCACGCAGATAGTCGACCAGCTCCTTGACCTCTTCCTTTGCCTCGTCACAACCGGCTACGTCGGCAAAGGTAGTCTTGATCTGATCTTCGCTCATCAGGCGAGCCTTGCTCTTGCCGAACGACATGGCACCCTTGCCGCCACCGCCCTGCATCTGACGCATGAAGAAGACCCAGACACCGATCAACAACAGCATCGGGAACCAGGAGATGAAGATGGACGTGATCAGGGACGGTTCTTCCGGCTTCTCACCCATCACCTTGACGTTATGGTTGAGCATGTCGTTGAGCAGTTGGGGATCCGGCGCAGGAATGATGGTGGTGAAACGTTCACCGGTGCGCTTGACGCCATTGATGACCTTGCCATCCATCCGCACTTCACGGATCTGCTCCTGGGTCACTTCTTTCACGAAGCTGGAATAGTCCAGCTGGCGACTGGTGGTATCGCTGGGGCTGAAGCTATTGAACACCGACATCAGCACGACGGCGATGACCAGCCACAGGATTAGGTTTTTCGCCATGTCACTCAAATCAATGACCTCGCAGACTGACAGTTAACGATGAGGGTTAGGGTACTACAGTTTAAAACCGGTAGCCACAATGTAGACTTCTCGTGAACGGGCACGGGACGAGTCTGGTTTTCGAATCTTGACGACAGAGAAAAGTCTACGTATTTCATTGAGATAGGCATCAAACCCCTCCCCCTGGAACACCTTGACTACAAAACTGCCATTACTGCTCAGGACCTGATTGCACATGTCCAGCGCCAGTTCCACCAGGTACATGGCACGGGCCTGATCCACCTGCTGGGTGCCGCTCATGTTGGGCGCCATGTCCGACATGACGACATCCACCTTGTCGGGGCCGACTCGCTCCAGCAAGGCGCCGAGTACAGTTTCCTCCCGAAAGTCCCCTTGCAGGAAATCGACACCGGCAATGGAATCCATCGGCAAAATATCGCACGCAATGACGCGCCCCTTGTCACCAACCTGGTCGATGGCAAATTGGGACCAGCCACCGGGAGCAGCCCCCAGGTCCACTACCGTCATCCCCGGCTTGAGCAGCCGGTCTTTGCCCTGGATCTCATCGATCTTGAAAACGGCGCGAGAGCGCAGTCCCAACTTCTGGGCTTTCTTGACGTATTGGTCGTCGAAATGTTCTTTTAACCAGCGGGTTGAACTGGGGGAACGTTTTTTCTGGGTCATGATTGTCGACTTTAAAAAACCACAAGGGTTATTAGTATTAAGGGCTAAGTGGGGGTAGAATACGCCCCTTTCAACCCTGACTTATGAAGAAATTGCCATGATTCTCAACAATAAACAGAAACAGTATCTCAAGGGCCTGGCCCACAGTCTGAAGCCGGTCGTCCTGCTGGGACAACACGGTCTGACGGAAGGGGTGCTGGCCGAGATCGATCTGGCCCTGAACCACCACGAGCTGATCAAGATTAAGGTTGCGTCTGAAGATCGTGAGATGAAACAGCTGGTGATGGATGCCATCGTTCGCGAGACCGGCGCCATCAAGGTACAGAGCATGGGCCATGTACTGACCATCTACCGTCAGGCCAAAGAGCCCAAGATCCAGTTGCCGCGCAAGTAACAGGAAAGAGCATTCGCTCTTTCCTTCATTTCCCTTCTTCCCAAGTCGCTTGCCAAAATAGTTGCCAGGCCCTTAACCTGCGATGAATAGCCGTGGACACCCACTATGGACAAGCATCAGCTCCTCACCGATGAAGAACTGGCCATGCTGCGGGACCTGGGAAACGATGAAGACATTGCCACCAGCCAATACCTGCGCGGCACCCTGCCCCTTCCTCTCCAAAGCCTGTTGCAGCGAGCCAAGCCTCTGACACTCGAAGCCCGCATCGCCGGCTACCAATTGCGTTTCCCGCTCCACTGCACCCAGGCAGAGGAGGGCCACGCCGAGCTGCGCATCGCCGCGCCGACCATTACCGAGCTGGGTTCGCCCCATCTGCGCGCCTGGCGACTCGACGAAAAGGCCGTGCTCTGCACCGAAGACGCGGAGTACGAGGTATACAGCCTCTCCCTTGGCGGTCTCATCGTGGCCGGCTTGCCGGACGCCTTTGCCAAGGGAGATCCACTTGGCGGATACCTTCGCATTGAGGATCTCCCTCCCCTGGCCATGACAGGTACCCTCGTCAGGCATGTGGATGCCAATCAACATCACCATGACTGGGCCGTCCAGTTCCGACTGGGCAAGGAGGATCAGGAACAATTGCGGGACTGGCTCTTCCAGCGCCACCAGGACGCCTTCGTCCAGGCCTATCAGGGTGACTAAAGACAACAGGGGAGCCCGGCTCCCCTGTCTCTTTCCCCGACGTTCAATCAGAGATAGGCAACTTCCAGGATCTCGTACTCCACATCGCCACCCGGCGTCTTGACGATGGCAACGTCATCCACTTCCTTGCCGATCAGGGCACGGGCAATGGGGGAGTTCACAGAGATCATGTTCTGCTTGATGTCCGCCTCGTCGTCTCCCACGATGCGGTAGACCACTTCCTCTTCCGTTTCACTTTTGAGCAGGGTCACGGTTGCGCCGAAGATAACGCGTCCATTGTTGGCAATCTTGGTGACATCGATAATCTGGGCATTGGAGAGCTTGCCTTCGATTTCCTGAATGCGGCCTTCACAGAAACCCTGCTGCTCGCGGGCGGCATGGTATTCGGCATTTTCTTTCAGATCGCCATGTTCACGGGCATCAGCAATCGCTTCGATAATCTGGGGACGCAGCTCGGTCTTGAGATAATCGAGCTCTTGACGCAGCTTTTCAGCGCCGCGAACAGTCATCGGAGTATGATTCATAGTCGAAACCTGGGTTGCTTTATAAAGAGAAGCTGCGGCAATCAAAAGAGAGCCGCAGCTGTCGGTTCGGATGGGGCATCTTAATATGAAGCCGCCACAAAATCCATGTCAGCCCCTGCGAGCGGGATCCCGCTTTGGGCCAGCGTTACTTGGATTCCGAGACGCCAAGCGGAGCCGACACCGTCGGTTTGCCCTGCATGATGGCGATCTCGACACGTCGGTTCATGCGCCGATTCTCCGGGCTATTGTTGGGCACCAGCGGCTGGGAATCCGCCATCCCTTGCACCACCAGACGATTGCCGTCAAAACCGGGCACCTTGATCATCTGGTGGGCAACCGCCACCGCCCGCTGGGATGAAAGCTCCCAGTTGGACTGGAACAACTCGTCCTCGGTGGCCACATTGTCGGTGTGGCCGGAGACGGTGATCTCCCCCGGCACATCCTTGAGCAGCGCAGCCACCTTGCGGATCACCGGCCAGAACTGGGGTTGCAGGAAGGCGGATCCCGCCGGGAACGCCGCTTTCTCACGAATGCGAATGATGATCTGCTGACCCAGCGCCTCTATCTCGATGGCCCCATCCTGGATCTGGGACTGCATCTGCTCCGCCAGTGCCTTGGCCAGGGTGTTGGACTGTTCCTGCGCCTTCTGGGCCTCCTGGGCGGTATCGCCACCGCTCTGCTGGCCTTCGGTCTTGTCATGTCCGCCCGCCTTGTCCGCATCCCCAGGCTGGAAATCCAGCTCGGTCTGGGTCATGTCGATGGTCTGCTGCATGATGGTGTCAATAGGCGTCGGCTCGGGGCGACCAGGACGAAACTCCTGGGCGATGACGGAGGTTCCCTTGGGGATATCCTTGACCTCCAGGATGTTCTGCACCCCGAACGCCTTCTCCATGGAACCGGCGATCTGCTTGAACTTCTGCACATCCATCTCGGCAAAGGAGAGCAAGAGCACGAAGAAGCACATCAGCAGAGACATGAGATCCGCGAAGGTTCCCATGTAACCGGGCAATCCGGGAGGCGGGCACTTGCACTTTGCCATCTGTGCGCTCCTATTCGGTCCCGTTGTTGCGTTTGGACTGATTCAGGTAGTTCTGCAACATGGCCTGGATCACCCTCGGGTTCTGTCCATCCTGGATCCCCATGATGGCGTCGAGGATCAGGGTGCGGCTCAACTGTTCCTCGCCGCTGCGCAGTTCTAGCTTGTCCGCGATGGGGATGGCAATCATGTTGGCCTCGATGGCGCCATACAGGGTCGTCAGCAAGGCCACCGCCATGGCCGGACCGATGGATTTGGGGTCGCTCATGTTGGCCAGCATGGCCACCAACCCCACCAGGGTACCGATCATGCCCATGGCCGGACCGAGATCCCCCAGGGAGCGGAACACCTTGATGGCCGTGGCGTGACGCTCGGACGTCAGTTCGATGTCCTTCTCCATCACCGCACGCACCACGTCGGCATCATGGCCGTCCACCAGCATGTCGATGCCCTTCTTCATGAAGGTATTGGGGATCTCCGCCGCCTCCAGGGCCAGAAAGCCCCCCTTGCGGGCCGCATCCGCCAGTTCCACCGCCTTGGTGATGAGATCGTCGAGCTTGTCCCCCTTGTACATGAAGGCCTTGCCCGCGACCTTGAAGGCCATCAGAAACTGACCGAGGTTGAATTTCATCATGCAGATGAACACGGACCCCAGTATGGTGATGTAGACCGATGGCATGTCCACATACATGCTCATGGGGCCGCCCAGCAACATGCCGTACACTACGACCCCGAACCCCAGCACTAAGCCTATCAGACTCCCTAAATCCACATCCCTACTCCTGTTGCCGAACGTGCCGTCTAATTATATTGCGTTGAATTTTCTGCTATTGCGCCCCCGGCAGCAAGCCCGGTACACCGCAATCGCCGATCGGCACTGCGTGGTTGCATGCCCGTTCTTATCGGCCAGGGTCAGGATAGTTTGAGGACGCCGCGTTTTTCTGCCTCCCCCCTGTGGCCGGTCGATGTTAAGATGAGCCGTTTTTTTCAATCCCCGAGGATGGACATGGCCAGTAAAAAAATCGACCGTCTGAGTTTTGATGCCACCCTGGAAGAGCTGGAAACCATAGTGCATCAACTCGAACAGGGCTCGCTCCCCCTCGAGGAGGCACTCAAACAATTCGAACAGGGCATCCATCTGGTGCGCGCCGGCCAGCAGAAGCTGGAACAGGCCGAGCAGAAGATCCAGATCCTCCTGACCCAGGCCGATGGCAGCGAGCAAGCGGTCCCCTTTCGAGCAGAACAAGGAGAGGAGTGAGTGACCCTGGACGATTTCTCCCGCCTGCATCGGCGCCGCATCGACGATTGCCTCTCGGCACAGCTTGACGCCCTGCCCGCCATGGCGCCACGTTTGCGGGACGCGATGAAATACGGCCTGCTGCTCGGTGGGAAACGGGTGCGCCCCTTCCTGGTCTATGCCGTCGGCGAGATGCTGGGCGTCAAGAGCGAACTGCTGGATGGCCCCGCCGCCGCCGTGGAGTGCATTCACGCATACTCCCTCCTGCACGACGACCTGCCCGCCATGGATGACGACGACCTGCGTCGTGGTCAGCCCACCGTACACAAGGCCTTCGATGAAGGCACAGCCATCCTGGCGGGCGATGCCCTGCAGACCCTGGCGTTTTCCATTCTGGCCGACCACCCCATGCCCGATACATTGATGGCCAACCGGGTGCGGATGCTGAGTGTCCTGGCCCGCGCGTCCGGCTATCTAGGCATGTGTGGCGGTCAGGCACTGGATCTGGACGCCGAAGGGCGCCGGATCAGCCTCGCCGAGCTGGAGCAGGTGCACCGCCACAAGACCGGGGCCCTCATCGAGTGCGCCGTGACCCTCGGCGCCCTGTGCAAGGCTGACGTGGAACCCGCCACCCTCACCGCCCTGCAAACCTATGCCGCCGCCATCGGACTCGCCTTCCAGGTGCAGGACGACATCCTCGACATCACGGGCGATACTGCCACCCTGGGCAAGCCGCAAGGCTCGGATCTGGCGCTGGAAAAGAGTACCTATCCGGCCCTGCTCGGACTCGACAATGCCCGTGAGCTGGCTCGCGAACTGCATGACAAGGCCTTAACAGCCCTGCAATCCTTGCCCTACAATACCGACATTCTGGAAGCGTTTGCCGATTACATCATCGAGCGAACCCACTAAACGCTGGATAACAGTAACAATATGAGCGTTGATATTAGCGATTTCCCCAACCTGGCCCTCGCGGACACGCCGGTCGATTTGCGATCCCTCCCCTTCGAGCGGCTGCCCGTGGTGTGCAACGAGCTGCGCGAGTATCTGCTGCGCTCGGTGAGCCGCTCCAGCGGCCACTTCGCCTCCGGCCTTGGCACCGTCGAGCTGACGGTCGCCCTGCACTATGTCTACAACACCCCCTTCGATCGGCTGGTGTGGGACGTAGGCCACCAGGCCTATCCCCACAAGATCCTGACCGGACGACGGGAGCGCATTCACACCATTCGCCAGAAAGATGGCCTGCACCCCTTCCCCTGGCGGGAAGAGAGCGAGTACGACGTGCTCAGCGTGGGCCACTCCAGCACCTCCATCGGGGCGGCGCTCGGTATGGCGGTGGCGGCCGAAAGCGAAGGGCTTGGCCGCAAGGT
The DNA here is from genome assembly GCF_050252055.1 of Aeromonas sp. Taxonomy (NCBI): domain Bacteria; kingdom Pseudomonadati; phylum Pseudomonadota; class Gammaproteobacteria; order Aeromonadales; family Aeromonadaceae; genus Aeromonas; species Aeromonas sp. The sequence continues at coordinate 185,849 of NZ_JBFWLQ010000006.1, read as the reverse complement.
GGTCGCGGTCATCGGTGATGGCGCCATCACCGCCGGCATGGCCTTCGAGGCCCTCAATCACGCCGGCGACGTCCACAAGGACATGCTGGTGGTGCTCAACGACAACGAGATGTCCATCTCCGAGAACGTGGGAGCCCTGAACAATCACCTCGCCAGGCTGATGTCCGGCAAGCTCTACACCACCATTCGCGAGGGGGGCAAGAAGGTGCTGGCGGGTCTGCCGCCGGTCAAGGAGCTCGCCAAGCGGGCCGAGGAGCACCTCAAGGGCATGGTGGTGCCCGGCACCCTGTTCGAGGAGTTCGGCTTCAACTACATCGGCCCCATCGACGGTCACGACATCCATGCCCTGGTCGAAACCCTGCGCAACATGCGCAACCTCAAGGGTCCCCAGCTGCTGCACGTCAAGACCAAGAAGGGCAAGGGCTACGAGCCGGCGGAAAAAGATCCCATCGGTTATCACGCCGTCCCCAAATTCAACCCGGATGACTGTGCCCTGCCCAAGAGCGCCGGTGGCAAACCCACCTTCTCCGCCATCTTCGGTCAGTGGCTGTGCGATATCGCCGCCAAGGACGAGCGCGTGGTCGGCATCACCCCCGCCATGCGCGAAGGCTCCGGTCTGGTGAAATTCAGCCAGCAATATCCGGATCGCTACTTCGACGTGGCCATCGCCGAGCAACATGCTGTCACCTTCGCCGCCGGTCTCGCCATCGCCGATCAGAAACCCGTGGTCGCCATCTATTCGAGCTTCCTGCAGCGGGCCTATGACCAGCTTATCCACGACGTGGCGCTGCAGAACCTGCCGGTGCTCTTCGCCATCGACCGGGCCGGTCTGGTGGGGGCCGACGGCCCGACCCATCAGGGGGCGTTCGACATCAGCTTCCTGCGTACCGTGCCCAACATGGTGGTGATGACCCCGTCCGACGAGAACGAGTGCCGCCAGATGCTCTACACCGGCTATCTGTGCAACGGGCCAGCGGCGGTGCGCTACCCTCGTGGCAGCGGCACCGGTATCCAGGCCGAGAGTGAGATGCAGGCCCTGCCCCTCGGCAAGGGACGTGTCGTTCGCGAGGGCAAGGGGACCGCCATCCTGGCGTTCGGCACCCTGCTGCAACAGGCCAGAGCAGCCGCCGAGGCGCTGGATGCCACCCTGGTGGACATGCGCTTCGTCAAACCCATGGACGAGGCGCTGGTGCTCTCTCTGGCCGCCTCCCACGATCAGTTCGTCACCCTCGAGGACAACGCCATCATGGGCGGTGCAGGCTCTGCGGTGAACGAGTTGCTGATGGGCTGCAAGCAGTGCAAACCGGTGCTCAACCTCGGCCTGCCGGACCGCTTCATCGAGCAGGGCACCCAGGATGAGATCTACGCCCTGCTGGGGCTGGACAGCGTGGGCATTCAGACCCGCATCGAGAGCTGGCTGCAGGCCTGACAAGGGTTATTGCAAGCAATAAAAAGGGCGCCTGATGGCGCCCTTTTTTTGTTATTCACTGTGCCAAACCAAACCTGCTCACACACTGTCGCGAGAAGGCCGTCAACAAGGTTACAAGCCGCTCAGGAACCGAGACATACATGAGCGCTCCTTGGTTCTACATAAGTGAGCAGCACATGAACCTTGATCACGGCCTCGCAGCCAGTTCGTGGATAGGTTTATCAGCCCTTGTAGATCTTCGGGTTGAACACATCCCGCAGCCAGTCACCCAGCAGGTTGATCACCAGCACCAGCACCACCAGGCAGAGGCCCGGGAAGGCGGTGATCCACCAGGAGCCGGAGAAGATGTAGTTGAAGCCCACGCTGATGAGCGACCCCAGGGACGGTTGATCAACCGGCATCCCCAGACCCAGGAAGGAGAGGGCCGCCTCGCTCATGATGGCGTTCGCCACCTGCACGGTGGAGATGACCAGGATGGGTGACAGGCAGTTCGGCAGAATGTGGCGGAACATGATGCGCGGGGCGCGGAACCCCATCACCTGAGCCGCTTCCACATACTCCTTCTTCTTCTCCGCCAGCACGGAGGCGCGCACCGTCCGGGCATACTGGGGCCACTCGGCGATACCGATGATCACCACCAGCATCAGGATGGCGAACTTCGAGTAGAACTCGGAGCCAAAGGTCGCCTGGAAGATGGCGGAGATGATAATGGCCACCATCATGGTGGAGAACGACAGCTGCACGTCGGCAAAGCGCATCAGCAGGTTGTCGATGCGACCGCCAAAGTAACCGGCCATCAGACCGATGACGATACCGAGCACCAGCTGCAACCCCACCGCGAACAGACCAATGGTCAGCGAGATGCGGGCGCCATAGAGGATGGTGCTCCAGATGTCGCGTCCCTGGTTGTCGGTCCCGAGCCAGAAGCGGGCCTCGCCCCCTTCCAGCCAGGAGGGAGGCAGCTCCGCATCCATCAGATCGAAGCTGGTCTGGTCATAGACGTTGTGCGGTGCGATCCAGGGTGCCAGCAGAGCCGCCAGCACGAAGACCACAAACACCGCGAAGCTGAACATGGCTACCTTGTCCCGCAGGAAGTAGTAGACGATGTCGGAATTTTTGAAGCGTGCCCAACGGCTTGGGCTTGCAGTTACAGCATTAGTCATCTGTTACCCCTTGGCGGTCAGGTTGACGGTCGGGTTGATCAACCCGTAGAGCAGGTCGACCAGGGTATTGGTCACCACGAAAATGAGGCCGACGAAGATGACGTAGGCGGTGATCAGCGGCGTATCGACCCGGTGGATCGCCTCAAGGAACAGGAAGCCGGTCCCCGGCCACTGGAACACGCTCTCGGTCAGGATGGTGTAGGCCACCATGGTCCCGATCTGCACACCGCCCACCGTGATGACCGGCAGCATGGTGTTCTTCAGGGCGTGCTGGTAGTAGACCTTGTTGTTGTCCAGCCCCTTGGCACGGGCAAACTTGACGTACTCGGAGGAGAGCTGCTCCAGCATCTCCGAGCGCACCAGCCGGATGAACAGCGGCAGCATGATGGAGGAGAGGGAGACAGCTGGCAGCACCAGGTGCAGGATACCGTCCCAGGTGAAGAAGCCCGACTCCCAGCCCAGCAGGTTGTAGGTCTCGCCACGGCCATAGGCCGGCAGCCAGCCCAGCTGGATGGAGAAGAGGTACATCAGCATGATGGCGGTCAGGAAGACCGGGATCGAGATACCGATGCTGCTCACCGCCATGATGACCTTGGTGAGGATGCTGCGCGGTCTTATCGCCGAATAAACCCCCAGCGGAATGGAGACCACGACGATGATGAGCGCGGCGGCAAACACCAGCTCAAGGGTAGCCACCAGCTTGTCGAGGATAACCTCGAGGGCTGGTCGCTTGAAGAAATAGGAAGTGCCCAGATCCCCGTGTACCGCGTTCTTCAAGAAGCGGCTGTATTTCACGAGGAAGGGATCATTGAGTCCCATCTTGTCGCGCAGCTCCTGGCGCACGGACTCGGAGACGGATTGTCCCACCAGCTCGCGCAGCGGATCCCCCAGGTTGTCCTGGATGGAGAAGGCGACCAGGCTGATGACGAACATCACTATCACGGCCTGATAGAACCGTTTCAGCAGGAATGTAAACATGCTTGTCCTTCTACGTGGCCTGTGTCTTGGCACAGGCTTCTGTTAATGGCGGGGCAACCATGGGTGCCCCGCCGGGTCCTTCCTTAAACGCTTCGCTTACTTGTTGACCACCAGGTCACCCAGATAAGGGAAGTTCATCACGTTGACCACCGGCTTGATGTCGACGTTCTTCTTGGCACCGTAGGCCAGGTCTTCCCAGTGCAGCGGCACATAGGCAGCGTCGTCGATCAGCATGGCTTCCACCTTCTGCAGGATGGCGGCACGCTTGGCAGGATCGGTCTCGGTGTTGGCTTCCATCACCATCTTGTCAGCTTCCGCGTTGGCATAACCGCCGCAGTTGTACTGACCCATGCCGGTCTTGGCATCCTTGGTGAAGGTCAGGAACTCGAAGAAGTTCGCACTGTCTTCGGTGTCGGAGTGCCAGCCGATCAGCTGCATGTCAGCGGCACACTTGTCAAACTCCGGCCAGTACTGGGCCACCGGCATGGTCTTCAGATCCACCTTGATGTTGATCTTGGACAGCATGGCGGAGACGGCCTGGGCAATCTTGACGTCGTTGACGTAGCGGGCAGCCGGGGAGATGAAGCTCATCTTGAAGCCCTTCTCGTAACCGGCTTCCTTCATCAGCTCCTTGGCCTTGGCCAGATCATACTGGGGCTTGAGCGCCTCGTTGTAGCCTGCGTAGCCTTTCGGGCTCAGCTGGCCGGCCGGGGTACCGAAGCCCTTGTTGATCTTGTCGACGATGCCCACCTGGTTGATGGCGTAGTTGATCGCCTGACGCACGCGCTTGTCTTTCAGCGCCGGGTTGGTGTTCTGGTTCAGCTCGATGATGATGGCACGGGTACCGGACAGGGTGACCAGCTGGGAATCCTTGCCGTTCTTCACGCGCTCCAGATCGTTCGGGGCAACCGGGTAGATCATGTCCACGTCGCCGCCCAGCAGGGCTGCAACACGGGTGGCGTCTTCCTTGATCGGTACCACGGTCAGGTTTTCGACGTTGCCCTTGGAGGCCTTGTCCCAGTAGTTGGCGTTGCGCACGTATTCCAGCTTCACGCCCTGCTCGCGGAACTTGACGCTGAACGGACCGGTACCGGAGACATTGGTGGAGGCGAAGGAGTCACCGTTCTTCACGATCTCGGCCTTGTCCTTGCCCGCCTCGGTCTTGCCGCTATAGAACTTGGAGTCCATCGGGAAGATGTAGGTGACGGTCTGCAGCACCAGCGGGAACGGCTTGGCGGTGACGAGATCTACGGTGAAATCATCCACCTTCTTGGCTTCGGCGATGGGGTCGAAGATCGCCTTGAAGTCCGGGGAGGCCTTCAGACGGTTGACGGTCCATACCACGTCATCGGCGGTGAAGTCGTTGCCGGAGTGGAACTTCACACCCTTGCGCAGGAAGAAGCGCACGGTCTTGTCGTCGATGCGCTCATACTTCTCGGCCAGACGCGGCTCGAACTGCAGATCCTGGGTGTAACGCATCAGGGGGTCGAACACCAGGTGAGACATCTCCAGGGTCTGACCGGAGAGCTGCTCCTGCGGGTCCAGAGAGGTGGCGTCGGACGCGACGGCGACCTTGATGTCGGCAGCAGAAACGTTGAACGCGAGACCAGCGGCGAACAGCGCCATGGCGATCTTGGATAATCCTTTCTTCATGTCTTTCTCCATGCTTTTGGCTTTTTATTGACAGACAAACCGGCGAACCGGTGCTTTCCTAGCTTGCGATTTCCAGCCCCTCGCGGGACATTCCCTTGAATTCCGGCATGAGGGAGATCAGCTTGCGGCTGTACTCATGCTCGGCATTGGTGAACAGTTTCTCGGTCTCGGCCACTTCCACCAGATGACCGTGCTGCATCACACCGATGCGGTCGCACATCTGGCGGATGACCGGCAGATCGTGACTGATGAACAGCATGGTGAGCCCAAGCTCCTGTTGCAAGTCTTTGAGCAGGTTGAGGATCTGGGCCTGCACCGAGACATCCAGCGCCGAGGTCGGCTCGTCGCAGATGAGGAAGCGCGGGCGGGTCGCCAGGGCGCGGGCAATGGAGATGCGCTGGCGCTGGCCACCGGAGAACTCGTGGGGATACTTGACCCCGGCGCCGCGGCCCAGGCCCACGTGATCCAGCAGGTCCCCGACGATCTGCTCTATCTGCCGCTCGCTCTCGGCGAGGCGGTGGAAGCGGATCGGCTCGGCGATGATGTCACGCACCTTCATGCGCGGGTTCATCGAAGAGTACGGGTTCTGGAACACCATCTGCATCTGGCGGCGCAGGGGGCGACGCTCGTGTTCCCCTTTCAGGGCGGTGAGATCGATCCCCTCGAAGACAATCTTGCCGGTATCGGGCGGATAGAGCCCGGTGATGACACGGGCGATGGTGGATTTGCCGGAGCCCGACTCACCCACCAGACCGAAGGTCTCACCCTCGAAGATCTCGAAGCTGATGTTGTTGCAGGCGCGCACGTACTGGCGGCGGCTCGGGAAGATGGAATCCTTGGTGACGAACTTCAGATCCACGTTCTCCACCCGCAACAGCGCGCCTTCATAGGTGCGCTCGTCCTGACTCTGGCCGAGCCAGTGGGTCTTGAGATCGATGCTGGTATCCGCCGCACCGGCATCCTCGATATAGGAGACCAGGGGGAAGCGCACCAGCTTCACATCCGAGCGGGGAACCGCCGAGATGAGGCTGCGGGTATAGGGGTGATTGGGGCGGCCCAGCACCTGTTCCGTGGTGCCGAACTCCACCAGATCGCCGCGGTACATCACCGCCACCTTGTCGGTGACGTTGGAGACCACCCCCATGTCATGGGTCACCAGCATGCAGCCTACCTGGCGCTCTTTGCACAGGTTGCGGATGAGCTGGAGGATCTGATCCTGGATGGAGACGTCCAGCGCCGTGGTCGGCTCATCGGCGATGATGAGCTCGGGATCCCCGGAGAGGGCGATGGCGATCACCACCCGCTGGCGCATGCCACCGGAGAACTGGTGAGGATACTGCTTGATGCGCACGTCCGGGTTCGGGATCCCCACCGCCCCCATCAGCTCGAGGGCCTTGGCAAAGGCCGCCTCGCGGGACAGGTCGGTGTTGGCGAGGATGGTCTCCACCAGCTGCTGCTCCACGGTGAACAGCGGGTTGAGGGAGGTCATGGGATCCTGGAAGATGAAACCGATGCGCGAGCCGCGAATGGCCCGCATCTCGTTCTGGCTCTTCCCGGAGATGAGCTCGCCGTTGAGGTAGATGTCACCACGGGCGATGCGACCGGGCGGGCTCAACAGATCGATGACGGCGTTGCCGATGGTGGATTTGCCAGCGCCGGACTCACCGACGACGCCGACGATCTCGCCCTTTTCAACAGAAAAAGAGAGATCCTTGACCGCGGCAAGTACCCCGTAGCGGGAGGGGTACTCGATCCGCAAGTTTTTGACTTCAAGCAAGGACATGGTTACCTCTGCGGGGGACATCCGTCCCAAATAATTCGTCCGTAAATCAGCCGCAGATGCTGGTTGTGCCTTGGTACTGCTCGAGAGCCGTTGTTGTGTAATTAACGCTCAATCCATGAGGCAGCCAAACCAGCGATCCGGGCGGGTTTTTTGCATTTTTTTGGAATAACCCGCGAGTAAGTTAGTCGGTTTGCCCGCGGGTGTAAATGATCCAGTTATACAATTTCGCAATACTTTGCCCAGAGAATGCCGACACCCTGGGGTTAAAATGTCGATAAAAGTCACATTACCAGAGATTACGCTGGCATTGCGAGACCATCAACCAATTATGTTTCAACAAAATAGCAACAAACCATCTTATTCACTATCAGCATTATGCTGACCAGCTTCGAATGAGTAGTGAATATTTATGTGAAATGATTTTTTGACGGCAGCATATCTGGAGTAAGGAAAAATAGGCAGAGCTAAATAGGGACAATGCAGAAGGATCAACCTGGGCCACAGGCCCGCCGGCACGGCAAGCCGGGAGGGATTGCATACAAAAAAACGCAGGCCCCTCAGGGCCTGCGTGTGCGGTATATCCGACCTCTTTGCAAGAGGAGATGAGTGAAAAAACAACGAGACGGGCGTTCGGGAGCCGCCTCCCCTCACCAGTGGGCAAGCAGTTGCATGCAGGCCAGGGCGAACAGGCCGGCGATGAGATCGTCCAGCATGATGCCAAGCCCGCCGTGAATGCGGCGATCGAACCAGGAGATGGGCCAGGGCTTGAGCACGTCGAACAGGCGAAACAGCACGAAACCCGCCAGCACCCACTCCCAGCCGGCCGGGGCCGCAATCATGGTGACCCCGAATCCGATGACCTCGTCCCAGACGATAGCCCCGTGATCCGGCATCCCGATGGCGTCGGTGGCGCTCTGGCAGATGCGGATGCCCGCCACGAAACCCACCACCAGCAGGGCGATGAACCAGGAGGTCGGCAGCCCGCTCACCAACAGATAGAGCGGGATGGCTGCCAGGGTCCCCATGGTGCCCGGCGCCTTGGGGGAGAGGCCGGAGCCAAACCCAACCGCAAGGAAGTGGAGCGGGTTTTTAAGGTTCAGCCGCGTCAGTTCGGGCTTTATCTTGAAAGACATCATGCGAAGTGATCCCAGCCCTTGAGGTGCAGTTCGACGGGTTGTTCGTCCTGCAGGTAGTCGATGCCAGGCTCCCCGGCCAGGATGCGACCGATGCGGGTGAACTTCACGCCACAATTGGCCAGCGCCGTGTCCAGGGCGCCGTGATGCTCCTGGGGCACTGTGAAGCAGAGCTCGTAGTCGTCGCCCCCGGCCAGAGCCAGCTGCCAGGCATCCATGGCCGGCACCGCATCCTGCAACACGGGGGAGAGGGGCAGCAGGTTGAGATCGATCTGGGCCCGCACGCCGGACGCCTTGAGGATGTGGCCGAGATCGGACGCCAGGCCGTCGGAGAGATCCAGGGCGCTGCCCGCCAGCCCGCGCAGGGCCTGACCGGCCAGGATGCGGGGATGGGGATGGTCGAGGCGCGGCAGCACGGCCGCCAGCTGGTTCTCGTTGAGGGTGCGCTTGCCCAGCAGGTGGGAGAGCGCCAAGGCGGCATCTCCCAGGGTACCGGTCACGTAGACCCCGTCACCGGCCTTGGCGCCGCTGCGCATCAGAGCGCGACCTGCCGGGACCGATCCTTTCACCGAGACGGTGATGGAGAGGGGCCCGCGGGTCATGTCCCCCCCCACCAGCGCCACGTTGTAGTACTCGGCGAGCTCGAGGAACCCTTCGGCGAAACCGGCGACCCAGCGCTCGTTGATGGCGGGCAGGGTCAGGGCCAGGGAGACCCAGCGCGGCTCGGCACCCATGGCGGCCAGATCGGAGAGATTGACCGCCAGCGCCTTGTAGCCCAGATCCACCGGATCCATGTCGGGGAAGAAGTGCACGCCGCTCACCAGGGTGTCCGTGCTCACCGCCAACTGGGCGTCGGGGGGCAGGGTCAGCAGGGCACAGTCATCTCCAGGGCCCATCACCACGTCCTTGCGGGCGTGGGGGACCTTGAAGTACTTCTCAATCAGCTCAAATTCACCCATACAGTAAAAAGCCAGCAATAAGCTGGCTCCTCTCTTAATTGCTGACGGACAGCAGGATCAGCGCTTGGGCAGCGTCTTGATCACCTTGTCCAGGACGCCGTTGACAAACTTGTGGCTGTCATCGGCGGCGAAAGCTTTGGCCAGCTCGATCGCTTCGTTGATCACCACGCGCGGCGGCACATCTTCACGACGGGTCAGCTCGTAGGTCGCCAGACGCAGGATCGCCTTGTCCACCATGTCCACTTCTTCCAGCGGACGGGAGAGGAAAGGCGCGAACACCTTGTCCAGCTCGTTGCAGTGGACCGCTACCCCGAACAGCAGATCGCGGAAATAGTTCAGGTCCACACCCTTGGTGTCCTGATCGATCTTGAACTGCTCTTCGATGTCGCCCACGTTGGCCTGGGTCATCTGCCACTGGTAGATGGCCTGGGTGGCGCAATGGCGGGCCTTACGGCGCTCGGACGGTTTCAATGCATTTCTCCTCGTTACACGTCCAGTTGTTTCAGGACGTTGATCATTTCGAGCGCGCTCAGTGCAGCCTCTGCACCCTTGTTACCCGCCTTGGTACCGGCGCGTTCGATGGCTTGTTCAATGTTTTCGGTGGTCAGCACGCCGAAGGCAACGGGAATGTCGTATTCCATCATTACCTGGGCCAGACCCTTGCCGTTCTCGCTCGCTACCAGTTCAAAGTGGTAGGTACCGCCGCGGATGACGGTGCCGAGTGCGACGATGGCGTCGTATTGACCGCTCTTGGCCAGCTTCTTGGCCGCCAGGGGAATTTCGACGGCCCCCGGTACACGCACCAGGGTCAGATTGCTCTCCTGGACCTGACCTTGACGCTTCAGCACGTCCAGCGCGCCGTTCACCAGGCTGTCATTGATGAAGCTGTTGAAACGGGCAACGACAATAGCAACACGCGCCTCGGGAGCGGCGATATTTCCTTCGATAATCTTCATTGGAAATCCTGTCTCTGTGCAATCAATTAGGGGCCGGGCTCAAAAGTGCACGCATTCTAGCACAACAGAGCCGCGACAAAAAACCATGGCCGCAACGGGCGGCCATGGTGATGAATTCAACCGTACGCAGCGCTTACTCGCCGACGTACTCCACCACTTCCAGACCAAAGCCACCGAGGGCATGGTACTTCTTGGGAGAGCTCAACAGGCGCATCTTGCCGACCCCCAGCGCCTTGAGGATCTGGGAACCGACGCCGACCCGGCGCGAGGTGCCCTGCCACTTGGCCCCTTCCGGTGCCAGCCCCTTGTCGGCGGCTTCAAAACCCTTGACCCTGGCCAGCAGCTCGGCGCCATGGGCTTCCGCCCCCAGGATCACCAGCACCCCGCCCTCGTCGGCGATGCGGGCCATGGATTTGGGCAGCGGCCAGCTGCGGGCGCTGTGGCGGTCGGTGAGCAGCAGATCGCTCAGCACGTCGTGCAGGTGCACCCGTACCAGGGTCGGCTGGTCGGCCTTCACGTCCCCTTTCTTCAGGGCGAAGTGGACCTGGTTGTCGATGGTGTCGCGGAAGGTGACGAGGTCGAACTCGCCGTATTCGGTGGGCAACTTGCACTCGGCCACCTTCTCTACCGTGGTCTCGTGCTGGTTGCGGTATTCGATAAGGTCGGCAATGGTGCCGAGCTTGATGCCGTGCTGCTCGGCGAAGATCTCGAGATCCGGGCGCCGGGCCATGGTGCCGTCTTCGTTGAGGATCTCGACGATGACGGAGGCAGGCTCGAAGCCGGCCAGCCGGGCCAGATCGCAGCCCGCTTCGGTGTGGCCGGCGCGGGTCAGCACACCGCCATCCTGCGCCATCAGCGGGAAGATGTGGCCGGGCTGCACCAGATCGGCGGCCTTGGCATGGGGCGCCACCGCGGCCTGTACGGTGACGGCGCGGTCGGCGGCGGAGATGCCGGTGGTCACCCCTTCCGCCGCCTCGATGGAGACGGTGAAGGCGGTGGAGAACTGGGCATTGTTGCGATCGACCATCAGCGGCAGCGCCAGCTGCTTGCAGCGATCCCGGGTCAGGGTCAGGCAGATGAGGCCACGACCGTAGCGCGCCATGAAGTTGATGTCTTCAGGGCGGACACAGGAGGCGGCCATGATCAGGTCCCCTTCGTTCTCCCTGTCTTCGTCATCCATCAGGATCACCATCTTGCCAGCCTTGATATCGGCAATGATTTCCTGGGTCGTGCTCAGCGCCATGGGCTACTCCATCAACATGCTTGGGGATTGAGCCAGTCGGCTCGACTTGATACTGCGTATTGTGCTCTAGATGGGGGCACGCGGCCCCGTTTCAATCCGCGCGGGATCACAGAACCGCGTTTTCCCGTCAAAACGGCTCACAAGAATCCGGACTGGGCCAGCTTTTCCAGGGTCAGGGTAGAGGCACTGCTCTCCTCGCGCTTGTCCGTCATCAGCCGCTCCAGATAGCGGGCTATCTGGTCCACCTCGAGATTGACCCGGTAGCCGGGTTTCCAGCGGGCGATGGTTGTCTCCTGGGCGGTGTGGGGCACGATGGTCAGCCGGAACAGATCCCCCTGAACCGCATTGACGGTGAGGCTGATGCCATCCACCGCAATCGACCCCTTCTCGGCGATGTAGCGGGAGAGCTCCCCCGGCGCCTTGATCCAGTATTCGATGGCGCGGCCGCTGGACGATTTGCTCTTCACCTCGCCGATGCCGTCCACGTGGCCGGAGACCAGGTGGCCGCCGAGGCGGGAAGTGGGCATCAACGCCTTCTCGAGGTTGACCGGATCCCCCACCTTGGCGGCAGAAAAACCGGTGCGGGAGAGGGTCTCCAGGGAGACGTCGGCGGTATAGCTGTGATCCCCGAGCGCCACCACGGTGAGGCAGACGCCGTTGGTGGCGATGGAGTCGCCCAGCTTGACGTCACTGAAGTCCAGGGTCGGCGCGTGCACGGTGAGGGCCATGTCCTCCCCCTGGCGACGCAGCTCGGCCAGGGTTCCCACCGCTTCGATAATTCCGGTAAACATGCAGATCACCTTGCTGATGACGGGGGCGATGGATGCCCCCGTGAACATTGAAAAATCAGGCTATTTTCGCAGTGATGCGAATATCCTGGCCAAGCATGCGCACATCCTTGAGGTTGAGTTTGGGGGCCTGGAACAGCCGGGTCAGCCCCGGCAGATGGAACAGGCCGCGCCCCTCATCCCCCATCAGTTTGGGCGCCTGATAGAGCACCAGCTCGTCCACCAGCCCCTTCTCCAGCAGGGCGCCGCACAGCCGCGGCCCCGCCTCCACCAGTACCGAGTTGACGTTCTGTTTGGCCAGCAGCATGAACAGACTGACCAGATCCAGCTTGCCATCCAGCAGCGGCACCTCCAGCTGCTGCACCCAGGCGGGCCACTCACCGGATGCCTTGTGGCGGGCCAGCAGTACCGGGCTCTCGCTCTGGAACAGGGGCAGATCCGGGGTGAGCCGGTTTTGCGAATCCACGATAACCCGCAGTGGCTGGCGCAGGGTCTCTTTGGGATAGACCGCCTTGACCGAGGGGGGCAGCTCGTCCCAGCGCACGGTGAGGGAGGCGCCATCTGCCAGCACGGTCTCGGCGCTGGAGAGGACCGCATCGTGACGGGCCCGCAGTCGCTGCACGTCCCGGCGCGCCTCCGGAGAGGTGATCCACTGGCTCTCGCCACTCGCCATGGCGGTGCGACCATCCAGGCTCGCCCCCAGCTTGACCGTCACCAGCGGAAACGCGGTGCGCATCCGTTTGAAGAAACCGGGGTTGAGGGCCTCGGCTTCCGCGGCCAGCAGGCCGAAATCGGTCTTGATCCCCGCCTCAGAGAGCATCCGCAGGCCGCGCCCGCCCACCTGGGGATTGGGATCCACCATGGCAGCCACCACCCGGGTCACCCCGGCCTTGATGAGCGCCTCGGCGCAGGGCGGCGTGCGACCATGATGGGAGCAGGGCTCCAGGGTCACATAGGCGGTGGCACCGCGGGCCTCTTCCCCTGCCGCGTGCAGGGCATAGACCTCGGCATGGGGCTCACCGGCCCGCTTGTGCCAGCCCTCCCCCACCACCACGCCGGCCTTCACCAGCACGGCGCCGACGCAGGGGTTGGGAGCCGTGGTGTAACGGCCGCGCCGGGCCAGTTCGAGGGCCCGGCTCATCCATTGGTAATCGTCTTGACTAAACATCCGGGCTCCTGTGTCCAGCAACCTGTCCCCCGTGGCACGGCCATCCGATGGGACAAGAAAATAGGGTGTACGCGCTTGCAGCACGCCTTCTCGGGCAGATCGGCCATGGCATCTGACGCCATGGCGACGGGCACACACATCGCAGGATGCTGCCGCACGCCCTCATACTTTTTCACCAGTGCAACGATGCGCTATCTGGATGTCTCACTGGTGTAACAACTGGCGCTGCCACAACGGCAGCCCCTCTCTTATTCACATAGGGAGCCGCAGGCCGGCGTTACTTCTCCAGCTTGGCGATCTCTTCCCCGAATTCGCGAATGTCTTCAAAGCTGCGGTAGACGGAGGCAAAGCGGATGTAGGCCACCTTGTCCAGGCTCTTGAGCTCATCCATCACCAGATTGCCCACCAGCTGGGAGGCCACCTCCCGCTCACCGGTGGCCCGCAGGCGGGACTTGATGTGGTTGACCGCCTTCTCGATGGCCTCCATGCTCACCGGCCGCTTCTCCAGCGCCCGCAGAATGCCGGCACGCAGCTTGTCTTCGTTGAAGGGCTCGCGGGAGCCGTTGGACTTGATGACGCGGGGCATGACCAGTTCGGCCATTTCGAAGGTGGTAAAACGCTCGTGACAGAGCAGGCATTCGCGACGGCGGCGCACCTGATGGCCCTCGGCCACCAGACGGGAATCGATCACCTTGGTATCAACGGCACTACAGAAAGGGCAATGCATCTGACCTCCGGCGTGGATGAAAATGGGCGCGGGCCCCGGGGGCTGGCGCTAGGCCGGCCAGTGTAACACGGCCATCCAGAACCGGTAAAAGCCCATGAAAACAAGGGACAACCAGCCAGACCTTCGGGCAGGACTCAGTCGTCATAGGGCAACGCCTCGGGGTCGCAATCCTGGTAATCGGGGGCAGGATCCGCCGCGAACCGGCGAGCAGCCACATGGCTGTGACCCAGCATCAGCGCCTTGCCCACCCGGTGCATGCCATCCATCACCCGGCCGGCGCTGTCCAGCAGGATGGGATAGGCGAGATCCGCCGCCATCATGAGCTGGCAATGCGCCACCACGCTGCGCACCGTGGGCGTGGCGTCGCCATGGCCGTACCAGTGGTTGCGGTCAAGCTCGGCAATCTCGCCGAGTGCCACTGCCTGCACCGGCAGGTTGCGGCTCAGCCGGATCAAGCGGCGCACATCCCAGGCCAGCAGCCCCTGTTCGCTGGCGCGAAAGTGGTACTGGGCGCGAACCGTCTGCCGCAGTGACGCCTCCAGCGCGTCCTCTTTCATGTCATCGCACATGGTCACCTCTGTCTCATCTTGCCAGACGCTGCAAAAAACAATGCCACCCGAGGGTGGCATTGGTCTTCAACCTGAAGGTCAGGCTGATTATGCGTAGACCGGGAAGCGGCGGCAGATGTCCAGCACCTTCTCGCGCACGGTCGCCAGCACTTCTTCGTTGTCGTGGCTGTCCAGCACGTCGCAGATCCAGTTGGCCAACTGGATGGACTCGGCTTCCTTGAAGCCGCGGCGGGTGATGGCCGGGGTGCCGATACGCACGCCGGAGGTCACGAACGGGGAACGCGGGTCGTTCGGTACGGAGTTCTTGTTGACGGTGATGTTGGCTTTGCCCAGTGCGGCGTCAGCATCTTTGCCGGTCAGCTCGCGACCGATCAGGTCAACCAGCATCAGATGGTTGTCGGTACCGCCGGAGACGATCTTGTAGCCGCGCTCGATAAAGGTCGCCGCCATGGCCTTGGCGTTCTTGACGACCTGGGCCTGGTAGGTCTTGAACTCGGGCTCCAGCGCTTCCTTGAAGGCTACGGCCTTGCCGGCGATGACGTGCATCAGCGGGCCGCCCTGACCACCCGGGAAGACGGCGGAGTTCAGCTTCTTGTACAGATCTTCGTCGTCGGCGGCGGAGAGGATCAGACCACCGCGCGGACCGGCCAGGGTCTTGTGAGTGGTGGAGGTGACCACGTGAGCATGGGGCACCGGGTTCGGGTAGACGCCGGCGGCAATCAGACCGGCCACGTGGGCCATGTCCACGAACAGGTAAGCACCGATCTTGTCGGCGATTTCGCGCATGCGGGCCCAGTCGACGATGCCGGAGTAGGCGGAGAAGCCGCCGATCATCATCTTCGGCTTGTGCTCAACGGCCAGGCGCTCCATCTCGTCGTAGTCGATCTTGCCGGACTCGTCGATGCCGTAGGGGATGATGTTGTACAGCTTGCCGGAGAAGTTGACGGGGGAGCCGTGGGTCAGGTGACCGCCGTGGGCCAGGTTCATGCCGAGCACGGTGTCGCCCGGTTGCAGCAGGGCCATGTAGACGGCGCTGTTGGCCTGAGAGCCGGAGTGCGGCTGCACGTTGGCGTAGGTGGCACCGAACAGCTCTTTGGCGCGCTCGATGGCCAGGGTTTCAACCACATCCACATACTCGCAACCGCCGTAGTAACGCTTGGCCGGGTAGCCTTCGGCGTACTTGTTGGTCAACTGGGAGCCCTGGGCTTCCATGACGCGGGGGCTGGTGTAGTTCTCGGACGCAATCAGCTCGATGTGCTCTTCCTGACGACGGGTCTCGTCTGTGATGGCCTGCCACAGCTCTGGATCATAGCCGGCGATGGTCATGTCACGTTTCAACATCCGTTTATCTCCTGAAAATCGTTTGCGCGATAGGTGAAGTGGGCCCGCGCATTGTAACGTGAGCTGGATCAAAGAGACAGTCCAACCACCCAAAAAATTGTTTATAAAATGTAAAATACGTCGCAAATTTCGAATCCCGCCCCCTGGCTTCGCTCATCCCCCCGGCCTCCCCACACCAGCAATCCGGCTCCAGCCATCGTCCCCGCTTCCCGGGCAAGGCGATGAAAACCAGAGCCAGATCATGGATATAGCATTTACTAACAGATAACATCTTTAGGCCATGGGACATCTGCACGAGCGGGTGTCGCTCCCTGCCATCCCGGAACACAAGGGGAAACGCCATGATGGATCATCTGATGCTGTTCGTGATTGTCGCGGTCTTCGCTCTCTTCTACTGGGTCTACTACACCGCCAGCCGCAAGGGTGCCTGCACCGCCAACTGGGAGACACTTCCCACCCGGGAGCAGTACCTGGCGGCCCATCCAGGCGCCGCCGACGGGGATCTCATTTTCTGCATCCATTGCGGTCATCATCAGCAGCGGGAGGTCGGCCTGGTGCACCAGATGGATTACCGCCGCCAGCACATCTGCCCCCGTTGCAAGCAGGTGCTCTATCGCGTCGAGGAGTAGGTCGGCCTCCTCGTCGCCCACGGCGATCCCGCGATAGCGCCCCCCTCTCCTGGCGCTATCCGGCCAAAAGGCCCCATGAGTTTCCTTTATTTTTAAAGTCGTTAGAATCGGGGGCCATCAAGGCTCCCGATTGTCATCCACGGAGGAAAAATGCAGGAATTCATGGCGACCAGCGAACGCCGGGCCGAGCTTTACTGGTGGTTTTCCACCCTGTTTGCTGCCGAACTCAGTGATGCACAGATCGCTGAATACGACACCTATGACGTGCGCAGCTTCTTGAAGAGCCTCTCCACCCTCGATCCCATGCGCGAAGCCGTGGCCGAGCTCAACGACGCCATCGCCCGCCTGCTGGTGCGCCCCGAGCGCCAGACGGCCCTGGCCGCCGACTTTGCAGGCCTGTTCCTGAGTGCTCCCGGGCAGGGTGCCCTGCCCTACGAATCCCTCTACCGGGGCGAAGGCAAGCAGCTGATGCAGGCCCCTATGACCGAGATGCAGGCACGCCTCGATCGCCTCGGCATCAACGTCAGCGACAAATACAATGAGCCTGCCGATCATCTGGCCATCGAGCTGGATCTGATGGGCAGCCTCATCATCCGCGCCGCCGAGTCGACCACCGCCGACCAGCGCGAGGCGTGGCTTGGCGAGCAGGAGTCCCTGCTGCACGGCCACCTGCTGGGCTGGTTCGAGCGCTTCGAGCAGGCCTGCCGGGCCGCCGACAAGTTTGGCTTCTACGGTGCCAGTGCCCGCCTGCTGGGGGTGTTCCTCAAGATGGACGCCAACTACCTCTCCCTGGTCAAACCGGCACCGTCCGCCGACTGAGCCCGGCATGAAGACAGCCCTGCTTCTTATCGCATGCTGGCTGCTGGCCCTGATCCCGCTGGATCAGGGTCTCACTCCCCTCGTGACGCTGCTGTTCAACCCGGACCGCGCGCTCTACGGCACCGCCCAGCTCACCGGCTTTGCCGGCATCCTGCTGACCCTCTACCTCGCCAATCTCGGGGTGGAAGTGGTGCTGCGTCGCCGTTTCCAGATAGCGGGCATGTTGGCCCTGCTCGCCGCCTGGGCAGATTTCATCAACAGCAGCGGCACCGAGAGCCACTGGCTGGTGCTCTACGCCATGGCGTTGCCGTTTCATCTGGTGGGCTGGCTGGTGTTCGTTCGCGGGATCCAGGCGTTTGGCCGCCAGAAAGGCTGACATCTCGTTGATTTCACACCCTTCTCACACTTTCTTTCTCTCCTGACACTTCCTGCCATACTGACACAGTCGTCCAAATGACAAAGCAATCAATTCAGGAGCCTCCATGGAAAAAGTGCTACCCGAATCGGTTCCGACACGGCATTTGTCAGGCCCGCTCTCTCCCCACGAGTTGCAACAGCTGTTCGCCCAGGCGCCCGTCGGGATTGGGGTCTTCGATCACGAATTCAGGTGTCGCGACGTCAACGGACGCTTTGCCGAACTGACCGGCCTCGCGCGGGCAGAGCACCCGGGCAAGACGCTGTTCGACATTGTCCCTGCCCAGACTCCCCAACTGCTCCCGCTGTTTCAGCAACTGCGGCAAGGTCCCCCCCGATGCACATTTGAGGTGGAAATGGTCGGTCTCTCCCGCGCGGCCTCCCCGGCACGCTGGCAAGTGAGCGTCAGCTCCGTGCTGGATGAGGACGGCTCCTTCAGCGGCATCTTCCTCGTGATGAGGGAATCCGCGCAGACAGGCTCCCACCTCGACGCCCCCGCGTCACCCGGCCTGCAGGAGATGACCCACCGCCATGCACTGCGTCTCTATCAGGCCGAAGCCCGCTTGCAGCACCTCTCCTATTACGATCCCCTCACCGATCTCGGCAATCGCCATCTGCTGCAAGAGCGCCTCACCCTGGAGATAGAGACGGCCAGGGTGAACCACCACGTCCTGGCGCTGCTGTTCATCGATCTCGACGGCTTCAAGCTCATCAACGACAACCTGGGGCACAGTGCCGGCGATCTGCTGCTCAAGCTGTCGGCAGACCGCATTCGCCACTGTCTGCGCCCCGGAGACATCGCCATCCGGCTGGGGGCAGACGAATTTCTGGTGTTGCTGCCCGCCATCAGGGACACCCAGGATCTGCTGGGTCTCATCGAGGGGTTGCAACGCAGGCTGCACGATCCCGCCGACATCGCCCAGGAGCGGGTGAGGCTCTCCGCCAGCATCGGCATCTCCCTCTATCCGGAGCATGGCCAGACCCCGGACAGCCTCATCAGCGCGGCGGACAACGCCATGCATGAAGCCAAGCGCCGTGGCCGCAACGGCTATCTGTTCCACTCCCCCGACATGACGGCACAGACCAGGGAGCGGATGCTGCTGGAGCAGGGACTGCTCAAGGCCATTGAGCAGCAACAGTTTCGCCTGCTCTACCAACCCATGACGGATCTGGCGGATGGTCATCTCAGCGGCCTGGAGGCCCTGATCCGCTGGCAGCATCCCAGCCTTGGCATGATATCCCCGGACCGTTTCATTCCGGTGGCAGAGGAGTGCGGTCTCATCGAACCGCTGGGAGAATGGGTGATGCGCACCGCCTGCCGGCAAGGGCAGCAGTGGCTGGCCGAAGGGCGCGCCGTGCCCAGGCTCTCGGTCAATGTGTCGGTCAGGGAGATGCGCTCCCACGACTACGTGGAGCGGGTGACAGCCATTCTGGCTGCGACCGGTTTTCCTGCCGAGCGGCTGGAGATCGAGGTGACCGAGAGCATCATCCAGAGCGTGGATCACAGTCTGCGGCTCTTCACCCGTCTCAAGGCGCTGGGGGTACAGATCGCCATCGACGACTTCGGCACCGGTTTCTCTTCCCTGAGCCTGCTCAGGAGCCTGCCCATCGATCGCATCAAGATAGACAGGGCCTTCGTCCAGGCGTTGCCCGACGACAAGCACAGCCGCGAGCTGTGCCGTACCATAGTCCAGCTGGCCAGCTCCCTCGGCATGGCCGTCACGGCGGAAGGGATAGAAACCCAGCCCCAGCGCCAGTTCCTGCAATCCCTGCGTTGCGAGGAGGGACAGGGCTACCTGTTCAGCCATCCCCTGCCAGAACTCCACCTGCCTTCCCTGCTCCCCGTCCGCCATTGATCCTTGGCCGCGCCACCACGAAAGCAAAGAAGGGAGCCCATGGCTCCCTTCTTTGTCCTCAACGTGTCCTCTCACCTGCTATCTTCGTCGCTATCCAAAAGTCTAATTGCCCTCGGGAACCAAAGGTATAAGTTGTTACTCAATCATTAAGAAAATGTATTCACAGGAGTGAGAGATGAGCGAGAGCAAGGTCTACCCGGTCAAGGCCCACATCGGCAACGGCGCCCTGCTGGACAAGGAAGGTTATGAAGCCATGTATCAGGCGTCGGTGCAGGATCCGGACGCCTTCTGGGGGGAGCAGGGCAAGATCCTCGACTGGATGACCCCCTACACCCGCGTCAAGAACACCTCCTACGATCCGGGCCACGTCTCCATCAAGTGGTATGAGGATGGCCTGCTCAACGTCTCGGCCAACTGCCTGGATCGCCATCTGAGCGAGCGCGGCGACAAGGTCGCCATCATCTGGGAAGGGGACAACCCGGCCGAAGATCGCAAGATCACCTATCGCGAACTGCACGCCGAAGTATGCAAGTTTGCCAACGTGCTCAAAGCCCAGGGGGTCAAGCGTGGCCACATGGTCTGCCTTTATATGCCCATGGTGCCGGAGGCGGCCATCGCCATGCTGGCCTGTACCCGCATCGGGGCCGTGCACAGCATCGTCTTCGGCGGCTTCTCGCCGGAGGCGCTCTCGGGCCGCATCATCGACTCCGGCGCCTCCGTCGTCATCACCGCCGATGAGGGGTTGCGAGGCGGTCGCCCCATCCCCCTCAAGAAGAACGTGGATGAGGCCCTTACCCACCCGGATACCAAGGTCAGCAAGGTGATCGTCCTCAAGCGCACCGGTGGCAACGTGGCCTGGCACGATCACAGAGACATCTGGTGGCATGACGCGGTCAACGCCGCCAGCCCGGATTGTCCGCCCGAAGCCATAGGCGCCGAAGATCCCCTGTTCGTGCTCTACACCTCCGGCTCCACCGGCAAACCCAAGGGTGTGCTGCACACCACGGGCGGCTATCTGGTCTATGCCGCCCTCACCTTCAAATACGTGTTCGACTACCACGAAGAGGACATCTACTGGTGTACCGCCGACGTGGGTTGGGTCACCGGTCACTCCTATCTGGTCTACGGGCCGCTGGCCAACGGCGCCACCACCGTCATGTTCGAAGGGGTGCCCAACTACCCGGCTACCAACCGCATGAGCCAGGTGGTGGACAAGCATCAGGTCACCATCCTCTATACCGCCCCCACCGCCATTCGCGCACTGATGGCCAAGGGCAAGGAGGCTGTCGAAGGCACTTCCCGCACCAGCCTGCGCATCATGGGGTCGGTGGGTGAACCCATCAACCCGGAAGCCTGGGAGTGGTACTACCGCACCATCGGCGACGAGCGCTGCCCCATCGTCGACACCTGGTGGCAGACCGAAACCGGCGGCATCCTCATCACTCCGCTGCCCGGCGTCACCGCGCTCAAGCCCGGCTCGGCCACCCGTCCCTTCTTCGGAGTACAGCCTGCTCTGGTGGACAACCTGGGTGAGCCGCTGGAGGGCGCCACCGAGGGCAACCTGGTGATCACCGACTCCTGGCCCGGCCAGATGCGTACCGTGTTCGGAGATCACGAGCGCTTCGAGCAGACCTACTTCTCCACCTTCCCGGGTCGCTACTTCACCGGCGACGGTGCCCGTCGCGACGAGGACGGCTACTACTGGATCACCGGCCGGGTGGATGATGTACTCAACGTCTCCGGCCACCGCATGGGCACCGCCGAAATCGAGTCCGCTCTGGTGGCCCATCCGAAGATCGCCGAAGCGGCGGTGGTGGGTGTTCCCCACGAGATCAAGGGACAGGGCATCTACGCCTATGTCACCCTGATCGCCGGAGAAGAGCCGAGCCGCGAGCTGCACAAGGAAGTGAAGGAGTGGGTGCGCAAGGAGATTGGCGCCATCGCGACCCCGGACGTGATCCACTGGGCCGAAGGGCTGCCCAAGACCCGATCCGGCAAGATCATGCGGCGTATCTTGCGCAAGATCGCCACCGGCGAAACCGACAGCCTGGGGGATATCTCCACCCTGGCGGATCCGGGGGTCGTAGACAAGCTGATCCGCGAGAAGTCGGAAGCGGCGTGAGTCTCTTCCCCACGTCAACAGAGCCGGCCACGTGCCGGCTTTGTTGTCTTCGGGATCCGGACAGGGCAGAGTTCGGTGGTAGGCAGGGCTTGCGGGCAAACCAGGCCAATAAATAGCCAGATGTAGAGATTAGACCAGTAAAATGCTGCTAATTTTCACGAAATCAATATAATTGCGAAATCTGTGTGTCAGGGCACACCGATTTGTGCAAAAATTGGCTAGATTTTTGGTAGTCCAAAGATAGCTGATAGATAGCAGCATAATCATCGAGGATGTACTCAATATGTCGCAACATCACCGAATCCTCCTGCTTAACGGCCCCAATCTGAATCTGCTGGGCAAGCGGGAACCGGGAATCTACGGCAGCAAGACGCTCGATGAGATCGTCGCCGATCTGACGCGCAGCGCCAGCGAACTCGGTGTCACCCTGGAACATCTGCAATCCAATGCCGAGCACGAGCTGATCGGCCGCATCCATCAGGCCATGGGCCAGGTGGATTTCATCATCATCAATCCCGCCGCCTTCACCCATACCAGCGTTGCCCTGCGCGATGCCCTGCTGGGTGTGGCCATCCCCTTTATCGAGGTTCACCTGTCAAACGTTCATGCCAGGGAGCCCTTCCGTCATCACTCCTATCTGTCTGATGTCGCCAAGGGGGTGATCTGCGGGTTGGGTGCCGATGGTTACCAATTCGCTTTAACCGCGGCCGTGCATCAGTTGCGCGCGGCTTGATAATCACTGATCAGATAAAGAAGAAAGAGAATGCTAATGGATATCCGCAAAATCAAGAAGCTGATTGAACTGGTTGAAGAGTCCGGCATCGCCGAGCTGGAAATCTCCGAAGGGGAAGAGTCCGTTCGCATCAGCCGTAATTTCTCCGGCCAGGTTAGCGTTGCCCCGCAGATGATCATGCCCCAGGCCGCAGCTCAGGTTGCCGCACCGGTTGCCGCTGCTCCGGCAGCAGCCGCTGCGCCTGCTGCCGATGCCGCCCCGAGCGGTCATCTGATGCGCTCCCCCATGGTGGGCTCCTTCTACCGCTCCTCCAGCCCGGAAGCCAAGCCGTTCGTGGAAGTCGGTCAGCACGTCAATGTCGGCGACACCCTGTGCATCGTCGAAGCCATGAAAATGATGAACCAAATCGAGTCTGACAAGGCCGGCGTGATCAAAGCGATCCTGGTTGAAAATGGTCAGGCCGTCGAGTTTGACGAGCCGCTGTTCATCATCGAATAAGGGAAAATGCCACCCATGTTGGACAAAGTAGTCATCGCCAACCGCGGTGAAATTGCCCTGCGGATCCTGCGCGCCTGCAAAGAGCTCGGGATCAAGACAGTGGCCGTTCACTCCACTGCCGATCGGGAGCTCAAGCATGTGCTCCTGGCGGACGAAACCATCTGCATCGGCAAACCTGCCAGCGGTGAGTCCTACCTCAATGTGCCGGCCATCATCGCCGCCGCCGAGGTGACCGGTGCCGTCGCCATCCACCCGGGCTACGGCTTCCTCTCCGAGAATGCCGACTTCGCCGAAGTGGTCGAGAAATCCGGCTTCATCTTCATCGGTCCGCGCGCCGAGACCATTCGCCTGATGGGTGACAAGGTCTCCGCCATCGAGGCGATGAAGAAGGCGGGCGTGCCCTGCGTACCCGGCTCCGACGGCCCGGTGGACAACGATGCCAAGCGCAACGCCGCCATCGCCAAGCGGATCGGGTATCCGGTGATCATCAAGGCCGCCGGTGGCGGTGGTGGTCGCGGCATGCGCGTGGTGCGCAACGAGGCCGAACTGGCCTCCGCCATCGCGCTGACCAAATCCGAAGCGGGCCAGTTCTTCAAGAACGACATGGTCTACATGGAGAAGTACCTGGAGAATCCGCGCCACATCGAGATCCAGGTACTGGCTGACGGTCAGGGTACCGCCCTCTATCTGGGTGAGCGGGACTGCTCCATGCAGCGCCGTCACCAGAAGGTCGTGGAAGAGGCGCCGGCCCCCGGCATCACCGACGAGATGCGCAAGTTCATCGGTGAGCGCTGTGTGCGCGCCTGTCTCGAGATCGGCTACCGCGGTGCGGGTACCTTCGAGTTCCTGTACGAGAACGGCGAGTTCTATTTCATCGAGATGAACACCCGTATCCAGGTGGAGCATCCGGTCACCGAGATGGTCACCGGCGTCGACCTCATCAAGGAGCAGCTGCGCATTGCCGCCGGTCAGCCCCTGTCGATCACCCAGCAGGACATCCGCATCCGTGGCCACGCCATCGAGTGCCGGATCAATGCCGAAGATCCGGCCACCTTCCTGCCCTCTCCCGGTCTCATCCAACGCTTCCACGCGCCGGGCGGCCTGGGCGTGCGCTGGGAATCCCACATCTATGCGGGTTACAAAGTCCCCCCCTACTACGACTCCATGATCGGCAAGCTGATCTGCTACGGGGAGAACCGCGACGTGGCCATCGCCCGCATGCGCCACTCCCTCGACGAGCTGGTGGTGGAAGGGATCAAGACCAACATCGCCCTGCAAAAAGAGATCATGAAGGACGAAAACTTCCAGCACGGTGGCACTAACATCCACTACCTGCACAAGAAGTTGGGTCTGTAATGGCTTGAGGCCCGACCCATTGAGCACGGTGGCAGCACAGAACAGCCACCACCTGCACAAGAAGTCGGGTCTGCAAAGACCCCTTTCATCGGGATATTGCGCGATCCACCCGGATCGCCAACGTAAAAAAGGGCCATGGCGACATGGCCCTTTTTTGTTATTCTTGCGCCCCGCTCACTCGTCGGAGGCCACAGTGAACCGTTTCGCACTCGCCCGTCGGGAAGCAGCCTTCTGCCTGCTGCTGACCCTGCTCTACTTTGTCGCCTGGTATGGCTCGGCGTATTTCATCCCCGAGGATCTCGAGCTGTGGGACCTGCCCCTCTGGTTCCTGCTCAGTTGCATCCTGATGCCGCTGCTGTTCATCGGCCTCTGCGCCCTCATGGTGGATCGCCTGTTCGTCGATATTCCCCTGGATAGCGAGGTACCACCCCATGAATCTTGAGCTGATGCTGCCGCTCTGCATCTACCTGGTGCTGGTACTGGGGGTCGGTTTCTGGGCCAGTCGCCACCGGACCGGCGGCAACTTCATGCAGGAGTACTTCATCGGCAACCGCAGCATGGGGGGGCTGGTGCTCGCCATGACCCTGGTGGCCACTTATACCTCTGCATCGTCCTTCATCGGCGGGCCGGGTGCCGCCTACAAGGTCGGCCTCGGCTGGGTGCTACTGGCGATGATCCAGCTGCCCACCGTCTGGCTCACCCTGGGGGTGCTTGGCAAGAAGTTCGCCATCATCGCCCGCCGGGTCAACGCGGTGACCATCAACGACATGCTGTGGGCCCGCTACCAGAGCAGGGCAGTGGTCGTGCTGGGCTCGGTCACCATCATCCTCGCCTTCATCGCCACCATGGTGGTGCAGTTCATCGGCGGCGCCCGTCTGCTGGAAACGGCGACCGGCCTCAGCTATCAGCAGGGGCTCTTCCTGTTTGCCAGTTGCGTGCTGCTCTACACGGTGATCGGCGGCTTTCGCGCCGTGGTGATGACGGATGCCCTGCAGGGCATCGTCATGCTCATCGGCACTGGCGCCCTGCTGGCGGGCATCCTCATCGCCGGTGACGGGTTGCCGAATCTTGTCCACCAGCTCAAGGAGATAGATCCCAAGCTGGTGAGCCCCCAGGGGGCCGGCGACATGCTGACCCAGCCCTTCATGCTGAGCTTCTGGGTGCTGGTCTGCATCGGGGTGGTGGGCTTGCCCCACTCGGCGCTGCGCTGCTTTGGCTACCGGGACAGCAAGGCGCTGCACCGGGGCATCCTCATCGGCACCATCGTCTGCGCCCTGCTGATGTTCGGCATGCACCTGGCCGGGGCGCTGGGCCGCGCCATCCTGCCCGGCATGGACAGCCCGGACAAGATCATGCCCTCCCTGATGATGGAGGTGCTCCCCCCCTGGCTGGCCGGGGTCTTCCTGGCCGCCCCCATGGCGGCCATCATGTCCACCATCGACTCCCAGCTGATCCAGGCCTCCGCCACCCTGGTGAAAGATCTCTACCTCAATTACCTCAACCCCAGGCAGGAAAAGCTGGAGGTCCGGGTGCCACGCCTCTCCCTGCTCTGCACCCTGATCCTGGGTACCCTGGTGCTGCTGGCGGCGCTCCAGCCCCCCGAGATGATCATCTGGCTCAACCTGCTCGCCTTCGGCGGCCTGCAGGCGGTCTTCCTCTGGCCCCTGGTGCTCGGCCTCTACTGGTCCAGGGCCAACGGCCCGGGAGCCCTGGCCAGCATGGTCTGCGGCATCCTCTGTTACGGTACCTTGAGCCAGTGGGGGATCAAGGTGGCCGGTCTGCATGCCATCGTCCCGAGCCTGGCCCTTGGCCTGGCGGCCTTTGTCCTGGTCAGCCTGCTCACTCCTGCCCCGGATCAGCGTGTCCGTCGATTGTTTGATCAAAATTAAGAAAAGGATCAATAAAGGAAGGCTCGCCTATTCCCAAATGGGGGCTCACGGGTAAAATGTGCGCCACGTCACAAATACCGTGCCCCCATGCCAGTCCAGAACGCCAGAAAGATCCTGACCCAGTCCCTGCAGCGCCTCGGCTATGCCCTGTTGCTGCCCGTCTCCATCCTGCCCCTGGCCGCCCTGCTCCACCGGCTCGGCCAACCGGACGTGCTGGATCTCGCCGTGCTCTCCCTCGCCGGTCGAGCCCTCTTCAGCCAGATGCCGCTCATCTATGCGGTGGCCATCGCCTTCGGGTTGAGTCGCCAGGGGCAAGGAGCCCAGGCGCTCGCCGGTGCGGTCAACTTCCTGCTGCTGAGCTCGGCGCTGGGCACCCTGGTGCCCGGGCTGCATGCGGACATGATCTGCGGCCTGCTGGCCGGGCTCGTCACCGCCATGGTCTGCTCCCGGGCCCGCACTCTGCGGCTGCCGGGCTGGTTGCGCCCCCTGCAGGAAGATCTGCCGGGCATGTTGCTCTCGGCGCTGGCCTGCCTGCTGCTGGTGCTCCCCCTCTCCATCCTCTGGCCGCTGCTGGAACAGGGGCTCACCCTGCTCGCCTCCGATCTGCTCACCACGCCATTTGGCGCCTTCTGCTATGGCGTGCTGAACCGGCTGCTGATCCCCCTCGGCCTGCACCAGGTGCTGGGCAGCCTCATCGGGCTCGGGGAGAGCAACCTGCAAGCCCTCTCGACCGCCCAGCCGCTGCATGAAGGCTATGTGGCCGGGCTCTATCCGGTCATCATGTTCGGCCTGCCCGGTGCCTGTTTTGCCATCTGGATCCATCGCCAGCGGATGCAACAACTGCCCCAGGGAGGGCTGCTGCTCACCCTGGCGCTCACCTCGGCACTGGTGGGCATCACGGAGCCCATCGAGTTCCTGTTTGCCTTCACCGCTCCCTGGCTGTTTCTGGCCCATGCCCTGCTGACCGGGCTGTCGCTGGCCATCTGCAGCGGGCTCGACATACAGGTGGGCAGCTACTTTTCTGCCGGATTGCTGGACCTGGTGCTGAGCTACCACGCCGGTCTGCACAGCTTCTGGCTCATCCCCCTGGGCATCCTCTTCTTCGTCGTCTATGCCCTGCTCTTCTCCCGGCTGCTGGAACACGCTCCCCTCAGTCTGCCGGGCAAGCCCATCGCCGAGGATCTCTCCCGGCTCGCGACCGTGGCCCCCACCGATCCCCAGATGCTGGCTATCCAGTACCTCAAGATGCTGGGGGGCATGGACAACCTGCAGGCCATGAGCGTCTGCCTGACCCGCCTCAGCCTGCGAGTTCGCGACATGGCCCTGGTGGATCAATCCTGCCTGGCCAGACTGGGCTGCCTCTCCTGGGTCGTGCTGAACGAACATCAGCTGGTGCTGGTGCTCGGCCCCCATGCCGGCCTCATCGAAGGGCAGATCCGCATGCTGGCGGAACGCCAGTCGGTCCCGCTCGGTCTCGAACCGGCTCAGGCTCCCCTTAGCCAGCACCAGTGATCAGGCAAAGGGAAGACGCTCGGCCACGAAGTCCATCAGGCTGCGAAGGGCGGGGGCCAGGTGTTCCCGGCTCGGGTAGATGAGATAGAAGGGGTTCACCGGAACCAGGAGATCCGGCAGCACCTTGAGCAGTCGCCCCGCCGCCAGATCGTCGCCGCAGACATGGGCCGGCAGCAGGGCAATCCCCCCGTCATGGAGTGCCAGCTCCCGCAGCGCCAACAGGCTGTTGCTCTGGCAGGCCCCGCGAGGGCGCCAGCCCCCCTCCTGCAATGGCCACACCGGCAAGGAGCCATGTACCAGGCAGGCGTGTCCGGCCAGCTCCGAGAGTTGGAGCGGCGTCCCGTTGGCCGCCAGGTAACCGGGAGATGCCACCAGATGGCGCGCCACCTGGCCGATGCGCCGGCAGATGAGGCTGGAATCTTTCAGCGGCGCTGCCCGCAGCGCCAGATCGTAACCTTCCCCCACCAGATCCAGCTGTTCATCGCAAAGGGTCAGCTCCAGCACCACCTCGGGATAGAGGGCGCGAAATTCGGCCAGTATCCGGCCAAGCAGCAAGGTTCCCGTGGCTTCGGGAGCAGTGATCCGCACCCGCCCTCCAGGAGCCGCGCGCAACCGCGCCATCGCCAGATTGGCGCTGCGCGCCAGTGCCAGCAGCTCCTGACAATGGGCCACATAGACCTCCCCCTGGGGCGTCAGGCTGAGCCTGCGGGTGGTGCGTTGCAGCAACCTCACCCCGAGCCGGGATTCGAGGCGCGAGATCTTCTGGCTCACCGAGGACTTGGGCATGCCGAGCACCTCGGCCGCCCCGGTGAAGCTCCCCTGCTCCACCACGGTGGCGAACAACCCCATCAACTCCAGTTCGACATTGTTCATATATTCAAACAGTCTTTACCAATTACCCATCTTAATCTTGATAATCATCCAGACTAGAGTGAGTGGCAATCCCGAACACTGCTATTTGAAAGGAAAAGCCATGAAAGCCATCGCCCTGACTCACTATCTGCCAAGCAACCACCCCCACTGCTTCATCGAGAGCGATCTGCCCGATCCGACACCAGGCCCGCGGGATCTGCTGGTACGGGTCAACGCCACCTCCATCAATCCGGTCGACACCAAGGTACGCGCCCCCAAGGACAAGGTCGAAAGCAGCCCCCGCGTGCTGGGCTGGGACGCCGTGGGCGAGGTGATCGCCGTCGGTAGCGACGTCACCCTATTCAAGGCCGGTGACAGGGTCTGGTATGCAGGCGACATCAGCCGCCCGGGCAGCAACAGCGCCCTGCAACTGGTGGACGAGCGCATTGCCGCCATCGCCCCAGTCACCCTGACCGATCTGGAAGCCGCCGCCCTGCCGCTCACCGCCATCACCGCCTGGGAAACCCTGTTCGAGCGCATGAGCCTCACCCGCGAAAGCACCGGGCGACTGCTGATCATCGGGGGCGCCGGCGGGGTCGGTTCCATCGCCATCCAGCTCGCCCGCCAGCTCACCGGCATGGAGGTGATCGCCACCGCATCGCGCCCCGAAACCCGGGAGTGGTGCCTGGACATGGGGGCCCACCAGGTGGTGAGCCATCACCATCTGCAGGCGGAGCTCAAGGCGCTCGGCATCAGCGAGGTGGATGCCATCTTCTGCACCAACGCCACCGAGCAGCACTGGAACACCATGGCCAGCCTCATCCGTCCGTTTGGTCACATCTGCACCATCGCCGAGTCCAGTGAACCCTGGGATCTGGGTCTGCTCAAACCCAAGAGCGTCACCTTCAGCCAGGAGTTCATGTTTACCCGCTCCCTGTTCCAGACCCCGGACATGATAGAGCAGCACAACCTGCTCGGCCGGGTCGCGGCCCTGATCGATGAAGGGGTGCTCAAGACCACCCTCAGCAAGGTGGTGCCCGAACTGACGCCCCTCACCCTGGCCCGGGCTCATGCCGAGCTGGAAGCGGGTCGCATGGTGGGCAAGCTGGTGATCGACATGAGCGGCTTCCATCGCTGAGGCGCAGCCCAAGCGGGCCTTACCGTCCAGCCTCTATTCCCTTGTAGGTAAATAAATGCACCATCATGGGGTGAAATCACCAGTGACAAGCCCCAAGAGTGCACAGCCCCGCAGGTAACTTTTGTCCCTGACGGGGCATCTCCCCCGAAAAAACCATAAAAAAGAGGCCATCCCGTCGGGATGGCCCTAAAAACCTGAACGTTGGGGTAACAATCACACACATATCCTTATGCAGGACATCTGTAACTTTGCAGATAGCGTGCCAATCTCTGCTTTTCCCTCCCAATTAACCGCTTTTCAGCGCACCGGCATAAAAAAAGCCACCCGAAGGTGGCTGAAAAAAGATGACGGAACTTCATAGAGCAAAGCATTCAGCGGGAACAAGTTGCTTCCCGTCACCCATGAAGGAATACATTAACCGTGCCAACTTGGCAGAGTTACCTCCCTTCCCCATGAGGCCATGGTCAAACCACGACAGCACGGGCCCATGATGATAGAATCCCGCGGTTTCACATTTATGAAGAGCCGACGCCATGCCCTGGATACAAATTCGAATCAACGCCACTGCCAAGACCGCAGACAAGGTGAGCAACATGCTGCTGGGGCGTGGGGCCCAGGCGGTGACCTTTATGGATGCCAAGGATGTGCCCGTCTATGAGCCCATGCCCGGTGAAACCCCGCTCTGGGGCGAGACCGAAGTGATGGGGCTGTTCGACGCCGAAACCGATCCGGCTCCCACCATCGCCTTCTTCCAGCAGATCTTCGGTGAAGACGTGGGCTACAAGGTCGAGCAACTGGAAGACAAGGACTGGGTGCGCGAATGGATGGATCACTTCCACCCCATGCAGTTCGGCGAGCGGCTCTGGATCTGCCCGAGCTGGCGCGACGTGCCGAACCCCGATGCGGTCAACGTCATGCTGGACCCGGGCCTGGCCTTCGGCACCGGTACCCACCCCACCACGGCTCTCTGCCTGCAGTGGCTGGACGGGCTGGATCTGGCCGGCAAAACCGTGGTCGACTTTGGTTGCGGCTCAGGCATCCTCGGCATCGCCGCCCTGAAACTGGGGGCCGCCCGGGTCATCGGCATCGACATCGATCCTCAGGCCATCCAGGCCAGCCGTGACAACGCCGAGCGAAATGGCGTTGCCGACCAGATCGAACTCTACCTGCCGGCGGATCAGCCGCAAGACGTCGAAGCGGACGTGGTGGTCGCCAACATCCTGGCCGGCCCGCTGCGGGAGCTGGCGCCGCTGATCGCCGGTCACGGCAAAGCGGGCAGCCTGATGGCCCTCTCCGGCGTGCTGGAAAGCCAGGCGCCGGAGCTGGAGACCATCTATGGCCAGTGGTTCGAGATGGACCCGACCGCCGTGAAAGAGGAGTGGTGCCGCCTCTCCGGCCGCAAACTCGGCTGATAAGCAACAAGCCACGGCAGTTGCCAACCCATCAGCCGCACACTCGGCTGATAAGCAACAAGCCACGGTGGCTGCCAACCCATCGGCCGCACACTCGGCTGATAAGCAACAAGCCACGGCAGTTGCCAACCCATCGGCCGCACACTCGGCTGATAAGCAACAAGCCACGGCAGTTGCCAACCCATCGGCCGCAAACTCGGCTGATAAACAACAAGCCACGGCAGTTGCCAACCCATCAGCCGCACACTCGGCTGACAAGCAACAGGCCATGGCGGCAACACTTAGGTCGTTGAACGACAAGGGCACCCCAGCAGGGTGCCCTTGTCGTTTCCGGACGCCGTTCTCCTTCTGCCCACTCTGGGGAGAGCCTCACGCTTCTCTGCCTCCCGATGGCTTATCCTCTCTTCCTCCACCCCATCGAGGCCCAGTCATGACCGAATACGAGAAGATGATCGCCAGCCAGCCTTACAACTGCATGGCGCCAGAGCTGGATCTGTTGCGCCGGGAGACGGCCCGCCTGTACCGCCGCTTCAATCGCAGCGACGAGGAGGATGAACAGCTGGCACTGCTGCTGCAGATCGTCGGCGAGCTGGCACAGGGTGCCTTCATCTGCCCACCCTTCTACTGCACCTATGGCCGCCACATCCACCTTGGCAAGGGCAGCTACATCAACATGGGGGCCACCCTGCTGGACAATGCCCCCATTCGCATCGGCGCCGAGGTGATGATTGGGCCGAACGTGCAGATCTACACCGCCGCCCATGCGCTGGATGCCGATGAGCGCATTCAGGGGGTTGAGACGGCGCTGCCGGTCACCATCGAAGACAGGGTCTGGATAGGCGGCGGCGCCATTCTGCTGCCCGGCGTCACCATAGAGCGGGAAGCCGTCGTGGGTGCGGGCTCGGTCGTGACCAGAGATGTACCGGCCGGTGCCAGGGTGGCAGGCAACCCGGCACGGCTGCTGCCAGTCAAAGGTTGAGCGGAAGGCCCGAGGCTCGCTCAGGCGCTTTCCAGCAAGCGGTCGATGCAGTGCACCACCTGCATGCTGGCGTTTTCCATGGTCTTGAGCTGCTCGACCATGCTTTTGATATCCCCCTGCTCGCGCGCGTGCAGGGCGGCCTTGCCGCTCTCGTGGACCCGCTTGTGGGGCCCGTCCAGTTCACGAAAGCCCGGCTTGTGGGCGAAGAGCTCCGCACCCTGCCCCTCGAAATACCATTTGCCCAGCCTGCACTGAGCGTGGTCGCTCACCGGCTCGTGAAAATGCTGCTGATCGATTAGCCGATAGATGGTGTTCTTCCAGACGGCGTGATCCAGCTTGGTGGTATTGAGGAAGGAGGTGGAGGCCGCACTGTGGATCACCTGCTGCATCCGGCCTGATTGTGCCAGCACCTGGGTCACCACCACATCGATCTGGGAGGAGGAGGTCGCCACCTCGGCGGCACTGGCCTGGTTGTCATCGATGATGGACTTGATCTCCTGCGCCTGGGCCACTATCTGTCTGACCAGCACCTCGATCTGGCTGCTGGCTTCATGAGCCTTGCTCGCCAGCTGACGCACCTCATCGGCGACCACGGCGAATCCTCGACCAGCTTCACCGGCCCTGGCCGCCTCGATGGCCGCATTGAGTGCCAGCAGGTTGGTCTGATCCGAAATGCCCTGGATGGCGGTCACGAACTGGTTGATGGCGGATGTGCTGGCATCGAGCTGATGGACGGCTGCGAGGCTGCGAGCCGCCTCATCCGTGATGGCATGGGCACGATTGGAAAGACGGGTGATGGCGCCCCGGGTCTGGGCAAAGAGCTGATCCAGCTCGCTGAGCGCTCCCTTTTCCGCCATCAGGTGTTCGGCACTGCCGGCCAGCGCTTCCCGCACGCTCTGCAGCATCTCACCTCCCTGATTCTGGCAGGAGATCACCTGATTGAAGAGATCGCCACGCTCCCGGCTGGTGCGCTGCATGTGCTCGTATTCACCGATGGTGGCACGCAATTCGGCCAGCTCGCTCTGGTGCTGCTGCTCTTTGAGAAGCATCGCCTCCCTGAGCTGTTGATTCTCTTTTTCAAGC
This sequence comes from Aeromonas sp., assembly GCF_050252055.1. NCBI lineage: Bacteria > Pseudomonadati > Pseudomonadota > Gammaproteobacteria > Aeromonadales > Aeromonadaceae > Aeromonas > Aeromonas sp. Next base: position 152,667 of record NZ_JBFWLQ010000006.1, on the reverse strand, counting down.
TTGCGGTTGAACCACATATCGCCTCCGGATGGCATAGGTGCGGGCAGTCGACGTCGAAGGGAAGCCTCTGGCTCTCTTGTCTCTGCCGATGCTGGCGGATCCCGGGCCGGATTTCACCTGCAAATGCAGGATATTTGACCCTGATCCTGATTCCAATCGAGGCCACATCAATGGCTGTGCAAAAGATCGCCACAAAGAGGCCGGGTGAGGTAGAGAAGAGGCAAAGGAGAAAGAACGCTGACGTGCCGATCCCGCAAAAAATGAAGCCCAATGTCATCAAGACGTTGGGCTCTAAAAAGGTGCTACGGAATTGCGACTCTCATCGCAGAAAATTAGAAGGGGTCACCTTCTAAACTGGCAGTGGGATAATAACGTGGCGCAAACGTTTTACATAGCGTAATAAACCAGGAGTGAGAAGAATCTCTCACAATTCAAAAAATGTCCGGCCAACCCCCTTCTACCCTCTTGGCAAGTGCGCATTTATCAGTACAGCCTGACGGCTTTGTCAGAAAACAAAAAAACCCTGAATAATCAGGGCTTTTGGCGTTCTGCGCTTCAGAAGTTGCGCACGAAGTCCTGAATGGGCAACTCGCGCAGCTTGCGGGCCTCCAGCATGGGGGTGCCAAGGTAGAGGAAGCCCACCAGTTGATCCTCCGGTGCCAGCCCCAGTGCACCATGGATCTGCTCGTCGAAGATGAACCAGCCGGAGCGCCAGATGCCGTTGAAGCCCTGGGCCTGGGCCGCCATCTGCATCGCCATCAGGGCGCAACCGGCAGAGAGCTCCTGCTCCAGTTTCGGTACCTTGGGGTGCGCCTGATAACGGGTCGCCACCGCGATCACCAGGGGAGCACGCAGTGGTGCGGCGCGACACTTCTCGACACTGTCCGCATCCTCGCCACGGGCATGGGCGGCATCGGCCAGCAATGTCCCCAGGCGCTCACGCCCCTCCCCTTCAAACAGGATGAACTGCCAGGGGGTCAGAGTGCCGTGATCCGGCGCCCGCAGCCCGGCCTTGAGGATATTGTCGAGCACTTCGCCACTCGGGGCAGGCTCGGCCAGACGACCACAGGAGTGGCGATTGAGTAACAGATGGAGGGCATCCATGGGGCAGTTCCTTGTCAAAGGCGATGATGGCGCTACCTTAGCACAGCACTGGATGAAGAAAACCCCTGGGGTTCAGGGGTTTGTCAGGATACGAAAGGGTCGGGAGGCTAGATGACGGCAGCCAGCTCCGCCCCTTGCCGGATGGCGCGTTTGGCATCCAGCTCGGCGGCCACGTCGGCACCGCCGATGATGTGCACCGGCTTGCCAGCAGCCTGCAGACCAGCCTGCAACTCCTTGAGGGGTTCCTGTCCGGCACAGATGATCACCTGATCCACCGGCAGGCACTGCTGTTGGTCGCCCACCTGGATGTGAAGCCCGGCATCGTCGATACGCAGGTACTGGACGCCGGAGAGCATCTGCACCTTGCGATTCTTGAGCACGGTGCGATGGATCCAGCCGGTGGTCTTGCCAAGGCCGTCGCCCACCTTGCTCTCCTTGCGCTGGAGCAACCAGATCTGGCGCTCGGGGGCATCGATTTCGGGGGTAGTCAGGCCGCCGCGCTCACCCAGTTGCTTGTCGATACCCCACTCCTTGAGCCAGTGATCGCGATGGCTTTCAGCATCCGGCGATCCTCTCTTTTCCACCAGGTATTCGGCCACATCGAAGCCAATACCGCCGGCGCCGATCACCGCCACCTTCTCGCCCACCGGCTTGTGATCACGTAAGACATCGAGGTAGCTCATCACCTTGGCATGCTCGATACCCGGGATATTGGGAGTGCGCGGGCGGATGCCGGTGGCGAGGATCACCTCGTCAAAACCGCCGCCCAAGAGACTCTCAGCACTCTGGCGCTGGCCCAGATAGAGCTCTACGCCGCACTTCTCCAGCCGCTTGGCGAAGTAGCGCAGGGTTTCTTGAAACTCCTCTTTGCCCGGGATCTGCTTGGCAAAGTTGAACTGGCCGCCGATTTCGCTCGCCTGATCGAACAGGCTTACCTGATGGCCCCGCTCGGCGGCGTAGCAGGCAAACGCCAGCCCCGCAGGACCCGCCCCCACCACCGCCAGCTTCTTGGGCTGGGGCACCCGGCCAAACGTCAACTCGGTCTCGAAACAGGCGCGGGGATTGACCAGGCAGGAGGCACGCTTTTGCTTGAACACGTGGTCGAGGCAGGCCTGGTTGCAGGCGATGCAGGTGTTGATCTCGTCCGCCCTGTCTTCAGCCGCTTTGATGACGAATTCGGGGTCCGCCAGGAAGGGGCGCGCCATGGAGACCATGTCCGCCTCCCCCCCCGCCAGGATGCGCTCCGCCACCTCGGGGGTGTTGATGCGGTTGGTGGTGATGAGGGGCACCTTGAGGTGCTTTTTCAGCTCGGCGGTCACCCAACTGAAGGCACCGCGCGGCACGCTGGTGGCGATGGTGGGAATGCGCGCCTCATGCCAGCCGATACCGGTGTTGATGAGGGTCACCCCCACCTGCTCCAGTGCCCGGCCAAGTGCGATCACTTCCTCAAGGGAGGAGCCCTGCTCCACCAGATCCAGCATGGAGAGGCGGAAGATGATGATGAAATCCGTGCCCACCCGCTCACGGATGGCGCGGACAATCTCCACCGGGAAGCGCATGCGGTTTTCGCTGCTGCCGCCCCAGCCATCGGTGCGCTTGTTGGTGCGTTCGCAGATGAACTGGTTGATGAGATAGCCTTCAGAGCCCATCACCTCGACCCCGTCATAACCGGCCGCCTTGGCCAACGCCGCAGTGGCGGCGAAGTCGCGAATGGTGCCGCGGATCTGCCGCTCGCTCATGGCCCGCGGCTTGAACGGGGAGATGGGAGCCTTGAGGGCGCTCGGCGCCAGGCTGAATGGATGGTAGGCGTAGCGGCCCGCATGAAGGATCTGCAGCGCTATCTTGCCCCCTTCCTGGTGCACTGCCTCGGTCACCTTGCGGTGTTTGGCTACCTGCCAGGGAAAGCTCAGCTGGGAGCCGTGGGGCACCAGCCGCCCCCGCAAATTGGGGGCGATACCGCCGGTCACGATGAGACCGACCCCGCCACGGGCCCGCTCACCATAGAAGGCGGCCAGCTTGTCAAAGCCCCCCTTTTCCTCCTCGAGGCCGGTGTGCATGGACCCCATCAGTACGCGGTTGCGCAACTGGGTAAAACCCAGATCGAGGGGGGTCAGCAGCGTGGGATAACGGCTCATGATGCACTCCTTGTCGAGGTCGATGTGCACGGGGTCATGCTCCAGCCTTCCTGGCTGCCTCGGGTGACGGGCAGTAAAAAGAAGGTGTGGGTGGAGGTGGGGCCGGCTCATCGGGCCTTTCAGTTAATTTTTTGTTATCAAACTGGAGCTAGAGTAAAGAATCGAAAACTCTTTTTCAAACAAATGTTTGGACATTTTTTCAGCGAACAGCCGTGTTCCGAAGTGGCGGGGAGGCAGTCGACTCAAGGGGAAATGGCAATTGGCTGCGCAACTGGTTAATAATGGCTGCTCTCAACCCATTAACAGGGCGACAACGCAGCTATGTCTATTTTCAAAGGTCTGGGATGGCTCTTTCGCAGCCTCTGGCGCCTGCTCAACTTTACCCGCTTGATGCTGGTCAACCTGCTGTTTCTTCTCGTCGTGCTGGTCATTGTCTTCAGCGTCAGCCAGAGCGAGACCCCAAGCACCCCCATCGAGGGGGCGCTCACCCTCAATCTCTCCGGTGTGCTGGTAGAACAGCGCACCCAGACCGATCCCACGGTGCAACTGCTCAGGCAGATGGACAAGGGGGAAGAGCAGCCAAGCGAAATCGTCCTCTCCGATCTGCTGTGGGCCATCAAGAGCGCGGGGAATGACGATCGCATCAAGGCGCTGGTGATCAAGCCCCAGGGTCTGCAAGGGGCCAGCCTCTCCAAACTGCAGGAGGTGACGGCCGCCATCGACGCCTTCAAGGAGAGCGGCAAGCCGGTCATCGCCATGGCGGACTACTACAGCCAGGGGGCCTATCTGCTCGCCGCCCACGCCGACCACGTGCTGCTCAACCAGAGTGGTGCCGTGCTGATCGAGGGGCTGGGTGTCTACCAGACCTACTTCAAGTCGGCACTGGAGAAGCTCAATATCACCCCGCACGTCTTCAAGGTCGGCACCTACAAGTCCTTCGTCGAGCCCTACACCCGGGACGAGATGTCCCCCGAGAGCAAGGAGGCGAACCAGCGCTGGCTGGATCAGCTATGGCAATCCTATGTGGCCGACGTGGCGGAGCAGCGGGAGATCGAGCCGGATGCCGTCGCACCGAACAAGGATCACTTCCTCGAACTGCTGCGCAAGGCCGGCGGCAATGCGGCCAGTTACGCCCTCGACAACGGTCTGGTGGATCAGCTCGCCACCCGCGACGAAATGACCCAGGCGGTGATCAAGGAAGTGGGCGAGGCCGATGATCACGGCTGGAAGGGCGTGGGCCTGAAAGAGTATCTGGCCGCCATCCCGGAACAGTACCCCCAGAGCGGCAAGGATGAGGTAGGCCTCATCACCGCCAGCGGCGCCATCATGGATGGCGTCCAGCCTGCCGGCACCATCGGCGGCGACAGCCTTGCCGATCTGCTGGCCGAGGCCCGCCGTGACGATCAGGTGAAAGCCGTGGTGCTGCGAGTGGACAGCCCCGGCGGCAGCGCCTTTGCCGCCGAGCAGATCCGCGCCGAATTGCTGGCCCTGAAACAGGCGGGCAAGCCGGTGGTCATCTCCATGGGCAGCTACGCCGCCTCCGGTGGCTACTGGATCTCCGCCGATGCGGACAAGATCTTCGCCTCCCCCACCACCCTCACCGGTTCCATCGGGGTGTTCGGCATGTTCGCCACCATCGACAAGGCGCTCTCCCAGTACGGGGTACACACCGACGGCGTCGGTACCACCGACTTCGTGGGGGTCGGGCTGACCCGTGCCCTGCCGGATCACGTGGGTGAAGCCATTCAACTGAGCGTAGAAGACACCTATCAGCGCTTTGTCGGCCTGGTGGGCAAGGGCCGGGGCCTTAGCCCGGAAGAGGCGGAAAAAGCCGCCGAAGGCCGGGTCTGGACCGGGCAGGATGCCAAGGCACTGGGGCTGGTGGACGAGTTCGGCAATCTGGATGACGCCCTCAAGGCGGCCGCCGATCTCGCCAACCTCAAGAGCTGGCAGGTCACCCCCATCGCACCGGAAGAGTCTGCCAGGGACAAGTTCCTGCGCGAGCTGTTTGACAGCAGCGCCCAGGCGCTGGCCCCGCACCTGCAAAGCTGGCTGCCCGCCGGGCTTGGCAAGGCGCTGCTGGAGATGAACCGCACTCTGGACCCGCTGACCCGCTTCAACGATCCCCAGGGCACCTACGCCTTCTGCCCGGTCTGTCTCCCCTGACGCCGGGGACAGCCATAAAAAAACCGCCGACAGGCGGTTTTTTTATGGGGCAAGCGGCCTTGTCAGGTCAGCAAGCCGGACGCTTGCCAGCGGTGCAACTCTGCCAGCACCCGGGTCTCTCGCGCCGTCCACTGGGGACAGGGACCCGCCAGCTGGGTCTTGTTGGTCTGCAGGGCCTCGGCCAGGGGGAACCAGCCCGGCGTAAAGCCGAGCCGGATCTCGTAGGGCTGGGGGCGCGGTGCACTCCAGTCCTCCCCGACCCGGCAGAGGTAATAGGACGATCGGATGCAGTAGGCATCGTAATCCGGCTCGCGCGCGGCACGATACTCCCGGGTCTCTCCCAGCAGGGGGCCCACGGCCACCAGCTCGGCGCCACACTCTTCCCGCAGCTCCCGGGCCAGGGCCGCATCGTGCGCCTCCCCGTGCTCGATGCCGCCACCGGGGAACATGAGATCCCCGTTGACGCGGGAGTGCACCAGCAGCAGTCGATCACCACGCATCACCACGGCCCTCACCGTGGCCCGTTCAAGCACCCTGTCCTCGCCGCGGATCTGGCCGTGGACGAGACGGATATCGAAGGGATGGGCCCACTCCCGGACCTCTGTCAGGGTCGAATTCATGGTGTGCGGTAGCTCCCCTGCCTGAGTGCATCGACGATGGTGGCCGCCTGGTCGTCCAGCGTCTCCTGCTCCTCCTTGCCGATGGCATGGTAAATGCCGAGCCGGGTGGCGGAGACCTCGGGGCTCTCCTGGAATGACTCGCTCACCTTGCCCCACAGATAGGCCTGATCAAATCGCTTCTGCCCCATGTAGAGGGTGCTGAGGGCGGTGAGGATCCGGCTGTTGACCTTGTCCCCCTCCCGATAGAGGGAGAGCGCATGGTGCATCAGCCTGATGGCCTTCTCGGGCTCGCTCTTGGCATAGATGCCGCCGAGCGCCAGTTGCAGCTCGGGCTCCTCGAGGCTCGGCGTCCCCTCCTGCGCGAGGAAGCTCGCGCGGGCCTCGGGGCTGGTGTTGTTGGTCCAGTGCCAGAGCAGCAGGTAGGGATCCCGGGAGCCCCGGGTCTGCGCATCCAGTTGCTCCAGTTGACGGCCGGCGGCCAGCATCCCTTCCACTCTGGGGCTCTTCTGCTCCCTGGCCCGCTTGTACTCGATGTTGGTGGAGTGCTCGGCGCACTGCAGATAACGCTCCAGGCCGCGCATCAGATCGTACTTGCGCCTGTCCGTCCCCTCTTCCTGGAGATAGTAACGACCGCGAATGACATCGCTGCGCTCATAGCGACACCAGCCGTCGTCCACCAGGTCCGCGCACAGGGCGGGATATTGGGAGCAGATGTTGTGGATCCTGTCGTCGTCGCAGGCCGTCAACGTCAGGCAACAAGCGAGGGAAAGCAGTAACGGACGCTGTGAGAATAGGGTCATGGTTCACATCTGGTTGATAACAATCGCAACCCGCACCGGCCACCGCCAACTAGCAAACAGGCTACATATCCATTACAATGCGCGCGCCGTATAAGGCCGCGATTGCAGAATAATATAACGAAACCATCAGCCCTACACTGATCTGCCTTCGACGAATTTCAATTTGCCCAGGCAACTTGCTTCAACAACGTGAAATAAAAGGAACTGGTTAATGACCCACGAGCACTACTTGCAGGCGTGGCAGGAGAGCCAGGAGCTCGCCGAAGCCATGCAACCCTTGATAGGTCGCCTCTACCGACAGCAAGGGATAGAGATCACCCTCTACGGACGCCCCCTGCAAAACGCCTCCACCATCGATATCCTCAAGGCCCACCGGGTCGTTCGCCGCCACCAGGGCACCCCGCTGCCCATCCAGCAAAGCTTCCCTCTCCTGCGCGCCATCGTCGCCCTGAACCCCACCGCCGCCGAAGTCGATCTCGGCAAACTGGCCGTGGGCTACTGGCAGGATCACCAGGATGAAGCCGGCATCGAGGACTACCTGCGCGCCAAGCTGGCACCGGCCCTGAACCGCAGTGCCGTGCCCGCCCCGACCGACGTGGTACTCTACGGCTTCGGCCGCATCGGCCGCCTGCTGGCCCGTCTGCTCATCGAGCGCACCGGCGCCGCCAACTCCCTGCGCCTGCGCGCCATCGTGGTGCGCGGCGGTCGCGACGGGGATCTGGAGAAACGTGCCAGCCTGCTGCGCCGCGATTCGGTGCACGGCCCCTTCAACGGCTCCATCGAGGTGGATGCAGAACGCAGCGCCATCATCGCCAACGGCACCTTCATCCAGGTGATCTATGCAAACAGCCCGGCCGACATCGACTACACCGCCTACGGCATCGACAATGCGCTGATCGTTGACAACACCGGCGTCTGGCGTGACGAGGCGGGCCTGTCCGAGCACCTCAAGGCCCGCGGCGCCGCCCGGGTGCTGCTGACCGCCCCCGGCAAGGGGGAGATGAAGAACGTGGTGTTCGGGGTCAACCACGAGGTGATAGGCCCGGATGACAAGATAGTCTCCGCCGCCTCCTGCACCACCAACGCCATCACCCCGGTGCTCAAGGTGATGCAGGACAAGTACGGCATCCGCCACGGCCACGTGGAGACGGTCCACTCCTATACCAACGATCAGAACCTCATCGACAACTATCACAAAGGCGAGCGCCGCGGTCGCAGCGCAGCCCTCAACATGGTGATGACCAGCACCGGTGCCGCCAAGGCGGTGGCCAAGGCGCTGCCGGAGCTCAAGGGCAAGTTGACCGGCAACGCCATCCGGGTGCCCACACCCAACGTGTCCCTGGCCATCATCAACCTGTCGCTGGAACAGACCACCGATCGGGAGAGCCTCAACGCCTATCTGCAGCAGATGGCGCTGAGCTCGGCCCTGCATCGCCAGATCGACTTCAGCGCCAGCACCGAGCTGGTCTCCTCCGACATGGTGGGCTCCCGTTTTGCGGGCATCGTCGACTCCCAGGCCACCATCGCCGAGGGGGATCACTGCGTGCTTTACGTGTGGTATGACAACGAGTTCGGGTACAGTTGTCAGGTAGTACGGGTGATGGAGCAGATGGCTGGCGTAGTCCGCCAGGATCTACCGGTATAGTCCGACAGGATCTGCCCGCCGGAACCCGTGTTCATGGCTCAATTTTCAAGGAGAGGCCGGATGTCGTCTCAGCAAGTGACGTTTCAACAAGCGATAGCGCAGATGCCCAAAGAGGTGTACGAGCGGCTCAAGACTGCAGTCGAGCTCGGCAAATGGCCGGATGGCAAGCCCCTGACCGAGGAGCAGAAGGCCACTTCCCTTCAGGCCGTGATGGCCTGGCAGGCGATGCACCTTGAGAACCCCGAGCACATGAACATCGGCCGTGACGGCGAGATCGTGATGAAGAGCAAGAGCGAGCTCAAGCGCCAGTATCGCGATGAGGAAGAGATAGTGCGGGTCGACCTTAGCCACTGAGGCAGGCCGCACGTCACCTATCGCGGTAACGAAACGAAAGAGGGGAGCCATTATGGCTCCCCTCTTTTTTCCTCTCTATGCAGGATGACTCATCCCCCTCATCCCCGGCCCTTCTCCCACCAAGGGAGAAGGGAGCTGGCACGCACCTGCGAGCAGTCAGCGGGCCACCTGCCGGCGATCTTCATGGTAAACCTCGCCACCTCGATCTATCCCCTCTCCCGCTGGGAGAGGGTTAGGGTGAGAGGGAAAGTCAGGGGGTCAGCTCCCCGCGCAGAGACTGCTGCATCAGCTCGCGGATGCGCGGCGCCGGCAGATCCTGGCTCAGCAGGAAGTGCAGCTTGGTGAGCGCCGCCTCGGCGGTCATGTCAAAGCCCGAGATGACTCCCGCACGGGAGAGGGCGTTGCCGGTGGCATAGCCCCCCATGTTGACCTTGCCGTGCAGGCACTGGCTCAGGTTGACGATGATGACGCCCCGGGCAGATGCCTCGGAGAGCAGCGCCAGCATGGCCGGGTTCTGGGGCGCATTGCCCACCCCGAAGGAGAGCAGGATCAGCGCACGCACCGGCTGTTGCAGGATGTTCGCTATCACCTCCGCCGATATCCCCGGATAGAGGGTCACCACCCCGATGGGCTGGGGGGTGATGTCGTGCAGCACCAGGGGGCGATCGCACGGCACGCCCAGCTCACCTGCCTCCAGGGAGATGGCGATACCGGCATTGAGCAGGGGCGGGTAGTTGGGCGAGTCGAAGGCGTGGAAGCCGTCGGCATGCACCTTCTTGCTGCGGTTGCCGCGATAGAGCTGGTTGTTGAAGAAGAGCGTCACCTCGTGGATCGGGTAGTTGGCCGCGATATAGAGGGCGTTGAGCAGGTTCTGCTGACCGTCCGAGCGCAGTTCGGCCAGGGGGATCTGGGAGCCGGTGATGATGACCGGCTTGTGCAGATCTTCGAGCATGAAGGAGAGCGCAGACGCGGTGAACGACATGGTGTCGGTGCCGTGCAGAATGACGAAACCGTCGTACTTGTCGTAGTTGCCCTTGATATCCTCGGCGATGCGCTGCCAGTCTGCCGGCGTCATGTCGGAAGAGTCGATGAGGGGGGCATATTCGTGGATATGGTAATCGGGCATTTCCGGTCGATGGAACTCGGGCATCCGTGCCAGACAGTCCTCCATGAAGCCCGCCATCGGTACATAACCGTGGTCGGAACGCTGCATCCCTATGGTGCCGCCTGTGTAGGCAATGTAGATGGACTTCTTCACACCCTCTCCTCTCTCTGGACTGGAAACCGGCAAATCAAACAGGGCTCAACCGATACAGCCCCCGTCCTTCAGATGGTGCGGGCGGGCTCAATATCGGTCATCAGCAGACCTCTTGAGGGTCTGTGTCCTCCCGTGGGGGCGGAACCGGGCGAATTATAAAGAGTGCCGCTGCAAATGACAGCCGCAGCAGCATTGTTGCGATCCGGAGCACACTCGGCGAGGCAGTTTTAAATGCCATGTTAACACCATGTTTTAATCATTAATGTGACATATGTGGATGTACTTGGTGTTTTTTGCTAGTATCCGGCGGATTTTTCACAAATCTCATCTGGACGCCCGACGAACACGGGCTCGTGTCGACCCCCTCTTTTGCAGAGGGACGGGGCTGCGGCCCCTCTGTCACTGGCGCGTTCGCCACTCTGTTTCATCCCGGCTGGATCCGTGAGTCTTTCTCGCCAAAGACACAGCCGATCAACATGGGAGCACTGAATGCTACAACTTGATGCCTACGCCACCCTGGTCGCCGCGACCCTGGTGCTGCTGCTTGGCCGCCTGCTGGTCAACAAGATAGGACCCCTGCGCACTTTCAACATCCCCAAACCCGTGGCCGGTGGCCTGGTGGTTGCCCTGGTGCTGCTGGTGCTGCGTTCCACCCTGCAGATCGAACTGCAATTTGATACCAGCCTGCAAACGGCCCTGATGCTGACCTTCTTCGCCTCCATCGGCCTCTCCGCCGATCTGGGCAGCCTCAAGCGCGGCGGCAAGGCGGTGGCCACCTTCCTGCTGGTGGTCACCGGCCTGCTGCTGGTGCAGAACAGCCTGGGGGTGGGTCTGGCCACCCTGCTGGGGCTGGATCCCCACATGGGGCTGCTGGCCGGCTCCATCACCCTCTCCGGCGGCCACGGCACCGGGGCGGCCTGGGGCTCCATCTTCACCGAGAAGTACGGCGTGCAATCCGCCGCCGAGCTGGCGATAGCCTGTGCCACCTTCGGCCTGGTGCTGGGGGGCCTCATCGGCGGCCCGGTGGCCCGTTATCTGGTGAAGAAGGTGCAGGTACCCGGTGAGGAGCACAACCGTGACGGCGCCCCCCAGGGCTTCGAAATGCCGGACATGGAGCGCCCGCTCACCACCTTCAGCCTGATCGAGACCCTGGCACTCATCGCCATCAGCCTGAAAGGGGGCGAAATGCTGGCCCTCTATCTCAAGGGCGGCGTCTTCGAGTTGCCGATCTTCGTCTGCGTGCTGTTTGTCGGCGTGCTGCTGCGCAACCTGCTCACCCTGCTCAACTGGCACGAAGTGAGCGACCGCGAGGTCTCCCTGCTCGGCAACGTCAGTCTGTCGCTCTTCCTCGCCATGGCGCTGATGAGCCTCAGGTTGTGGGAGCTGGCAAGCCTGGCCCTGCCCATCTTCATCCTGCTGGCCGTTCAGACGGTGGCCATGGCGCTCTACGCCATCTTCGTCACCTTCCGGGTCATGGGGCGCAACTATGATGCAGCCGTGCTGGCGGCGGGTCACTGCGGCTTCGGCCTCGGCGCCACCCCCACTGCCATTGCCAACATGCAGGCCATTACCCAGCGCTTCGGCCCCTCCCACCTGGCTTTCCTGGTGGTGCCCATGGTCGGAGCCTTCTTCATCGACATCATCAACGCTGTGGTGATCAAGCTGTTCCTGGCCCTGCCCTTCCTGTGATCCCGGACGCAGGCCCCGTATGACAGAGCCCACCTTGCGGTGGGCTCTTTGCTTGCCGGTCCCTGGACGCTTGGGCACCACGGGTTACGCTGCCACGACGGTGCCGCCGAGCCCCACCAAGGGGCCGACGGCAGGCAACAAAAAGCCCCGCACCAAGGTGCGGGGCTTTTTACTGACGCCACGGTAGGACTGCGGCCTGACCTTCCCTTACAGAATGAAGGCCAACACCAGCTGGTTCAAATTGCGGCCTGACCTTCCTTACAAAATAAAGGTCGACACCTGCTGGTTCAGGTTGGTGGCACGCCCCTTGAGGTTGTGCGCCTGATCCAGGTCGCGCATGGCGGAAGCGGTGATCTCGTCGCTCACATCCTTGATGGCGGTGGTGTTCTGGGTGATTTCACCGGTCACCTGGGTCTGCTCCTCGGCGGCGGTGGCGATCTGGCCCGCCATGTCGGAGATGAGGCTGACGGCCTGGGTGATCTCCTCCAGGGCCGCAGCGGCAGCGTCGGCATCCTTCACGCTGTTGTCCGCCAGCCCCTGGCTGGTCTGCATCAGGCTCACCGCGCGGGCCGTGGTCTGTTGCAGGGTTTCGATGGTGGACTGGATCTCCTGAGTGGAATCCTGGGTACGGCGCGACAACACCCGCACCTCGTCCGCCACCACGGCGAAACCGCGACCCTGTTCGCCGGCGCGGGCCGCTTCGATGGCCGCGTTCAGCGCCAGCAGGTTGGTCTGCTCGGCGATGCCCTGGATGGTGGAGAGGATGCCGGAGATGGCCTGAGCGTGACGGCTCAGCTCACCGATGACGCCGGTCGCCTGCCCCACTTCCTCGGCCAGGTTGTTGATGGACTGGCGAGTCTGGTTCACCAGGATCTTGCCCTGTTCACTGCTCTGGGCAGATTGCTGGGCGGCGGCAGCGGTGTTCTCGGCGTTGCCCGCGATCTCCATGGTGGCACTCGCCATCTCGGTGACGGCGGTGGCGACCATGGTCACCTCCTGTTGCTGGCGTTGCAGCTCTTCCACCGCGGCCTGGTTGGTCACCAGACTGCGTTCGGCATCGGCGTTCAGCTCGTTGGCAAGCTGACGGATGTTGGCGATGAGCTGATGCTGGCTGCCCACGAAGCGGTTGAAGCTGCCGGCGAGCTGGCCCACTTCGTCATTGGCGTCGATCTTGATGCGCTGGGTCAGATCGCCGTTACCGTCGGCGATGCGGGCCAGGGCCTGGGACACCTTGGTGAGGGGACCGAGCAGCAGGCTGACCAGCCAGGAGATGGCGAGGATGCTGCCCACCAGCACCAGCAGGGCCAGGCCGAGCTGGGTCATCAGCAGGGAGGAGAGCGGCGCCTCCAGGGTGCTCTTGTCCAGTACCAGCACCAGCTCCCAGTCGGTGTCCGGAATGTCCGTCGCCCACAGCAGCTTGTCACGCCCCTCGTTGTCGAAGAAAGCAGGCACCAGACTGTTGCTCGCCTTGCTCTGATCGATCAGGGCATTGGTCAGATCGTTGTCGATCTCGCTGGCCGGCTTCATCGCCTTGGCCGCATCCTTGTAGGCGATGACGGTGCCATCCTTGTGCATCAGGATGGCGAAGCCGTCCGCCGGCAGCTTCATCTTGGTGATGTCATCCACCAGGGAGGCGATGGAGAGATCCCCCCCCACCACGCCGCCCTGGGCAGGCTGGGCCAGGGTCACCACCAGAATGTTGTAGGCCACGTCGAGGTAGGGTTTGGTGACGATCATGCCGCCCTTGGCCATGGCTTCCTGATACCAGCCACGGGAGCGGGGATCGTAACCGTCGCGGTTGATGGAGGGGTCGGAGTCGTTCATCTTGCCGCTGCCCTCACCAAAATAGGTGAGCTGGAAACGGCCGGACACCTGGGCCTGTTGCAGGGCGTTGAGGGGCTCGGCACCGGCCTTGTTGCCAAGGGCCTGGATGACGTCACGACGGGCGGCAAGCCAGTCGCTGACGCTGGCGGCCTGCTGGCTGCCAAGGCGCTGCACCTGTTCCTGACTGCCTTGCAGCAGCATGGACTTCTGGCTGGTGTAGCTCTGCCAGGAGAGCAGCAGGATCACCAGTGACAAGGCGATGACCACAGACAACAGTATCTTCTGCTTGAGTGATAGGTTTTTCATCGTGTTTTCTTCTTGTGGGGGTCGGGAACAGGATCAATCGGGAGTGCGTGGCACTGTGTGTTGTTAGCGGCCAATCCGCGCAAAACTGAAGCGGAGAATGGCGTGAGTGACGATATTTTACGCGGAAATTTTAAAAATGCTGCGGAAAATTGGAGCAGGAAAAAGAGCGGGGCCAGCCAACCCTGTTTATTCCTTCTGCAATTGGCTAGAATATCCCGTTTTTAAATCACATCGACCCCGAGAGTTTTCACGATGTTTGAAGTCAATCCTGTATTAAACAAGCTTAAGGAGCTGTCTGAGAGGACCGAGCTGCTTAGGGGGTACCTTTGACTATGACGCCAAGAAAGAGCGTCTAGAAGAGGTCAATGCCGAGCTGGAACAGCCGGATGTCTGGAACGAACCCGAGCGCGCACAGGCGCTGGGCAAGGAGCGCGTCTCCCTGGAGAACGTCGTCAGCACCATCGATACCCTGACCCAGGGCGTCGATGACGTCGAGATGCTGGTCAGCCTGGCCGTCGAAGGCGAAGACGAAGAGACCTTCAACGAAGCCGTGGTCGAAGCGGACGAACTGGAGGCCAAGCTGGTGGATCTCGAGTTCCGTCGCATGTTCTCCGGTCAGCACGACGGTTCCGACTGCTACATCGACATCCAGTCCGGTTCCGGCGGCACCGAGGCCCAGGACTGGGCCAACATGGTGCTGCGCATGTACCTGCGCTGGGGCGATGCCCACGGCTACAAGCCCGAGCTCATCGAATGCTCCGAGGGCGACGTGGCCGGCATCAAGTCCGCCACCATCAAGTTCACTGGCGAGTATGCCTTTGGCTGGCTGCGCACCGAGACCGGCGTGCACCGCCTGGTACGCAAGTCACCGTTCGATTCCGGCGGCCGTCGCCACACCTCGTTCTGCTCCGTGTTCGTCTACCCCGAGATCGATGATGACATCGAGATCGAGATCAACCCGGCTGATCTTCGCATCGACGTCTACCGCGCCTCCGGTGCGGGTGGTCAGCACGTCAACCGGACCGAGTCCGCGGTGCGTATCACCCACGTGCCGACCGGCGTGGTGGTGCAGTGCCAGAACGACCGTTCCCAGCACAAGAACAAAGATCAGTGTATGAAGCAGTTGAAGGCCAAGCTCTACGAGCTGGAAATTCAAAAGCAGAACGCTGAGAAGCAAGCCCTCGAAGAGACCAAGTCCGACATCGGCTGGGGCAGCCAGATCCGCTCCTACGTACTGGATGATTCCCGTATCAAGGATCTGCGCACCGGCGTCGAAACCCGCAATACCCAATCGGTACTCGACGGCGACTTGGACAAGTTTATCGAAGCCAGCCTGAAATCAGGCCTGTAAACAGAGCAGCAGGAATCACCATGTCTGAACAAACCACCACCCCGGAAGTCGACCAGACTCTCGAACTGAACAACGAGATGCTTGAGCGTCGCTCCAAGCTGGCCGCCTTGCGCGCCCAGGGCAACCCCTTCCCCAACGACTTCCGTCGTGACAGCCTCTCCGGCGATCTGCATGCCGAATTCGGCGACAAGAGCAATGACGAGCTGGTCGCCCTGGGTAAACAGGTGAAGATTGCCGGTCGCATCATGACCCGCCGGATCATGGGCAAGGCATCTTTCGCGACCCTGCAGGACATGGCTGGCAAGATCCAGATCTACGTGACCCGTGACGATCTGCCGGAAGGCTTCTACAACGAGCAGTTCAAGAAGTGGGATCTGGGTGACATCGTCGGTGTCGAGGGCACCCTGTTCCGCACCAACGCCGGTGAGCTCTCCGTACACGTCTCCACCATCCGCCTGCTGACCAAGGCCCTGCGCCCGCTGCCCGAGAAGCACAAGGGTCTGACCGACCAGGAAGCCCGCTGCCGCCAGCGTTACCTGGACCTGATCGCCAACGAAGAGTCCCGCAAGACCTTCGTGACCCGCACCAAGGTGGTGGCCGGCATTCGCAAGTTCCTGAATGACAAGCGCTTCATGGAAGTGGAAACCCCCATGATGCAGGTCATCCCGGGTGGCGCCTCCGCACGTCCCTTCATCACCCACCACAATGCGCTGGACATCGACATGTACCTGCGTATCGCTCCGGAACTCTATCTGAAGCGTCTGGTGGTCGGTGGTTTCGAGCGTGTCTACGAGATCAACCGCAACTTCCGCAACGAAGGCATCTCCGTTCGCCATAACCCCGAGTTCACCATGCTCGAGTTCTATATGGCCTACGCCGATTACATCGATCTGATGGATCTCACCGAAGAGATGCTGCGCACCCTGGCGCAAGACATCCTGGGCGACACCAAGATCCGTTACGCCAAAGAGGGCGAAGAGGGTCTGACCATCGATTTCGGTCAGCCGTTCCAGCGTCTCTCCATGGTTGACTCCATCCTGAAGTACAACCCGGATGTGACCCGTGACGATCTGGCGACCCTGGAGAAGGCCACCGCCGTCGCCAAGCGCCTGCACATCGAGCTGATGAAGAGCTGGGAACTGGGCCACGTGATCACCGCGATCTTCGAAGAGACCGTGGAGCACATGCTGCTGCAACCGACCTTCATCACCGAGTACCCGGCCGCCGTCTCCCCGCTGGCCCGTCGCAACGACCAGAACCCGGACGTCACCGACCGCTTCGAATTCTTCATCGGCGGCCGCGAGCTGGCCAACGGCTTCTCCGAGCTGAACGATGCAGAAGATCAGGCCGAGCGCTTCCAGGCTCAAGTTGACCAGAAAGCCGCAGGCGATGACGAAGCCATGTTCTACGACGCCGACTTCGTCACCGCACTGGAACACGGTCTGCCGCCGACTGCCGGTCAGGGCATCGGTATCGACCGTCTGGTGATGCTGTTCACCAACAGCCACACCATCCGCGACGTCATTCTGTTCCCGGCCTTGCGTCCACAAAAGTAAGCGCCGCAGAAACAGGGCCGCAGCAAAACGCTGCCGTCCATGGCAATCAAAACGCCCCGCAATTGCGGGGCGTTTTTTTTATGCAGAACTCACACAGTGACGAGCGGTCATCGGTCCGCGGGTGCGACAGGGGGCAGCAGCCACTCCCCCTGCCACAGGGTCAGTGCCCGGCCCGCCATCAGCACTCGCTCCTCCTGCAATTCCAGCCTGAGATCCCCGCCTCGGGCCGAGACCTGGCGTGCCCGCAATTGCCGTTTGCCGAACCGCTCGGCCCAGAAGGGCACCAGGGCGCAGTGGTTGGAGCCGGTCACCGGATCCTCGTCCACCCCGACCCAGGGGGCAAAGTAGCGGGAGACGAAGTCGTCCTCTCCCCGGCTCGATGGCGCCGTCACCATGATCCCCCGGCCCGGCAGCGCCCGCAGGGCGTGAAAATCGGGGGTGAGCGCGCGGACCGCCTCCTCGCTACCGAGCTCAAGCAGGAACTTGGCCCCGGCCGCCAGGGTTTGCAGCGGCTGGCAGCCAAGAGCCGTCCCATAGGCAGGGTCCAGCTCGAGGGGCGCCAGGGCAATGCGCGGAAAATCGAGCCAGATCCACTCCCCTTCCCGCCGGGCCACCAACTCACCGCTGCGGGTCGCGAAGCGGATGGGGAGCTCCCCCGACACCGCCCCCGTCTGCCACAGCACATGGGCCGCCGCCAGGGTACCATGGCCGCACAAGTCCACCTCCACTTGCGGAGTGAACCAGCGCAACCCGTAATGCCCCTCTCCCAGTTGGGTCAGAAAGGCGCTCTCAGAGAGGTTGAACTCCGCCGCCATGGCCTGCAGCTCGGCGTCGGACCGCGCTTCCCCCAGCACCACCACGGCGGGGTTGCCTCCGAAGGGGTGATGGCTGAAGGCGTTGACATGATAGAGACGGGACATGGTTGCTCCTTGGGGCATGAGAGATCACCGGGACAGGGGGCTCGGCAAGGCCATTTTTATATCACGGGCGCCCCGGGGCTGAGATGGATTTTGGCTTTATAAATTCATAAATCGCATAAAGAAGATATTTTTATTCTTTGTTGTTATTCATTACACCCCTTACCCTGACCAAAAATCAGACCATGGAAGACATGTGTGATGCCATTGACAGTCCCCACCCTGAGCCCGCTCTCTGACGAACAGCAGCGCCAGCTCAACCAAGTTCTCACCACCCTCAATACCCAGCAACTGGCCTGGGTCAGCGGTTATCTCTACGGCCTCTCCCAGGCGGGCGTCCAGCCCGTGGCGAGCGCAGGCGCAGAAGTCGCGGCACCCGGCGGCAGCCTGACCATTCTCTACGGCTCCCAGACCGGGAATGCCAAGGGCGTGGCCAGCGCCATCAAGGCCGAGGCCGAGGCCCGCGGCCTGCCGGTGACCCTCACCTCCATGGCGGACTACAAACCCAAGCAGCTCAAGAAAGAGAGCCACCTGCTGGTGGTAGTGAGCACTTACGGGGAAGGGGAGCCCCCCGAGAGCGCCGTCGATCTGTTCGAGCAGCTTAAAAAAGGCAAGATTGGCAAACTCGAGGGCCTCAAGTTTGCCGTGCTAGGGCTGGGTGACAGCTCCTATGAGTTCTTCTGCCAGACCGGCAAGGATTTCGATGGCTTCCTCGCCAAGGCAGGGGCCGAGCGCATCCATGAGCTAGCTAGCCTCGATGTGGATTATCAGGATGCCGCCAAGGCCTGGGGCGAGCAGGCCGTTGCGGCGGTCGCCGCCACCCTCTCTGCCGGCGCCGCGACCGCCAGCGTGGCGGGCTCGGTGCAGGCCGCCGTCGGCCACAGCCAGTACAACAAGGAGAACCCCTTCCCCGCCAGACTCTCGGTGAACCAGAAGATCACCGGCCGCGACTCCACCAAGGACATCCGTCACATCGAGATCAACCTGGAAGAGTCCGGCATCACCTATCAACCGGGGGATGCGCTCGGCATCTGGTTTGACAACGACGCCGATCTCGTGGGGGAAGTGCTGGCCCTGACCGGTCTGACCGGTGACGAGGCCACCCCCCATGGCAGCCTGCGCGAGGCGCTGACCCGTCACTACGAGCTGACCCGGTTGCACGGGGGCCTGATCACTGGCCTCGCCGAGATCACGGACAACGCGGCGCTGAAGGATCTGGCCGGTGACAAGGCCCAGGTCAACGCCCTGGTGGCCAGCGCCCAGGTGGTAGACGTACTGAAACGCTTCCCGGCTTCCTTGAGTGCCGATCAACTGATCGCACTGCTGCGCCCCCTCACCCCCCGCCTCTACTCCATCGCCTCCGCCCAGAGCGAGGTGGAAGAAGAGGTGCACCTGACCGTCGGCGTGGTGCGCTACCGCCAAGAAGATGGCACAGTGCGAAGCGGCGGCGCCTCCTCCTATCTGGCGGACCGTCTGCCGGAAGATGCCGAGGTCCGGGTCTTCGTGGAGCACAACGACAACTTCCGCCTGCCCGCCAATCCCGACACCCCCGTCATCATGGTGGGCCCGGGCACCGGCATTGCCCCGTTCCGCGCCTTCCTGCAGGAGCGGGAAGCACAGGGGGCAGAGGGCAAGAACTGGCTCTTCTTCGGCAACCCCCACTTCACCCAGGACTTCCTCTATCAGGTGGAGTGGCAGCGTTATGTGAAATCGGGCCTGCTGTCCAAGATCTCCCTGGCCTTCAGCCGGGATCAGGCCAACAAGATCTATGTGCAGGACCGTCTGCGCGAGGCAGGGCTTGAGCTCTACCAGTGGCTGGAAGCAGGCGCTCACTTCTATGTGTGTGGCGACGCCAACCACATGGCGAAGGATGTGCAGGAAGCCCTGCTGGAAGTGATTGCGGAACACGGCCACAAGAGCCGTGAGGAAGCAGAAGAGTATCTGAGCGAATTGCGTCGTGCCAAACGTTATCAAAGGGATGTCTATTGATGAGCAAACAACTTATTCCGGGACCGGTCGAAGGGCCGCTGGCTGACAACGAACGCCTCAAGCGCGAGAGCAACTTCCTGCGCGGCACCATCGCCGAAGATCTGCAGGACCCGCTCACCGGCGGCTTCAACGGCGACAACTTCCAGCTGATCCGCTTCCACGGCATGTATCAGCAGGATGACCGCGACATCCGCCCGGAGCGCACCGCCCAGAAGCTGGAGCCCCTGCACAACGTCATGCTGCGCGCCCGCCTGCCCGGCGGCATCATCACCCCGGCCCAGTGGCAGGTGATCGACAAGTTCGCCGAAGAACACAGCATGTACGGCAGCATCCGCCTGACCACCCGCCAGACCTTCCAGTTCCACGGGGTACTGAAGCGCGACATCAAGCTGATGCACCAGACCCTCAACAGCACAGGTATCGACTCCATCGCCACCGCGGGGGACGTAAACCGCAACGTGCTCTGCACCAGCAACCCGGTGGAGTCCGAGTTGCACCAGGAGGCCTACGAGTGGGCCAAGAAGATCTCCGAGCACCTGCTGCCCAAGACCCGCGCCTACGTGGAGATCTGGCTGGATGGCGAGAAGCTGGGGGGTGACGAGGAGCCGATCCTGGGCTCCAACTACCTGCCGCGCAAATTCAAGACAACCGTGGTCATCCCGCCCCACAACGATGTGGACATCCACGCCAACGATCTCAACTTCGTGGCCATTGCAGATCACGGCAAGCTGGTAGGCTTCAACGTGCTGGTGGGGGGCGGTCTCGCCATGACCCACGGTGACACCACCACCTACCCGCGCAAAGCGAGCGACTTTGGCTTCATTCCGCTCTCCCACGTGCTGGAGGTGGCGGCCGCCGTGGTCAGCACCCAGCGCGACTGGGGCAACCGGGTCAACCGCAAGAACGCCAAGACCAAGTACACCCTTGAACGGGTGGGGGTCGAGGCCTTCAAGGCCGAGGTGGAGAACCGCGCCGGCATCCAGTTCGGGCCGGTTCACCCCTATGAATTCACCAGTCGTGGCGATCGCTTCGGCTGGGTGGAGGGGATCGACGGCAAGCACCACCTGACCCTGTTTATCGAGAACGGCCGCCTGCTGGACTTCCCGGGCAAGCCCCTCAAGACCGGCATGCTGGAGATCGCCAAGGTGCATCAGGGGGACTTCCGCCTCACCGCCAACCAGAACCTCATCATCGCGGGCGTGCCTGCCGGCGAGAAGGCCCGCATCGAGGCGCTGGCGCGCCAGTACGGTCTGCTGGATGACGGCGTGAGCGAGCAGCGCAAGCAGTCCATGGCCTGTGTGGCCCTGCCCACCTGCCCCCTGGCAATGGCCGAGGCCGAGCGCATGCTGCCTGCCTTCGTCACCAACATCGAGGGGCTGCTGGCCAAGCACGGCCTGGCGGATGACGCCATCATCTTCCGGGTCACCGGCTGCCCCAACGGCTGCGGCCGCGCCATGCTGGCGGAAGTGGGTCTGGTGGGCAAGGCGCCGGGTCGCTACAACCTGCACCTGGGGGGCAACCTCGAGGGGACCCGTATCCCGCGCCTGCACCTGGAGAACATCACCGAGCCGCAGATCCTGGCCGAACTGGACGCCCTGATCGGCCGCTGGGCGAGCGAACGCAACCCGGACGAGTGCTTTGGCGATTTTGTCATTCGCGCCGGCATCATCGCCCCGGTTATCGACTCCGCGAGGGACTTCTATGCAGCCTGAACAGACTGATACAGCCCGGCTGGCGCGCACCGCCGACGGCCGGCTCGACCTCGACGCCCTCCTGGCCCTGGGCCGGGAGGAACAGGTCGAGGCGCTGGCCCCCCTCAACCGGGAGCTGGACGCCATGAGCGCCCCCGAGCGGGTGCGCTGGGCCCTGGCCAACCTGCCGGGGGAGCATGTGCTGTCGTCGAGTTTCGGTATCCAGGCGGCGCTCATGCTGCACCTGGTGAGCCGCGAGCGGGCCGACGTGCCCGTGGTGCTGACCGACACCGGTTATCTCTTCCCCGAGACCTACCGTTTCATCGACGAGCTGACCGAGCGTCTCGCGCTCAACCTCAAGATCTACCGGGCCGAACTCAGCCCGGCCTGGCAGGAGGCCCGCTTCGGCCTCCTGTGGGAGCAGGGGGTGGAGGGGATCACCCGTTACAACCAGCTCAACAAGGTGGAGCCCATGGACCGCGCCCTGAACGAGCTGGGTGCCCGCACCTGGTTCTCGGGCCTGCGCCGTGAGCAGTCCGGCAGCCGGGGCAAGCTGCCGGTGCTGGCCATCCAGCGCGGTCGCTTCAAGTTCCTGCCGGTGATCGACTGGAGCAACAAGGACGTCTTCTACTACTTCAAGGAGTTCGACCTCCCCTACCACCCCTTGTGGGAGCAGGGTTACCTCTCGGTCGGCGACGTGCACACCACCGCCAAGTGGGAGCCCGGCATGAGCGAGGAGCAGACCCGCTTCTTCGGCCTCAAGCGCGAGTGTGGCCTGCATGAGGAAGGTGGCGAGAGCGACGGCTCCGGCATCTGATCCCCCGGTCCGGCCATGTGCTGCGCCCCGCCCACAAAAAAACGCCCGGCAACTGCCGGGCGTTTTTCTTTGCGCAAAAGGGCGACGTTCCACCCCTCATTACATGGCGGCGGCGCGCGCCTGATTCAGCCAGTCGTTCACCAGCGCCTCGTGGCCCTTGAGCCAGGCATCGGCATGACGTTCCACGTCCGCCGGCTTGTTCTGCCCCTTGTTCATCAGGCCGTTCTGCACGTTGATGTCATTGAGCGGCAGCTTGACGATGGAGAAGAGCTTGGCGGCGGCCGGATTGGCCTCGGCAAACCGCTTGTTGGCAACGATGTGCATGGTGTTCACCGCAAAGCCGTAGTTCTTGCCGTTCGGCAAACGGGTCTTGGCCGCATCCGGGGCGTCGGCGGGGACTTCCAGCCACACCACATCCTTGCCCGGCACCAGTTCGCTGCTGAGCCAGTAGGGGGTCCAGGTGTAATAGAGCACCGGCTTGCCGGCCTGGTAGCGAGCCAGGGTATCGGCGATCAGCGCCGCGTAGTTGCCCTGCTTGTGGGCCACCGTGGGGGTCAGACCAAAGGCGTCGAGGTGATGGTTGATCGCCCCCTCGCAGCCCCAGCCGGGGTTGCAACCGATGAGGTCGGCCTTGCCGTCGCCATCCCCGTCAAACAGCGCCGCCACCTCGGGATCCTTGAGCTGGCCCAGGTTGGTGATGCCGTATTGGGTCGCGGTCTTCTTGTCGATGAGGTACCCCTGGGCGGCACCGGCCACATAGGTGCCCTCACGGAAGAACACCTTGTCGCCCCCCGCCTGCTCGTACTTGTTGTCCTGCAGCGGCACCCAGTTGAACGCAAGGAAGGTGCCGTCTCCCTGGGCCACCGAGGCATAGGCCACGTTGTAGTCCACCTCCTGGGCGGTCTGGACATCGTAACCCAGACGCGCCATCAGCTTGCTCACCAGCAGGCTCTGGAAGGCCTCTTCCGGCAAGGAGCTCTGCAGGGGCTGAACGCGAACCCCCTCCCCCGGCAACTCGGCGCTGGCCATGGCGAGCGGGCTCAGCAGTTGGGTACTCAGCAGCAATGTGCCCAGGGTCAATCCTTTGGTGATCGGTCTCATGCATTTACTCCTTTGTAATCGATTTTCTTGTCACGACCGGCCAGGCGCAGCAGCAGGGCGGCGGGGCCGTGCTGATACCAGCGGCCGGTACGGGTGCGATCCGGTTGCCCCATCGCCTGGGTGAGGCGGTCGAGCACGATGGCCAGCAGCACGATGCCGAGGCCGCCGATGGAGGCGAGCCCCATGTCGAGCCGGCCGATGCCGCGCAGCACCATCTGGCCGAGGCCCCCCACCGCGATCATGGAGGCGATCACCACCATGGAGAGCGCCAGCATCAGGGTCTGGTTGACCCCGGCCATGATGGTGGGCATGGCGAGCGGCAGCTGTACCTTGAACAGCAACTGGGAGGGGCTGGCACCGAACGAGTGGGCCGCCTCCACCAGATCCGCAGGCACCTGGCGAATGCCCAGCATGGTGAGCCGGATCATGGGCGGCAGGGCGAAGATGACGGTCACCACCACCCCGGGCACGTTGCCGATGCCAAACAGCATCACGATGGGGATGAGGTAGACGAACGCCGGGGTGGTCTGCATGGCATCCAGCAGCGGCCGGGTCCAGGTGGAGAGCCGCTCGCTGCGGGCCAGCAGGATGCCGGTGGGCAATCCCAGCAGCACGCAGAAGAACAGCGAGGTCAGCACCAGGGACAGGGTCACCATGGCATCGGACCAGGCCCCGATGAGCCCGATCCCCACAAGAGATACGAGCGTACCGAGCGCCATGCGGCCGTTCACCAGTTGCCAGGCAAGCAGAGCCAGGAGCCCCATCATCAGGGTGGAGGGCACCGTCTGCAGCAGATGGGTCATGGCGTTCAGGGTCAGCTCCACCGGTGCGCGGATCAGCTGGAACAGCGGCCGCAGGTTCTCCACCAGCCAGCCGATGCCCCCTTCCACCCAGGTATCCAGCGGCACCAGCGCCTGCTGGAAAGGATCCAGCCAGTCGATGGCGGTTGTGGTGTCGGCGGCTTCGATCTGGTTCTGCCAGTCGGTGGCCTGGGTGTCGGTACTGCCCCAGGGATCGGACACCTCGGTGGATGCAGGCGCGCTCCAGGGGTCTGCCGCCACCTCATCGGCCCGCAGGGAAGGGCTCGCCAGCAGCACCAGGGCCAGCAGCCCACTCAGCAAGAAATGGGGATTCATCAGCTTCATGCCGGGGTACTCCTGTCCAGGGTGTTGAGCAGATTGGCCTTGGAGATGAGGCCGAGGTAAGTGCCATCCTCCTCGACCACGGGCACCTGACAGGGGGCGGCCGCCACCTGGCTGATCAGTTCATTGAGGGCGGTGTCCGCCAGAATGGGCTGGATGTCCGCCAGCAACGCCTGCTCCAGGCTGCCTTTGGTCCTTACCGCCTGACCGAGCGACTCCACCGAGACGACCCCGAGGAAGCGACGGCTACGATCCACCACGTACCCGAACTCCCGCTCAAGCTCCTTGAGCTGGCGCAGGGCGTTGCCCGGCCCGTCGGTGGTGTGCTTCTTGATGAGGGGCACCTGCTTGCGGCTGGCCACATCGCGGGCGCTGAACACATGAGCCAGATCCACACCGCGAAAGAAGGCGCGCACATAGTCGTTGGCGGGCTGGTTCAGGATCTCGTCCGGGGTGCCCACCTGCACCAGCTGGCCATCCTGCATGATGGCGATGCGATCGCCGATGCGCATCGCCTCGTCCAGATCGTGGGAGATGAAGACGATGGTGCGCTGCTGGCTGGCCTGCAGCTTGAGCAGCTCATCCTGCATTTCGGTGCGGATCAGGGGATCCAGCGCGGAGAAAGCTTCGTCCATCAGCAGGATGTCGGGGTCATTGGCAAGGGCCCGGGCCAGCCCGACCCGCTGCTTCATGCCGCCGGAGAGGGCATCCGGATAAGCCTCTATCCACTGCCCCAGCCCCACCTGATGGAGCGCCTGACGGGCGCTCTGCTGGCGCTCCGCCAGCGGTACACCGGCCAGCTCCAGCCCGAAGGCGGTATTTTCCAGCACACTCAGGTGCGGCATCAGGGCGAAAGACTGGAATACCATGCTGATCTTCTTGCGGCGCACCTGGCGCAGTTCGCGCTCCGAGATGGCGGCGATGTCCTCGCCATCGATCAGCACCTGGCCGCGGGTCGGCTCGATCAGCCGGTTGAAGAGACGCACCAGGGTGGACTTGCCCGAGCCGGAGAGGCCCATCACCACGAAGATCTCCCCTTCGTTGATGGCCAGATTGACATCCTGGACCCCCAGGGTCTGTCCGGTCTTTTTCAGGATGCTGGCGCGATCATGCCCTTTCGCCAGCAATTTGAACGCTTTATCCGGCTGATCGCCGAAGATTTTGTAGAGGGATTTGACCTCGAGTTTGACTGTCATATTGTCCTTTTTTCTTGGCCGACGCCTTGCCTGGCAAACCGTCGAACGTGAGCCAATTACTTTTAACACTAAGTAATTTCACACTCAAATAAAAGAACCAATCGAAGCCAACCTGGAAAGGTTAAATTTAACTTATTGATTTTTATTGGTTATTTTCATTCATAAAAATCCATTAAATCACGATAAAAACGCCTATAACAGACAGGTCCGCCACAGTATCGATGCACTTTCAGCATATTTCATTAATGATTAAAAGGCGTTAGCAGCAGGCGAAAAGAGAGGGTGGGGAGGATGGCGCCCATCGGGGCGATGAATGGCTCATTCATTACATAACTAATCATTTTAATGCCGCGCATTCCGGATATTGCTTCAGGCACCTTCAACCATGCCGGTTCAGCCCCCTTCTCTTTGCAGCAACAGGGCACAAAAAAGCCCCCGGCTGTCGCAAGGGGCTCTTCATGGCATCAGAGGGCTCAGCGCCGCTGCCAGGTCTCGAAACAGTAGGGGTGGGGGTTCTTCTCGTCGGGCTGATGTGACTCGCGCTCGATGCACGACCAGTTGCCCTCATCGAAGGCCGGGAAGCGGGTATCCCCTTCCACCGCCAGATCGATGCGGGTCAGATAGAGCCTGTCGGCCCGTGGCAGCAGTTGGCCGTAGAGATGACCGCCCCCGATCACCATCAGCTCGGCCACGTCGCTGCCGGCCAGCAGCGCCAGCGCCGCCTCCACCGAATCGATGACCTCCACGCCGTCGGCCCGGTAGTCGGGGTTGCGGCTGATCACCAGATTGCGGCGGCCAGGCAGCGGCCGTCCGATGGACTCGAAGGTCTTGCGCCCCATCAGCACCGGCTTGCCCAGGGTCACCCGCTTGAAGTGGGCCAGATCCGCCGGCAAGTGCCAGGGCATCTGGTTGTCCAGCCCTATCACCCGATCGTGGGCCATGGCGGCAATCATGGAAATCATCATGGGGTCAACCTCTCGAACCGTCGGTCAGATAATGGGGCGGTTACGGTACACGACCAGAGAGGGGATCGCCAAACCGAAACTAAGGGCCCCCACGATAAACAGCGCCTTGAGGCCGTTTTCCACCGCGCTCTGGATAAGCTCCATGGTCACTCCGGAGATATTGAGCTCCACCACCGCGATCATCGCCTTGAACGCATAGCTACCCGGGATCATGGGGATGATGGAGGCAACGCTGAACACCGGGCGCGGCGCCAGCAGCCGGCGCGACCAGTAGACACAGACAAAGCCGACCGTGGTCGCCGCCGCCAGGGTGGCCCACTCGATGGGCATGCCCTGATGGATCAGCAGGGTGCGCAGGCTGTGAGCCAGCGCGCCGCCCATGGCGCAATATTTGAGCATCCGTGGCGGCACGTTGAACAGCATGGCAAAGCCCACCGCCGGAATGGCCGACCAGAAGGCATCCTTGCCCAGCAGCCAGAGCAGTTCCATCATACCTTCCACCCCCAGATACCGGTCACCGACATGGCGAGCATGATCCCGATATGGTTCCGCGCGCTGATGGATAGCCGGTTTGCCCCGATCAACAGGGTCGATACAACGTCAAAGATCTTCATACTTTCCACCCCCAGATACCGGTCACCGACATGGCGAGAATGATCCCTATGGCTGCGCTGATGGTCAGCAGTGTCGCCGTGCCCCAGCGGGCCAGCCCCATGTTGAAGTAACCCTTCACCATGTCGGAGACCGCATTGATGAGCGGGAACCCCGGCACCAGCAGCAACACGCTGGCGGCCATGGCGAGATAGGGTTGTTCGCCCCAGCCGAAGAAGGTGGCGCTGGAGGCGAGCAGGGTGGCGATGAAACCGGTGGCGGCAAAGTTGATGAGGGGGCTGTGGTGATGGCGGGCAATGAGCTGGCGCACCCGCATGGCGACCGAGGCCGAGCAGCAGGTCACCAGGAAGATGGGCCAGTCACCGCCAAACAGCAGACTGAAGGCACCACAGGAGAGCCCCACCATGGGCACCACCAGCCAGGGGTGATAGTGGAACGGCGTGATGGCCTCGAGGCGCTGACGTACCTCGCGCGCGCCGATAAGCGACTTTTCTGACATGATGCAGATGCGCTGGATTTCGCACACCACCTGCATGTTGATGCCGTGCTCCCGCACCCGGCGGGTGGTGGTGACGCAACTGCCCTGGTAGAGGCTGGTGAGGACGATGGCGCTGGAAGAGATGGCCATCTCGACGCTCTCCAGCCCGAGCGCCATGCCCAGGCGGACCGTGGTCTGCTCTATGATGCGGCTCTCCGCCCCAAACTGGGCCAGCATCTGGCCCGCCTTGACGATGATCCGGGTGATCTCCGTCTGCTGCTCTCGCGACAGCACCCTTCCTGGTGTGATGCTTCTCATGATCCCTTTGAGTCATAGCAAGATGAAATGTGTCTGGATATTACCCCAAAATAAATACACCTTCATCCATCTCTATCGGACTGCGGGCACTGGTCACTATTATTCAGCCGCCCGGGGAATATTTGCAGCAAATAAAAAACAATTCACCCAACTTGCTTAACAACTTGTTTGAGAAGGGGTGAAACAAATTAATAAATACCCTGTTTTTTTATATCTTGAACAGGGCCGTGAATTATTTCCGTTTCAGATAACTGGAAAACGCTATCACATTATCCGGTAGCGGGGGCTCTGCCATTTCCTGACAAGATTCGTTCTGCAGATCCAGAATGTGCTGGCGCATGGCGTAGACGGAGTCATGCATCATGTTGGCTATCCGGATGCAGCTGTCGAGGTTGTTTCTTGCCAGGCGGCGCTGGCAGTCGATGCGAAATTGCAGACCTCGCAGCCGACGTTGCCGCTCTGGTCCCACCTGGGCAATCAGGGTCTCTATCTGCTGGTGCAGCAGCGCGTCGAGTCGCTCCGGCTCGGCCAGCGCCCAGTACTTCAGGGTATCGAAATCAGGCAGCTCCATATACCCTCCTGGCCGGACCTCGCCCATGGAATGGAACGACGCCGGGCACATCACTATTTCACTGTCCCTAGGGAAGGTTATATAGGATGGTGGCGATTTTGGGCCATTCACCGCCGAGCCACAGGAGTCCGGTTTTTGGCACGAATTGCGCATCGTTGGCGGAAAAAATCATTTATTCCTTATGATTCATGAAATTAACCGAATCCGGCCTGCGTCAGTTTTTTTATAAAATTTCAGCACCATTTTTCTCGGCCTTATGCTTTTTAAGGGACTTTCCTCAAAATTGTTTTTCATTCGACTCTCTCCCTGACTCGATGCCCTCCCCTTGCCTCATCCGGCGGTTTAACATATCTCACTGATTATGTTATTTTATTTACCACTTTATTGCGGCAACCAAGGGCAGACCATGAGCAAGGCAAGAATCGGTATCGTCACCGTCAGCGATCGCGCCAGTGCAGGCATCTACGAAGATCTCTCCGGCAAGGCCATCATCGACACCCTGAACGCCTACCTGACCTCGGAATGGGAGCCCGTCTATCAGGTGATCCCCGACGAGCAGGATCAGATTGAGGCGACCCTGGTTCGGCTGGTGGACGATGAGCAGTGCTGCCTTGTCGTTACCACGGGAGGCACCGGGCCGGCCAGGCGGGATGTGACCCCGGAGGCCACCGAGGCGGTGTGCGATCGCATGATGCCGGGCTTTGGCGAGCTGATGCGGGCCGAGTCCCTCAAGTTCGTGCCGACCGCCATCCTGTCGCGCCAGACCGCCGGCCTGCGCGGCAGCTCGCTCATCGTCAACCTGCCGGGCAAGCCCAAATCGATCCGCGAGTGCCTGGATGCGGTCTTCCCTGCCATTCCCTACTGCATCGACCTGATGGAAGGGCCCTATCTCGAGTGCGACGAGGCCATCATCAAACCGTTCCGCCCGAAGAAATAAGCACTGGGCGGGGATTTCCCCCGCCCTTTGCTCATTTGCGCCCGTACACCTTGACCCCCGCCCTGCTCCCTTCCGAATTGCCGTACACCTCGATGCGCTTGATGCAGAGTCGGCTGCCGAGGGATTGCCACCCCGACTCCTGATCCTCTTTCAACACCTTGTCGAAATAGAGGGTCTTGCTGCGATCGTTGCCGTAGAACACCTTGACCCGCTCTAGGGTCAACTCCCGCCCTGCCTTGACCATGATGGATTTGGTCGGCCGGCAGGCGAGCATGGGAATGATGGCGGGATGATCGCCGACCCCGAGCAGAATGGTCTGCCCCAAGCGGATATCCTCGTCGGCCATGGCCGGGGGAACAGCAGCCCCCAGCAGCGCCATGGGTACGCAGATGCGCAACGCGCGGGCAAGAGTGGACGAGGAGTGAAGGGAAAACAGCGCTGACATGATGCCTCCTGAAAAAAGGAGTCATGATAAGGGCTCGATGCCAGACCCAAGCTGTACTGGCCCTGTACCAGGGGCCATGACAATGGCCGGAGGCCCGTGTGGGTAACGGGGGCCTGGGCCCCCGTTACCCCTGCCGGACGCGCTAGCTGCCCCACATGGCCGACAGCCGCGACTCCATGGCCTCTTCCTGCTCATCCGGCAGCTCGGTGAAGAAGTCGAGTCCGGTCTGCTCCTCCACCTCATCCACCGTCACCACATAGTCCGCCAGCCGACTGGCCGAGACGTTCTCTTGCGGCAGGATGAAGGCGATGGCCCGCTTGCCCGCCAGATCCATCACCACCCGGTAGTAGGCGTGGGGCACGGTCACGCCGTTGCCGATGGCGCCATCGGAGTGGGTGAAGATGGGGCCGGTGATCACCTGCACGCTCTTGTAGGTGATGGCCCACTGCCGGGTCTTCTCCTCCAGGATGCGCCAGGCCCCCTGGTTGAGCGCCGGCAGTTGCGGGGTCATGTTGGTCAGCAGGAAGCTCTGCTTCATGGTGTTGGCGGTGGAGCGCATGTCCGCCGCCGGCGCCTGGTGGCCGCGGTCATAGCCCGAGCCCTTGTAGTCCGACAGGGTGGCGCGAAACTGCACCGGCACCTCCTTGTCCTCGGCGAAGGCATCCTTGCGCGGCACCTGGCCCTGGGCGCTGGTCGCCGTCATCCGGTAAGAGACCCAGTCAGAGACCTTGGTGTCGTAGTTGTACCCGGCGGCATAGCCCTCCCGGCACAACAGCTGACTGGATTGACCGGGTACCCCCAGGGTGACGTGCTCCCCGCACTGGAATCCCGCCGCCAGGCTCGGGAAGGTGGTGAGAGTGAATCCGATAGCCAGAACTAATTTATTGATATTATTCATTATTATGCCACTCCTTGTGTTAGGCGGAGTGATTTGACACCAGGTCGGATGAGTAAGGCAATCGCACAAATAGCGAGCAATCCGGAAATGTGAAGAGGACGGCAAAACCGCAAACAAGGCGCCGCCAACCGGGGGATTGTCATCCCGCCGTCACTGTGCTGAGGGGGGAATTTCTCCAGCACTATCAGAGAGATAAGGGGTCAACACCGAGGCACTCTGTCAGCGCAGCGCCCGGCTCCCGCCACGCACGCCCCTGGCCGGGTCAGGGAATATCGAAAAAACCCAACGAAATAAGGGATCCTCAAGCCTGATAATTAGTCCGCGCTTGTTTGCTCGAGATCAAACGGAGCCATGAAAAGCCCTCTAGAATCAGCCCGTCATCTATTTGGGGCGCCATGAAAGGGGGCCGTTCATTGCGAAAATGCCCGCAGGATTTCTCCTTCATGAATAAGCGTGCCCCGTTGCCGGAATACATCATGGCGCCGCCTCATGCCACGCTTCAAATAACGATGACGACAGACCTTTCATAACAATTAATCCGGTCTGACACCGCGTACCCTGCGTTTCCAACGATGCCATTCCTGGCCTTCCTGCCGGAAGGCCAGGAATGGCCGTGCTTTTCAATCAGGATAAGGATGCATGATGAAAAAGTCCCTGCTGGCTGGCGCCCTGCTGCTCTGCCCTGCCGCCTTTGCCGCCACCACACACTGGGAATACAGCGGCGAGGCCGGCCCGGCGAAATGGGCCAGCCTGACCCCGGAATATGGCCAGTGTGCCGGCAGCAACCAGTCGCCGGTCAACCTCTCGGGTCTGGTGAAGGCCGATCTGGCCCCCCTGCAGTTCCACTATCAGGCGGGTGGCAAGACGCTGGTCAACAACGGCCACACGGTGCAGGTCAACTATGCCCCCGGCAGCACCCTTGAGCTCGACGGCATGCACTTCGAGCTCAAGCAGTTCCACTTCCACGCCCCCAGCGAAAACCTCATCGAAGGCAGGTCCTACCCCCTGGAGGGTCACCTGGTCCATGCCAATGACAAGGGGGAGCTGGCGGTGGTCGCCGTGATGTTCGAGCCGGGCCAGGCCAATGGGGCCCTGAGCCAGGCCTGGCAGGTGCTGCCAGCCAAGGCGGGGGAGATCCATGCCTTCAAGGAACCCATCTCGGCAGAGCAACTGCTGCCCGCCCAGCACGACTACTACCGCTTCAGCGGGTCCCTGACCACCCCACCCTGCTCGGAAGGAGTGCGCTGGCTGGTGATGAAGGAGCCGGTCCAGGCCAGCCAGGCCCAGATCGATGCCTTCAAGGCGGTGATGCACCACCCCAACAACCGCCCCGTCCAGCCTCTCAACGGGCGACTGGTGCTGGAATAAGGGGGTCACCTCACCGATTAACGCAATAAAAAGAGGGCCTGCCGGCCCTCTTTTGCATCTTTCGCAAAGGTGTTTACAGGCTGGCAGCGATGCGCGCCCCCAGCGCGGCGTTGTTCAGCACCAACTGGATATTGGCCGCCAGGGAGTTGCCACCGGTCAGCTCGCACACCCGGACGACCGATCACAGGCTGGCAGCGATGCGCGCCCCCAGCGCGGCGTTGTTCAGCACCAGCTGAATGTTGGCTGCCAGGGAGTTGCCACCGGTCAGCTCGCACACCCGGGCCAGCAGGAAGGGGGTGGACTCCTTGCCCTTCACCCCCTGCTCGTCCGCCTCTCGCAGTGCCTGGGCAATGGCGGCGTCGATGTCGGCCTTGGGCATGGCAAACTGGGTCGGGATCGGGTTGGCCACCACGGCGCCCCCGGCCAGCCCCAGCTCCCACTTCAGACGCAGCGCCTCGGCGATGGCCGCCGGGCTCTCCAGGCGGTAATCCACCTTGAAGCCGCTCTCCCGGGTGTAGAAGGCGGGCAGCTCCTCGGTCTGGTAGCCGATCACCGGCACCCCCTGGGTCTCCAGGTACTCCAGGGTCAGACCGATGTCGAGGATCGACTTGGCTCCGGCGCAGACCACGGCCACCGGGGTCTGGGCAAATTCCTGCAGGTCGGCCGAAATGTCGAAGGTCTCCTGGGCACCGCGGTGCACGCCGCCGATGCCGCCGGTGGCGAACACCCGGATCCCGGCCATGGCGGCCACTATCATGGTGGAGGCCACCGTGGTCGCCCCCAGCCCCTTGTTCGCCAGCACGAAGGGAATGTCGCGGCGACTGCACTTGGTGGCGGCATGACCGGCCCGGCCCAGCGCCTCCAGCGCCCCCGCATCCAGCCCCACCTTGAGGCGGCCGTCGATGATGGCGATGGTGGCCGGCACGGCGCCGTTGTCGCGCACCACCTGCTCCACCTGACGCGCCGTCTCCACGTTCTGCGGATAGGGCATGCCGTGGGAGATGATGGTGGACTCCAGGGCCACCACCGGCTTGCCGGCAGCCAGCGCGGCGGCAACTTCAGGTTGGATATCGAGGTAAGCGTTCAACATGGGTACTCCTCCAGCATGCGTTCAACGGCGGCCTTGGATAGGCCGGAAAAGACGGTATCGGAACAATTGACGGTGAGGGCGGCGCAACCGAGGGCGAACCGGGTTGTCTCCATGATGCCCTGCTCCTGCAACCAGGCGTGGGCCAGCCCTGCCATGAAGGCATCGCCGCCGCCGGTCACGTTGACGACCGGGCTGCCGAGCACGGGCAGATGGCCCTGGCAGGCCCCGTCGCTATAGAAGATCCCCTGATCGCCGAGGCTCAGGAAGAGCCGCTGCACCCCGGCGCGGTGGAACCAGGCCGCCGCCATGGGCCAGGTGTCGGGCCCCCCGATGGTGAAGCCGCACAGCTGCTCCGCCTCGGTGCGATTGGGTTTGAGGGTGTGGATGCGGTGCAGCCAGGGGCGGATCTTCTCCACCTTGGCCACCGACACGGTGTCCACGAAGATGATGTGCTCCCCCTGGCGCTCGAACAGCCAGTCCAGGGTGTGGGTGGCAAGGTTGGTGTCGAGCACCCAGAGCCGGGCCGCGCCAAGAAAACCGCTCAAGGGGGTGAGCCGGGCCGGGGTGAGCTGCTCGATGATCCCCATGTCGTTGACGGCGCAGCTCATCTCGCCGCTGCCATCGTGCAGGCTGAGGTAGCAGGAGGTCGACTGACCCTCCAGTACCAGCACCTGGCGCACATCGACCCCGGCGCGCTGGCTCACCTCCAGAAGATGATGGCCATATTGATCGTTGCCCACCGCGGTCAGTAGCCGGGTGTCGGTGCCAAGGCGCGCCAGGTTCTCGGCGATGTTGCGCCCTACCCCGCCGGCGGAGGTGCGTACCCGGCCCGGGTTGGAGTCGCCGATGCGCAGGTTGTCGTGGCTGCAGCCACAGATATCCATGTTGGCGCCGCCGATCACCACGGCATAGGGGCCTTCGCGCAGCACATAGCCGCGCCCCTGCACATAGCCCTGGCGCATCAGGCTGGAGATGTGGCTCGCCAGCGCGGAACGGCTGATGCCGAGCCTGTCCGCCAGCTCCTGCTGGGCAATCATGGGATCCTGGCGCAGCAGGGCGAGGATCTCTTGCTCACGTTCCGTCATAGACAAACATCCAGTTGCAAACGTTTGTCCATTATTTCCGAAAAACGTTTTCCCGCCATCCTCTCGTACAAGAAATGTCGGGTCGCGCACAAAAAATCACCGGGCAGTGCCCGGCGATCACAACATGGTTTTCAGATGGGCCACTCACCCCAGCTGTACCCAGACCTCGCTCCCCTCCAGCCGCACCGGCCAGCAGGCGACGCTCAGGGCAGGATCGTCCAGACAGCGACCGTCCATCAGGGCGTAGCGCTGCTTGTACAGCGGCGAGGCCACCACGGGCTCCCCACCGGCATCCCCCACCAGGCCACGCCCCAGCACGGCGACGCCGGCCAGGGGATCAACACCGTCCAGGGCATAGACATGCTCCCCGAGGCGAAACAGCGCCAGTACCCGCCCCTCCAGCCAGGCGCTGCGCCCGGCCTGCTCCGGCAGCGCCGCCAGCTCGCACACCCGGTGCCACTGCCCGCAGAGCTGTGCATCGTCCTTGTCATCCTTCATACCACCTCCTTGATACTGATGGCGGGCGTGCAACCCGTTGCCCCCGCTCATACCACCTCCTTGACAGCGATATCCGGCACCCATTGCCCCCGCTCCTCACGGCGCGGCGGCGTCTCGTCCTCGGGCCGGTTGACGAAGGCCTCGAACAGCTTGAGCTTGTCCGGATCCGCCAATGTGCTCTTCCACTCGCACTGCCAGGTGCCGACGATCCCCTCCATCATGGCCTCCAGCTCGGCACCGATGCCGAGCCTGTCCTCGATGATCACCGACCTGAGATAGTCGAGCCCCCCTTCCATGTTCTCCATCCAGATCGAGGTGCGTTGCAGCCTGTCCCCGGTGCGCACGTAGAACATCAGCAGCCGATCGATGTAGCGGATCAGGGTCTGCTCGTCGAGATCCGTGGCGAACAGGTCGGCGTGGCGCGGCCGCATGCCGCCGTTGCCACACACATAGAGGTTCCAGCCCCGCTCGGTGGCGATGACGCCGATGTCCTTGCTCTGGGCCTCGGCGCACTCCCGGGTGCAGCCGGAGACCGCAAACTTCAGCTTGTGTGGCGCCCGCAGCCCCTTGTAGCGGTGCTCCAG
Organism: Aeromonas sp.; assembly: GCF_050252055.1. NCBI lineage: Bacteria > Pseudomonadati > Pseudomonadota > Gammaproteobacteria > Aeromonadales > Aeromonadaceae > Aeromonas > Aeromonas sp. Next base: position 117,157 of record NZ_JBFWLQ010000006.1, on the reverse strand, counting down.
GGTCTGGGTCAGGGTCATGGAGTCCTGCACCCCGTAACGACACCAGGTGGAGCCCACACAGGACTTCACGGTGCGCACCGACTTGCCGTAGGCCTGACCGGTCTCGAAGCCCGCCGCCACCAGCTCGCCCCAGATGGCGGGCAGCTGGTCGACCCGGGCGCCGAAGAGATCGATGCGCTGGCCGCCGGTGATCTTGGTGTAGAGGCCGTACTTGCGCGCCACTTCGCCGATGGTGATGAGCCCCTCCGGGATGATCTCCCCCCCCGGGATGCGCGGCACCACCGAATAGGTGCCGTCCTTTTGCAGGTTCGCAAGGAAGGCGTCGTTGGTGTCCTGCAGGCCACGGTGCGGTTTCTCCAGCACGTGCTCGTTCCAGAGGGACGCCAGGATGGAGGCCACCGTCGGCTTGCAGATGTCGCACCCCAGCCCCTGGCCATGCTTGTCCCGCAGCGCCTCGAAGCTCTTCAGCTCGCCCACCCGGGCCAGGTGATAGAGCTCCTGACGGCCGTAGGCGAAGTGCTCGCACAACCCCTTGTCCGCCTCGACGCCAAGGTCCGCCAGGGTCTGATCCACCACCTGCTTGAGCAGGTTGCTGCAACCGCCGCAGCCGGTGCCGGCCTTGGTGCAGCTCTTCACCGCCGCCAGCTCGTGATTGCCCGCCCGAACGGCGGCCACCACGTCCCCCTTGCTAACGTTGTGGCAGGAGCAGAGGATGGCGCTGTCCGGCAGCACCAGGGGCGCGGGAGCGGCCCCGACCTCCCCCACCAGCAGGGAGAGCGGCGGCTGGGGCAACGCCACCCCGTTCTGGTAGTACTGCAGCAGTCGCTCGTAATCGGCCCCGTCCCCCACCAGGATGGCGCCGAGCAGGCGATTGCCCTCGCCGTCGGTCACCAGCTTCTTGTAGATGCCGTTGACCCTGTCCAGCAGCAGCAGCTCCTGGGCACCGACGGTGCTGGCGTGGGCATCGCCGATGGAGCCCACGTCCACCCCCATCAGCTTGAGCTTGGTGGACATGTCGGCCCCGATAAAGCGGGTCTCGCCGCCACACAGGCTGGCCACGGCGGCCCGGGCCATCTGGTAGCCGGGGGCCACCAGGCCGAAGATGCGGCCCTGCCAGAGCGCGCACTCGCCGATGGCGAGGATGGCGGGATCCGAACTGTGGCAGCCGTCGTCGATGCAGATGCCGCCGCGCTCCCCGACCTCCAGCCCGGATTGCCGGGCCAGGGTATCGGCGGGGCGGATCCCCGCCGAGAACAGCAGCACGTCGGTCTCAATGTGAGTGCCGTCCTTGAAACGCAGGCGATGACGGGCCTGCTCCCCCTGCTCGATGCACTCGGTGGCTTTCTCCACCAGCACCTCGACCCCGAGGGCCTGGATCTTGTCCCGCAGCACGGCGCCGCCGCTCTCGTCGAGCTGTACCGGCATCAGCCTTGGGGCGAACTCCACCACCTGGGTCTTGAGCCCGAGCAGGCGCAGGGCGTTGGCCGCCTCCAGCCCGAGCAGGCCGCCGCCGATGACCACGCCGCTGCGGGCCTGGGCGCAGGCATCGCGGATGGCGGCAAGATCTCCCAGGGTGCGATAGACGAAGCAGCCTTCCCGCTGATGGCCGGGGATGGGGGGCACGAAGGGGACCGAGCCGGTCGCCAGCACCAGACGGTCGTAAGGGAACTGCTCGCCGTTGGCCAGCGTCAGGGTGCGGGTGGCCCGGTCGAGCACCTCCACCTCGGCCCCCAGCCGCAGCGCAATGCCGCTCTCCTCATACCAGGCGGGATCCGCCATGCGCAGGGCCTGGGGCGCCTTGCCGCCGAATACCTCGGAGAGGTGCACCCTGTCGTAGGCGGCGTCAGGCTCGGCGCCAAACACCGTCACGTCGAACCGCTCGAGGCCGCCCGCCGCCACCAGCTGTTCGACGAAGTGATGGCCCACCATGCCGTTGCCCACCACCAGCAGCCGTTGCTTTGCGGTCTGTTCGGCGGAACCACTGTTCTGGCGACCGAGCAGGTCCATGCCGCCCCCTGCCACCCACTGTTGCTCTTTGTCAGTCATGTCTCTCTTCCTTGAATCCGGCGGGCTCAGGCGCGCAGCTTGCTGCGCACCTGCCCGGCTGCCTTGAGGGGGGTCACCTTGCGCTGCTTCTCGTAGAGGAAGCGCAGCACCTGCTGGCGCAGCTTGTGGTAGTGGGGATCGTCCGCCAGGGCGACCCTGTCTCTGGGCCTTGGCAGGTCCACGGTCAGGATCTCCCCGACGGTGGCGCTGGGGCCATTGGTCATCATGACGATGCGATCGGAGAGCAGCACCGCCTCGTCCACGTCGTGGGTGATCATGATGACGGTGTTGCCAAGCTCCGCCTGGATCGCCATCAGCGCGTCCTGCAGATGGGCCCGGGTCAGGGCATCGAGGGCGCCGAACGGCTCGTCCATCAGCAGCACCTTGGGGGAGAGCGAGAGGGCGCGGGCAATGCCGACCCGCTGCTTCATCCCCCCCGACAGCTCGTGGGGCATCTTCTGGCTGGCGTGATCCATCTGCACCAGGGAGAGGTAGTAGTCCACCCGCTCCGCCACCGCCCGCTTGTCAGACTCCACCTGGGCCACCGCCAGCGCCACGTTCTGCTGGACGCTGAGCCAGGGCAGCAGGGCGTGGTTCTGGAACACCATGGCCCGCTCGGGCCCCGGGCCCGCCACCTCGCGACCATCGAGAATGATGCCCCCCAGGGTCGGCTCCAGCAGCCCGGCCACCAGGTTGAGGACGGTGCTCTTGCCGCAGCCCGAGTGACCAATGAGGGAGACGAACTCCCCCTTCTCGATGCGCAGGTTGACCCGGCTCAAGGCCTCGAAGCTGCCCTGCTCCGTCTCGAACGAGATGCCGACGTCGCTTATCTCCAGATAACTCTTCATTGGCTCTTCTCCTGCCTGAATAGGAATGTGATTAACGCAGCACCTGACGCTTGTCCCAGGACAACCACTGCTGCAGGGCCAGCATGCCCCTGTCCAGGGCGCAGCCGATGAGGCCTATGGTGATCACCGCCACCATGATGCGGGCCAGAGACGCAGAGCCGCCGCTCTGGAACTCGTCCCACACGAACTTGCCGAGCCCCGGGTTCTGGGCCAGCATCTCCGCCGCGATCAGCACCATCCAGGCCACCCCAAGGGAGAGCCGCAGTCCGGTGAAGATCATGGGCAGGGCCCCTGGCAGCACGATGCGCCGCACGTGGGTCACAAAGGAGAGGCGCAGCACCCGGCTGACGTTGTGCAGATCCCCATCCAGCCCCGCCACGCCGACCGCCGTGTTGATCAGGGTCGGCCAGAGGGAGCAGAGGGTCACCGTCAGGGCCGAGGTGAGGAAGGACTTGGCAAGCCAGGGGGTGGGGTTTGCATACAGAGCGCTCACCACTAGCGTGATGAGGGGCAGCCAGGCCAGCGGCGACACCGGCTTGAGCAGCTGGATCACCGGGTTGGCGGCGCGATAGAGCCCCTGATTCATGCCGAGCAGCACCCCGCACGGAATGGCGATCAGGGTCGCCAGCGCGAAGCCGCACAGCACGGTGAGCAGGCTGGTGGCTATCTGATCGAAGAAGGTGGGACGTCCTGTGTAGGGACGCAGCTTCACCTCGGCCGCCGGATCCGCCGCCAGTCGCTCGGCGTTGCGCACCTGCTGGCGTTCGAGGAAGGCCGCCGCCTTCTCCCGCTCCTGCAGATGCTCCTGCCCGAGGGACCAGAGCTGGCTGGCGGTGGCGAGCGGCCCCGGCAGGGTGCCCAGACTGGTCTGCACCTGGCTCGCCCCCCACTGCCAGAGGCCGAGGAAGAGCAGCACGCCGAGCAGGGGCTGCACCATGATTTTCCAGTTGATGGCTTTTAAATGGATGAGGGGCCATGCGTGTCGTTTCATCGGGATCTCCTTGCTCATTGCACCCGCTCATCGCCCTTGAGGCCGATGGCGAACTGTTGCAGGTAGGCGTTGGGGTGGCGGCCGTCATAGATGAGGCCGTCGATGAAGCCATCCTGGGGGCCGCGATAGCCCTGCTCGCTGGCAAAGTGGGGGAAGTCACTGGCCTTGAGCTTGCCCTCGGCGATGAGGGCCTCGGCGGCCTGGCGATAGACATCCGGTTGATAGACGGCCTTGGCCACCTCCTCGAACCAGGCATCCGGCCTGGCCTCGGGGATCTGGCCCCAGCGCCGCATCTGGGTCAGGTACCAGATGGCGTCGGAGTAGTAGGGATAGGTGGCGTGGTGGCGGAAGAAGACGTTGAAATCCGGCACCTGGCGCTTGTCCCCCCTGGCGTACTCGAAGGTGCCCGTCATGGAGCTGGCGATCACCTGCTCGTCCGCCCCCACGTACTCGGGTTTGGCCAGCAGCTTGGCCGCCGCGCGCCGGTTGCCGTTGTCGTCTGCATCCAGCCACCAGGCCGCCCGCAGCAGCGCCTTCACCAGCCGCACATGGGTGTTGGGGTGACGTTCGGCCCACTGCCGGGTGACGCCGAACACCTTCTCCGGGTTGTTGCGCCAGATCTCGTTATCCGTGATGACGGGCACCCCTATGCCCCTGGCGACCGCTTGCTGGTTCCAGGGCTCCCCCACGCTGTAGCCGGCGATGGTCCCCGCCTCCAGGGTGGCGGGCATCTGGGGGGGCGGCGTCACCGACAGCAGCACGTCCGCCTGGCGCTGGCCCGAGTTGTCGCCGAGCCGGGGCGCATAGAAACCGGGGTGCAGGCCACCTGCCGCCAGCCAGTACCTCAGCTCGTAGTTGTGGGGGGAGACGGGGAAGACCATCCCCATGTTGAAGGGCTTGCCCCCCTGGCGATACTCCGCCACCACGGGCTTGAGGGCGGCGGCGCTCACCGGGGGCGGCACCTGGCCCGCCTGCGGCCTGGGCAACTGGGGCGCTATGGCGGCCCAGACGCTGTTGGCCACAGTGATGGCGTTGCCGTTGAGATCCATGGCAAACGCCGTCACCAGCTCGGCCTGGGTGCCGATGCCGATGTGGGCCGCCAGGGGCTGGCCCGCCAGCATCTGGGCACCGTCCAGCTCGCCGTCTATCACCCGATCCAGCAGGATCTTCCAGTTCGCCTGGGCTTCGAGGGTGACGTAGAGTCCCTCATCCTCGAAATAGCCCTGCTCGTAGGCCACCGCCAGCGGCGCCATGTCGGTCAGCTTGATGAAGCCGAGCCTGAGCTCCTCCTGCTCCGGGGCTCCCAGTGCCAGCACCGGCAGCGACAGCGCCGCCAGCAGCAACCCCGCACATCCTTGTCGTCTGTTCATTGCATCTCCTCCCTCGGTTCCGGGTCAGGGCCATGGCGCCAGGCTGCCTGGAATCGCAGTGCCACCTCGTTGCAGCGCTGCGACCCAAGGTGCGTCGCGACCAAAAAAAAGCCCCGCCGATCCGGGATCGGCGGGGCTTCTTTGCCCTGTTGCGGGTGAGTGACCTGACCGGCCCCTCACTGCGCATCGTTACTTCATTGCTATCGTGTTTTTGTTATTCACTTTCCGTGCCAGCTCGTCCAGGGTGCATCAGGCGGCCCTTTGCGGTCTGTGGTGCCCTGATCCTCCCTCAAATTTGCCTCAATTAGGCGCAGTTGCACCAAAACGGTTGGCCACGGGGGCGCTCAGGCGGGCAAAGCCTGCAGCAGTTGCCGCGCCAGCTCCCCCAGGCTCAGGTGACGGCTCATGGCGGTGCTGCGCATCAGGCGATAGGCCTCGTCCTCGTCCAGCCCCTGATGGCGCATCAGGCGTCCCTTGGCCTGCTCGATGAGCCGCCTATCCTCCAGCTTCTGGCGCAGCTCGCTCTCGGTCTGCATCAGGGCCTGCACCATGGCGAGCTGACTGCGGGCCAGACGCAGCCACTGCTCCACCGGCTCACGCTCGCCGCAAGGGTGGGGCACCAGCAACACCCCCTGCTGCAACAGGGCGAGCTGGGTATCGCCCCCCAGCCGCTCGCAGAACAAGAGCCGCGGCATGTCGGGCCAAAGGGAGAGGCCAAGGCGTACCTCGGCGCTGAACTGGCGGCAACTGACGAGCAGGGCATCCCCCCTCTGCGTCGGAGTCAGCAACTGGCGGGTATCGAGGATCCCGGGCTGATGGCCGTAGTGACTGACCAGTAGGGCCAGGCGGTTCGCCTGGCCCGGGTCATCGGCGTGGATCAACAGCCGGGAAGCGGGGCCGTCCTGGCCCCGGGTGGAAAAAGTGGTCATGGCGCTCCTTGCCGGCGACGATCGCGTTCTGTCTGGCGAAAATGCCGCAACATGAAGGCCAACTCTTTGAATCTACCTCCTTTTTATCTATCAGGAGGTAGTGGGGGTAGAGGGAAAATCGCCCCTCAGGCGACCCGTTCCAGGGCCTCCGTCAGCAGCCCCTGCAGCTCGGCGCGCAGCCGCACCACCTCCCCCATGATGATCAGCACCGGGCTCTGGCCCAGCAGGGCACGGGCGGCCTGCTCCAGGCCATCGAGCGTGGCCTCGTGCACCTGCTGGCGGGGGCTGCAGCCAGCCACCACCAGGGCCACCGGCAGCGCGCCCGGAGCCCCCGCCCTCAACATCCCTTCCCGAATGCGGGCCGCCCGCTCCAGCCCCATGTAGAACACCAGGGTGTGGCCCGCCCGGGTCAGCCCGTGCCAGCCCTGATAGTCGCGCTCGTCCATCAGGTGCCCCGTCACCAGGGTCAGGGAGCGGGCCAGCCCCCTGTGAGTCAGGGGAATGAAGCTGCTGGCGGCGCACCCCAGGGCCGCCGTGATCCCCGGCACCAGCTCGGCCTCGATGCCGTGCCGGGCCAGGTGCAGCGCCTCCTCGCCGCCGCGCCCGAACACCAGGGGATCCCCTCCCTTGAGGCGCACTACCCGCTTGCCCGTGCGGGCCAGGGCCAGCAGCAGGGCGTTGATCTCCTCCTGGGTCGGGCTCGGCTCACCGCAGCGCTTGCCCACGTCGAAGCGGGCCGCCCCGTGGGGAATGCGGGCCAGGATCTCGCTCCCCACCAGGCGGTCATAGACCACGACCTCTGCCGCCTCCAGACGGTGCAGGGCGCGCAGGGTCAACAATTCGAGGGGCCCGGGGCCCGCTCCCACCAGACTGATTTGGCTCATCTCAGGCTCCTTGTGTCCTGGCACCGCACTAAGCGGATGCCAGGAAAACATGTTTGATCAACAGCTTGTCGATTTCGGGCAGACAGGTGCCGCAGTTGCTGCCACAGCCGAGCAGGGCCTGCAGCCCCGCCAACTCGCTCACCCCCTGCCGGGTGATGGCATCGACGATGCGCTGCTCCGAGACCCGCAGGCAGGAGCAGACCAGCCGGCTCTCCCCGGCCAGGGCCTGGCTCAGGGTCTGGCTCAGGGCCCCCGCCTGGAGCGGCGTGCCGAGCAGACTGGCCAGCAGGTCGACCTTGATGTCCGGGCGCCGCCCCCCCACCAGCAGGATCCCCTCGATACGATCTCCGGCCAGGGCCACGGCCAGCCACCCCTCCTTCATGGGCAGCTTGAGCCAGTGCCCCTCGGCCCCCAGCCGTTGCCACAGGCGCTCTGTGCTCTCTGACCAGGAGGCCAGCAGGGTGCAGTTCCCCTCGGGCAGGGGACGCCTGGCCCACCAGTCCACCGGCTCGCGCCACTCACCACGGCCACACCAGATCCCTTGCCAGCGGGTGAGCTGCGCCCTGGCCTGCACCAGCCCCTGTTTGAACATCGGCTGGCCGGAAAGGGGATCCACCACGGGGGCGATGAGGCGGTTGACCGCCCCCAGGCTGCACTGGCTGTCGGTCCAGTGCATGGGCAGGAAGGCCTCCCCCTCCCTGAGCCCCTCATCCAGCCCCACCAGCAGCAGCGCCTCCCCGAGCCCGTTGCAAAGGCGCACCAGATCCCCCTCCTTCACGCCAAGCGCCAGCAGGCTGGCGGCCCCCATTCGCACCCTGGGCCAGGGCTCGGCCTCCTGCAACCGGGGCACGTGGCCGGTGCGGGTCATGGTGTGCCACTGATCCCGCAGGCGGCCACTGTTGAGGAGCAGGGAGACAGCCCCTGCAAGCGGGGGCGTTTCTGGCTGCTCGGGGAAGCGCTGGGCCAGGGGCAGCAGGCGGGCCCGGCCATCCGGGGTGGCAAAGCGCCCATCCTCGAACAGGCGATCCCGCCCACGGGGCCAGTCGGCGTTGACGGGCCAGCGCAGGGGAGAAAGGGCCTCGAATTCGGCACGGGTGAGACCCGCCAGCCCGGAGATGTCGAACTGGCGGGATCCGTCGTTCTCAAAGCCGGAGAGGGCGGCATGCTCGCAGAAGATCTCGTGCTCGTGCTCATAGGCGAACCCCTCGCCAAAGCCGAGCCGACGGGCGAACCGGGTCAGGGCCCACCAGTCGGGCCTGGCCTCCCCCGGCAGGGGCAGGAAGGCGCGCTGGCGGCTGATGGTGCGCTCGGAGTTGGTGACGGTGCCGCTCTTCTCCCCCCAGGCGGCGGCAGGCAACAGCAGGTGGGCGAGGCGCGCCGTGTCGGTGTTGGCCGTCACCTCGGAGACCACCAGCAGCTCGCAGCGGCTCAGGGCCTCGCGCACCCGGTTGCCGTCCGGCAGGGAGACCGCCGGGTTGGTGCCGAGCACCCAGAGCGCGCGGATCTCCCCCCGGTGCACCGCCTCGAACAGCTCGACGGCCTTGTGCCCCGGCCCGCGCACCATGGTCGGGCTTCCCCAGAAGCGCTGTACCCGATCGCACTCGGCCTCGCCAAAGCCCATGTGGGCGGCGAGCTGGGTCGCGAGCCCCCCCACCTCGCGCCCTCCCATGGCGTTGGGTTGCCCCGTCATGGAGAAGGGAGCCGCCCCCGGCTTGCCGATGCGACCGCACATCAGGTGGGCGTTGATGATGGCGTTGGCCTTGTCCACCCCCTGGTTGGACTGGTTGATCCCCTGGCAGAACAGGGTGACGGTCTTGGGGGTACGGGCAAAGATCTGGTAGAAACCGAGCAGATCGCTGCGGGAGAGGCCGCAGCTGCGGGCCACCTCGTCCAGCTGCCAGGCGGGGTCGTCCAGCGCGCCCGCAAGTTCCTCGAAACCGCTCACGTGCTGCGCCACATAGGCCTTGTCCCAGCCATCGACATCGAGCAGGTAGCGGCACAGGCCGTTCCAGAGCGTCACGTCGCTGCCGGGTTTGAGCGCCAGATGCAGATCCCCCTGCTCCGCCGTCATGGTGCGGCGGGGATCCAGCACCACCAGCCTGAGCTCGGGGCGCCGCGCCCTGGCCTGCTGCAGGCGGCGAAACAGCACGGGATGGGTCCAGGCGGTGTTGGCACCGGTGAGCACCACCAGATCGGCGAGCTCCAGATCCTCGTAACAGGCGGGCACCAGATCCTCCCCGAAGGCGCGCTGGTGGGCCACCACCGCCGACGACATGCAGAGCCGGGAGTTGGTGTCCACGTTGGCACTGCCGAGGTACCCCTTCATCAGCTTGTTGGCGACGTAGTAATCCTCGGTGGTGAGCTGGCCCGACAGATAGATGCCGATGGCATCCGGCCCGGACTCGGCCAGGATGGCGGCAAAGCGCTCCGCCAGGGTGTCCAGGGCCTCCTCCCAGCCGATGCGCTGCCCTATCCAGCGCGGATAGAGCAGGCGATCGGGAAAGGCCAGGCTCTCCAGCAGGCTGGCCCCCTTGACGCACAGGGCGCCGCCGTTGGCCGGATGCTGCTCATCCCCCTGCAACTGCCAGTTGTCTCCCTCCCGGCTCAGCCGGATGCCGCACCCCACTCCGCAATAGGCACAGGTGGTCTTCATTCCCTTGCTCCTTGTCATGTGTCTGACGAGGGGCCCATAAAAAAAAGCGTCCGCCCCCCTGCGGGGACGGACGCCTTTGTCCGGATGCCTCATCGTCTTGTATGGGGAAGTGACTGCAAACCCCGCGCCAGGATGCAAGGGGCGCCGCCATTGCGCATCAGGGGGTCGGGCTGCGCCGCCACGGTGCAGCCGCCCCCTTGTTGGGCCCGCCTTGCGGGAATCCGCCCCGCACACTGGGCAAGGGGCCCACCGGGGGTATAATGCGCCGCCACACAGGAGAGAGAGATGAAAGTGTCAGATGAAGGCGCTGCCTGGCAGCACCGGGCAGATGCCCGGGAGAGAGGGGACTATTGCGCCATCGGGCTGGTCAATCCCAAATCCCCGGAGAACGTGGGTGCCGTGATGCGGGCCGCCGGCTGCTACGGGGCGGACGAAGTCTACTACACGGGGCAGCGCTTCGAGCTGGCGAGGCGTTTTGTCACCGACACCAAGCAGATGGTGGAGAAGATCCCCCTGCTCGGGGTCGAGGAGCTGCTGGACTTCGTGCCCGAGGGCTGCACCCCTGTGCTGGTGGATTTGATCGAGGGGGCCACGCCCCTGCCGGATTACGTGCACCCCGAGAGAGCCTTCTACATCTTCGGCCCGGAGGATGGCACCCTGGAACCCGCCCGCTTCGCGGCGGTGAAGGAGGTCATCTATGTGCCGACTCAGGGTTGCATGAACCTGGCCGCCTCGGTCAACGTCATCCTCTATGACCGGTTGGCCAAGACGCTCAGAGCCAAAGGCTGAGGCAGGACAAGAGGGGCCCGATGACGGCATCAGGCCCGACAGCTAGGGCTGTGGCTTGTTCGCCCGCACCACCTGTTCCCTGAGAAAGTCCTGGTAGTAGTCGTACAGCTTGTTCTGCCGATAGATCTCCGCCAGCTTGCCCTGCCTTATCAGTGTGCGCATGCCGGGATCCCAGAGCCCGTGCAACTGCCTGCCCTTCGGGGTATCGGCGAAGATGGGGTAGGTCGGAATCCAGCGCAGGAATACCTGTACCAGCTCGGGGGGAAGGGAGCCTTCGGGGTAGAGGGCGCCGTCGGTCAGGTAGTAGCGGTAACGCCCCTTGAGCAGCAATTGCAGCGCCATCTCGTGGCTGTCTATCTCGAACCAGCGCATCGGCTCCGGGATGAACTTGTCAAAGGCCCACCCCCTCAGCCAGAGCACCTCCTGCTCCTTGAGGCTGTGCTCCCCTGCCCAGTGCGGCAGCCAGCGCTTTTGCATCACCACGCTCACGTAGTCCGCCGAGTCGGGGTAGTCGGGCTGATGGACCCCGGGCACTTCTCCCCGATAGACCCCCATCGCCATGTCCCCCTCCTTTTGCGACACCACCGCCAGTGCCCGTTTGTAAGGCACCATGTGAAGCTTCACCTCGTGCCCCAGGGGTTCATAGATGGCTCGAACCACATCCAGATAGACCCCCTTGCCGTCCCGGTGACAGAAGCCGGGCCAGTCGTCGCAATAGACGTGTATGGTGTCTGCCCGCACGAACGAGGTGATCAGCAGGCAACAGAACAGAAAAAGACGAACCATGAATATCCTCAGTGATATGGCACTCGGCAGATGCTCACCGCCGGACGGCCCGTTCAGGCATACAGATAGCATAGAAAAACAGAGTCCCGGCCGACATTTTCCCCATTTTGCGAGCGGGTCGAGGGTTATTGTCGCCCCACAGCGTATCATGGCAAACAAGATTCATTAGTAGCCCAACTTGAGGGGAGATTCTCATGCCAACCATCAAATCCCTGCTCTGCCCCGTCGATTTCTCCGAGATGTCCAGAGCGGTACTCGACTACGCCGTCTTCATGGCCAACACCCACCAGGCCGAGCTCAAACTGGTCCACGTGGTGGATCAGCTACACGGCTTCGACAGCTACAAGATCCTGCACATGACGGCCATCGAGATCACCCACGAGATGGAACGCCAGGCCAAGAGTCAGCTCAAGGAACTGGTCGCCTGCCTGCCGATTCCGGCCAAGTTCGAGGTCCGTTTTGGCCGCGCCGCCGATGAAATCGTCCTCCAGGCGAAGGAAGACAAGGTGGATCTCGTGGTCATGGGCAGCCATGGCCGCTCCGGCATCACCCACCTGCTGGTGGGCAGCGTGGCAGAATCCGTGGTGCGCCACGCTCCCTGCCCTGTGCTGGTGGTCCGCAAATAATCCCCGTCTGATGCGCCAAGGCCAGCATATGCTGGCCTTTTTGCTATTGATTGCCATGGGATGCTCATCTCAGAACCGGTGCACGAGGGATCACGAGAGGTCGTCGCCCAGGTAGAGCGCCGCCCACCAGTCCTGGTTCGCGGACAGGGTCTCAGCCATGGGCATAGATGACGCTCCCTCCCTTGATGGTGTCGATAATGGCCCTGGACTGCTCCCTTGGCAGGGCCGGGCATCCCCAGCTACGCCCCAGCTTGTCAAACTTCTGCAGATGCCTGGGGCTGGCATAATCCGCCCCGTGCACCACGATGGCGCGCTTGCGGGCATTGCTGTTCTTGCCGGGACTGAGGCCATCGAGACGCAGGGAGTAACCGTGCTTGCCCTGATAGGTCTCGGCGGTGCGGTAGACCCCCAGGGAACTTTGCCGGGAATTCATCTGATTGGAGAACTGGCGGGCGGCCAGCTCCCCCGAATTGCGGCCGTGGCTGACCCAGGTGTGGTAGAGCAGCTTGTGGCGCTTGACGTCGATGACGAACAGCCGGCGCATGGTCGAGGGCTTGCTGTAGTCGATGATGGTGAGAATGGGTTTTCGCTTGTGGCGCACGCTCTGGTAACCGTCCAGGGCCTTGCGAAACACGCGGCTGTCGAGCTTGCCGGCCAGCCCGAGCTGACGATAGAGATCCTGGTCCCAGCTGGCGTGGCTGGCGCCGCTGAAACAGAGCGCCCCCAGCAGCAGTGGCAGGCTCAGCCAGAGGCTGCCCCACCACGCACTCCTATCCTGTCCCTTCATCCTTGAAGTTGCTCCCCTTGCTGTCGCTGGCCTGATGCCCCGGGTGACACCGCATCCTGCTGGATAGTTATATGCAAGCCATTGATTGCGAGCAATAAAAAAGCACAAAAATGCCGACCTGAGTCGGCATTGTCCTGCTTGCTGAGCGTGCCTGGATCAGGCACGGCTGAGATAATCCGCCTGCCCCACCCACTTGTAGCTGGTGAGTTCGGTCAGCCCCATGGGGCCACGGGCGTGAAGCATCTGGGTCGAGACCGCCACCTCGGCCCCGAGGCCAAACTGGCCGCCGTCGGTGAAGCGGGTGGAGGCGTTGACATAGACCGCCGCCGAACCGGCCCCGTTGACGAAACGCTCGGCATTGGCGAGGGAGTTGGTCAGGATGGCATCGGAGTGGCCGGCGTTGTGCTCGCGCATATGGGCCAGCGCCTCGTTGACGTCCGCCACCACCTTGACCCCCAGAGTCAGCCCCAGCCACTCGGTGTCGAAATCTTCCGGCCCCGCGTCGCACAGGTTGTCGCTGCCAGCCAGCAGCGCCATGGCGTTGGGCGCGCCCACCAGGGTCACCTTGCGCTCGTTCATCAGAGCCACCAGTTGCGGCAGCAGGGTGGCCGCCACCTTCTCGTGTATCAGCAGGGTATCGAGGGCGTTGCAGGCGGAGGGGCGCTGCACCTTGGCGTTCTCGATGACCGCCAGGGAACGCGCCAGATCGGCGCTCTCGTCCACGAAGATATGACTGATACCAAACCCGCCGATGATGACGGGGATGGAGCTGTTCTCCTTGCACATCTTGTGAAGACCCGCGCCGCCGCGGGGGATGATCATGTCCACGTAGCGGTCGAGGCGCAGCAACTCGGCCACCAGCGCCCTGTCCGGGTTGTCGATGTACTGCACCGCCGCCTCGGGCAGGCCGGACGCCGCCAGGGCATGCTGGATCACCCGCACCAGCTCCAGGTTGGAGTGGAAGGTCTCGCGACCACCGCGCAGAATGCTGGCGTTGCCGGTCTTGAGGCAGAGGCTGGCGATGTCGATGGTGACGTTGGGGCGCGCCTCGTAGATGACGCCGATGACCCCGATGGGCACCCGGCGACGGGAGAGGCGCAGGCCATTCTCCAGCACCCGGCTGTCGATTTCGGCCCCGACCGGATCGTCCAGGGTGATCACCTTGCGCACATCCGCCACTATGCCGGCAAGGCGCGCCGGGTTGAGCAGCAGGCGATCCAGCATGGCTTCCGTGAGCCCCGCCTCGCGCCCGGCGGCGATGTCTTTCTCGTTGGCCGCCAGGATCTGGGCACTGCGTGCTTCCAGTTCATCGGCGATGGCCGCCAGCGCCCGGTTCTTCTGTGCCGTGCTGACGGTGGCCAGTTGATAGGCGGCTTCACGGGCCGCCTGCCCCATTTTCTCCAGACTCATCACAGTTCCCTTTTGTTCATGCGGTGCCGCCCTGTTCAGAGCAGCACCATATCATCACGGTGGATGGCCACGGCCCCATAGCCGTAACCCAATACCTGTTCAATCTGATCCGAGTGGACACCGCGCAGCCGATCCAGCTCCAGATGGTCGTAACGGCAGATACCGCGAGCCAGCTCGCTCCCCTTGGGATCCAGGATACGCACCACGTCGCCACGCACGAAATCTCCCTTCACCGCGACGATGCCCTTGGGCAGCAGGCTGGAGCCCTTCTCCTGCATGGCGGCCACGGCCCCCTGATCCACCTGCACTTCGCCGTGAGGAGGGGGCCCTGCCAGGATCCAGCTCTTGCGCCCTTCCAGGGGGGATGCCAGGGCCGGGAACAGGGTCCCCACCCGCTCCCCGGCGGCGAGTCGGCCGATCACTTCCGGGATCTGGCCGGTGGCGATCACCACGTCCACCCCGGCGCGGCGCGCCACGTCGGCCGCCTGCAGCTTGGTGGCCATGCCACCGGTGCCAAGACCGCTCACGCTGTCACCGGCAAGGGAGCGCAGGGTGTCATCTATGGTCTGCACCTCTTCGATGAGCTGGGCATCCGGGTTGGTGCGCGGGTCGGCGGTGAAGAGCCCCTTCTGATCCGTGAGCAGGACCAGCAAGTCCGCATCCGCCAGGATGGCCGCACGGGCGGAGAGGTTGTCGTTGTCCCCCACCTTGATCTCGGCGGTGGCCACGGCGTCGTTCTCGTTGATGACGGGGATGATGCGGTGATCGAGCAGGGTGCGCAGGGTGTCGCGGGCATTGAGGTAGCGCTCCCTGTCTTCCAGGTCGGCGCGGGTCAGCAGCATCTGGCCGATGTGCAGCCCGTAGAGGTTGAACAGGTCCTGCCATACCCGGATGAGCTGGGTCTGACCCACCGCCGCCAGCATCTGTTTGTTCGGCAGGGTAGGCGCCAGCGGAGGGTGGCCCAGATGCTCACGACCGGCGGCGATGGCCCCCGACGTGACCAGCACGACACGGTGCCCGTGTCGATGCAAGGCGGCACATTGTCTGACCAGCTCGACCATGTGGGCACGGTTGAGGCGGGCAGATCCCCCGGTGAGCACGCTGGTGCCCAGTTTGACGACTATGGTTCTGTTTTCCATGGGAACGAAGGGTTAGAAAAGTAAGGAATCCCTTTATACCCACGGCCCCCCTGCCCTGCAAGGCAATTAAGCCTCGCCAGGCAGTTGCGGGCTCGGTGGCAAAGCATCGGGGTACCCCGCACCGGGAAGATGCGGGGCTTGGGGATCAGGCTGCCGTCACGCTCAGTTGGGCGGTCACCTGCTTCGCGGGGGAGAGGGTGCACTCCAGCTGGGTCAACTTGCCGCTGATGAGCTTGTAGAAATGTTGCAGGGTGCGTTCCACTTCCGCCTGATGCTTCTTGGGCAGTGCCTTGTCGATCCACTCCCCGTCCGCGTTGTAGAACCCCGTCTGATAGTGGTAGCTGAAGCTGTGATCCGCCTGCTCCAGCACCAGCCACCAGCCCCAGAACTCCCGCTTGTCCGGGGCAGGCTTGGCGCTGACGCAGACGGACAGGCAGTCAAAGCGGTAGCGGCCCTCCTCGCACAGGTCTTCACGCAAATAGGGGCCAATGGCCGCGAACTGCCGCAGCAATCGCTTGTAAGTCACTCTTTCTGACATGCTAACCTCCCTGTTGAACAAGCCATACCATCACATGGTGATGTTACATTTTTAGTTTTATATCATGTACATAAGTGCTTTTTGAGCCAATCTACCGTCTCTTTCAGTGCCTCGTCATAGACCTCGAGCAGTGGCTGCTTGTCAAACACCACCGCCTTGCCGTTGCGACTCGCAGCGGCCAATGCCCGGACATCCTGCTCGGGACAAATAAAATCTTTCTTGTGCCCGATACTCAATATCGGCACGGAAGTGCGACTCCCCAGCAATCCCTGGGTCTTGAGGGAGAAGACCTGGCACTTGGTGCGCAGCAGATCCCACTGGGCCGCGTCCGCCCCCAGCCGGTTCGCCAGCCCGTCGCGCATCATGCGCGGGCAGCGGGCGAACATCTCCTGATTGGTGAACACCTGGTTGATGCCGGCGCCGATGCAGACCACGGTCCTAAGCTTGAACGGCTCGACGAAGGCGAGACGGGCCGCCACATTGCCGGCGAGGCGGAACCCCACCATGGCGATGCGCTGGTGATCGACCCAGGCTACCTCCGAGAGGTAGTTGAGCACCGCCTGGTGCAGGCGGCTGGTGTCCTGCACCAGGGGCCAGTGTTCGGCATAGCCGGTGCCCGGCATGTCCAGGGAGAGCATCCCGATGCCGTGGGGCTCGAGACACTTGAAATAGAAGTTGAGGAAGTCCACCTGAAGCGAATCGATGCCACCGCTGACGATGACCAGGGGCACAGGTTTCTCGGTGGTGGGCAGATGCAGGTAGCCCTGGATGGTCTTGCCCCGAAACGGGACCTGCAGCTCCTTGAGGGGCACCTTGAACAGGCGTCCGGCCTCGCGATAGGCCATGTTGCCGAGCAACTGGGCCTGATCCGCCAGCTCGTCGTGCTTGAGGTGGGGGTAGCTTGCGATGGAGTAGTAGCGCACTGCCTTGAGCAGGCTCTTCAGCGCCGCGGCGCGATCCCCTTCCCCCAGCAGCGTCCGCCCCGTATTGAAATAACGGCCGGCGAGCTGACTCCACTCATAGACCCAGTTGCCGGGCACATAGCCCTTGATGGTGTCCAGATAGCGTTCGTGACTGCGCTCCCCCTGCCCCATGGCGATGTGCGCCAGGGTCTGCTCCACCTCGACGGGATCGGCCCCCTGCCAGGCCCAGGTCGGTCTGCGCAGCAGGCGATACCAGCGGGGCGACAGGGCGCCATCGATGAAGCTGTCAGACAGTGCGCTGTCTTGCTCGTCGACGGGGCTCGAGTTGGAGACTTCGGAAGTTTCCAATACCTTTTTGACCCGGGTAAACAGCTTTTCCGTCAGATTGGTATCGTCGTTTGGTTCCAAAATGGTGGCTCTTCTGTCTCAAACAATGTCCCATCTTAACCACTTTTCACATCGAGCAGCCACACCAGAAACGCATTGAGCCCCAAAAGGGGCTCAATGTGGTCAACCTTGCATCACGACGGATCAGTCCGCTCCCGAATGCCGGGGAGTCACTGGTCGCGACCGGTGGGGCGATTACGCTTCGTCGCAGATCGGCTTGGCGAACTCCAGCGCCATGTCCCAGGGCTGTTCAATCCAGGTGTCCTGCGGAATGGCGACTTCGAAGTCATCCACCAGGGGTTCGCCCATGGGCTTGGCGAAGATGGTGATGAACTTGGCTCTGGGGTAGAGCTCGCGGATCGCCTTGGCGGTGCCGCCGGTGTCCACCAGATCGTCCACCACCAGCCAGCCTTCGCCGTCACCTGCGGTGGTGGCGGCCTTCACCACCACCAGCTCGCGCTGGTTGTCGTGGTCATAGCTGGAGATGCAGAGGGTTTCGACATTGCGAATGCCAAGTTCGCGGGCCATCAGGGCCGCAGGCACCAGACCACCGCGGCTGACGGCGATGATCCCTTTCCACTGGCTGACAGGCAGTTGACGACGGGCCAGACGGCGCGCTTCGCGTTGCAGGTTATCCCACGATACATAGAACTTTTTTGGCATGCTATCGATCTCAACGAGTTATAAAGCAATCACTTATGAGGCGAGAACCCGGCAAAGAGACGGGTTCAGGTCAATTCTGGCACCCCGTTTCCCGAATTTTGCTTGCACTTTTTCGGCCTCGGGGCTGACGCCTCGGCGGCAAAAACGGATGCAATGCGAACAGGGATGGGGTGTAGCTGGCGGCCATCTCGGGTGGACTCCCGATCTCGGGCCGGCTGTTGGGCCGGTATGATAGCACTCTTTATGGATAAATTGAGCGGCAAACGTATGCGAAAAACAGGAAATGTCCGCCATCTCCCGCTCTGTCGCCCTTTTCGGAGGGCTCTGGCGACACCGACAGGTTAGCCGTTTGACACACATTCCATGACATTCGGGCAAAAAAATAGCAGGAGGAGGAGAGGATCCTCACACACCTGCTGCTGTTACCTGTGACGCCTGCGAGCCTTAACGGCGGGTGGCGTAGGGATTCGGGTAGTTGAAGCCCTGGGTATAGAGAGATTGGGCAAACCAATAGGTTGAATTGCTGCCTGACATCATAAACTCCTGATTGCTTAACAAGTTACGTACCTTAATGCGGGTTCACATCCTTGAACTGACACTCGGTTCCATGGAGGCGCACTTGCTTTGCTTCGGTTCCCTGGAGGCATTGATTGTCATCCTGACAAGTGGGCTGGCCACGGCGGCTAATTTACCACCCGGCGCCAAAAAGACAATGTTTTTGTGACAAACATCACATAACTGATGTTGTGCTGACACGAATAAGGCAGGCAGTGAAGTTCGCCATCCATGCTCCCTTTCCCAGCACAAGCAGAGCGTCATTTGCGCTGATCGCTCACATTTTTGCGTGATTGACTGTATTATCGTTATCCTCTTCCCCGGCCCGCAGAGTGGGGCCCGACATTTTCCATGCTGGTAAGGAGTCCCGACGTGGCACAGCTCAGTTCTCTGTCTCCCAAGTTGATTTGGCAATTCTTCGAGCAGATCTGCTCCATCCCCCACCCCTCCAAGCACGAAGCCCAGCTGAGCGCCTGGATCGTGGCGTGGGCCCAGGGAGAAGGCCTATCGGTCAAGCAAGATGCCGTCGGCAACATCATCATCAAGAAACCGGCCACGCCGGGGATGGAAAACCGCAAGGCCGTGGTGCTGCAAGCCCACATCGACATGGTGCCCCAGGCCAACGCCGACACCCAGCACGACTTCACCACCGATCCCATCGATGCCTACATCGATGGCGAATGGGTCACCGCCCGTGGTACCACCCTGGGTGCCGACAACGGCATGGGCATGGCGGGCTGCCTGGCCGTGCTGGCCGACAAGGCCATCAAGCACGGCCCGCTGGAAGTGCTGCTGACCACCGACGAGGAGACCGGCATGACCGGCGCCTTCGGTCTGGAAGCGGGCTGGCTGGAGGGCGAGATCCTGCTCAATACCGACTCCGAAGAGGATGGCGAGGTCTACATGGGCTGCGCCGGCGGGGTCGATGCCAATATCCGCTTCCCCCTGGAGCTGGTCGCTGCCACCGAGGGTGAAGGTTTCGAGCTGCAGGTCAAGGGCCTGCGCGGCGGCCACTCCGGGGTCGACATCCATCGCGGCCGCGGCAACGCCAACAAGCTGCTGGTCCGTCTGCTCAAGGCCGCCGAACCGCTGGGGGTGCGCCTTGGCGATCTCAGTGGCGGCACCTTGCGCAACGCCATCCCCCGCGAGGCCCGCGCCAGCCTGCTGGTGCCCACCGCCAGCGTGGCTGACTTCAAGGCTCTGGTAGACCGCTACGCCGGCATCTATCAGAGCGAGCTGGCCGCCACCGAGGCCAACCTCACCGTGCTGCTCACCGCCCGGGAGAAACCGGCCCAGCTCATGAGCGAGTCCCTGCAAAGCCGCCTGCTGGATGCCCTGATGGCCTGCCCGAACGGGGTGATGCGCATGAGCGACGCCATCCCGGGCGTGACCGAGACCTCCACCAACCTGGGTGTCATCAAGACACTCGAGGGGGAAGTCTATGTGCAGTGCCTGATCCGCTCCCTCATCGATTCCGGTCGCGAGAACATCGAGCAGATGACCCGCTCCCTGTTCACCCTGGCCGGCGCCAGCTGCGAGTTCACCGGCGCCTACCCGGGTTGGGCCCCGAACGTTGACTCACCGGTCATGGCACTGGTGCGAAGCAGCTACCAGACCCTGTTTGGCGAGATGCCGAACGTCATGGTGATCCACGCAGGCCTCGAGTGCGGTCTGTTCAAGAGCGCCTACCCGGACTGGGACATGGTCTCCTTCGGCCCGACCATCCGTGGCGCCCATGCACCGGGGGAGAAGGTACACATCCCGGCGGTCGAGCGTTTCTGGCAACTGCTGGTTCACGTGCTGGAACATATCCCGGCCAAGTAAGCCAGCTCACGACCATACCGATGCCCCGCCCCGTGCGGGGCATCTTTTTTGTGCTCCCTCCTCGGCCACCTCTCTCATATCCCCGACTCCATACGTGGCACTGGCATGAAACCGTATCCATGAACAGGTCTGCATTTGAAAACCCTTTCCATGATTTATGTAAATTTACAACACAAAAAGTTGATCCAGCTCACATATGCCCCTAGGATCAGAACGTGACCAAGGTCACACAACCCATGAACCACAGAGAAACGAGGTCATCATATGTTCGAGAATCTGGCAGTGCTGTTCCACCTGAAGGGTGCAACCAGCAAGAAAGGTGCTGAAGAGAAAGACACTTATGCGCCTGCAACCCGCAATTACTACTTCCGTTATGGCGCCTGATATCGCCTGTCCGGAAGTTGAAATTAGCAACGTAATAAAACTACAAAACAACTCAGCAATCCACACAGCAGCCACCCCCATCGGGGCGCTGTCCTGCCCGGGCCAGAATTCCCACGGCCAAACCTGAACTCCAACCATGAAGATGGGGCCCGCAGGCCCCATTTTTTATCCCGTATCCGCCTCTATTGCGCCTCCTCGGTGCCACCTTGCAGCGATGCCGGTCGCGACGCGGCGGGCGCCGGCATCATATCGCCTTTCCCAACGGCACCGCCTCCTGCACGGGCAAGGGGAAATGGCAGGCCACCTGATGCCCCTGCCCGCCGCACGCCTCAAGGGCGGGCGAGCGGGTGCGGCACAGATCCGTTGCATGGGGGCAGCGCTGGTGAAAATGGCAGCCACTCGGCGGCGAGATGGGGGACGGCACATCCCCCGTCAGCAGGATGCGCTGGCTGCGCCGCCGCGGATCCGGCACCGGAATGGCGGAGATGAGGGCCTGGGTATAGGGATGGCGCGGTGCCAGGTAGAGAGCCTGGGCCTCGGCCAGCTCGACGATCCGGCCCAGATACATCACCGCAATCCTGTCCGAGATGTGCTTGACCACCGACAGGTCATGGGCGATGAAGATGATGGCGAGGTTCATCTCCCGCTGCAGATTGAGCAGCAGGTTCACGATCTGGGACTGCACCGACACGTCGAGCGCCGACACCGCCTCGTCACACACCAGCAGCTTGGGCTTGAGGGCGATGGCGCGGGCGATGCCGATGCGCTGTCGCTGGCCGCCAGAGAACTCATGGGGGTAGCGATCCACCGCGCTGCCGGGCAAACCGACTTTCTCCAGCAGCTCCTGCACCCATGTCCGGCGCTGTTCGGCGTTGCCCTTGCCGTGGATGATGAAGGGCTCCTCCAGGATCTGCCCCACCGTGTGGCGGCTGTTGAGGGATTCTGCGGGATCCTGGAACACGATCTGCATCTCCTGACGCAGGGATCGCATCTCCTTGGGCGAGAGGTGGGTGATGTCACGCCCCTCGAAGGTGATGGAGCCGGCGCTCGGCTCGAACAGCTTGAGCAACGAACGCCCCAGGGTGGACTTGCCGCATCCCGACTCTCCCACCAGGCCAAGGGTCTCCCCCTGCCTGAGATCAAAGCTGATGCCATCCACCGCGTAGACGGTGTATTGCTTGCGCAAGAAACCGCCACCCATCTTGAAATGCTGCTTTAAATTGCTTACCGACAACAAGCTGGTCATGACTTCCATCCCCGACGATTCATGGCAGCAGACGACCTGGTCGCCTTCCCGCCGCCTGGCTGCCCTGCGACACCCCGTCCCCACACCAGGCCGCTCATAGGCTCACCTCCTTCCAGTGGTGGCAGGCCACCCCGTGGCGTTCGCTCAACTGCTCGGTCACCGGTATGGTCTCCACGCAAAGGGGCGTGGCATGGGGGCAGCGGTTGGAGAAACGGCACCCCGCCGGCATCTCGTGCAGGGCGGGCACCTGACCCTTGATGGTCTTGAGCAGGCTCTTTGGCACATCTTCCAGACGCGGGATCGAGGCCATCAGACCATGAGTATAGGGATGGCGCGGGTGGTCAAACAGTTCATAGATATCGGCCAGCTCCACCGCACGCCCGGCATACATCACCACCACCTCGTCGCACAGCTCCGCCACCACCCCGAGATCGTGGGTGATGAAGATGATGGCCATGCCGGTCTGGGCTTGCAGCTCCTTCATCAGATCCAGGATCTGGGCCTGGATGGTCACATCGAGCGCCGTGGTCGGCTCGTCGCAGATGAGCAGGGCCGGTTCGCAGGCCAGCGCCATGGCGATCATCACCCGCTGGCGCATGCCGCCGGAAAGATTGTGGGGATAAGCCGCGAAACGCTGGGCAGGCTCGGGGATCCCCACCTTCTGCAACATGGCGATGGCGGCGTCACGGCGCTGGGCCTTGCTGTAATCGGGGCGGTGGAGGCGAAACACCTCCATCAGCTGATCGCCGACCGTCTGCACCGGGTTGAGGGCCGTCATAGGCTCCTGAAAGATCATGGAGATACGGTTGCCACGCACCTTGTACATCTGCTCCGGCGGCAGATTGAGCAGCTCCTCCCCCTGAAAGCGGATGGAGCCCGCCACCACCTGACCGTGGGGCCTTGGCAGCAACCCCATGATGGCCAGCGAGGTGACGCTCTTGCCGCAGCCGGACTCGCCGACTATCCCCAGGGTCTTGCCCGGGGCGACCTGGAAGCTGACCCCGTCGAGCACCTTGATCTTGCCGTCGTCGACGGCGAACTCCACCTCGAGATCCCGCACCTCGAGGATGGGGGACAGAGGCTGCCCCTCATGATCTCTGGTGCCGGGGGCGGTGGCCTGTGTGTTGGGCATGACTGCTGCTCCCTTCTGGGCCACATCAATGATGTGCATAGGTCTTGTCGATCAGGGTGATGGGGGCCAGCGCCTTGCCGTCAGCCTTGGCCTTCTGGGTCTCCTCCTTCACCTTGGGATCGATCCAGAGCAGGCCGCCACTGCTGTGGGGGTAGCCATCCATGGGCCAGTAGAGCAGATCCGGGGTGTTGCGGGTGGCGGGCACCTCCGGCAGCATCACATAGCGCCAGCTGCTGGCTCGCACGTAGTTGAGCTGGACGCCGGGCACGAAGATGGCGAGATCATAGATGCGCTGCTGGATCTGGTGGGAAAGCGCGGCCCGCTTGTCCATGTCGAACTCGACGTTGTAGGCGTCGATCAGGCTGTCGAGCGCTTTGTCAGCCACGTTGAACAGGTTGTTGGTCTGGGGCTTGTTGGCGTTGTCGGAGTGGAAGGACTCCCAGTATTGCGGATAGAGACCGCCCCCCCCCCAGCCAAGCCAGGCCGCCTCGTGTTTCTTCTCCAGCATCACCTTGAAGCCGGTGGCGCCATCCACCAGATTGAGCTCCAGATCCAGGCCCGCCTTCTTGGCCTCTTCCTTGAGCACGGTCAGCCGCTTGGAGTGCTCCTGGCTGGTGTAGGTGAGGGCCAGGGTGAGCCGCTCTCCCTTGTCGTTTTGCAGGATGCCGTCCGGTCCCTGCTTGCCGTAACCGCCCTTGGCGAAGTACTCCCGTGCCTTGGCGATGTCGTAGGCCCGCTCAAGGAGCGCGATGTCGGTGAAGGCCCCGAAGCCAGAGCCGAAGGTGGTAGCGCGGTCATAATCGCCGTGCAGCACCGTCTCTATCATCTTGTCGATGTTGAAGGCGTGCTGGATGCCGAGCCGAACGTTGAGATCCGCCAGCTTGGGATTGGCCACGTTGAGGTGAACCCCCTGCCCCCCCTGCTTGGTGTCGGTCATGGCCATCACCTTCTGCACGTATCCCTGCTTGTACTCCGGGGTGACCGCTTTCTCATGCCACCAGTTGGGCAGGATCATCTCGAAGGTGTCCAGCTCCCCCTTGAGGAAGTGGCGGAACGCAATGTTGTGGTCGCGGATCACCTGCACCTTGATGGTGTCGAGGTTGAACCTGTGCTGGTTGTAGCGATCGTCTTTTGCCCACCACTCCTTCTGCTTGCTGAAGGTGACGGATTTGCCCTTCTTCACGTCGCTCATCACGTAGGGGCCCGTGGTGGGTACCACGGCCCAGTTGTACTGCTTCACCCAGTTCGGGCCCATCTTGTAGTAGTGCTTGGGCTGGGGCCACAGTTCGGTGGTGTTGAGGAGATCGAGCTTGGCCTTGCGGCTGCCCGCCTTGACCAGGATGGTGTGGTCGTCAATCTTCTCCACCGCCACCACCTCGGTGGTGTAGTAGTTGTTGAACCAGGGGCCCTTGATGTCCTTGGAGCGCATCATCTCGTAGCCGAAGGTGTAGTCATCGGCGGTGACCGGCTTGCCGTCGGACCACTTGGCGCGCGGGTCGAGCCTGAAATAGACGGTCTGGCTGTCCGGCGCGATGGCCCAGGCATTCGCCAGGGCCGGAATGGGGTTGCCCGTGTTGGGATGGAAGCTGATAAGCCTCATCTGGTTGTCGAGGATGAAGGAGCGGAACGAGCCGTTGGAATCCGGCCCCACGGTGCGAAACGTCAGCGGGAAGCTGTCGACGAAGAGATTGAGGTTGCCGCCGGGCAGCGCCTTGGGAGAGGCGAACACAGGGTCGGTGTCGTTGGTCTCCCACGTCAGATCCGCGGGCAGGCTGGCCGCCCACACCCAGGATCCGTTCAACAGCAGAAAGAGAGCACCTGTCCATTTGATTTTATTGTTCATGTTTGACTTCCTGGTCATGCCCCTGCACTGGGGGCGTCTTCATTAAGGGTCCTGTCGATGTGCCCTGGCAAGGCGCCACCGCTCACTGATAACGGGTAAATTTGCGCGGATCGAACGCCTCCCGGATGGCCTCCCCGATGAAGGAGATCATGATGAGCACCAGGCTCACCGCCGCCACCACCGAACTCACGATCCAGATGGCGTCAAGGTTGTTGATCCCCTGGGAGAGCAGCTCCCCCCAGCTCGGGGTCGGCGGCGCCAGGCCAAAGCCCAGGTAGTCCAGCGCCGTCAGGGTGGAGATGTTGCCCACCACGGCAAACGGGGCCAGGGTGACGATCATCATCAGGGTATTGGGCAGAATGTGGTTGAAGATGATGCGCCGGGTGCTCGCCCCCTGGGCCCGCGCCGCCATCACGTAGTCCCGCGCCCGCTCCTTGTAGGTGAGGGTGCGCATGTACCAGGTGATCCCCATCCAGCCGAACAGCACGTTGATGCCGACGAACAGGCCGAAGTTCGGCTTGGCCAGGGAGACCAGGATCATGATGACGTAGAGGAAGGGCACCTGGGACCAGATCTCGATGAAACGTTGCATCAGGAGATCGAACCGACCGCCGAGGAACCCCATCATGCAGCCGATGCTGACCCCGATGACATAGCTCGCCACCAGCGCGATGAAAGCAAAGCCGATGGCGATGCGAAAGCCGTAGACCAGCCGTGCCAGTACGTCGCGACCGCTGGTGTCGGTGCCGAGGAAGTGGCGCTCCGCCAGGCTCGGGGCATAGGGCGGATAGGCTTCCTCCTTGAAGTCCTGCTCATAGGGGTTCCAGGGGACCAGGGGCAGCAACACCCAATCCCCCTTATCTTCCTTCGCAAATTGGCTCTTGAGCTGGCGGTAGTTGGTCTCGTACTCGTAGTCGAGCCCGAAGTGCTGGCCCGGGATCACGTCCCCATAGGTGGGGAAATAGAGCTCCCCCTGATAACTCACCGCCAGGGCCCGGCTGTTGACCAGCAGTTCCGCCAGCAGAGAGATGACCACCAGGACCGAAAAGATGACAAAGGAGTAGTAGCCGCGCTTTATCGACTTGAAGCGCTTGAGTTTTTTCAGCGTTACCGGATTCAGGTTCATGCTCACTCTCCAAACCGCACGCGGGGATCGACCAGGGCAACGCAGATGTCGGAGACAATGTTGCCCACCAGCATCAGCATGGAGGTGATGGCCAGAATGCCCATGACGGTGGGGTAATCCCGCTCGACAATGGCCTCATAACCGAGCAGGCCGATGCCGTCGATGTTGAAGATGGTCTCGATGAGGAAGGAGCCCCCGAAGAAGACGGTGAGCACCGACCCTAAGTGACTCGCGATGGGGATCAGGCTGTTGCGCATGGCGTGATCGGTCACCGCCTTGCGAAACGGCAGCCCCTTGGCCACGGCGGTGCGCACATAATCCGCCGACAGGTTCTCCATCAGGCTGTTCTTCATGGTCATGGTGAGGATGGCGAAATCCCCGATGGCGTAGGCGATGAGCGGCAGCAGGGCGTGGGCGAAGATGGTGCGGATCTGATCCCAGCTGCTCTCCATCCCGTCAAACTCGTCCCCCGGGAAGCCCCCCATGGGCAGCCACTCCAGATGGAACGCAAAGACGGTGATGAGGAAGATCCCCACCACGTAGGCGGGCAGCGCATAGGCCATGTAGATGAGCATCGAGCTCAGGGAATCGAAGCGGCTGTTGTGCCTGAGCGCCTTGGCCACCCCGAGCGGGATGGAGACGGCATAACTGAGCAGAAAGGTGGCGAGCCCGAAGAAGGCGGTCACCGGCAACCTCTCCTTGATGAGATCCCACACCGGCTCGTAATAACGGGTCGACTCCCCGAGATCCAGCACCGCCAGCTTCTGCAACCAGTCCCAGTAGGCGACCAGCATGGGCTTGTCGAGGCCGTAGAACGCCTTGAGCTCTTCAATCTGTTCGTCGGAGAGTGCCTGCGCCCCCTTGCTGCCACTGGAGCGGCCTGACTCGTTTTGCGAGACCTGCGCCTGCAGCAGCATGCG
Source organism: Aeromonas sp. (assembly GCF_050252055.1). Taxonomy (NCBI): domain Bacteria; kingdom Pseudomonadati; phylum Pseudomonadota; class Gammaproteobacteria; order Aeromonadales; family Aeromonadaceae; genus Aeromonas; species Aeromonas sp. Next base: position 90,358 of record NZ_JBFWLQ010000006.1, on the reverse strand, counting down.
CTCGACCGGGCCGCCCGGCACGAAGCGGGTGATGGTGAAGACGAGCAGGGTGATACCGAGAAACGTCGGGATGATCAAAAGCATCCGACGTAGGAAATACGACAGCATGGTGGAACCTCGTCCTTGTTGTTCTTTTATGGCCAGTCACATCCGGTGACGGGCCTATCCTTACCTGGCATTACTCACTGAATTGACTGGCATTGACAGACAATCCGGCTCGGTCACTGTAAAAGCTCTGCAACAAAAATCAAGTAGAACCCAGTCTGCGACCGGGAATGTCCCCCCGCAGCATATCCCGCGGATGATTTTTTCCAAAAAACCCAACTTCAATATAAAAAACTGCTACGCCGACCCGTCAAACTCGATTTTAATTATTAAAAAATTAATTACACAGGTGTTTTAATCCATACCAAGCAGAACAAAATCAACAAGTTAAGAACAAGTCGGGTTATTTTCTCATTTACCTATAAAAGAAGAGGGATAGCCGCCCCCACCCTCCGTTCCCCGGAAAACGCTCTCGCCATAAAAGCAGATGAAAATACTGCAAAAAACCGTTTTCTCGATATCGACACTGGAGTGACAAGCGACTTATCGATAAGTTCAAAAATAATCAATAAAATTGTAAAAATCGAACTTAACAACATCTTTACATAAGTTGATGCGGCATTTACGGAATAAAACGCCAAAAATATTCCATCAAGTGCATATTCCCATCTAATTCCCCCTGCAGCCCCCATCCCCGCCGCTCCATTTGACGTCCATCACCAAACCTTGATAAGCCTTACGCACCGCTCCAACGAGGGCGGTAATGGAAGCAAACAATAAACAATCAGGAAGGATACTAGCGATGCTTAGGAAAAGCAGACTCTCTGCTGCCGTAGCGTTTGCCTTGGCGAGCGCGGCAGTTGTGGCCACCCCTGTCCTGGCCGAAGAGGGCCAGAACGTAGAAAAACTGCAAAAAATCAAGGTCACCGGCTCGCGGATCTCCCGGGTCGATGTGGAAGGCGCCACCCCGGTCGTCTCCGTGACCAAGGCGAAAATCGAGCAATCCGGTCAGCAGACCGTCGCCGATTACCTCAAGCAAGCCTCCTACAACTCCTTTGGCGGCGTCTCCCCTGCCTCCGGCAGCTCCTTCCAGTCCCAATCCACCGTCGGCCTGCGCGGCCTGGGTTCCGAGCGTACCCTGGTTCTGCTGAACGGCAAGCGGGTAGCTGGTTCCCCCACCATGGGCGGCACCTCCATCAACCTCAACACCATCCCCATGGCCGCCGTTGAGCGGGTCGAGGTCAACCTGGACGGCGGCTCCGCCATCTACGGTTCCGACGCCATTGGTGGCGTGATCAACGTGGTGCTCAAAGAGGGCTACGAAGGGCTGGACTTCCAGGGCCGCATCGGCTCCCCGAGCGAAGAGGGCGGCGACGAGAAGAGCGGCTCCATCGTGGCAGGGGTGGCCGGTGAGAAGGGCTCCCTGATGGCGGTCTACGAGCACGACAAGAAGGACGTCATCTACGCCCGGGATCGTGACTATCTCTCCAAACAGGGCAACGACTCCCCGAGCCCCTACGGCCGCAACGTGGAAGGGATCACGGGTCTTGACGCCAACGGCGACCCCATCTGGAAATACGGCCCCCTGGCCGGCGCCACCAATGCCGACGGCTCATGCAAGGAGCCCTTCGTCGGGTTCGAGGGCGGCTGTAACTTCAACTACGGCCAGGTCGCGGCCACCACGGCCTCCCGCAGCCGTGACACCCTGTACGTGAACGGTCGCTACCACATCAACGACAACGTGGACTTCGTGCCGCAGATCATCGGCTCCCGAGTCGAGAGTTTCGGCCGCTTCGCCCCGGCCGCCGGTGCCTTCACCATTGACCCGGCCAACCCGAAGAATGCCCAGTTCTTCGTCGACAACGGCCTGGATGCCGCCGCCACCCAGGGTCTGGGTGAGGCTGCCTACGCCTACTACCGCTTCAGCAACGTCGGTCCCCGTGACAACTATGTCACCGACACCACCGGCAGCATGAACCTCGGCTTCGAAGGCACCATCGCCACCGAAAGCGTCGGCGACATGCAGTGGAACGCCGGCTACATGTACTCCAAGACCGACAACAAGGAGAACGGCACCGGTTACGTGCTGAAGTCCGCCGCCCAGCAGGCGGTCGCAGACGGCAAGTTCGTCGGTGGCGAGTTCGACGCCTCCACCACGGCCTCCATGGCCGCCGACACCAGCCGCCGCTCCACCATGGACTTCTACCAGTGGTACGCCGGTGTCCAGTGGGACATGGGTGAACTGCCGGCCGGTCCGGTCAGCTGGTACGCCGGTGCCGAGTACAACGACTGGGTCTATGCCGACAAGTACGACGCCCAGTCCGAAGCCGGCAACATCATCGGCTCCTCCGGCAACTCCTCCGGTGGCGTGCGTGACGTGACTGCCGCCTACATCGAGTCCCTGGTGCCCATCACCGAGCAGATCGAGCTGAACGTGGCCGGTCGCTTCGACAAGTACAGCGACTTCGGCAGCGCCTTCTCCCCCAAGGCGAGCCTGCGTTACCAGCCGCTGGACAACCTGATGCTGCGCACCTCCTGGTCCCGTTCGTTCCGCGCCCCCAGCCTGAGCGATCTCTACTCGGCTGACTCCTTCTCTGCCGACTGGGCGAAGGATTACGTCTACTGCGAGGCCAACGGCATCTCCGCGGCTGACTGCCCGAACCGCCAGTACGACACCACCCGTACCTCCAACGAGGATCTGAAGGAAGAGACCGCGGACACCTGGAACTTCGGGGTGGCCTACAGCCCGGTGGATGACCTGAACCTCTCCCTGGACTACTACACCATCAAGATCGAGGACGTGATCCAGCTGAACTCCCTGCAGTCTCTCATCTATGACGAACTGAACAGCGGCAGCTCCAGCAGCATCACCCGCAACAGCCAGGGCAAGATCAGCAACGCCATCGCGCCCATGGTCAACCTGGGGACCCTCGAGACCTCCGGCCTCGACCTGAAAGTGGATTACACCTACGACCTGAACTACGCCACCGTGCGTTATGACCTGGGCGGTACCTACATCCTGAAATACAAGGAAGGTCTGTACGCCGGTGGTCCCGTCATCGACAAGATCGGCCAGAACGGTCTGCCCCAGATGCGCTTCAGCTCCGGTGTGGGTGTCAACGTTCCCCAATGGTGGAACATGGATACCTACCTGAGTGCCAACTACATCGACTCCCAGAGCCAGGACTACATCGCCGATACCGGTGAGGAAGTGGGCCACATCGCGTCCCAGACCACCTGGAACCTGAACGTCGGCGTGGAAGCGCCCTGGAACGGCAAGATCCAGGTCGGCGTGAAGAACATGTTCAACGTGGGCCCGTCCCTCGAGAGCGATGGCTTCACCTATGACGACGAGCTCTACAGCATCGACGGTCGCATCTACTACCTCGACTACAGCCAGAAGTTCTAATCCACCAGCAAACCACAAGCCGGCCCGTTCGGGCCGGCTTTGCCCAAGGTCCCAAGGAAGTTACGGAGATAGGGTAATCCTATGAAAACAAGGACAATTACAATGAAGAAAGCGCTCCTCGGCAGCCTGATTTCGGCTGCCTTGCTGACCAGCTTCAATCTGAGTGCCGCCTCTGCCAGCCAGGCCGTGGACGCTCAAGCCGCCACCGACAATGCATCCAAAGTTTCCCAGCAGAAGATCGACAGCTACGCCGAGTCTGCCGAGTCTGCCCTGGCCCAGTACAAGGCCGCCCTGCGCCAGGTAGACAGCCTGCGCGCCTACAACGAGCAAGTGGGCAAGATGGTCGACTCCCAGAGCGCCGAACTCGCCTCCATGCAAAAGCAGATCGCCCAGATCGACCAGACCAGCACCGAAGTGGTGCCCTTGATGCTCAAGATGATCGACTCCCTCGAGCAGTTCGTCTCCCTGGACCTGCCGTTCCAGAAGGTGGAGCGTGAGGACCGCGTGGCGGCCCTGACCGATCTCATGAACCGGGCCGACGTCACCATCTCCGAGAAGTACCGCAAGATCCTCGAGGCCTACCAGATCGAGGAGGGCTTCAGCCGCACCATCGAAGCCTACAAGGCGAGCCTGGACAAGGATGGGGACGAGAAGACCTACGAGTTCCTGCGCGTCGGCCGCATCGCCCTGCTCTACCAGTCCCCGGATGGCAACGAGACCGGCATGTGGAACAAGAAGACCCGCCAGTGGGAAGTACTGCCCCAGGAGTATCGCAGTGCGGTTGAACAAGGCCTTCGCATCGCGAAGAAGCAGGCGCCCCCCGCCCTCATCAAGCTGCCGGTTCAAACTGCGGAGAAAGCATCATGAAAGGAATCAAACTTGCCATCGCCTCGCTGATCGCGGGCGCTACCCTGGTCACCCTGCCGGTGACCGCCGCCGAGAAGCCGGTGGATCTCAACGCCCTGCTCAATCAGGTCAAGGCCGCCAGCACCAGCGAATCCCAGCTCAACAAGGAGCGGGAAGCCCGCTTCCTGGCTGACAAGAACGAACAAGGGGCCCTGCTCGCCAAGGCCAAGGCGGATCTCGCCGCCGAAGTCGCCAGGGGCGAAAAGCTCAAATCCACCTTCGATGCCAACGACAAGCAGCTCACCGAGCTGACCGAAACCCTGCGCCAGCGCTCCGGCAACATGGGCGAGATGTTTGGCGTGCTGCGCCAGTTCGCCGGTGAATTCAAGGGGATCTTCAATGCCTCCGCCCGCCGGGTCGAACATCCCGAGCAGACTGCCCTGTTGACTCGCCTGGCCGAGAGCAAGGAGCTGCCCTCCAGCGATGACCTGACCGCCTTCTGGACCACCACCCTCAGCCGCATGGTCGACGGTGGCAAGGTAAGCCAGATCCCGGCCACCGTGGTCTACGGCGAGGGCAACCAGGCCCAGAAGACCGTGACCCAGATCGGCGAGTTCAACACCGTCTCCGAAGGCAAGTACCTCACCTTCGTGCCGGAGACCGGCAAGTTCGAGCAACTCTCCCGCCAGCCCGAGAACGCGGTGCTGGAACCAGTCGCCAAGTTTGAACAGGGTGGCGGCAGCGTCGAACCCATCTTCATCGACCCGTCCCGCGGCGTGATCCTCTCCCTGCTGGTGCAGTCGCCGACCCTCAAGGAGCGCATCGATCAGGGTGGCTCCGTGGGCTACGTGATCCTGGCGCTGGGTGTCATCGGTACCCTGCTGGCCCTGTTCTGCGGCGCCCGTCTCTCCCTCATCGGCGGTGCCATGCGCAAGCAGCTGAAATCCGAGCAGATCATCAAGGGCAACCCCATCGGCGAGATGCTGGGAGCCTACCAGGATCACCGGGGTGACAACATCGAGGATCTGGAATCCAAGCTCGACGAGATCATCCTGCGCAACGTGCCCAAGCTGGAGAAGGGCATCAGCCTCATCAAGCTGATCGCCTCCGTCGCCCCGCTGCTGGGCCTGCTGGGTACCGTGGTCGGGATGATTGCCACCTTCCAGGCCATCACCCTGTTCGGTACCGGCGATCCCAAGCTGATGGCTGGCGGTATCTCCGAGGCCCTGGTGACCACCATGCAGGGTCTGGTCGTGGCCGTGCCCATGCTGTTCCTCTACACCATCGTCCAGACCCAGAGCCGCCGTCTGATCCAGGTACTGGAAGAGCAGAGCGCCGGTTTCGTTGCCCGTTATCAGGAACGTCTGCACGCCGCCAAAGCCGCAGCCTAAGGAGTCACCCATGTGGTTCTGGTTGATTGAAGAAGTCGAGTCGGTCCGCCGGTTTCTGGGATTGGGGGGCGACGTGCTGGTCGCCCTGTTCTTCCTGACCCTGATGATGTGGGCCCTGCTGCTGGAGCGCTGGTTCTACTTCATGGCGGTCTATCCCCAGCAGGTGAAGCAGACCAAGGCGGCCTGGCTGGCCCGCACCGATCACCTCTCCTGGTCCGCCAGGCAGATCCGCCGCGAGCTGGTCTCCCGGGTTGCCATGGCGGTGGACAAGGGGATGCCGGTCATCAAGGTGCTGATCGCCCTCTGCCCGCTGATGGGGCTGCTCGGGACCGTGGTGGGCATGGTGCAGGTGTTCGACACTCTGGCCATTACCGGCACAGGCTCCCCCAGGGCGATGGCCTCGGGGATCTCCAAGGCGACGGTACCGACCATGGCGGGCATGATTGCCGCCCTTTCAGGCCTGTTTTTTGTCAACCAGCTCGATCACAAGGCCAAGTTGGCGGTGCAGAAGCTGGAAGACAACCTGAAACACGGCTGATGCAGGATGCACATCCCCGGCCGGGCCATGCCCGCCGGGGCACAGAACAAGCAAGGAGTTTTTTGCCATGAGAAAACGTCACAGCGACAGCGGTGCTGACGAGGCGGCCATCGATTTGACCCCCATGCTGGACATCGTGTTCATCATGCTGATCTTCTTCATCGTCACCACCTCGTTCGTCAAGGAGTCCGGCGTGGAGATCAACCGCCCGAGCGCCAGCACGGCCGAGACGGTGAAGAAGGGGAACATCATGGTCGCGGTCCGCGAGAACGGTCAGGTCTGGGTCGACAAACGGGTCGTCGAAGTGGGTGCCGTGCGCGCCAACATCGAGCGGCTGCGGGCGGAGAACCCGGAGAGCGCCGTGGTGATTCAGGCCGATACCGAGTCCCGTTCCGGGCTGGTGGTGCAGGTCATGGACCAGATCCGCATGGCCGGTGTCCAGAACATCTCCATCGCGGCGAGCAAGAGCAGCTGATGCCGGAGCGAGCCCTATGAGATACCTGATATCGTTGGCGGTCTCCTGCGTGGTGGTGTTCTTCCTGTTTCTGGGAATGAACAAGCTCATCACGCCGGATCACCGGGAGCTGACGGAGCGGGAGGACGTCACCATGACCGACTTCATCCGCCTCAAGCCTCAGGAGACCCTGCAAGAGAAACAACGCGAGCTGCCCAAGCCGCCGCCCCCGAACCGCCCGCCGCCCCCGCCCGAGATGGAGGTGGCGAGCACGGACAGGCCGCAGATGGAGAGCTCCCCCATGGATATGCCCAAACTCGACATCCCGGTCAACATCGGTGGCGGCAACGCCCTCGGTGCCTACAGCACCGGTGGCGGTGGTGGCGGCATGGGTGGCAACAACGGCGCCATCCCGATGGCGACCTTCGAGCCCATGATGCCCCGCAAGGCGGCCCTGGCCGGTCTCGCGTCCGGTAAGGTACTGGTGGAGTTCACCGTCACCGAGCGCGGTACCGTCAGCAACATCCGCATCGTCAAGGAAGAGCCCCGCAGCTATGACCTCGGCAAGGCGGCACGCCAGACCATTGCCAAGTGGACCTTCAAGCCGGCCATGGTGGACGGCAAGCCGCAGGCCAGTCGCATGCAGCAAGAGATCGAGTTTGCGACCAACTAAGGAGGGTGGCGATGAAAAAGTTACATACCCTGATCCTCGCCCCGGTGGCCATGGCGGTGCTGCTCAGCACCGCCACCTGGGCCGCCGAACAACCCGCCCTGTCTGACCGCGCCTACCGCGCGGTCAACAAGGCCCAGGCGTTGATCACCGAGAAGAAATACGGCGAGGCCAATGCCAAGCTGCAGGAGGCGCTGTCCGGCGCCGGCGAGCGGGTCTACGACAAGGGGGTCATTCTGCAGACCCTGGGCTTCGTGGCGGCGCAGCAGGAGAAGTACGGTCAGGCGACCAAGTACTTCGCCGACGCCATCGCCACCGGCGGACTGCCGCCCCCGGTGGCCCAGCAGGTGCGCTACAACCTGGCCCAGCTCTACATGGCGGAGGGGAACTTCAAGGGTTCCATCAACACCATGAAGGAGTGGTTCGCAAACCTCGGCAAGGACGAGAAGCCGACCCCGCACGCCTACATCACCCTGGCCAACGCCCATGTGCAGCTCAAGCAGTACCGGGAAGCCATTCCGGCAGTGGACAACGCGATCAAGCTCTCCGCGGGCAAGGCGCCGGAGTCCTGGTACCTGCTGAAGATGGCGGCCCACTACGAGCTGAAACAGTACAAGCCGGCCACCGAGGTGCTGACCGCCCTGGTGGACCGCTACCCGGAGAAGAAGAAGTACTGGACCCAGCTCTCGGCCATGCACATGCAGGCGGGCAACGATGCCAAGGCCCTGGCGGCACTGGAAGGGGCCTACAACCTCGGCATGCTGACCGAAGCCAACGAGTTGCAGCGGCTCGCCAACTACCTCGCCTTCGCCGGCATTCCCCACCGCGCCGCCCGCGTGATGGAGAAGGCCATGAAGGAGGGGCAGATCGAGAGCACCGCGGCCAACTACAAGACGCTGGCCAACTACTGGCATCAGGCCAAGGAGCTGGACCCGGCCATCGACACCCTGGCCAAGTCCTACAAGCTGGCCCCCAATGCCGAGCTGCAGCTCAAGATGGCGCGCATGATGATCCAGAGCAAGCGCTACCAGGATCTGGTGGCCTTCGCCGCCAAGCCTGCCGCCAACGCCAGCGGCGAGCAGCGGGCGGATCTGAAGTTCCTGACCGGGGTCGCCTATTTTGAGCAGCAAAAGCCCAAGGAGGCGCTCTCCGCCTTCACTCAGGCTGCCCAGAACGGCAACGTCAGTGGTCGCGCTTCCCCCTGGATCAGCTTCTTGAAAGAGCAGCAGGGCGGCGCCGTCACCCAATAAAGCTGCGCGGCCCGGCTGGCGGGGCGGGGATCTCCCCGACTCGGCATCCGGGCCGCGACACATCGACAAGGGGGTCACCCCGCAGATTGCCTTGGTGGCAATTGGCCGCTCTTCGGAGCGGTCTTTTTTATGGCACCGCCCCTGCCATTTTCCCCTCCTTCTCCTGATACAAGGCACAAAAAAATCCGGAGCCTGGGCTCCGGATTGGGTCATTGCCTTGCGAGAGAACAGGCCATGCAAAGTGCCGGCCTGCCGCTCAAACGGTCATCAGTAGCTGCACACCAGCTTCCAGCTGCCGTCGCCCACTCTGAGTTCGCTGCTGGTATAGCAGCCTGGACAACTCAGTAGCTGCATATCAGTTTCCAGCTGCCATCGCCCGTCTTGGGCTCGCTGCTGGTCCACCAGTTGGCCTGCCACACCGCCTTGCCGTTGGTCATGCGGTCGGTGCCATTGGCGTGATCCCCCCGCGGCCAGGTCGGATAGGCATTGTAGTCCGCCGGGTTGACGTTCTGGCTGGCACAGGTGGTGCCACCGCTGCCGCCGTCACCACCGCCACTGCTGCCCAGCACCGCCTCGGCCAGGGCCGGGAAGTCGGACTTCAGGCCTATGGTCTGGCTGCCGGCAATCAGGCGCATGCCGCTCGGCACGCCGGCGGCCGGCAGGTAGTAGGTCATGGCCACTTCCACGTCGGTGCCCGGCGTCCAGGCTTTCCAGGCCGGCAGCGTCAGAGCCACCTTGTGGAAGTCCTTCTCATTGGCGATGCCGTCCGAGTTCTGGTTGCCACCACTCTCCACCACTTTCAGTCCCATGCCGCTCTGGTCGGTGATGGTGTCTGAGGTGGAGGTGGGGACCAGGAACTCGATGCGGGTGCCGCCCGGAATGGTCTGGGTCGATTTGTTGGTGAGCTTGAGGGTCGGGTTGATCGGGTAGTTGGAGTCCCCTTCCTTGAAGCCGGAGAGGCTCACGCCGATGTCGAGCTGGGCGGCCGGAGCCGGCAGATCGTTCTGCTTCAGGGCCGCCTTGTCGGCCTTGCTGAACTTCTCGTAGGCGAGGCTGGTGAGGGTGCTGCCCATCACGTACTCGTTCTTCGCGGCGTCGAAGTCATAGTCCCCCGCCATCTCCCAGAACATGACACCCCCCAGGCCCCGCTTGACGATGTAGTCGAGCTTGTGACCCATGGACTCTTCATCTTCGGTGGAGAGGAACACCTTCTTCTGCTCGTTCCAGAGCCAGGGCGCATGGGCCTTGTCGTCGTAGTAACGCACATACTGGCCTTGCATCACGTGGGCCGGGTTGTTGGGATCCAGACCCCAGGCCTGGCCGTAACTCGGCAGGGTGGTGATGCCGAGGCTGGCCGCATGCTCCAGGTTCTTGGCATGCCACATGGGCACGGCGCCACCGCCAATCTCCTTGCCGTTCTTGTCAAGGTCATGCCAGATGTTGTCGATGCCCACCGCCCCGTTGCCGCACGGAATGGTGCTGCCACCGGTGCCCGGCTGGCAATCGCTCTGGCTCGGCAGCGCCGCCTTGCCACCCAGACCGTGGGTGCCACCGGTGACCCCCTGCCAGCCACGGGTGTAATAGGGCACCCCTATGTTGATCTTGCCCGCCGCCAGGGCACCACGGAAGTAGTGGGCCGCCCAGGCGGAGTTGAGATAGCCGATGCCGCCAAACTGGGCCTGGGTGTAGACACCCCACTGGGACAACTCGGGATCCGCCTTGTTGTCGAACAGGGCGGCGTTGTGACCGACGAAGTGGTTCCAGGCACCGTGGAAGTCATAGGTCATCAGGTTGACGTAGTCGAGGTACTGGGTGACCTGGAAGTTTTCCATGCCGCGCAGCAGGTAGGCCGAGGCCGGCGAGGCGATGGTCAGCATGTACTTGCGACCGTCCTCGGTGCCGGCGCTGTCGAGCTTGTTGCGCAGGGTCTTCATCAGCACTTCATAGTTCGCAAAGAGCTTGCTGCGACACTGGTTGGAGAGCGGGAAGTCGTTGGGGTTGCCCGCATCCTTCATGGAGGTGGGGTACTCGTAGTCGATATCCACCCCATCGAAGCCGTACTGGCGGATGAAGCCCACGGCCGAGTCGGCAAAGGCGTTGATGCCGGCGGTGTTGACCGAGCAGTCGCCCTTGGTGGTGGCGGCGTAGAAGCCGCGGGTATCGGCCCAGCCCCCGACGGAGATGAGGGTCTTCACGTCCGGGTACTGCTTCTTGTACTTCGACAGCAGGTTGAAGTGACCCTGATAGGCGAACTCCGGATCCATCTCGGCGCCCGGCACCCCGTTCCAGGTCAGCTTGGTAGCGGCGTCATCCACCTTGATGGTGTGACTCTGCTCGTCCACCGCCGCGAAGGCGTAGTTGATGTGGGTGATCTTGTCCCAGGGAATATCGCTCACCAGATAGGCGGGCAGGCCGTTCTTGCCGGTGCGCCAGGAGGTGAAATACCCGATGACGCGGCGGCCGTGGTCATCCCCCATGCACTCGCTGCCGTCGGCGCGGTAGATCTGGCGCACGTCGCAGGAGAGGTTGCCGCCGGTAGGGGGCAGCGCCGCCTCTTCCACCTGCACGTCCACCTGGGCCGACTCGCCAGAGAGGTTGCTCTTGTCGGTCGCCACCAGCTTGAGGCCGGTCAGCCCCTTGTTCTGGGGCGTCCAGCTCAGCTGCCAGGGGGCGCTGGTGTCCTCGCCCACCTTCTGGCCATTCACGAAGAGCTCGACCTTGGCGACGTCGTCATTGGCGTCGGTGACATTGCCGCTCACGGTGAGGGCGCGGCCCAGGGTCACCCTGGCACCGGCGGCGGGGCTTGCGATGCTCACCCTGGGCGCCTCTGGCGCCACCACGGCGGCGACCTTGAAGCTCGAATCCGCCTCGCTCAGCACCTTGCCGTCTTTATCCAGCGCCCGGGCCTTGAGGGCGTGATTGCCCGCACCGGCGGCAGACCAGCTCGCACTCCAGGGAGAAGCCGTGGCGGTGGCGACCAGAACGCCGTCGATGAGGTATTCCACCCGGGCGAGCGCCGTGACCGGGCCGCTCAGCGTCACCGCCAGGGTCACACTGGCCCCCTCGCTGACGCTGGCACCTACGGCGGGGGAGCCGATGGCGACGACCAGGGCCGGCGGCGGCACCTCGCCACCATACAGCTTCCAGGCATCGGCCCAGACCACCCCCACCCCGGGGGCGTAGTGATAGGGGGACGCGCCGCACCAGCCGGAGTAAGGGAATTCCTTGCATTCATAGAGGGCGCCTGCGTTGCTGACGATGTCGCCAGCCTTGTAGGCTGTGCCGGCCTGATAGGCGGGGTAAGCGGCCTGCGCCCAGGCAGGGACGGCCGCAAGGGCGACCAGCATGGCAAGCCTGCTGGGCCTCAAGATCTGTTGCATATTGTTATCTTCCTTGTTTTGTCTTGGCTTCAATACCGGGAAAAGCGCAATCGCAACAGGGAACAAGGGAGCGACAACAGGCCATGGACGGGCCACAAACCCTCAAGTCACCCTGGGTAACCCCGCTGTCTGGCCCGGATGGGACAGATCGGAGGCTTTGCGTCCCGGCATCACTGCCGGTTTGCCCTTTGCCTGGGTTCCGTGAGGAACGGCTCGAGTATAGGAAGCAAGTGACCACTGCTCAATCTTTATTCTCGAAGGAAAATATGTGAATGCTGGCCGCCTCACACTTTTCGCTCCCACCTGATGACAAATAGATCATCAATATCAAACTGTTAGCCACGTCAAAAAATGGCAGATGGGCTCCTTTGTCTCCTCATAATGTGCATTGGTTCACTGGTCAGAGCTGCCAGAAATGTGACAATGCGCGCCCTTGGCCACGATGCCAAGGCTATGGAAACACTGGCAAAAATAAAAAAAGGAATACCCATGAAAGGAACACCTACCCTGCTGTCGCTGGCCGTGGGGCTCGCGCTCGCGTCCCCGTCTCTCTACGCCGCCGGCTTCAGTTGCCCGGCCGACAGTGCCCTCACCCCCATCCCCGCCATCCAGGGCAGTGGCGACAAGAGCCCCCTCGTCCCGGACGATCAGTTCGAAAGCGCCCAGAGCGTCTCGGTCAAGGCGGTAGTCTCGGGTCTGGGGGAAAGCCTCAACAAGGGCTTCTACCTGCTGGATGTGCAGGGGGACGGCAACCCCGAGACGTCGGACGGCATTTTCGTCTACCTCAACGACAAGAACTTCGCCAGCAAGTACCCGGACATCCAGCCGGGCGCCCTGGTCTGTCTGGAGGCCAAGGTCGAGGAGTATTACGGCCACACCCAGCTCAAGCCCCTGTTTGACGGCAGCACGCCGCGCCTGACAACCCTGGCCCAGGGCGACGCCCCGGCCGCCACGGCGCTGCGGGTACTGGAGGGGGAAACCCTGGCCCGAGCCCTGGAGCGTCACGAAGGGATGCGAGTTCGCCTTGACGCCGACAGCGCCCTCAAGATCAGCCGCAACTTCAGCTACGACTATGCCGCCCGGCGCAACAACCTGGTGCTCGCTCACGGCGCCCCGCTGATGAAGCCGACCCAGCTCCATGTGGCGAGCAGCCCCGAGGCCGTGGCGCTGGCCGAGGCCAACGCCAGCAACCGCGTCTTCCTCGAGTCGGACTTCAAGGCGGGGGACGGCAAGCTCCCCTGGCTGCCCGCCTGGGAGCCGGAGCAGGGTTACCTGCGCATCGGCGATGCCCCGATCAATCTGGAGGCCATGGTCGGCTACAGCTACAACGAGTACCGCCTGATCGTGCCCCGGGATCAGACCATCACCGCGGGGGATCTGCTGCGCACCGGCGACAACGACCGCCAGAGCGCCCCGGCCCGCCTGGATGGCACTGACCTTCGCATCGGTAGCTTCAACGTGCTCAACTACTTCACCAGCCACTCCAGCGTGGGGGGCGCCCTCAACGTGCTCTGCGCGGATCAGGCGGATGCGGACAGCGCCAAGGGCTGCAACCGCGGCGCCAAGAGCCTGGAGGAGTTCCAGTTGCAGCGCGCCAAGATCGTCAACGCCATCACCGAGATGGACGCCGACCTGCTCGGCCTGATGGAGATGGAGAACAACGGCTTTGACGAGCACGCCGCCCTCCACGATCTGGTGGAGAGCCTCAACGCCAGGCAGAAGGAGGCGAGCAAGCACTACGCCTTCGTCACCCTGCCCAAGGCCCTGCTCACGGAGGATCGCTTCTTTGGCGGCGACGCCATCATGGTGGCCATGATCTACCGCCCCGCCCTGCTCACCCCGAGCGGGGATGCCGACGTCATCCCCCTGCCCCAGCAGCGCTACACCACGGGCGGCGTCACCAAGAGCGCCGGTCAGCGGGACTCCCTGGTCCAGCGCTTCACCGTGGCGGGCAGCGACGCCCCCCTGACCCTGGTGGTTAACCACCTCAAGTCCAAGGGGTCGGGCTGCTATGAAAACGGGGATGGCAAGACGGAGCCTGCGGATCTGCAGGGCAAGTGCACCGAGTTTCGGGTGAGCGCGGCCAAGGTGCTGGGGGAGGCGGTGAGCAAGATGCCGGGCCAGGTGCTGCTGGTGGGGGACTTCAACTCCTACGCCAAGGAGGATCCCATCCGGGTGCTGACCGACTATGTGCCGATCGCGGGGGAGCGCCAGATCCGCTCCGCCTCCCACACCTACATCGGCGACAAGCCCTATGAACAGATGGGCCAGACGGTGGCCAAGGGTTACGGCTTGGTGGATCTGAACGTCAAGTTCAACCAGGAGAAGGCCATCTCCTACAGCTACGAGGCCGAGCTCGGCACCCTGGACTACGCCCTCGCCAACCCGGCGCTGGCTGACAAGGTGGTGGCGGTGGCCGACTGGCACATCAACTCCTTCGAGAGCAACCTGTTCGAATATGGCAGCGCCTACACCGGCGATCTCATCAAGTCGGACAACCCCTTCAGCGCCTCGGACCACGACCCCGTCATCGTCGACCTCAAGCTCAAGGAAGCGAGCAAGGGGGGTGGCGGCGCCATGGGCGCCCTGCTGCTGGCCCTGTTGCCGCTCGCCTGGCGGCGTCGTCGCTAAGACGCGGCATCTTCGATGCCAGGTGCAAAGCCCGCGATGATCGCGGGCTTTTTTTGTGCCATGGCCATTTGAAAAACAAATGCAAAGGGCCACATCATGGGATTAATAAATGCCCTGTTGCCCCACCCGCCCCTTTCCCGGGGGGCTGGCACCCTGTCGATGGGGAAACCCGGTGCTGACACCAGGGGCCGGATAGCGTATCCCGCAGGCTGCCGAACGAGCCAACCGCCACGCGGCAGAGGATGGCATCGCGCAGCCCGCACCGTGGCCATGGCGGCATCGGCGCCAATCCCCACCCTCACCCCCGTCAGCGGCTGCCAGGGCCGCTGATGCCCTCGCGGACAGGGTGAAGCGCCATCGCAGGCTGCCGAACGAGCCAACCGCCACGCGGCAGAGGATGGCGTCGTGCAGCCCGCGCCATGGCCATGGCGGCATCGGCGCCAATCCCCACCCTCACCCCCGTCAGCGGCGGCCAGGGCCGCTGATGCCCTCGCGGACAGGGTGAAACGCCATTTGCCAGACAAATGCAAAGGGCGGGATCATGGGAAATCCAAATGACAGGCAAACAAAAAGGCCACCGCGATGCGGTGGCCTTGGTGCTTTCTTGCGAAATATGGTGGAGCTACGCGGGATCGAACCGCGGACCTCTTGCATGCCATGCAAGCGCTCTCCCAGCTGAGCTATAACCCCGATGTGTGTGAGTGACACTGAATCACTCTGAATTTGGTGGAGCTACGCGGGATCGAACCGCGGACCTCTTGCATGCCATGCAAGCGCTCTCCCAGCTGAGCTATAACCCCAAATTCGGTACTGAACGAATGGTTCTGGCGGCCATTCATCCTCAATAATGGTGGAGCTACGCGGGATCGAACCGCGGACCTCTTGCATGCCATGCAAGCGCTCTCCCAGCTGAGCTATAACCCCACAAAGGTCGGCCTGGGTGATACACACCGCACTGCCCTGGGTACTTCATGTCAATCGGGAACCTGGTGGAGCTACGCGGGATCGAACCGCGGACCTCTTGCATGCCATGCAAGCGCTCTCCCAGCTGAGCTATAACCCCTTGGATTCCAGATTGCTCGAGGAGAATTTGGTGGAGCTACGCGGGATCGAACCGCGGACCTCTTGCATGCCATGCAAGCGCTCTCCCAGCTGAGCTATAACCCCAACTCACCTCGGCGCTACCAAAGTTATCTCTGGCAACGGAGGCGCATGATAGGCATCACCCGCTTTGCTGTCAACCCAAAATTCTCGCCCGCTGGAGCGTTTAGTCAAAATTCAGGCAGTTAGCTGTTTTTACCGCCAACCTCGTCGCTATGTCGCTGTTTTACGTCGCAAATCCGCTTGAGGCCAAAATACGAAGGGCCCCCGTCAGGGGGCCCTTTTCATGCCATGGCCGATGTTTATTCAGCGGCCATGCGCGCTTCGATATACGCCAAAGCGCGGTCGATACGAGCGAGGACCCGCTCCTTGCCCACCAGCGCCATCACGGCGTCGATGGCGGGGGAGAGATTACCCCAGACCGGTGACGGCAATGTGCGACGGCAAGCTTACTCGGCGGCCATGCGCGCTTCGATATACGCCAGGGCGCGGTCGATGCGGGCGAGGACCCGCTCCTTGCCCACCAGCGCCATCACGGCATCGATGGCAGGAGACTGGCCCAGACCGGTGACAGCCACACGCAGCGGCATGCCGACCTTGCCCATGCCCTGACCCAGCTCGGCGGCGGTCGCTTCAATCAGCTCGTGCAGCGCCTCGGTGGTCCAGGTCTCCAGGGCCGCCAGCTTGGTCTTGGCCAGAGCCAGCGGCTCGGCAGCCACACCGCGCAGGTGCTTCTTGGCTGCCGCTTCGTCGATGGCCTCGTACTCTTCGAACAGGTAGCGGCTCTGGGCAGCCACCTCGACCAGGGTGTTGCAGCGCTCGGCCAGCAGGGTGACCACATCCGCCAGCGCCGGGCCATTGCTGGTGTCGATCTGCTGGTGTTCCATGTGCCAGGCCAGGTGCTTGGCCACATAGGCCGGATCCAGGCTGCGCATGTAGTGGTTGTTCAGCCACAAGAGCTTGTCGGTGTTGAAGGCGGAGGCGGACTTGGAGATGGCATCCAGGCTGAACAGCTTGATCATCTCGTCGAGGGTGAAGATCTCCTGATCCCCGTGGGACCAGCCCAGACGCACCAGATAGTTCAGCAGCGCTTCCGGCAGGTAGCCATCGTCGCGGTACTGCATCACGGAGACGGCACCGTGGCGCTTGGAGAGTTTGGCGCCGTCGTCACCCAGGATCATGGAGACGTGGGCAAACTCCGGTACCGGCGCGTTCAGCGCCTTGTAGATGTTGATCTGGCGCGGGGTGTTGTTGATGTGGTCTTCCCCACGCACCACGTGGGTGATCTCCATATCCCAGTCATCGACAACAACACAGAAGTTGTAGGTCGGCGCGCCGTCGGTACGGCGGATGATGAGATCGTCCAGCTCGGTGTTGGCGAACTCGATGCGGCCACGAACGTGGTCATCGAACACCACGGAGCCTTCGGTCGGGTTGCGGAAGCGGATGACGTGGGGCGCATCGGCCGGGTGATCGTGAGCGCCATCCCGGCACTTACCGTCATAACGGGGCTTCTCGCCGTTGGCCATCTGGCCTTCACGCAGCGCTTCCAGACGCTCTTTGGAGCAGTAGCACTTGTAGGCACGGCCGTCGGCCAGCATCTCGTCGATGAGGCCGTTGTAGCGATCGAAGCGCTTGGTCTGGTAGTAGGGGCCCTCATCCCAGTTCAGCTCCAGCCATTCCATGCCCTCAATGATGGCGTCGATGGCCTCCTGAGTGGAACGTTCCAGATCGGTATCCTCGATACGCAGCACAAACTCACCGCCCTGGTTCTTTGCAAACAACCAGGAATAGAGTGCGGTACGGGCACCGCCGACATGCAAAAAGCCGGTCGGGCTGGGAGCAAAACGGGTTTTGACTTTCATCTTTAAGCCTTGTGTAGAGGGCCTTGGGCCAATTCGTTAAAAAAACCGTCGCATTTTAGCACCGACAATGACGGATGGGAAAACCATGGCGAGGCAGAGGGGAAAATAGGGTCTATTCCCGCAAAAACCGCTGTTTTAGAGTGATGTCTCAGAATTTTCCCTTTTTTCCCGCTTAGCTAGGCGAGGTCGCTGGAGAGATCTCCCGCACAGCCGATACTTCAGTCACCCCGTCAACGAACCCTCAACGATACAAGGAACGCGCGATGCAGTTTCGTTCTATCCAGAATCGTATCCTGGTACTGGCCGGTGTCGCCATGACCACGGCCCTGGTCATCCTGATCCTGCTCAACCAGTATTCAGGCCGGCAGACCCAGCAGCTCACCATCGACTCCAGCCGCGCCGCCCTGCAACAGGAGGCGTGGCAGAAGGTGAGCGCCAACGCCCGCGCCGAGGCCGCCACCATCACCCAGCTGCTGCAAAAGGGGCTCTCCTACACCCAGCAGATGGCCAGCGTCTTCGCCCGCCAGCAGGAGGGCAAGCTGCCGCTGGATCGCCAGCAAGCCACCGACCTGCTCAAGGCCCAGCTTGCTTTGGAGCCCCAGCTCTATGGCGCCTTCGCGGGCTTCGAGCCCAACGGCTTCGACGGCCAGGACGAAAGCTTCGCCGGCCAGAGCGCGCTCGGCAGTGACGACAAGGGGCGCTTCGTTCCCTACTTCTATCGCGACAAGGAGCAGATCGGCAGCGATCTGCTGCTCTCCATCGAGAAGAGCGATCCGGACGAGTTCGGCAACCCGGCCAACGACTACTACGCCTGCCCGAAACGGGAGGGGCGCCCCTGCCTCATCGACCCCTTCAAGGTGGACATCAACGGCCAGCAGGTGCTGGTGAGCACCATCACCACCCCCATCCTGGTGGATGGCCGGTTCAAGGGCATAGCCGCGCTGGATCTGGCGGTGGACTCCATCAGCCGCCAGGCCCAGTCCCTCAACAGCAACATCTATGACGGCAAGGGGGAAACCCTGATCGTCAGCGCCGCCGGCGTCATCACCGGTACCAGCGGCGACGCCAGCCTGCTCGGCAGCCGCGCCGACAAGGTGCTCGGCAACGGCTGGCAGCAGTACCTCAAACCGGACGTGCAGCGCCAGGAGCTCACCGACGCGTTCCGTATCTCGGTGCCCATCGCGGTGCCCGGCATGGCCCGAAACTGGGCCATCATCGTCACCCTGCCCTACAAGGTGGTGCTGGCGGGAGCGGACGAGCTGGCACGCCAGCTCACCGACATGAACCGCGCCGCCATGACCCAGCAGCTCATCGGTGCCCTCATCGTACTGGCGCTGGCCCTTGGCACCATGCTGGTCATTGCCCGCAGCATCACGGGCCCCATCCGCCAGATGGTCAGCCTGGTGGATGACATCGCCGACGGAGACGGGGATCTCACCAAGCGTCTGGAGAGCCGCTCAAGGGACGAGCTGGGGGCCCTGGCCCGGGGCATCAACCGCTTCATCGACAAGCTGCAGGCCCTGCTCGGGGATGTGCAGAAGACCGCGAGCGAGGTCCATCGCCACGCCGGGGACACCGATCGCATCGCCGGCCAGACCGACAGCAACCTGCAGCATCACCAGGCGGAGATGGAGCAGATGCTGACCGCGGTGCAGGAGATGTCCTATGTCAGCCAGGAGGTGGCCACCCACGCCAACAACACTGCCGACTCCGCCAAGCAGGCCCAGAGCGCGGCGGACGAGGGCAAGGTACGCTTCCAGCGGGTGATCCACTCCATGCACAAGGTGGCTGCCGAGGCGGGCAAGGGCGCCGAGGTGGTGGAAGGGCTGGCTCACGACAGCGAGCAGATCACCAGCATCCTCACCGTCATCCAGGGGATCGCCGATCAGACCAACCTGCTGGCACTCAACGCCGCCATCGAGGCGGCCCGGGCCGGCGAGCAGGGGCGCGGTTTTGCGGTGGTGGCCGACGAGGTGCGCAAGCTGGCGGGCAACACCCAGCAGGCGGTGCAGAATACCCAGGAGCTGATCGACAAGATCCGCCACAGCTCCACCAACGCGGTCAACGCCATCCAGCAGAGCCAGCAGCTGACCCATCAGGCGGTGGGGGAAGCGGATCAGGCGGAGGCAGCCCTCGGCAGCATCTTCCAGGCCATCGCCACCATCAACGACATGACCTACCAGATCGCCTCCGCCGCCGAGGAGCAGAGCTCGGTTTCCGAGACTGTCTCCGGCAATCTGTCAAAAACCAGCGCACTGGCCAACGACATCGCCAGGGACGCCACCAGCACGGCCACCGCCAGTCAGGCCTTGCGTCAGGCGGCGGAACGTTTGCAGCAATTGTTGGGTCAGTTTCGTCTCAGCTGATAATTTTCATGCTCCGGACTCTCCCCCTCGGGGGCGAGTCCGTTTACCATAGGCGGCATATTTGCCTGATGGCAGGCAATGTAGTGAGAGGTAAATGCCGTGCCCACCCCGGACCGTCGCCCACGTGGCCATAACAGACGAGCCCAGCAGCGTCGCCAAGACGAATCACAAGGAACCCTGCTCCAACGTATCAACGCGGCTACCCTGCCCCTGCGCCAGCGTCTCGGCCAGGGCATGAGTGGCCTGGGTCAGCGCAACAAGGAGCCGAAGGCGGCCTCGTTCAAGCTGGTAAGCCCCCTGCCCCGCAAACACACCATAGGGTTGCTGGTGCTGATCCCGCTCTGGCTGCTGGTGCTGGCCTGGGAGCCCGCCCCCGCCGCCCCGACCACGGCGCCGTCAGGCTCTCTGGCGGTCCCCCTGGCCGTGCCGGCCCAGGCCCTGACCGTCGGCAACGCCGGTGAGCCCCAGGCCGCCAAGCCCGTCGAGGAAAAAGTGGATGGCACCTGGTTGCAGCACGACGTGCAGGCCGGTGAAACCCTCTACTCCATCTTCCGCAAGTTCGAGCTGCCGGGGGCCGAGCTCAGCCGGCTCATCGCCATCGAAGGGCCGGACAGGCCGCTGACCCGGCTGCAGTCGGGCAAGTCGGTGTTCATCCTGGTGGACACCAGCCGCCGCATCCAGCGGGTCGAGGTCCGCTCTCTCGGTCAGGTCAGCTACCGCTACGACCGCCAGGGGGAAGGGTTCGCTCTCAAGGAATAAGGGGGCCCGACCACCCCCCCTTATGCAGACGGGAGGCCATGGCCTCCCGTTTTTTTTGATGTGAAGCATGAAACAAGCTGCTGACTTCACAATACTTTTAGCTCGCTCAAAAAATGAAAAGTGCCAAATTGACAAGGGATCGGGCTCCAGTACAATCGGTCAGGCTTTAGACAGGGATTGTGCTACATGCTACTGGGACAAAGAGACGTGGTCAGTCATGCTTCAACCCCTGACTTCCAGGCAAATGCTGCCCAACCAGGCTTAGTTTCATTTTGTTATAGATAGGACTTACCACATGTCTGACATTCGCACCGGCCAAGTAAAATGGTTCAACGAAACCAAGGGTTTTGGCTTCATCGAGCAATCCCAGGGACCGGACGTTTTCGTTCACTTCTCCTCCATCCAGAGCGCAGGTTTCAAGACCCTGGCTGAAGGTCAAAAAGTCCAGTTCACTGTGACCCAGGGCAAAAAAGGCCCTCAGGCCGAGAACGTTACCGTTATCTGAGCCAGCGCCAGTGAACCCGTAGGAGGAGCCATCGCCCCTCCTATTTTTTTGCCCGCGATCTTTCCTTCCCGACCGGCAGAGCTCTTGCCGGGCTTGCCATCCCCACCTGCAAGCCGCTTATGGCCGCCACCAGCCGCTATAAATCAAAATTATGAGTTTTGGTTAAATGCCCCGGTTTTAACTTATAGCGAGCCACTGTCTGTCATTCAGGCCCTGCCAAGCCTGTTAGCCGACCGCAAAGGGTTGTGCCCGATCTCCGGGAGGCTATTAGCAAGCAATACATCTTGGTCTTATGACTTGGGATGTGCGGGGAAGAGAGAAAGCAGGCAAACGCCGGATACGACAAATCATCGCGGCGCGATGTGATGGGCAATTCAAAGGGATTATGAGGACGTCGAAGAGAGATTGGAGCGGGAAACGAGACTCGAACTCGCGACCCCAGCCTTGGCAAGCGCGGATCATGCTCTACCAACAGGACGCGGCAGTGATGGTACTGAGAAACTGGATTCGTGTACTTGGGGGAGAGATTGAATTCGAAGGGTTCGAAGAGAGATTGGAGCGGGAAACGAGACTCGAACTCGCGACCCCGACCTTGGCAAGGTCGTGCTCTACCAACTGAGCTATTCCCGCAACAGGATGTCATCTGCAAGTGATTGGAGCGGGAAACGAGACTCGAACTCGCGACCCCGACCTTGGCAAGGTCGTGCTCTACCAACTGAGCTATTCCCGCAACGGAATGTCACTTACATATATCTACCGGACACTGTTTGGAGCGGGAAACGAGACTCGAACTCGCGACCCCGACCTTGGCAAGGTCGTGCTCTACCAACTGAGCTATTCCCGCAACAGAATGTCATCTGCAAGTGATTGGAGCGGGAAACGAGACTCGAACTCGCGACCCCGACCTTGGCAAGGTCGTGCTCTACCAACTGAGCTATTCCCGCATCGGAATATCACTTACATATTTTTGGAGCCAGCAACGAGAATCGCGCTCGCTACCCCGACCTTGGCAAGCACTCAACATGCTCTACCAACGCGGTGACTCCGGCACTGCATATTGGAGCGGGAAACGAGACTCGAACTCGCGACCCCGACCTTGGCAAGGTCGTGCTCTACCAACTGAGCTATTCCCGCAACATGGATTGTCTTGAGGCTGTGCTGATGATTGGAGCGGGAAACGAGACTCGAACTCGCGACCCCGACCTTGGCAAGGTCGTGCTCTACCAACTGAGCTATTCCCGCATCGGAACGTCATCAGCAAACATTTTGGAGCGGGAAACGAGACTCGAACTCGCGACCCCGACCTTGGCAAGGTCGTGCTCTACCAACTGAGCTATTCCCGCAAAACCTGAAAACAGACCGTACAGCATTTGGTTGCTTGCGCTACTGTACGGGAGCCGAATTATAAGAGCAGACATTCCAATTGCAAGGGCTTTTTTGTCTGGTTGCAGCCGTTCGCTCAAAAGCTGGCCGAACTGCTGATTTTAGCAACCGAACGACGGCAAACCCTTGCCAGCCACTCAGATTTTGAAGACGTGGGCGCGGTAGAACTGCAGTTCGGCGATGGATTCGCGGATGTCATCCAGCGCCTGGTGGGAGCCGCTCTTCTTGAACTGATCCAGCAGTTCAGGCTGCCAGCGACGGACCAGCTCCTTGATGGTGCTGACGTCCACGTTGCGGTAATGGAAGAAGGCTTCCAGATCGCTCATGTGCTTGACCATGAAGCGGCGATCCTGGCCGATGCTGTTGCCGCACAGGGGGCTGGTGCGCTCCGGCACCCACTGGCGAATGAAGGCGAGGGTCTCGGCAACGGCCTTGGCCTCGTCGTATTCACTCGCCTTGACCCGGGCCACCAGCCCGCTCTTGGTGTGGGTGTTGACGTTCCAGTCATCCATCTTGCCCAGCTCTTCCTCGCTCTGGTGGATGGCGATGACCGGCCCTTCGGCCAGCACGTTCAGGTCCTTGTCGGTGACGATGGTGGCGATCTCCAGTACCACGTTCTCTTCGGGGTCCAGACCCGTCATCTCCATGTCGATCCATACCAGGTTCTGCGCGCTGACTGTCATGATTGCTCTCTCTATTGGGAGGAATGGCGGAATTTTGCCAATTTGCATGTATCATACTGGCTTTGAATCTGTTCATAAACTGGCAAACCCCGTGGCAAAGAAAGCAAAACTCAATCTGGGTCAACAAAGGCGCGTCCAGGCCAACCGCGAGCGGCGGCTGCAAAAAGAGCACACCACAGAGGTGGATGACACCCTGTTCGGCCCCGCCATCGAAGGGGTGGTAATCAGCCGTTTCGGCCAGCACGCGGATGTCGAGGCGAGCGATGGTGCCATCCACCGCAGCAACCTGCGGCGCAGCAGCATCAGCAGCCTGGTGTGCGGCGACAAGGTGGTGTGGCGCCCCGGCCTCAATGCCGCGACTGCCGGCGTCATCGAGGCGGTGCATCCGCGCCACTCGGTGCTGACCCGGCCGGACTTCTACGACGGGGTCAAACCCATCGCCGCCAACATCGACCAGATCATCATCGTCTCGGCGGTGATGCCCGAGTTCTCCACCAACATCGTCGACCGCTACCTGGTGGCGGCAGAAGATGTGGAGATAGCGCCCCTCATCGTGCTGAACAAGGTCGACATGCTCGATGACGCGGCCCGCGCCCGTATCGAGCACCAGCTCGAGACCTACCGCAAGCTCGGTTACGAGGTGCTGCTGGTGAGCTGCGAGAGCGGTGAGGGCATCGACGCCCTCAAGGCGGCGCTCACCGACAAGATCAGCATCTTCGTGGGCCAGTCCGGGGTGGGCAAGTCGTCCCTCACCAACGCCCTGATGCCGGGGCTGGACGTGCTCACCGGCGAGATCTCCGAGAACTCGGGGCTCGGCCAGCACACCACCACCACGGCGCGGCTCTACCACTTCCCGAGCGGCGGCGATCTCATCGACTCCCCCGGGATCCGCGAGTTCGCCCTCTGGCACCTGGAAGCCGACCGCATCACCTGGTGCTTCGTCGAGTTTCGCGACTACCTGGGTGGCTGCAAGTTCCGCGACTGCACCCACAAGGATGATCCCGGCTGCGCCCTGCGCGCCGCGGTCGAAGCGGGCGCCATCAGCGCCGATCGCTTCCACAACTACCACCGCATCCTGGAAACCATGCAGGAAGCCCGCCACGGTCGCCAACAGGCGCGGCTGTGACCCGTTCAACTCATTCCCAGATGAAGATCATGAGCATCACTGACAACCTGAAAATTGCCGGTCAATACTGCCTGCCCAAACACGCCCTCTCCCGCCTGGTGGGCAAACTTGCCGCCGCCGAAGCGGGCAACCTCACCACCAGGGTGATCGAGGCCTTTATCAAGCAGTACCAGGTCGACATGAGCGAGGCGCTGCACGAGAGCCCTGCCCACTACAAGAGCTTCAACGAATTCTTCACCCGCGAGCTCAAGCCCGGCATCCGCCCCGTGGTGGAAGACGCCATGACCCTGGCCCTGCCGGTGGATGGCACCGTCAGCCAGCTCGGGCCCATCAGCCAAGGTCGCATCATCCAGGCCAAGGGCCACGACTACAGCGCCCGCGAGCTGCTGGGGGGCTATGAGGATCTGGTGGCCCCGTTCAAGGATGGCGACTTCGCTACCATCTATCTGGCACCCAAGGATTACCACCGCATCCACATGCCGCTGGACGGCGTGCTGGAGAGCATGGTGTTCGTGCCGGGGGATCTCTTCTCCGTCAACCCCCTCACGGCCGAGAACGTGCCCAACCTGTTTGCCCGCAACGAGCGGGTGGTGGCCACCTTCCGTACTCCCCACGGCCCCATGGCCCTGGTGCTGGTCGGTGCCACTATCGTCGCGAGCATCGAAACCATCTGGGCCGGCAACATAGCGCCGACCAAAGAGAAGAAGGTGGTGCGCTGGGACTACACCGGCGACGAAGCCATCACCCTGCAAAAGGGGGCCGAGATGGGCCTGTTCAAGCTGGGCAGCACAGTCGTCTGCCTGTTTGGCCCGGGCATGCTGGCCGGTTTCGCGCCGCACCTGGCCAACGGGGTCACCACCCGCATGGGTCAGCCCTTTGCCACCCTGGCGGCGCAAGCATGAGCGATCAACCCGCTTCCCAGAAGAACAACCCGCTGCACGGGCTGACCCTGGAAGCCATCGTCACCGCCCTGGTCGCGCACTACGGCTGGGAAGCGCTGGGGCAGCAGATCAATATCCGCTGCTTCACCGATAATCCCAGCATCAAGTCCAGCCTGAAGTTCTTGCGCAAGACCCCCTGGGCCAGAGAGAAGGTCGAAAGCCTCTATCTGTACGTCCAGCGCAAGCAGGCCAAAGAGAAGGAGTGACGCCATGGCGTTCAAGATTACCTACACCTACAAGAAACAGGCCAGGGAGATTGGCTACGCCAACGACAAGTTCAACAGCATCTATGATGCCGTTGCCGCCGCCGAGGGGATCGATCTGACCCGCTTCCACGCCATGGAAGAGCAGTTGGCCCAGGTGTGCCGCCGCGACAAGAAGAGCGTGAAGGATTACCGGGAGAACTACTTCAAGGAACTGGGCTTCTCCAACATCGTCATCGAACGGGACGCCAAGGAGTAAGCATGCGCACCCTGACCCTGATGGTGGCCACCCTGCTGCTGGCCGCCTGCAACACGACACCGAGGGAGCCCCTGGTCGGCGCGGATCGCGACGAACATGGCTGCATCGGCAGCGCGGGTTATCAATGGTCGGCGCTGGCAGGCCAGTGCGTGCGGCTGTTCGAGCAGGGCATTCGCCTCAACCCGACCGATGCCGGTCAGACCGTCAGCGCCTTCGTGCTGTTCAATGCCGTTCAGAGTCAGGCCGAGCTGACCCTGCCAGAGGGCGAGCCGATCCGGCTGATCCGCCAGGGCGAAGAGGGCAACTGGTCCTGGCAGGGCGGCGGCTATCAGCTCTTCCCCTGGAAGGGCTATGTGCTCAAATCCGGCGACCATGTGCTCTATCACGGTGATCTGACCCCCTGATCCTCTGGCGTCATCCCTCCCCTCACGCCCTGATGGGTGCAGGGCAGGCATAAAAAAACCCCGTTGCGTGCAACGGGGTTTTTCATGATACCCGGCAGGATCAGTTGCCGAGGGTGGAGAACAGGCTCTGTTCCAGGCTGCCGCGGGAGACGCACACCGGGGTGATGGAGGGAGCCAGTACCCGCTCGCCGGAGGACTCGACGAAGTAGAGCTGGGTATTGCCCTTGACGTTCACGGTGGCGACGCTGTTGTTGCCGCTCTGGGTGATGATCAGGTTGATCTGCAGGTTGGGGTTGCCCAGCGCCACCTTGGACCCCATGGTGCCGCAATCCAGCCACTCCAGACCATCGGCCGAGTTTTCCACGTTGGCGGTCATCAGACCAGCACCACGCTGGCTGTTCTCGATGTTCAGACCGTGATCGCCGAACCACTTCTCGGCACGGGCCCACACCAGATCCACCGGGATCGCCATCTCCTGGGTGTTGTTGGTTGCCTTGGCAACCGGCGGGGTATAGCGATACTGCTCGCCGCCGTTGTTGTCGCTCGCACAACCCACCATCAACAGGGCCAGGGCGCCCCCCATTATCTTCTTCATGCTGCTTCTCTCATCCATAAGGCCATAGGCCAACCGGCGGCTATTATGGCGATCGCGACACAGGCTGTCAGCAGGGATCCGCACAAATGGCGTACTCTTAACCCAGGCTTTACAAAACCCACCTGTTATCATAGATTTGCTCGAAGTCTCCCCCGTGAGTGCTCTCGTGACTTCTTCGCTCTCCCTGGCGCTGCTGCAGCAGATCATCGACCAGTTACCCATGAATATCTTCTGCCGGGACAAGCACGGACGGTACCTGTTTGCCAACAAGGCATTCGCCAGGGAAGCCGGCCTGCAAGACCCGAGCGAACTCATTGGCAAGAGCGATGCCGAGATGCCCTGGGGGGATGTATTCCGGGAGGAAGATGACCGCCTGCTGGCCGACGGCAAACCCCTGCTGCACCAGCAGCTCCATTGCCACAGCGGCGAAGGCGCCAGCTGGATGGAGATCAACAAGGTTCCCCTGTATGACGAGCACGGCGACCCCATCGCCCTGTTTGCCATGGTCAGCGCCATCGATCAGCGCAAGGAGCTGGAGCAAACCTTCCGCCAGCAGCAGTTGCTGCAACGCCGCCTGCTGGATGCCATTCCCGACCTCATCCGTCTCGAGGATCACCAGGGCGTGCTCATCGACTGCAACCAGGCCTTTCTCGACTTCATGGGGCTGGTGGCAAGCGAGGCTCTGGGTCGGCGCGTCCCGCCCCGGTTGCCCGTCGAACAAACCCTGGGTCAGGGGGAGTATTGCGTGGTGGATGCCCAGGGCAGAGGCCGCCATCTGGAGGTCACCCGGGTCGAGGTGCCGGATGACGAGGGCAACTCCCTCGGCATCCTCACCCTGAGCCGCGACATCACCGGGCTGCGCACCACCCAGGCCCAGTTGCAGCAGGAGCAGCACTACGACAGCCTGACCGGCCTGCTCAAGCTCTCCCACTTCCTCCAGACCAGCCGTCATCTGGGCGCCCGCAAGGCCAGCCTGCTGCTGGTGGATCTGCAACATTTTCGCGAGATCAACGATCGCTTCGGTATCCGGGTCGCCGACCGCCTGCTGAGCCAGGTGGCCCGTCGCCTGCAACGACTGGCGCCGCCCCAGTCCCTGCTCTGTCGGGTCGCGGCGGATGACTTCGCCCTGCTGCTGCCCGAGCTCCCCCTCTCTCTGGATGCGTGGAGCCGCAACCTGCAGCAGGAGCTGATGACGCCCTATCAGGTGGAAGAACACAGGATCCAGATCCCGGTGTTCCTCGGCATCGCCCATGGCAAGGCCAAGGATGCCGAGCGTCTGCTGAGCCACGCCGAGGCCGCCCTGGCCCAGGGCAAGCGCCAGCAGCAGCACTGCACCCTGTTCGACCCCGCACTCGATGCCAAGCTCAAACGCCGCCAGCTCATCGCCGCCCAGTTGCCACTCGCCATCAAGTCCGCCGAACTGACCGCCGTCTACCAGCCCATCATCTGCACCCACAGCAACCGGCTGCACGGGGCTGAGCTGCTCTGCCGCTGGCCCCATCCCGAATTCGGCATGATCTCGCCGGACGAGTTCATCCCGCTGGCGGAGGAGCTGGGGCTCATCGGCCAGCTCGGCCAGCTGATGCTGGAGCTCGGCTGTGCCCAGCTTGCCCGCTGGCAGGTGGCGGCCCCGGATCTGGTGCTCTCCATCAACCTCTCGCCCCTGCAGTTCCGCGATCCCGAGCTCTGCCCGCAGATCTTCGACTGCATCGCGCGCCACGGGCTCGCCCCCTGGCAACTGGAGCTGGAGATCACCGAAGGGGTGCTGATGGAGAATGCCGACGAGATAGAGAGCAACCTGGCCAGCCTCATCGAGGCGGGCTTCCAGCTCGCCATCGACGACTTCGGCACCGGCTACTGCTCCCTCGCCTATCTTCCCAGGCTGCAGGTGGCGACCCTCAAGCTCGACAAAAGCTTCACCCAGGGGCTGGCCACCAACCAGGCCACCACCGCCATCGTGCGTTCCGTCATCGGGTTGGGCCATGAGCTTGGCATCAAGATCACCGCCGAAGGGGTGGAGACACCGGAGCAGCAGGCCTGGCTGGTGCAGGTCGGTTGCGATCGGCTGCAAGGCTATCTGTTCAGCCGCCCCCTCCCACCGGCCGAGTTTGCCCGCAGCTACCAGCTGCCGGAGCAGTAAGCCAGCAACAACAAGGCCACCCGAGGGTGGCCTTGTTGTTTTTGCAAAGCGTGCACTTACTCCTGGAAGTAGGTGCCCCAGCCGTCGTAGTCCACCCCGTATTTCTCGAGGATGGGCAGCATCTTCTCGATGTCGGCGACGATGGTGTCGATGTCCAGCTTGCACTCCACCATGGCGTCGAAACAGAAGATGGTGGCGCCGTCGTCCAGCTCCATCTCCTCGGCGTCGGTCACTTCGAAACCGGCCTTGAACAGATCGACCGCCGCCTTCTCCAGCAGATCGAACTTCTGGCAGGCAAAGTGGTGCTCAATCTCGTAATCCAGATCCGGGTTGCTGCCATCGGCCAGCAGCTCGTTGACGATGGCGGCGGTCTCTTCGCGCCACTCTTGCATATTGGTACTCATATAAACCCCAGGCGGTGTTGGATGGATGTCACCCCTGCCAGCCGCGTCGGCCCGGACCATGGCCAGGGGATGAGTGCGGCAAAGCATACCCGCAGAGCGCGGCAGGCTCAATCGATGGGCCAAGATAACTGGCGCCTCTTCCGGCTTGGCGCCAACGGGCAGCCAACGGGCAGCCCTCGGCACGTCAGGCAGCCCGCCATCCTTCATGATGTTCTGCTGGCCGTCGGCCCGCCCTGCCCCGCTGGCGCCCCTCTTTTCATGGTTAAAACGGGGAAACCGGTCCAATCACGGGAAGATTGCTCGGATATCGAGCGAACGGTACATCAATCTGCGGCCTGTGGTTGACACCTCAGTCCAGAAAGGGTTTAATGCGCGCCGTTGCCCAGATAGCTCAGTCGGTAGAGCAGGGGATTGAAAATCCCCGTGTCGGCGGTTCGATTCCGTCTCTGGGCACCAACTATTCCTCCTTAGTTCAGTCGGTAGAACGGCGGACTGTTAATCCGTATGTCACTGGTTCAAGTCCAGTAGGAGGAGCCAAATTCGAAAGGCCCGCTCAGATGAGCGGGCCTTTTTGCATCTGTCATTTACTCACATGCCGGGGCTAGTAGTGGTTTTCGTCCCCATGCCATACGTGTCCGGCCGAGCAGGCCCGGGCGACTTCGTGGCAGGGGTCGTCCGCATGGCGGCGGAAGAAGTGCTGATCCTGTTGCAGCAGGAGCGAACTCATCGAGTGGCTCATGCCAGCCAGTGCCTCGCCGGCGGTCAATCCTGCAACCCGGTGATCTGTGGCCAAATGAGCCAGGACTTTTTCACGACTGTTCATGATCGCCTCCCTCTGTGGATCCGGTCGTAAATTGACCATAGCAGCCGTGCTCTGCATACCGCAAACCCGCGTCAGCAAAGGGCTACAGGCAGGTCCCGACCTTCTGCTCCGGCATGAAAAAACCCGCTCATGACAAGCGGGTCTGTTTCACTCAGCTAACCGCCGTTGCAGGCCGCCAGCAACAGAGTGGCACCACAGGTGGCGCTGAACACCAGCAAACCCGCCTGCAGCACCCCCTCCGGATCCCTCTGTGTGCGTCTCTTGCGAACACGTATCCATCTCGGCTTCATCGAGCCAACTCCATCCAGTTTCCTGCACCCGGGGTGCTGACCTATCCCTGCCCATCCCGGCAGGCGGCTCATCTTTGTCCAGTTGCAGCCCGCCGTCAACCGCGGCGAAACCACACCTTGTACGACACCGACCTCAGGCTCCATCTCTGTTAACAATCTGGAAAACCGGCGTGACCCGCCCCTGCGCCAGGGCTATGATGAGGCCGACGATTTTCCTACCCTCAGGGAGACCCCAGATGAGCAGCCCCTTGCACTATGTGCTGGATGGCATCCATTGCGAGCCACACTTTTTTACCGTGCCCCTCGACCACCAGCATCCCGATGAGGAGGCGACCCTCACCCTGTTTGGCCGCACCCTCTGCCGCAAGGACAAGCTGGATGATGACCTGCCCTGGCTGCTCTATTTGCAGGGGGGCCCGGGCTTTGGCGCTCCTCGCCCGACCGCCGATGGCGGCTGGATCAAGCGGGCTCTGCAGGAGTTTCGGGTGCTGCTGCTCGATCAGCGCGGCACCGGCCACTCCACCCCCATCAGTGCTGACGCCCTGGCGGGGATGACCCCCGGTGAGCAGGCGGACTACCTCGGCCATTTTCGTGCCGACAGCATAGTGCGCGACGCCGAATGCATTCGCGAGGTGCTGAGCCCGGGGCGCCCCTGGAGCCTGCTCGGCCAGAGTTTCGGCGGCTTTTGCAGCCTCACCTACCTCTCGTTGTTCCCAAGGAGCCTGCACGAGGTCTACCTCACCGGCGGCGTGGCACCCATCGGGCGCAGTGCGGATGAGGTCTACCGCGCCACCTACCAGCGGGTAGCGGACAAGAACCGCGCCTTCTTCACCCGCTTCCCCCATGCCCAGGCCCTGGCCAACCGGCTGGCCAACCACCTGCACCACTACGATGTGCGCCTGCCCAACGGCCAGCGCCTGACGGTGGAGCAGTTGCAGCAGCAGGGGCTGGATCTGGGGGCCAGCGGCGCCTTCGAGGCACTTTACTACCTGCTGGAAGACGCCTTCATCGGCGAACGCCTCAACCCCGCCTTCCTCTATCAGATGCAGGCCATGCAGCCGTTCAACACCAACCCGGTGTTCGCCATCCTGCACGAGCTCATCTATTGCGAAGGGAGTGCCAGCAACTGGGCGGCCGAGCGGGTGAGAAGGGAGTTCCCTGCCCTGGCCTGGGCGCCCGGCAAAGATTTCGCCTTTACCGGCGAGATGATCTTCCCCTGGATGTTCGAGCAGTTCCGCGAGCTCATTCCCCTGAAGGAGGCCGCCCACCTGCTTGCCCAGAAAGCGGACTGGGGTCCCCTCTACGACCCGGCGCAGCTGGCCCGCAACACTGTGCCGGTGGCCTGCGCCGTCTATGCCGAGGACATGTACGTGGAGTTTGACTACAGCCGCGACACCCTGAAGGGGCTTGGCAACAGCCGCGCCTGGATCACCAACGAGTACGAACACAACGGCCTGCGGGTCGATGGCGAGCGGATCCTGGATCGGCTCATCCGCATGAACCGGGATCGCTGATCCCGCCGGGCGCACGCCCGCAGCAAGACAACAAGTTCGAGGGCGGCCCATGAGCCGCCCCGCCCATGGAAGCAACACAAAACAACAAGGACACCCATTGGATCATCCGGAAATCTCGGCCGGCTGGCTGAGTCGCCTCTTCTATCGCTGGACCGGCCCGCTGCTGCGCAAGGGGCTGACCCAGCCCCAGGTCAGTCTCGACGATCTCTATCCCCTGCTGCCGGAAGACAGGCGCGACGGCCGCGCCGACGCCTTCCTCGCGCTCACCGCCCGCCAGCCGGTGCGCCCCTGGCCCTTGACCGCCTTTATCTGGCGCCATTACAAGGGACGGATTGGCCTGCTCACCCTGCTGCAACTGCTCGGCATGCTCGCCACCCTGACCAGCCCCTGGCTGCTCAACCACAGCATGACCCAGCTCGGCACCGATGCCACCACCGGCCACAAGCTGCTGCTGGCCCTGGCCCTGTTCGCCTCCGTGCTCGCCGCCGGCATGCTGGCGGAGCACTCCCTGCAACTGGCCCTCAAGATGCACGTGCCCATCCGCCGTCTGCTGGCCGAATCCCTGCTCGCCAAGGTGATGAAGCAGGGTGGCAAGAGCTTCGACGACAGGGCCGGCGGCCGGGTTCAGAACCTCATCAACCGGGACGTGTGGGACATCACTTGGATCCTGGCTGACCCCGCCATGCCGGTCACCATGGCGCTGCAACTCATCGGCACCATCGCCCTGCTGGTGTGGCAGGTGGGCAGTGCCGGTCTGGTGGGCTTCGCGGTACTGGCCCTGCTGCTGCTCATTTCCACCCGGGTAGTACGGCGCATGAACCAGCAGGAGCAGCAGCTCAAGCGTCAACAGGACGAGCGCAACGGCATCCTGGCGGAATACATCAAGAAGCTGCGGCTGGTGCGCCAGAACGGGCTTGGCCCCTTCTTCACCCGGGCGGCCAACACCAAGCGCCAGCAGGAGCTGGGGGTGCTGGGCCGGGTGCTCAGGCTCGATGCCATCAACGAAGGGCTGATGCTGAGCACTCCCCTGCTGGTGACCCTGGCCACCTTCACCACCTACCTGGCGTCGGGCAACACCCTCACCCTGCCCCAGGTGTTCACCACCATCGCCCTGTTTACCGTGCTGCGCATTCCCATGATGCGACTGCCCTACCTCATCCGCACCCTGATCAACTTCAACACCGGCTTCAACCGGCTGTGCGAGTTCCTGAACAGCCCGGAGCAGCACCTGGAACTCGATGATCCCACCCTGCCGGCGGGGGCCCTCCACCTAGAAGGCGTCAGTGCCCTGCACCAGCAAAAACCGGTGCTCGAGGGAGCCAACCTCGCCATCGCACCGGGGGAGCTCGTGGGGATCACCGGGGCCACCGGGGCGGGCAAGAGCTGCCTGCTGCATCTGGTTGCCGGCTTTGACAGCGAGTTTGCCGGCAGCATCCGTCGCCACGGCCGGGTTGCCCATCTGGGCCATAAACCCTGGCTGATGAACGACACCATCCGCAACAACATCCTGTTCGGCCAGCCCTGGCACGCCGAGCGCTATCGTTGGGTGCTCGGCGCCTGCGCCCTCACGGCCGATCTCGCGCTGCTCAGCCACGGGGATCAAACCCTGGTGGGGGAGCTCGGCACCCGCCTCTCCGGCGGCCAGCAGCAGCGGGTCGCCCTGGCTCGCGCCCTCTACGCCCGGGCCGATATCCTCCTGCTGGACAACCCCTTGTCTGCGCTCGACCCCATGGTCGCGGCCCAGGTACTGGAGCAGGGGCTCGCCTTCAATCCGGGGCCGACCAGGCTCCTGGTGAGCCACGACCCGGATGTGCTGGCCAGGTGCGATCGGGTGATCCGCATCGAGCAGGGGCGCCTGGTGGAGCTCGATGCCCACCAGTTGGCGGATCTTGTCCAGCATCCCCAGCCCGCCCCGCCGGTGCCCCCTCAGGAGGCGGAGCAGTTCAGCGAGGAGAAAGTGGTGGAGGGCAAGGTGGACTGGGGACTGTTTGGCTTCATGTGGCAGCGCCTCGCCGCCCCCGGTGCCATCCTGCTCGTCCTGCTGCTCACCCTGGGCCAGGAAGGGCTGCGCATCGCCTCGGATCTCTGGCTCGGCGGCAAGGCCGAGGTGAGCGACGTCACGACCCTGCTCGGCATCTATGTGCTGCTGGGGGCGGGCTCCCTCGCCTGCATCATGGCGGTGCGGGTCATCAACTACAAACTCGGCCTCAAGCTGGCCTGGACCCTGTTTGACGGCATGCTGGGGCGCATCAGCCGCGCCCCCATGGCCTTCTTCGACAAGGTGCCCCAGGGGCGCATCCTCAACCGCTTCGACCGGGATCTGGGGGAGGCGCAGGAGATGCTGCTCTCCATGCTGGTGGGACTGTTCGGCATGCTGGTGTCCGTGGCCTTGCAGGTGGTGGTGATCGGCATCAATATTCCCCTGCTGCTGCTCATCGCCCCCCTGGTGGGATGGGCGCTCTATGTGTTGCAGCGCCGCTACCGGGCGGTGCAACTCAAGCTGCGGCGCCAGTCCTCGGTGCTGCGCTCCCCGCTCTACATCAGCATCAGCGAGACCATCCGCGGCGCCCCCGCCCTGCGCCTGGCCGGGGCCGAGCGTTTCGCGCTGGACCAGGTGCTGCACCACTATGACAACAACCTGCGCAGCTGGTACACCACCACCTCCATCAACCGCTGGCTCGGCATGCACCAGACCCTGCTCTCCGCCGCCCTGGTGGGGGCCGTGGCACTCATGGTGGCCTTTGGCAACAGCCCGCTGCTGGGGGCCGTGGCCATCACCTATGCCTTTACCGCTTCCGCCATGCTCAACTCCCTCATCCGCACCTTTGCCGAAGTGGAACAGGTGATGAACGCGGTGGAACGGGTGCGCGAATACAGCGAAATAGAGAGCGAGCGCCAGGAGGGAGAGGCCCTCGCCACCCCTCACCCCGCAGTGCGCTTCGACAACCTGGGGCTGCGCTACCCCCAGACCAGCCAGTGGGCACTGCACAAGGTGAACTTCGAGCTGGCCCCAGGTGAAAAGGTGGGTGTGTGCGGGCGTACCGGGGCAGGCAAAAGCTCCCTGCTGGGGGTATTGCAGGCCATGTATCCCGCCTCTCAGGGAGAGATCTTCTACGGCAATCAGCCACTGTCACGACTTGCACCGGAGGCGGTGCGCGACCTCTACGACACAGTCTCCCAGATCCCGCTCACCTTCTTTGGCACCTTGCGGGCCAATCTGACGCCCCTGGCCGAGCATGAGGACGCCGTGCTTGAGCAGGCGCTGGCCCGGGTGGGCCTCGCCGAGCGCTGCGCCGGGCGGCTGGATGAGGATCTCGACAGGCTGCAACTCTCCGCCGGCGAGACCCAGTTGCTGGTGATCGCCCGCATCCTGCTGTCGCGCCGACCGCTCATCGTGCTGGACGAGGCCACCTCGGACCTCGATCACGGCGGCATGCGCAAGATGGCGGAGCTGCTCTACCGCTACCGGCCGGAGGCCAGCTATCTGGTGATCGCCCACCACCTGGAGCCGCTCTTGTCGGTGGACAAGGTGGTGGTGATGGAGGCCGGCACCGTGGTGGAGCAGGGGTCGCCGGTGAGCCTGCTGGCCAACTCCCACTCCCGCTTCCACCAGCTGTTTGCCGGCCAGGTCAACCGTCAGGTGCCCCAGACGGCATGAGCACCAAAAATAACAAGGGCTGCCC
The DNA here is from genome assembly GCF_050252055.1 of Aeromonas sp. NCBI lineage: Bacteria > Pseudomonadati > Pseudomonadota > Gammaproteobacteria > Aeromonadales > Aeromonadaceae > Aeromonas > Aeromonas sp. Next base: position 54,700 of record NZ_JBFWLQ010000006.1, on the reverse strand, counting down.
CCGGGCAGCCCTTGTTGCTTGAGGAGAGCCTCAACGCTCCATGATCTGGGTGATGTCGTCCTTGTTGATATGCACTTCCCTCCCCTCTTCATCGTAATAGCGATACATGCCTGTGGTCTCGTCCAACCTGGGTTTGCTGTCGGTGGCAATCATCTTGCCATCCTTGGTGCTCATGATGTATTGGGAGCTGCACCCCGCCAATCCCAACAGACAAACCAGCATCATCACAGCTTTCATCACTCTCCCCTTCTTCACGCTCACCCTGGCGGTGATAGTTGAAGCCTAGCTCAGTGCGGGTTTCAGACTGCAGCAGCCACAAAATTAGAGCAAAAAGTCAACCCCACCAGACAAGATCCATACAAAACCCCCACACAGATACCAGAAACAAAGTCATTACGTCCGGCATGCTGAATTATCAACACGCAGTCACATACCCGGTCATTTATTGTGCCTTCTGTTCAAAGAAAGGAATAATCCGAGATTGGTCATAGGAATTGTCTGATATATGTTGCAAAAAAATACACTTTTGATAAATTTCCGCGCGGAAAACAAATCTCATAGTCATTGCCAATACAATCAACTATTTGACGCTTTGACCATCGGGATACGACGCACACTGTCGTCCAACCTGAAAAAAATAACAAAAAATACACATTCCATGCCGATTTGCCCTTCGGATGCGGTAGCCATGTCTTTTTATCCCTGACCAGCATGGACGTTGTGACACGCATAATGAGTGAAGGCACAATGATTGCCGTACACAGGGCAGCACACTGACCCCAAGTTCCAATCATGCCACCCCTGCCCCTGCGGGTGGTTTGCTCCTCATGCTGACAGCGCTGGGCATACCCGGACCTTCCATTACCTGGGTACCTTGCATATAAAAACGTCACACAAGCATGTTCTAATATACGGGGCTTGTTATTTTTCACGGATATATAAAGAAAGTCTAATTTACTCGATGACCGAGTAAACACCCTATTTATTACCCACCATCTTCAGCAATCTGAACAAACACATTGCAAGGCTTTACCTAAAATGAAATTTATAACAGCGCCATGGATATTAGCTGCGATTAGTTTAAATGTATTCGCTGCGCCGCAAATCAGCCCGCAGATGATGGAACAATTCAAGCGCCTGCCCGCTGATCAGCAACAGGCTCTGGCCAAGCAATACGGTATTTCTGTCGACCAGTTCCAGAATACCAGCGCCATGACCCCTGTCATCCCGTCAACACCGGTAGCGGCGCCACGGGAGGTCGACTATAGCCAGGTATCCCAGCGCCCGTTGATCGCAGGGGTAGCCCAGCCAGGGGAGCTTCAACCATTCGGTTACAATGTGTTCGCCGGTGAACCCATTCTGGATGCCCCCGTGACCGACATGCCTGTTGCTGATGATTATGTCATTGGCCCGGGGGATGAAATCCATGTGCAGCTGTATGGCAAGGAAAACGCGGTCTATGACCTGAGCGTCGGTCGCGAAGGCTTCATCGACTTCCCCAGTCTCGGTCCTATCTCTGCCAGTGGACTGACCTTCCAGCAATTCAGAAGCGACCTTGAAACCCGGATCAAGGAGCAGATGATAGGCGTCAATTCCTTCATCAGCTTTGGTTCCATGCGTGCCATGCAGGTATTTGTGATGGGGGATGCCTATCGCCCCGGTGCCTACAATGTCAGCGGCATGGCGACCGTCACCCAGGTCTTGCAGGCGGCTGGCGGCATCGACACCGTCGGCTCCCTGCGCAAGATCCAGGTCAAGCGGGCCGGACAGAAAGTCATCGATGTGGATCTGTACAAGATGCTGGTCTGGGGGGATACCAGCCAGGATATTCGCTTGCAGGCGGGGGATACCGTCTTCGTCCCGGCCAAAGGCAGTGAAGTGTCCATCAGCGGACTGGTCAAGCGCCCCGCCATCTACGAATTGAGAAATTCGGCGCCCCTGGCGGACGTGCTCGCCCTGGCCGGTGGCGTAAAGGCGTCCGCCTTGCAGGAAGTCTCGGTAGAACGTCATACAGACACCGGTCTGAAGGTCTTCAACCTGACGCTGGCCAATGGCCATGATCGTCAGTTCAGCATCCGGGACGGTGACAAGATTTCGGTCAAACCGAGCAGCACCGAGTACAGCCAGGCCATCGTCGTCAAAGGGGCCGTGGTACGTGATGGCGTCTACAGCTATACCCCGGGCACCCGCATCAGCAACCTGCTCAAGAGCGTTCAGCGGGATCTCCTATCAGCGACCGACCTGAGCTATGCCCTGGTCGTCAGGGAAGTGGATTCCCAACGCAATATCAGCGTGATCCAGTTCAACCTGGGCAAGGCGCTGCAACAGCCGGGCAGCAAAGACGACGTGGTACTCCAGGCCAGGGACCAGGTACTGGTGTTCCGCAACGATGCCACTGACCGGCTCAGAGAGACCGCCGCAACCTCGACAAGAGTGAAAGATCTCAAGACCAAGACGAGAGAGCTGGACAACGCAGCCATGATGCGGACCGACGTCTCCACAGGCGCCGATGTCAAGACCGACGAGCTCAGCAATGACTCTCAGATCAAGCTCTCCTCCCTGTCCGACAAGACCGCCACGGACGCAGTGGTCGCCGATTCACGGCAAGCCCTTCTGGCGCCTGTCATCGAGCGCCTGAAGGCACAGTCTACCCTGGGTCAGCCGGTGAAGATCATGGAAGTGCGTGGCGAAGTGAAATACCCGGGCCTCTACCCGCTGACCGACAACAGCCGCATGTCCGATGCCATCCTGGCCGCCGGCGGATTCAACGAGCAGGCCAACGTGGTCGAACTCTCCCGCGTCAATGAGCGGGGCGACAGCATCCTGGTACAGAACGAGCGATTCTCGCTGGATACCGCCAACAGCCCTTACGGTTCACCGCTGCTGCAATCCAAGGACAACATCAACGTCCTGCCCCATCCCCAATGGCGGGAAGAGGCGACCGTCCAGGTCTTCGGTGAAGTGAAATTCCCGGGCACTTACACCGTGCGCCGGGGAGAAAGTCTGCACGATCTGATCGAGCGAGTGGGTGGCATCACGACCTACGCCAACCCCAACGGGGCCATCTTCGCCCGCAAGGCCCTGCGCAAGCAGGAGGAAGAGCGGCTGGTGATGCTGCGCGATGAACTTCGCCAGGAGATCTCGACCATGACCTTGCGCAGACAGAGCACCATTGCCAACTACAGCAGCTCCCCTGCCGAAGCCATGTCGGTGGTCAACCAGCTGGAAAACAGCAAGGCCATCGGACGCATGACCATCGACATGCCAGCCCTGCTGGCCGGAGAGAAGCAGTCAGACGTCCTGCTTGAGGATGGCGACAAACTCTATATCCCGACCATGCAGAACGTGGTCTCCATCGCGGGCATGGTGCAGTTCCCCTCTTCCCATATCTACAAAGAGGAGACCAGCATCAACGAGTACATCAGCCTGGCCGGTGGTACCAAGAAGCAAGCCGATACCGATCGCGTCTATGTCATCAAGGCCAACGGCAGCGTGATGCTGCCCAGTGACAGCTGGTTTGGCGGACGCAAGAGCCTGGAGCCGGGGGACACCATCATAGTGCCGGTGGATTCCGACTATCTGGACAACCTGAGCATCATGTCTTCGGCGACCCAGATCATGTATCAGTTGGGCGTCGCCTGGTCCGCCATCAAGTAACGCGCTGGACGCGTCCAGTCATATTCCATAGGACTCATCACATCATCATGGAAGCACAAAAAGCGAACGTCATTCCCTTGCCGAGGGATCTTGCTCCGGCAAGCGATGAAATCGACCTGCGAGAGCTGGCTATTGCCCTGTGGCAAGGCAAGTGGTGGCTCCTTGCCACCACATTGATCGCGACCTGTCTCGCCGTTGCCTTCGCACTGTGGAGTCCCAACATCTATCGTGCCGAAGCGCTCCTGACCCCCTCCCTTGAACAACAGGGGGGAGGACTCTCCGCGCTGGCCTCCCGCTTCGGCGGGCTGGCCAGTCTGGCCGGGGTCGATCTGGGCAACAAAGGAGGAGACAAGGCTTCCATCGCCATCGAGGTGGGCAAGTCGCGGCTGTTTCTCGGGGAGTTCATTCGCCGCCATCAACTGGCCGTCCCCCTGATCGCCGCCACCGGCATGGATAAAACCACGGGGGAGCTGCTCATCGACCCCAAAGTCTATGACACCCAAGCCCAACAGTGGGTCCGCGAGATGCCGCCCGGCAGGTCTCCCGAGCCCACTGACTGGGAGCTCATCAAGGCGTTCAGGAGCCTGGTCAATCTCAATAGCGACCCCAAGACAGGGCTGCTGACCGTCAGCGTCGACTTCTACTCCCCGCAACTGGCAAAACAGTGGGTGGACTGGTTGATCGACGATCTCAACAGCACCATGAAACAGCGGGATCAGGAGGAGTCAAAACGCAATATCGCCTATTTGACCGAACAACTCTCCAAGACTTCCGTTGCCGATATGCAGAAAGTCTTTTATCAATTGATAGAAGAGCAGACCAAAACCTTGATGCTCGCCGAAGTCAATCAGGAATATGTCTTTAAAGTGCTTGACCCTGCCGTTATCGCCGAAGAGAAAATAAAGCCGAAACGGGCACTCATCGTCGTATTGGGTGCCCTCTTGGGCGGCATGTTGGGGGTAATGATAATTTTGGTTCGATTTGCATTCCGTCATGATAAAAAATAATGGACGCAAATTGATCAAAAACGATGGCTTGCCATCACAATAGAGTAGAACGATCGTCGACTATTCTGATTTTATAAGGGAAATATATGAAGAAGAGTGTTTTGATTATGACTGCACTGCTGGCCCTGTCCAGCCCGACCATGGCTGCTGAAGAAACCGCTGCTGGCGCAGGCTCCAGCACTGGTGGCGCCGCTGCTGGTGCCGGTGCTGCTGGCAGTGCTGCTGTCGGTGGCATCACCGCTGGTGCCATCGCCGTTGGCGTAGCCGCTGCTGCTGCCATCGGTGTTGCCGTTGCCGTTGCCAGCAACAACAACGATGACAACTCCTCGACTGTCACCAGCACAGCTCGTTGATATAATGAAATAAAGACTGCCTCAGGGCAGTCTTTATTATTTCTCTATTTATTCAGTGATGCTTTCATGCTAATCAAGCGCATTCTTTTATTGCTATCAATGTTGTTGTTTGGCTGTGCAGACAGCAACGTTGATAGCTATCAACAGCTCAAATATATCTTCACTGCGGATAATGAGATAACCATTACCCCGGAAGCCATCGAGAAGCTGCCCTATGCCAGTGCATTGCTCACCATTGACGACAGACCCACTGTATTTCTCGTGCTTGCCTTTGCCGACGGAGATCGCCTCTCCTGGGTCAGCAGCGACAGAGGCTTGATAGTGACCGAACATGGTCGAATTACCAAGACGCTCAAGCTGGATAATGATCTTCGCTATTTCGCCGCCACCATGGCTGATCCCTTGAGTCAGGCCGTCATTCCGGGCGATGCCCAATTCAGTTATCTGGCCGAATGGGCGCAACTTCGCCACAGCGGAAGAAACCTCCACACCACCTTCAAACAGCTGGCTGATGAAAATCTGGATATCAATGGCGCCGTGCTGACGACCTCCCTCTACGAAGAGACGGTCCAGTCGGGGAAGGATGACCTGACGTGGCAAAATTATTACTGGCTGGACAAAAAGACGGGCCTGGTCAGAAAAACCATTCAGCACATCGGCCCTGACAACAGCACCATCGAGATGGTCTTCACCAAGCCCTATGCACCATGAAAAAAATCATACTCTCGCTTCTGATTGGCTATGCCCCATGGCTTCATGCCGACAGCATCACCCGGGTGATGGTCGGCCATGCCAGCAAGACCACCATTTCCCTCTCCGATAGCCAGCGTCTGGAACAACTGTTGAATGCGCCCGGCTTGCCCGGCGACGTCTACTGGCCTGCCGCCATCATCTCCTCCCCCGCCCAAGATGAGTCTGCACAGCAAGCCAAAGAACAGCTGCTCAGCGATCTGAAAGCCCTCCAGGTTTTCTGGATGAGAGCGCATCAGGGCGGTCTGGTTCAGGCCACCCAGCAACTGCTGCGCGAGCTGGATCAGCTCGATGTGGCCGGCCGGATTGACATCAAGCTGGATCCGGATCTCAGCAGAGTGGAGCCTGCAAACAACCCTCGTCTGTCTGGCGACTATTCTCTCTATCTCTCTCGCAGGCCATCCAGCCTCTACCTGCTGGGATTGATCAACAGTCGCAGGTCCATGCCCCATGAACCCGCCAAGGGGCTGGCTGAATATTGGCAGGGCCACAGTCTGCTACCCGGCGCCAACCCTGGCGAGGTCTATCTCATCCAGCCGGATGGCCGCGTCCAGTTGTCCCCCGTCGCGGTGTGGAACGAATACCATATCGAGCCCATGCCGGGTGCAACCCTGTTTGCCGGTTTCGATCCGGCGCTGTTGCCTGCCCAATTCAAGAACATCAATCTCCGTATTGCCGACATGATTGCTAATCGGATACCCGAGTAATGCTGACCAGAATCGCCACTCTCTCGCTGCTTGCCTCCCCCTTCGCGTTTGCCAACACGGACAGCTTCTTGCCTCTCCTCCCCACCCAGAGTGATTTTGGTGGCGTGGGCCTGCTCCAGATGCCGACGGCACGCATGGCTCCGGAAGGCGAGTTTTCATTCAACTACATGGATGACCAGGAATACCGGCGCTGGTCCATCTCCATGCAGCCATTCTCCTGGCTGGAAGCCACCCTGAGATACACCGACATTCGCACCCGGCTCTACAGCAATGACGAGAATTTCAGTGGCGACCAGACCTACAAGGACAAGGGGCTGGATGTCAAAGCCCGACTCTGGACCGAATCCACCTGGCGCCCACAGGTCTCTGTGGGCCTGCGCGATGTGATGGGGACCGGGCTCTTTGACAGCGAATACATCGTCGCCAGCAAACGCTACAAGAACCTTGATTTCACCCTGGGAATGGCGTGGGGAAACATGGGTCAGAGCGGCAACATCAAGAACCCCTTCTGTGAAGTCCGTGAAGGCTGGTGTCAGCGTGATGACGGCTTCTCGGGCAGCGGCGGCAAGTTTGAATTCGGCAGCCTGTTCCATGGCCCGGCGGCCCTCTATGGAGGGATAGAGTACCAGACCCCCTGGCAGCCCCTCAGGCTCAAGCTCGAATACGAGGGCAACGACTATAGTCACGAGTCGGCGGGGGCCATCGTTCAGAGCACTCCCATCAATGTGGGCATTGTCTACCAACCTTACGATGTGTTCGACATGCACCTCAGCTATCAGCGCGGCAATACCCTGATGTGGGGGCTGACATGGCATACCAACTTCAACGACCCCTCCCTGTCGCTGCCCAAGGTCATGGATCCCCCCCTTCCGGCCTATCAGGCCAGCCAGGTCGACTCTCTGGAGCAGGTCGACTGGTCGACGCTCTCTTCCCAGCTGGCCAGCAATGGGGGCTGGCAACAGACCTCACTCTACAGTGATAAGGAGACCCTGACGCTGGAGGCAGAGCAGACCCGATACAGGGATCAGGCCCAAAGCGAGCAGCGAGCCACCCTGCTGGCCGTCAATGCCCTGCCTTCCACGGTGAAAGAGCTGCGCATCATCGAGCAGAAGCAGGGGATGCCCCTGCAGGAGAGCCGAGTCGATCTCGACTCCGTGCGTCGTGCCAACAGCGATCTCCCCCTCGGCCAGACACAAGAGATCGAGGTCAGCCGCCAGCCACCGGCCCCCGTCGAAGGCACACTGCGCCATGGAGCCGAACCCCGCTCATGGGATTTCAAGATAGTGCCCAAGCTGAGCCAGTCCATCGGGGGAGCCGAGAGTTTCTACATGTACCAGCTCGGGTTGAATGCCAACACCGACTGGCACATGACCGAGCACGACTGGGTGAGCAGCACCGTCTTCGTCAACCTCGTCAACAACTACGACAAGTTCAATTACACCGAGCCGCCGCCCGATGGAGAGGCCCTGCCCCGGGTCCGTACCTGGGTGCGGGAGTACGTGACGTCATCGAATGTACTGCTCAACAACCTGCAGCTCACCCACATGGACAAGTTTGCCGATGGCTGGTACGGCCAGGCCTATGGCGGTTATCTGGAGATGATGTATGCCGGTGTCGGCGGGGAGGCCCTGTATCGCCCCTTCAACCGCAACTGGGCCATCGGCGCCGATCTCAACCTGGTCAGGCAGCGGGACTGGGAGAACACCCTCCAGCTCGCCGATTACCAGATCGCCACCGGCCATGTCACCACCTACTGGCAACCGGCGTTTCTGGACAAGGTGACCGCCCAGATCTCGGTAGGTCGCTACCTCGCGGGGGACTATGGCGCCACGTTCAACTTCGCCAAGACCTTTGATTCGGGGATCAGCGCCGGTTTCTTTGCCACCTTCACCAATGTGTCGGCAGAAGAGTACGGCGAAGGGAGCTTCACCAAGGGCCTCTACATCACCATCCCGTTCGACCTGATGATGTTCAAGTCCACCATCGACAGCGCCAACATCAGCTGGGTTCCCCTGACCCGGGACGGCGGCCAGATGCTGTCGAGGAAGTACGGCCTCTACGACCAGACCAGCGTGGCCTCCTTCTGATCCCGGTTCACCATGCCTTGCAGACAAAAAAAGCACCTTCCATGAAGGTGCTTTTTTATTTCCGCTGCTCGGCATTGCCGTCTCAGTTGCCCGGCTTGCGCTCGCCGGTGACGGTGGGGTTGGCCGGATCCATGCTCCACTCGTACCAGCCGCCGTCGTAGACGCTGATCCGCTTCCAGTCCATCAGCCAGGCGTAGAAGAACGCCTCGGAGGCGCGCCAGCCGGTCCCGCAGTAGAAGGCGGCCTGCTGGGTCGGCTCGATATTCCACTCATCCCACATGGCGAGGATCTCGCGGGCGGGCTTCATGGTGCCGTCCGGGTTGTGGAAGTCGCTCATGCTGTTGGCATCCACCCCGCCATGACCCCATCTGGCCCCGGGAATGTCCCCCTTGGGCTTGATGTAGCTGTAGCCCGAGGTATTGCCCACGAACTCGTCCCAGGTGCGCACGCTGACCAGAGCGCCGTCCGGTTGCTTGAGCAGGGCCTTGGCCTGGTCAAGGGTGGTGTAGAACTCGGGACGGGCGGGGATGGCCACGCCAAACTCCCTGGCCGGTTTGAAGGTATTGGCCAGACCGGTCTCGGTGCGCAGATGCTGCACGAACCAGGCCTCCAGCCCGCCGTCCAGCAGCCGCACATCCTCGACCCCCGCATACATCATCAGATGGGCCGCACGGGCCGCCGCCATGGTGTTGCGGCCATAGAGGATGACGGTGGTGTCATGACGGATGCCGTTCTCCAGCAGCAGCGCCTTGAGCGCCTCGTCAGAGACCTTGTTCCACAGCGGCTCCCCTTCCAGCCGGTTGGTGTCGATGTAGCCGGCTCCCGGAATGTGGCTCAGCAGATAGGCCTTGGGGGATCCCCAGTCCACCTCGAACACCTTCCACTCCCCCTTGGGGGCGGCGATGACCGGCTTGCCTGCCTGCAAGTCTGCCAGCCAGAGCGGATGGACCAGCTGCTGCCAGCGTGCCAGATGCTCCCGGGGCGCCTCTTTCCATTCCTGCAGCTCGAACAGCTGCTTGATGCCCTGCTGGCGCAGCAGACGGGCCACCTCGGCCACCTCGCGAGGGGTGCCATAGAGGGCGACGGGTTTGTCGGCCTTCAGCCCCTTGCTCGCAAGCGCCACAGGCCACTCCTCGTCACTGTATTTCCACTCTGCGGAGAGCAGCTCGGCACCGGCCACATGGCCCCCCTGCTTCTCCCCGTCCATGGGCCAGCCCTGGTAGAAATAGCTCGGGCGGGTATCCAGGATCACCGCCTCCTTCCCCTTGGCATCCGCCAGGGAGAGCGGGGGCAGCTCGGCGGCCAGCACGGGCCAGGCACACCAGAGCAGCAAGGCGGTCAGGCAGCTTCGCCACAGTCCAGTCATTCGTTTCATGATGTCGTCTCGATGCATAGTGAAGAGAGTTAAAAAATGGAGCGGCCCAGGCGCTCGGCCAGCAGCTCCAGCGCCGCCGTCCCGGCCAGGGAGTTGCCCGCCTTGTTGAGCTCGGGTGACCAGACGCAGATGGAAAGCTCTCCCGGGATCAGCGCCATGATGCCGCCCCCCACCCCGGATTTCCCCGGCATGCCGACCCGGTAGGCGAAGTCGCCCGCCTCGTCATAGAGGCCGCAGGTGGCGAGCAGGGCATTGACCTGCTTGGTGGTCCGGGCCGGCAGCAGGGGCGTGCTCTCGCCAAGAGGGACGCCCCGGTTGGCCAGATAGACGAAGGCTCGTGCCAGATCGACGCAGCTCATGCGGATGGCGCAGGCATTGAAGTAGCTCTGCAATACCTTGTCCACCTCGTTCTCGAAGTTGCCATAGGCCTTCATCAGATAGGCGATGGCGGCATTGCGGGCGGAGTGCTGGTACTCGGAGCGCGCCACCACCTGATCCGCCATGATGGCCGGGTTGCCGCACAGGCGGCGCACCAGCTCCAGAGTGCGTTGGCGAGGAGCGGTGAGCCGGGTTTCCAGCAGATCGCTCACCACCAGGGCACCGGCGTTGATGAAGGGGTTGCGGGGAATGCCCTGCTCGAACTCCAGCTGGACGAGGGAGTTGAACGGCTGACCGGAGGGCTCCTTGCCCACCCGAGCCCAGATCTCCTCCTCCTGATAGAGGGTCAAGGCCAGCGTGAGGCTCAGGGCCTTGGAGATACTCTGGATGGAGAAGGGCTCGAAAGCGTCACCTGCGGTGAACAATTCCCCTTCAACGGTACAGACCGCGATCCCCAGCCGGTCGGCAGGCACCTGGGCCAGGGCGGGAATGTAATCGGCCACCTTCCCCTGCCCGAGCAGCGGACGCACCTCTTCCAGGATGCCGGCCAGTAATTCGGATGACAACACCATTGGCTATTCCATGACGTGAAACGAGGCGGGGCCAGCCCACCGACAAAAATCCCGCCGGCGGCGGGATTTTCTATCTGCCCGGGAGGCAGTCAGATATCAGGCCGGCTCGCCGTACCAGAGATCGAACAGCTCGGTGACCACCACGGCCTCCAGCCCTTTGCCTTGCAGCCAGGTCTGAACGGCGGAACGGTCTTCGTCGGTGCACTTGCCGAGCTGCTGGGTGCAGATCATCCCTTCCCAGGCCAGGTGACCCGAGCCGGCGAAGGCCAGCTTGCGAGGCTCAATCACCTCGTCGATCAGCGCATCGACCACGGCATCAATGGTCTCTTCGGCGGTGCCGACCGGGAAGTTGAAACTGATGTCGAACCCCATTTCCTGGAATTCATCGACGCGCAGTTTCTTGCGCAGACGGCGGCTACGGTTGGCCATGATAGCTCCTTAGTTGATACGTTGACTCAGTTGACTCGTTTGAAAATCAGATCCCAGACACCGTGGCCCAGACGATGGCCACGCTGCTCGAATTTGGTCAGGGGGCGCCAGTCGGGACGGGGCACCCAGTTGCCGGTGGCGGAGGTGTTCTCGTACCCCTCGGCGGCGCTCATCACCTCCAGCATGTGCTCGGCGTAGTTCTCCCAGTCGGTGGCCATGTGGAAGACGCCACCGATGGCAAGCTTCTGGCGGATATCCTGGGCAAAGGCAGGCTGCACGATGCGACGCTTGTGGTGGCGGCTCTTGTGCCAGGGGTCCGGGAAGAAGAGCTGCAGGCAGGAGAGAGAACCGTTCGGGATCATGTGCTCCAGCACTTCCACCGCATCGTGGCAGATGACGCGCAGGTTGGTGACGCCCGCCTCCTGGGCGGTGCCAAGGCAGGCGCCCACACCCGGAGAGTGCACCTCGATGCCGATGAAGTTCTTCTCGGGGGCGTTCTTGGCCATCTCCACCAGGGAGGCGCCCATGCCGAACCCGATCTCCAGCACCACGGGTGCCTCGCGGCCAAACAGGGCCACCATGTCGAGCGGCTCTGGTGCGAAATCGATGCCCATGACCGGCCAGAGCTCTTCCAGGGCCTTCTCCTGCCCTTTGGTCAGGCGGCCTTCGCGACGGACGAAGCTGCGGATCTTGCGCATGAACTTGCCGTCTTCGTTAAACACATCTTGGGTCACAGACATAGTAAATTGCTCGTTATTGCATCGCTCTGGAACAGAGCCGACATAAATGGATCGCTCGTTATTGCATCAGTTCGCAAAAACAGGGGAGCGAATTATCCCAAGATAGGCACAAGGCGCAAGTGTTTCCCACAACAAATCCCCCGGGACTGCCCACTTCCACCGGCAAGGTTGACAAATGCCACCCCCTTCACAGAATCTGCCGGACGTCGGGTTCATCCTGACGCGGAAAAATAAAACCATATACAACAAAGGATTGCAGTATGAAGAAAACCCTGTTGGCCCTTGTCCTGCCTGCCCTGCTGGCCGGTTGCAACCCCTCTGACAACGACTCCCAACCCCCTGCCCCCGCCGCTCAGGCCCATGAATTTCTGGTGCAACTGAGCTCTGGCGCAGAAGGGATAGGCGCTCGTCCCACGGGCACCGAGGCCGAAACCCGCGCCGCCGCCTGGATCCAGGATCATCTGGCCGGCTGGGGTTACGAGGTGCAGAACCAGCCATTCACCTACACCCGGGGCGGCACAGACCGAACCTCCCAGAACATCGTCGCCGAGCTCAAGGGTCAGAGCGACAGGGTGATCCTCATCGGTGCCCACTATGACAGCACCGGCGAGAAGAAAGGATCCGAAGGCGCCACCGACAACGGGGCCGGCGTCGCCGCCCTGCTGGCGGTTGCCGAGGCACTCAAGGGAGAGACCCTGCCCTACACGGTGCGCTTCGCCTTCTTCGGCGCCGAGGAAAACGGCCTCAACGGCTCCAAAGCCTATGCCGCCAGTCTCGACACCGATGCCGTCGCCAAGCTGCTGGCCATGGTGAACTACGACACCATCGCCGGGGGTGACATCGTCTATGTCCACTCGGCCCACTCCGACGTGGCCGAGTACAACTGCGCCGACCCGAGCCGCTACAGCTTCGATCCCAAGGTGCGCGATCGCCTGCTGGCCATCTCCCAGCAGACCGCCACCCCGTTCGCCATCCACCCCAGCTACAGCGGCTACCCGGAAGGGGAGACCGGCAGCTGGTCCGATCATGCCCCCTTTGCCTGCCTGGGGGTGCCCATCGCCTACGTGGAGGCCACCAACTTCACCATCAACGGGGAAGATGGCTATGACGGCTACTCCCAGAGCACCAATCCGGCGCTGTGGGACTGCTACGACGACGCCACCAAGAGCGCCTGCGACCGGGACAGCGAGACTCAGTGGGGCAAGATCTGGCACACGGAGCATGATCGCCTCGACAAGATGGCCGAGCTCTTCCCGGGCCGGATCGAGCAGCAGCTCGGGGCCAATACCGACCTGATGATCCGCTTCCTCAAGGCGCCGGGGCTCTGACCCCCATCCCGCCCGATGCCCCCCTGACAGGGGTTTTTGCGCCCCTGACCGGGGTCGGGACGATAAAATTCGGGCAGGTGCCAAACCTGCCCTTTTTTATGGATTTTTGTGACAGCCATTGCCTCATTTCTGAAATCTGATACAAACGGATAACCTGGCGGTTGAATGGAGCGACCGCCACCTAGTCAGAGAGAACCCTATGCAGCCGTTTTTTGCCCAGCGCTTCGAGAAGGTCGAGCCTTCCTTTATCCGCGAAATCCTCAAAGTTGCCGCCAATCCGGAGATCATCTCCTTCGCCGGCGGCCTGCCCAACCCCCATCTGTTCCCGGTCAAGGCCATCGAGCAAGCGTGCCAGGACGTGCTGCGCGAGCAGGGAGCCGCCGCGCTGCAATACGCCACCACCGAGGGCTTTGCCCCGCTGCGCCAGTTCATCGCCGACCGCTACCTGAGCCGCCACGGCATGGCCGTCAATCCTGACAACATCCTCATCACCAGCGGCTCCCAGCAGGCGCTGGATCTGCTGGGCAAGGTGCTGGTGAACGAGGGGCAGGATCTCATCATCGAAGAGCCGGGCTACCTTGGCGCCATCCAGGCGTTCTCCGTCTATCAACCGAATTTCAAGCCCATCACCCTGGCGGAAGAGGGGCTGGATCTGGCCGCGCTGGATGCGCTGCTGGAGCAGGGCTCCAGCGCCAGGCTGCTCTACGGCGTGCCCAACTTCCAGAACCCGAGCGGTGTATCCTACAGCCGCGCCAACCGGGAAGCCCTGGCGGAGCGCCTGGTGCGCCACGATCTGCTGATGGTGGAAGACGACCCCTATGGCGAGCTGCGCTTCGAGGGAGAACACCTCCCTCCCATCGCCAAGCTGGCCCCCCACAACACCGTGCTGCTCGGGTCCTTCTCCAAGACGGTGGTGCCCGCCTTCCGCCTGGGCTGGATGGTGGTGCCGGACTGGCTGCGCAAGAAGGTCACCATCGCCAAGCAGGCCACCGACCTGCACAGCAACGCCTTCAGCCAGCAGGTGCTGCACCGCTTCCTGACCGACAACTCCCTCGACGCTCACCTGGAGAAGATCAAGGAGGTCTATGGTCGCCAGCGTGCCGCCATGGAAGCCGCCCTCGCCCGCCACTGTCCGCCCGGCGTCAGCTACACCCGTCCCGAAGGGGGCATGTTCCTCTGGCTGACCCTGCCGCCCAGCGTCAGTGCCATGGCCCTGTTCGACGAGGCCATCAAGGAGAAGGTGGCCTTCGTGCCCGGCGCCCCCTTCTATGTGCGCCCCGAGATCCAGAACACCCTGCGCCTGAGCTTCTCCTGTGTGGATGAGGCGACCACGGAAGAGGGTGTTCAGCGTCTGTGCCGCGCCCTGGCACGCATGCTCTGAGCCATCCGGCCATAAAAAAACCAGCGACCCGGTCGCTGGTTTTTTTTGCCTCGCGCTTTCCCCTCAGCGCCCCTGCCCTGCCAGCTGGCTGACAAACTCCTTCATGGGCATGGGCCTGCCAAACAGGTAGCCCTGCAGGAAGGTCACCTCGCGGGCCTTCAGATAGTCGGCCTGCACCTGATTCTCCACCCCTTCCGCCACCAGTTGCAGACCGAGCCGGGTCGCCAGGTCGATGACGTTCTCCACGATGTGGCTGGAGAGCGCGTCCGACCCAATCATGCCGACGAAGCTCTGATCGATCTTGAGGAAGTCGACCTGGAAGGTCTGCAGGTAGGTCAGGCTGGAGTGGCCGGTGCCGAAATCGTCGATGGCGATGAAGACCCCGAGGGCATGCAGCTCGGCAAAGAGCCGGTCCGTCGTCTCGTCCGCCACGATGAGCTCGCGCTCGGTCAGCTCCAGCACCAGCTTGATGGGATTTCCCTTGAAGGCGTTGATGAAATCCCGGCAATCCTCCACCAGGCTCAGATCCTTGCAGTGGCTGGCGCTGATGTTGAAGCCGAAGTGGAACCCTCGCGGCAGATGGTGCGCCTTGCCCGCAAACTGTTCGCGCACCTGCGCCATCAACAGCCGGGTCATGGGCACGATGAGGCCACTGTCCTCTGCCAGAGGAATGAAGCGATCCGGCGAGATCATCCCCTGACGGGGGTGTTGCCAGCGCATCAGCACCTCGCAACCGCTCCATTGGCCGTCCTCCCCGTTCACCACGGGTTGCAGATAGGGGATGAACTCCTGCTGGGAGAGTGCCCGTTTCAGCTCCTGGGCCGGCGAGGTCGAACGGCCCATCAGCCAGAAGACCGCCACCCCGAGCAGCAGGCTCAGCAGAGGATAAATAATGACGCCCACCTTGGAGTAGTCCCAGATGTGGGCACGGTACTCATCCACCGACACCGTGGTCACTACCTTGAACGGGTACCTGGTCGAGACCTGTTCTAGATAGCCATTGCGATCCTTGGGGATCAGCTTGTCGGTGAGTTCGCTGTTTCGCAGCAGCATCTCGTTGCCGACCACCAGCCCCAGTGGGGAGTTGCGGCTCAGCATGTCCAGGATGTTGAGCAGGTAGTAGCCGTCGACCCCCACCAGCACGCTGAACTCGCCCACCTCTTCCCGGTAGGCGATGAGGGGGCGATTCGGGGTGACCGGGTTGCCCTTCATCAGGTCGAGCCTGCCCCCGACATAGTCATCCAGTTTGATGCCGCCATCGACCGGGCCATAGAGAGAAGAGCAGTAGATCCGATCCCCCCTGGCCAGGTTGACGCTGCGCACATCCGGCACCGTGGCCACCTGATCCCTGAGCCCCTGCACCACCGCGAGACAGGGCCTGCCCAGGCTGCCGGTGAGGGCCGACGCCGCCAACTGGGCATTGTCCAGAGTGCGGTCGAACATGACCCTGGCATGTTCCAGGCGCGCCACCGCATCCTGTTTCACGCCGGTGGCGGTCTGCCAGATGACGATGACGAGCCCAAGGAGCATGGGCAACAGACCGGCCAGCAAGGCACAGAGCAGCCGGACATAGAATTGACGCACCTTCAAACGTCGAAATGGCATAACCGCCCTCATGAACATGGCGAAAAAGCGCTCGAGTTTACCCGCTGACGCCCGTTTGGCAAGCCGGAATGAGCCCCTGATGCCGCCGCGCCACGGCGCACCCCGTGATCGCAAAGCCCGGCAACCCCCTGGACAAAGGGGGCGGCGTCTTGGGAGACAAAAATCATAATGCTCATAAAAACAGGAGCTTGTCCATCGGGCACCCAGGCTCTAGAGTAGACCCTAGAGCGTCAGGGAGGCAGGACATGAAGATACTGATCACGGGGGGCACGGGGTTTATCGGCCGCCGTCTGGTGGCACACCTCAAGGTGGCGCACGAAGTAGTCGTGCTGACCCGTCAGGGCAGCCGGGCCTACGAGCTGCTCGGCCACGATGTCACCCTGCTGGATAGCCTGGACAGGCTGGATCACCTCAATGACGTGGACATCGTCATCAACCTGGCCGGCGAACCCATCTCCGCCGGACGCTGGAGCGAGTCCCGCAAGCAGTTGCTCTGCAACAGCCGCTGGCTGCTGACCGAACAGCTGGTGGATCTCGTCAAACTCTCCAGCACGCCCCCCACATTGCTGCTCAATGCCTCCGCCATCGGCTGGTATGGCCGCCAGGATGACGCCCCTCTGGATGAAACATGCCAGAACCCTCACGACGAATTCACCCACCGTCTCTGTCAGCAGTGGGAGCAGCTTGCCCAGCAGGCCCGCTCGGCCCAGACCCGGGTCTGCATCCTGCGCATCGGCCTGGTACTCGGCATGGAGGGGGGCGCCTTGCCCAGGATGCTGCCCCCTTACCGCCTCGGCCTCGGCGGCCCCATGAGCAGCGGCACCCAGATGATGAGCTGGATCCACGTGCAGGATCTGGTGCGGGCCATGCTGTTTCTCATCGAGCACGGCGAGTGTGACGGCATCTTCAACGGCACGGCCCCGCAACCGGTCAGCAATCGCCGGTTCAGCGAGACCCTGGCCGCCACGCTCCATCGCCCGCACCTCTTCTTCGTACCGGCCCCCCTCCTGCGACTCCTGATGGGAGAGGCGGCGGATCTGCTGCTCACCGGACAGCACGTGCTGCCCGCCCGCTTGCAGCAGGCCGGTTTTCACTTCAGCTTCCCGGCTCTGCCCGGCGCTCTGGACAATCTGCTGCACTCACCCCGTTGACCCAATGACACATCCCGACCGAGGTCGGGATGTGTCGAGCCATCAGAGCAGCCCCTGCCCCAGTCCCCTGAGCCGGTCGCTCAGGGTACCCGCCAGCAGTTGGCGGCGCATGCCCTGTCCGGCCAAGGTCACCAGCACGGCCCCAAGCAGGGGGAGTGCAGCCCAGATGGCCCAGTGGAACTGCCACTGCGCCCCCTCCCACCACCACTGCAGACCGAAGGAGCAGAGCTCCACCACCATGGCAGCGCAGAGCCCTGCCAGGGCACCGCTCGCCACCAGCTCCCAGCGCAGCATCTTCTCGAGCAGGGCGCTCCCCGCCCCCAAGGTGCGCATCAGCAGCAGCTCCCGGCGCCGATGGGCCATGCCGGCCTGGGTCTGGGTCAGCAGCACCAGCAGGGCAGCCACCGTCACCAGCCCGAGCATCAGCCCCAGGGCGCGGCTCACCTGATCGGAGACCAGAGTGAGGCGGCCTATCAGATCCTCCACATCGATGAGGCTCACCGTGGGGTGGCGGCGGATGAGTTCCACCTCTGCCCCTCGCCCCTCAGGCGGCAGACGATAGCTGCCGAGCCAGGTCTGGGAGAAGGGTGCCAGCACGTCCGGCGAGAAGATCATGTAGAAGTTCGGCCTCATGTTGTCCCACTTGATGGACCTCAGGCTGGTCACCCTGGCCTCGAACGCCCGCCCCTCTATGGTGAAGCCGAGCACGTCTCCGAGCGCGATGCCGAGCCGTCCCGCCAGTGCCTCGTCGACAGAGACCTCCCCCTTGCCGGCCAGCCATTGACCGGCCGTGACCTTGTTGTCGGCGGGCAGGGCCGATGTGGTGGTGAAGTTGAGCTCTCTGTCCACCCCCTCCCGCGCCGCATCCTCCCCCACCGCCTCACCAGCGATACGGGTCAGGCGCCCGCGCACCATGGGGTAGAAGTCCGAGGTGATGGCCCCGGCCTGGTGCAGATCGGCCAGGATCCCTTCCCGCTCGCTGTCCGCCACATTGACCAGGAAGCGGTTCGGGGCGTCGGCAGGCAACCGGGTGGAAAAATCCTCCAGCAGATCGACCCGCGCCGCCCACAGCAGCCCGAACAGCATCAGGGCCAGGGCGAAGCCCGCCAGCTGGAACAGACCACTACCCCGCTCCCGGGAGAGGTGATTGATGGCCAGGCGCAGGGCATGGGGCCCCTTGAGCCGACTACCAAGGCGCAGCAGCACGGAGGCGAGCAGGGCCAGCAGCGCCATCAACACCCCCATGCCGCCGATGAGCCCGCAGGCCAGCCTGATGTCGGCGGTAAAGCCCCACACCAGGGCAAACAGCCCGATGAGCCCCACGGGCACCGTCAGCCAGGGAGGGATCCCCGCCTCCAGCTCCCGGCGCAGCACCCGCAGCGGCGGTACCTTGAGCAGCCTCAGGAAGGGGACGAACGCCAGCATCAGGGTGATGAAGAAGGCGACCGCGAGGCCCAGGGCGAAGGGTCGCCAGGAGGGGGGCGGCAGATCCGCAGGCAGCAGATCCCCCAGCAGGTTCAGGGTCAGCCACTGCATGGCGCTGCCCGCCACCAGCCCCATCAGGGCCCCCACCAGGGTCAGGGAGAACAGCAGGGTGCCCATCAGTTGCCACAGGGTGCGCCGCGAGGCCCCCAGGGTCTTGAGCAGGGCCACCATGTTGGTCTGGCGCTCGGCGAAATGGCGCACCGCTATCCCCATGGCCAGGGCGCCGAGCAGCACGCCGGCAAGGGATGCCAGACGGAAGAAGCGCTCGGCATTGCCCAGGGATTTCCCCACCTGGGTACCCTGATCGTCGGGTTTGACGAGCTTTTGCCCGGCGCTCAGCCTGGGGTTGAGCCAGGCCTCATAGCGGGCGATGGCGTCACGGGGCCCCTTGACGAGATAGCGCCACTGCTGGCGACTGCCCGGCAGCAGGGCCCCGGTCGCCTCGATATCGGCGCTGTGGATCAAGGCCCTTGGTGCCATCTGGAAGGGGCTGAACCCCTGATCCGGCTCCTGGCCCAGCTCCCCTGCCACCGTCAGCCGGGTGTTGCCGACCTCGAGTACCTCCCCCACCTTGGCGCCGAGCAGCTGCATCACCCTGGCGGAGAGCCAGATCTCGCCGGGCGCCGGGGCGCGCTGGGGAGTGAGCTCCAGCTTGCCGTAGAAGGGAAAATCCCCGGGCACGGCGCGGATGGAGGCCAGTTGCAGGGTATCGCCGTGAAACAGCATGCTGTTGAAGCTGACCGTGGTCTGCACGGCCAGCCCCTCCTGATGCGCCTGCGCCAGCCACTCTGCCGGTGCCGGCGTCGCGGAGCGCAGCACCCTGTCCCCTCCGATGAAATCCCGCCCGGAGGCCTTGAGCCCCGCATCCAGCCGATCCGCCACCAGAGCCACGCTGAGCACGCAGGCGACGCTCAGCGCCAGCGCCAGCACAAACCAGCGCAGCTCCCCGCTGAACCCTTCCCGGCGCAGCAGCTTCAATCCCAGTCGCCACTGACTCATGACGCCTCCCTCACCGTCCATGCTGCTGCCAGCGATCCCCTGGTGCAGCTCTGTCTCCAATGACTCATGACAGCTCTCCCACCCTGGCCGCCATGACAGCCTGTGCCTCCAGCCGCCCGGCTGACATCACCAGCTGCCGCTGGCAGCGCTGGGCCAGTTCATGGTCATGAGTCACCACCACCAGGGTGGTGTTGTGCTCGCGGTTGAGACGAAACAGCAGTTCGATCACCGTCTCCCCTGTCTTGCTGTCGAGGTTGCCGGTAGGCTCGTCCGCCAGCAGCAGGCTGGGGCGGGTCATGAAGGCACGGGCAATGGCGACCCGCTGCTGCTCGCCGCCAGAGAGGCGCGGCGGCAGGTGGTGCAACCGCTCTCCCAGACCGACCTGGGCCAGCAGCTCCCGGGCACGGGGCTCGCTGTCGGTCTCCCCCCGCAGCTCGGCCGGCAACATGACGTTTTCCAGGGCGCTCAGGGTGGGCAGCAGCAGGAACGACTGGAACACGAACCCCACCTGCTCGGCCCGTAGCCTGGCGCGTCCCTCCTCGTCCAGCCGGGTGAGGGAGTGGCCGAGGATCTCTATTTCGCCGCTGCTCGGCAGATCGAGACCGGCCAGCAAACCGAGCAGGGTGGACTTGCCGGAACCGGACGCACCGACCAGCGCCAGCGTCTCGCCAGTATTGACTTGCAGATCGATCCCTTCAAGGATGGTGAGGCTTTCCTGACCGAGGCGAACGGTTTTACCGAGCCCCCTGACGGCGATAATGGGCGTTGAACTCATCTTGGGTATCCTGTTTGCCTGAACCTGTAATGACAATAGAACGTGGGAGTTGACTGCATGATGCGTCTCTTGTTTGCCGTGAGTTGCCTGTGCTGCTGGGCAGCGTCCGTCCAGGCCCAGACCCTGCTGGTACTGGGCGACAGCCTGAGTGCCGGCTACCAGATGCAGGCCGAACAGAGCTGGCCTGCCCTGCTCAATGAAAAGTGGCAGCAGCAGGGGGGAGAACACACCCTCATCAATGCCAGCATCAGCGGTGAAACGACCCAGGGCGGCCTGGCCCGCCTGCCCGCTCTGCTCGAAACCCACAAACCGGACTGGGTGTTGATCGAACTCGGCGCCAACGACGGGCTGCGGGGCTTTGCTCCCGCCATCACCCGGGCCAACCTGACCAAGATGATCGAGCTCACCCGGGCGCACCAGGCGAAGACGGTGCTGACCCAGATCCTGCTGCCCCGCAACTATGGGGCGCGCTATCTGCAACAGTTCGAGCAGATCTTCCCGGATCTTGCGAAGGCCAACGACCTGCCGCTGATGCCCTTCTTTCTGGATGATATTGTGCTGCGCCCTGAACTCATGATGAACGATGGACTGCACCCGACGGCCGCCGCCCAGCCCCGGATCCGCGACAAGGTCGCCCGCTTTGTCGAGCCTCTGCTGACACAATAGCCCGGTGGCCGGGCCCATGGCCCTTCCCCTTGCCCAGCAAAAAGCCCCCGCATGGCGGGGGCTTTTTCATCGTTCGGCGTGCCGGGTTCAACGGCCCAGGATCTGCCGCATCCGCTGCTGGGCCACGTCCACCAGCAAGTCGGGCTGGAATTTGGAGATGAAGCGATCACACCCCACCTTCTTGACCATGGCCTCGTTGAAGTTGCCGCTCAGGGAAGTATTGAGGGTGATGAAGAGATCGGACATGCGCGGATCGCTGCGCACCTCGTGAGTCAGGCGATAACCATCCATCTCCGGCATCTCGGCATCCGTGATCATCAGCATGATCTCGTCGGTCACCTTCTTGCCCGCATCGCACCACCCCTTGAGCAGCTTGAGGGCCTGCAAGCCGTCCTGACACTCGATGACCTCGAGCCCGAGCTGGGCGAGGGTCTCGCGCACCTGGTTGCGGGCCGTGCTGGAGTCATCGACGATGAGCACCCGGCGTCCCTGCATCTGGGGCAGGATCTCCTCGTCCAGCACCTCGGACGAGATGCGCACGTCATAGGTGATGATCTCCGCCAGCACCTTCTCCACGTCGATGATCTCGACGATCTGGTCGACACCCCCTTCCGGGATGCGGGTGATGGCGGTGAGGTAGTTGGCACGACCCGCCGAACGGGGCGGCGGCAGTATGTCCTTCCAGGTCATGTTGACGATGTGGGCCACCTGCCCCACCAGGAACCCCTGAATGGTGCGGTTGTACTCGGTGATGATGAGGTTGGACTCCTGATCGATGGCCATGGGACGCATCCCGATGGCACCGCGCAGGTTGATGACGGGGATGGAGACGCCGCGAATGTTGGCGACGCCGCTGATGTTGTGGTGGGACCCCGGCATCTTGTTCAGATGGGGCAGCTTGACCACTTCCCGCACCTTGAAGACGTTGATCGCAAACAGTTGCTGGGCACCCAAACGGAACATCAGCAGTTCCAGGCGATTCTCCCCTACAAGCTGGGTACGTTGATCCACTGAATCCAATATGCTCGCCATATAACGCCCTTACGTCCATTTCCCGAAATTGCCCCGCACCGGAGCTGCGACATGCCAACCAGCCCCGCTTTCCCTGTCGGGACAACGCAAGCCTATATAGAAATAATGAAAAGCGTCGAGGAAAGATAGGATCTTGACCACGGGGCGTGATCATCGCCCCATCACTGCCTCATGGCAAGCACAGCCACGCACCGGCCCCGACAACAAGGGTATCGACCACACGGGGCCATTGCTGAACCCCGGCGTGCCGCTCTTGTCATCCAGCGCGGTCAGCCAGCAACAAAAAGACCGGCCACATGGGCCGGTCCTGGGATGTGCAGTGCGTCCGGGACGACTTAGAAGTTGTACTGCAGGGCCACGGCGACGATGTCGTCGGTGGACTTGTTCAGGCTGTTCTTGCCGGTGGAACCTACTTCGTCCAGCAGGTTGATCTTGTAGTCCACGTAGGCATTGAAGTTGTCGGTGAAGTTGTACCAGGCACCCACGGAGACATATTCGGTCGCGGTGTCATCGATGCCGTGAGCGCTGTCCTTCACGTCGGTACGCAGGTAGGCCAGGGAGGGCTTGAACTTCGGCGTGATGTTGTACTGCACGACCGCTTCGTAGCCATCCATCTTCTCGGCGTAACCGCGCATGGAGCCGGTGTCCACGAAGAGGTGATCTTCACCGTGGGAGTAGGTGGCGGCCATGTAGAGGTTGCCGACGGCATACTTGGCGCCCACCCCGAACAGCTTGGCGTCGTTGTCGCCGCCGAAGCTCACGTTCTCGGCCTGTTCGTCGGTCTTGCCAGCCTGGTTGTAGGCGGCACCCAGGCTCAGGCCCATGTTGAAGTCATAGTTGGCAGAGAGGGCATAACCCTCGGAAGAACCTTTCGGGCTCCAGGTGCTGTTCGGGCCGACGCGCTCGCTGCGGCTCGCGTTCTGCGGGTCGTTGTTGCCGGTGAACTGGGCACCCAGGGTCAGCCCCTGCCAGTTGTACATGTACTGGGCCAGGCCGTTGGTACGACCGGTGCCGAACACCTCGGTGTCCTTGCCCAGACCATCACCACCCCACTCCGGCAGCACGTCGGTGTAGTTGTTCACCGCCTTGGTAAACAGACCGTCCTGGCGGCCGTAGCTGAAGGCACCGAAGCGATCGTGCTTGATGCCCGCATAGGCGTAACGCAGCTCGTCGTTGTCAGAACCGGAGACCGGCAGGTTGTACTCGGCGAAGCCGAACGCGGTCAGATCCTCGTCAACCTTGGTTTCACCTGCGATGTGCAGACGCAGGTAGCTGGCATCGCCTTCGGTGGCATTGTCATCGGTGCCGTAGTACATGCCGTTGACGCGGCCGCCGATGTCCAGTTTGGTACCATTCTGATCGTAAACGTTGGCGGCCTGTGCACCACCGGCCAGCAGCAGGCTGGAGATGGCCATCGTCAATGCTGTCTTTTTCATTGTTCTTTCCTCAGGTGTAAGCACTCTCTGTCAGACCAGAGTTCGGTCGTGATGATCGGTTGATGTGCCGATGGCCTAAGGTAGATCCGGAAACCTTGATGGGAACTGAAGCGGCGAACGATTAATTATAAAAGCATCAATTCGAGCTAACGCCGCGACATATAGTGTCACATGAAATGACAGCGGCAGAATTTATGACCATTAAAATCATTTTTGCAACACAAGCGATCTGAAAAATTTGATGAATGCAGTTTAATCTTTCAGAAAAGCGAGAAGCTGGGAGCCCTGCCGGGCGACACGGACTCCCCGCTTATATTCCCCGCCTCGTCAGACCGGCTGCCAGCCGCGCATGACTCTCAGCAGGTCCTTCCAGCTCACTATGCCCACCAGGGCGCCGTTTTCCAGCACAGGCAGACAGGAGATCTGGTGCTCCAGCATGAGGCCGGCGGCCTCTTTCAGGGAGCGTTCGGGGGAGACGGTGATGGGTTCACGGCTCATGATCTGGTGGGCGCGCCGGTTGAGGGTCTCGGTGTCCCGGTTCATCTCGGCATCCGTGTCCAGATAGGGGCTGATGGCACGCAGCAGATCCCGGTCCGAGATGACCCCCACCAACTCCTCCTCTTCCACCACCAGGAGGTGGCGGAAATGGGCCTGCTCGAAGATCTCCTTGATGACGCTCAGCCTGTCATCCATGGAAACGGTCGCGACCCGGGTCGTCATGATCTCTTTAATCAACATGGTCAGCCTCCTGCCCCCCAGATGTCTCTGTTATGACACGTTTTTCCGGCGGCAGCCACCCCCCCCGCCCTCAAGTGCAAATTTGTGTCATTTCACGTAAGATCCGCGCCAGTTTCTCTCCTTCAATCGAGCCAAGCAGACCCATCCATGATAGTTGCCAGTCAAATCGAACTGATCCGCGGCGGCCGCACGCTGCTGGACAACGCGTCCGCCACCATACACCCCGGCCACAAGGTGGGCCTGGTGGGCAAGAACGGCTGTGGCAAGTCCACCTTCTTTGCGCTGGTGCGGGGCGAGCTGGCCATCGACAACGGCAGCTTCAGCCTGCCCGCCGGCTGGCAGATTGCCGGCGTGGCCCAGGAGACCCCGGCGCTGGACTGCTCCGCCCTGGAGTACGTGATCGACGGCGACAAGGAGTTCCGCGCCCTGGAGGGCGAGCTCGCCCGGGCCGAGGCGGATGACAACGGTCTGCTGGTGGCCGAGCTGCACGGCAAGCTCGATACCATAGGTGCCTACAGCATTCGCGCCCGCGCCGCCGAGCTGCTGCACGGTCTGGGTTTTGGCGGCGATCAGCTCGACTCGCCGGTCAGAAGCTTCTCCGGTGGCTGGCGCATGCGCCTGAACCTGGCCCAGGCGCTGCTCTGCCGCTCCGATCTGCTGCTGCTGGATGAACCGACCAACCACCTGGATCTGGACGCCGTCATCTGGCTGGAGAAGTGGCTCAAGGGCTATCAGGGCACGCTGGTGCTCATTTCTCACGACCGCGACTTCCTCGATTCCGTGGTGAATCGCATCATTCATATCGAGAACGGCAAGCTCAACGAATACAGCGGCGGCTACTCCGACTTCGAACTGCAACGGGCCGAGCACCTGGCCCAGCAGCAGTCCATGTACGAGAAGCAGCAGCGGGAGATGGCCCACATGCAATCCTATGTGGACCGCTTCCGCTACAAGGCCTCCAAGGCCCGTCAGGCCCAGAGCCGCTTGAAGGCCATGGAGCGGATGGAGAAGATCCTGCCCGCTCACGCCGACTCCGAGTTCAGCTTCGAGTTTCGCGAGCCCTCCGCTCTGCCGACCCCGCTCATCGCCATGGAGAACCTCAGCGCCGGTTACGGCGACAAGGTGATCCTGGAGAAGATCAAGCTCAACCTGGTGCCGGGGTCGCGCATCGGCCTGCTCGGTCGCAACGGCGCGGGCAAGTCCACCTTCATCAAGATGCTGTCGGGCTCCAACCCGCCCCTCTCCGGCAAGCTGGAGGTGAGCGCCGGGGTGAGTATCGGCTACTTCGCCCAGCATCAACTCGAGACCCTGCGCCTCGATGACAGCCCCCTCGATCACCTGGTGCGCCTGGCCCCGGACAAGACCGAGCAGGAGCTTCGCAACTACCTCGGCAGCTTCGGTTTTCACGGCGACAAGGTACTCGACAAGGTAGCCCCCTTCTCCGGCGGTGAGAAAGCGCGGCTGGTGCTGGCCCTCATCACCTGGCAAAAGCCCAACCTGCTGCTGCTGGATGAACCGACCAACCACCTGGATCTGGAGATGCGCCACGCCCTGACCATGGCCCTGCAAGGGTTCGAGGGGGCCATGGTGGTGGTCTCTCACGACCGTCACCTGCTGCGCACCACCACGGATGACTTCTATCTGGTCCACGGCGGCCGGGTCGAGCCCTTCGACGGGGATCTCGACGACTACCACAAGTGGCTCGGCGAGCAGGAGAAAGAGGCCAATGCCAAGCCGGCAGATGGCACCGTCTCCGCCAACTCGGCGGTGGCGCGCAAGGATCAGAAGCGCCTTGAGGCCCAGTTCCGGCAAGCAACCCGGCCGCTGCGCCAGAAGCTGGAGAAGCTCGAGGCCAGCATGGAGAAGCTGCAGGCCAAGCTGGCCGCGGTGGAAGAGCAGCTGGCCGATCCCGCCATCTATGAAGAGAGTGCCAAGGGCAAGCTCTCCGAGCTGCTCAAGTCCCAGGGCCCCCTCAAGGAAGAGCTGGAGCACGTCGAGCTGGAGTGGATGAGCCTCTCCGAGGAGCTGGAAACCATGGAGCAGGCCTTCTTTGCGTGATGAAGCCTTGATGGCCAGCGAGCGGGTCAGCCCCGACGCCCTGCCCACCCCTTCCGAGTTCTGGACATGGAGCACAGGCGCCTATGGCCAGCGCAGCCAGGACTGGCTCCACGTGCAAAGCATGGGGGGCAACGTCAACCTGGCGCTCCTGCTGTACCACCTCGACCTGCTCCGGATCCCGGTCGACCTCACGGACTTGCAACCGGCCCTGGTACAGACCGAGGCGGTGCTGCTCCCCTGGCGCACCCTGCGCCAGCAGGCCAAGTCACGGGTGGGGGCCGAGGAGTACCAGACCATGCTGGCCCACGAACTGGAGCTGGAGCGGCTGCAACAGGGGGTTTTGCTGCAGACCCTGCGCACCCTCGCCCTGTTTCGCGGCGACAGCCGCAACCTGTTTCACTATCTATCGTTACTGGGTGCCCAGCAGGGCCCCCTCAGAGATCTCATATGCTGAGCTACCGCCACGCCTTTCACGCCGGCAACCACGCCGACGTGCTCAAACACGCCGTCCAGGCCCTGATCATCGAGTCCCTCAAGAAGAAGGAGAAACCCTTCATCGTGCTGGACACCCATGCCGGTGGCGGTCTCTACGACCTGCGCGGCGACTGGTCCCAGAAGAAAGCGGAATACGCCGACGGGATCAAACGCCTGTGGGATGAGCGGGCCCAGTGGTCTGCCATGGCCCCCTATCTGGGTGTCATCGAGGAGATGAACAGCGATGGTCAACTGCACTACTACCCCGGCTCGCCGGAGCTGTCACGCCGCCTCATCCGCGATCAGGACAAGCTTGCGCTGATGGAGCTGCACAACAACGAGGTGGAGGATCTTCGCGCCAACATGGGGTACGACCCCCGCGTCGCCGTCCACCATCGCGACGGCTTCGAAGGGCTGGTCGCCCTGCTGCCCCCCACCCCGCGCCGCGGCCTGGTGCTCATCGACCCGCCTTATGAGCTCAAGGAAGATTACTTCGCCGTGGTCGATACCCTTAAAAAAGCGCAAAAGCGCTGGGCCACCGGCATCTACGCCCTCTGGTATCCCATCCTCGGGCAAGAGGCGGACAAGTCCCGCGACATGCTCAAAGCGATCAAGCGCGAGAACTTCGGCAACGTCCTGGTAGCGGAGCTGGAAGTGGCCGGCCAAACTGCCGATTGGGGCATGAACGGCTCCGGCATGCTCATCGTCAGCCCCCCCTGGATGCTGGACGAGCAGATCGAGGCCTTCTTGAAACCCTTGTGCGCCAAGCTGGCGCAAGGCGCCGGCGCCCAGTACAGGGTGGAGTGGCTGAGCAAGGCCGAGGCCTGATCCTCGGAACCACAGAAAATGAAAAAGGGCCTGTCACAGCAGGCCCTTTTTCATTGGGGCTCATTACCCGGCACGTTCACGCTGGCCAGCTGCTCGGGCAGGCGGCTCGCCAACCAGTCGATGGCCATTCTGGTCTTGAGCGGCAAGTGCGGGCTGTGGGGCCAGAGGGCATTGATGGGATAGCGCCGACCCGGCAACCGGGCCAGCAGCTCGCGCAGCTCGCCCCGCTCGAGGTGGGACCGCACCAGCCAGGTCGGCAGCCAGGCGAGACCAAAGCCCGCGATGGCCGCCTGGGTGATGGCGTTGAGATCGTCCATCTGCAACCGCCCTCTGGGCTGGACCTCGCGCCATGTCTCGGCCTCCTGCCACCACCACGACAGCACCCGCCCCTGGCGCAGATAGGCGATGCACTCGTGCTCCGGTAACTCGGCCAGGGTCACAGGTTCCCCTCGCTCGGCCAGATAGGCGGGCGAGGCGCAGAGCGTCATGCCGTGCTCCCCGAGCCTGCGCGCCGCCAGATCCAGGCTGTCCGGCGGCTCTGCGTTGCGGATCACCAGATCCATCCCCTCCTCCACCAGATCCACCTTGCGGTCGCTGAACGACAGCTCCAGGGCCAGCCCGGGATGCGCCTTCGCCAGCGCCAGCAAAATGGGGGCCACGCACTGCTGGCCGAACAGCACCGGCATGGAGACCTTCAATCTGCCGTTGAGGGTGAGCTTGTTGCTGGCCAGCGCCGTTTCCCCAAGACGCACCTCCTCCAGCGCCCGCAGGCAGTGGCGATAGAAGAGCGCCCCCTCCTCGGTCAGGCTCTGGCTGCGGGTAGTGCGATGAAACAGTTGCACGCCGAGACGCAGCTCCAGCCGCGCCACCCCCTTGCCCACCGCCGAGCGGGTGAGGTGAAGCCGCTCCGCCGCCTGGGCGAAGCTGCCCGCCTCCACCACGGTGGCGAAGAGATCGATGCCGTTGAGCGTGTTTGCCATCTATTGCATACCTTTTGGAACCAATATGGCGAAATACTATCAGCACTGCGGAAAAAAATGACTGGTAAGCTCCCTTCATTCTTCACACGTTTCAGATGGAGTTCCCCTCATGAGCCAGATCCTGCTGCTGCAATCCAGCCTCAACGGCCCCGCATCCCGCACCAACCAGTTGATGGAGCGCTTCCTGCAAACACGCCGGGAGCAGGGCCATCAGGACCAGGTGGTGGTGCGCGACCTGACCGCCCTCGACTTGCCCGTCCTCGACAGCCCGTTGTTTCACGCCCTGCGCGGGGCTGAACCGGCCAATGAGGCCATCCGGCAGGCGGTGGCGCTGTCGGATCGGCTGATTGCCGAACTCAAGGCCGCCGACCTGCTGCTGATCGGCGCCCCCATGTACAACCTCAACGTGCCGACCCCCCTCAAGAACTGGTTCGATCTGGTGGCACGGGCCGGGGTGACTTTCCGTTACACCGACACCTACCCCATGGGGCTGGTGGAGGGGGTCAACGCCCTGGTGTTCAGCAGCCGCGGCGGCGTGCATCAGGGACAGACGACAGATGCGGTCACCCCGTACCTCAAGTCCGTGCTCGGCCTGATGGGTATCCCGGTGGACTTCGTCTACGCAGAGGGGATGGATCTGCGCCCCCACGGGGCGGAGCAGGGAATGCGCGAAGCCCATGCTCGGATCGCTGGCCTCGGCAGGTAGGGCCATCACCCGATCTTGCCCCTTCCAACCAGCCACCTGCTGCGCGGGACATTCCAAGTAAAAAAGCCCCGCAAGGGGCTTTTCTATAACTGCGGCAGTAGCGGGAGAGACTAGGCTTGCCTGGCATCGGCGCCTGCGGGCATGTCCCGCCAGAGCGCCAGAATGAGCAGCGCCAGCAGGGCAAAGGGCGGCACCAGGCAGAGCAGCACGCACAGGAAGGTGACGAGCCCCGGGTGGCGGCTCTTGCGCCGGGCCAGTCGCCATGCCACCACGCCGACGACGATCATCAGCAGCAGCATGAAGAGAACAAACAGGTTGGAGTTAATGGTCATGAAAGCTCCTTTTTCATGGAAAAGGCACACTCTAGCGCCGTTGCGGTCCCGGGCAACTCCCAATCTGGTGGGGCCTCCACCGGTCGATAGGCATTTTCTATTTCGCCGATAGATGAGAATGGTTTTCATTTAATGGGATTCTGGGTGATACTGCCTTCATCGCCAGAGGAGACACCACCATGAAAAAGACCATCAGCTTCGCCATCCTGCACTTTTGTGTCGCCTTCACCGTGGCTTACCTGCTGACCGGCGAACTGCTCACCGCCAGCCTGATCGCCCTCATCGAGCCCGCCGTGAACACGGTCGCCTTCTACTTCCACGACCTTGGCTGGCACAAGCTCAAGCCCGATCACAGCCTGCAGGCCAAGACCAGCAGCTTCGCCCTGGTCCACTTCTCGGTGGCCTTCGGTGTCGCCTACCTGCTGAGTGGCGAGCTGCTCACCGGCGGCGTGATGGCACTGATCGAACCTGCCATCAACACCGTCGTCTTCTTCTTCCACGAGCGGCTGTGGCGCAGCCGCCAGACCTTCGCGCTGGCCGGCGTCTGATTGCCATGCAGGGCCGCCCGGCACCCAAAAACACGGGGTGCTCCTGCCTACTTCGGGTGTAAAGTGTGCTCTGATCACGGGGCATCATGCCCCCTGTTGGAGCCCTGTCGATGAACAAGATCTTGCTTGGAACCCTGCTGTTTTCCCCTCTGCTGGCCACGGCGGCCACCCCGTCCTTCGAGTGCGCCAAGGCGAAAGGCGCCGCCGAAACCCTCATCTGCAAGGATGCCGGACTGGCTGCGCTGGATAACGAGCTGTCAGCCCTCTATCCCAAGGCGATTGCCGGGTTCTCCCCCGAGCAGCAGAAGAGCGAGCGCGCCATCCAGCGCGGCTGGATCAAGGGGCGCAACGACTGCTGGAAGGCGGGCGACCTGCGCCAGTGCGTGGAAGAGAGCTACCAGTTGCGGATCACCGAGTTGCAGATAAAAGGCGGCCAACTGAGGGTGCCGACGCCGATTGATTACCAGTGCGGCAAGAGCCTCACCCTCTCCACCTACTTCTACAACGAGGCCAAGCGGCCCGCCGCCATGATCAACCTGAGCGAGGGTAACAACCAGCAGCAGGTGCTCGCCTATGAGACCCCCAGCGCCAGCGGCGCCCGGTACGAGGGGCAAAATCTCACCCTCTGGACCAAGGGGAGCGACGCCATGCTGGAGCGCTACGGTCAGCCCACCCTCAACTGCAGCGAGATCCCGGGCAACTGATCCTCCGCCCGGCCAGAGGCCGGGCAACCACTCCCGTACAGGCAGCAAGTGGGTCACCAGTTGGTGGCCGCTCGCCCCCTTTTACCTATCCCCAGCCCCCTCTCGCCAATCCAGCCCGGACGCCAGGCTTTCGGGCTGGCCTCCATTTGTTGATCTTGCCCGGCAATTCGCCATTTCCTCCTTTCCCTTCGCTCGCGGGCCGTTAATATAGCCAATTGGCAACACACGCCTCGTCGGAGTCTCCCATGAGCCATGCCAACCACGCCCTTTTGGTCAATCGCAGCAAGCTGGAAGCTGACATTCAGGGCGGTAGCGTCGCCAAAGGGCACAACCGGCAAGAGGTAAATGACTGATTCAACCATGTCGAGTGGAGTGAATGTATGGAAACGCACACACTGCATCGGGGTCGGCTGATCGACCATCTCCAACTGGTGGTGAAAGACCTGACCGACAGCGAGCGCTTTTACAGGGCCATACTGGCCACCCTCGATGTGCCAATCGGCGGCGCGGGTGAGGGTTACTTCTGGGCTGACGAGCTGTTTGTCACATCCATCGACAGCCCGGCAGCGCTCGGCGCACTGACCGGTCGCCATCACCTCGCCTTCCAGGCGCAGGACCGCGCCACAGTCGATCGCTTCTATCAGGCAGCGCTGGCCCATGGCGGCCAGGATAACGGCGCCCCCGGCGAGCGGGTCTATCACCCCGGCTATTACGCCGCCTTTGTCCTCGATCCGGACGGCAATAACATCGAAGCGGTCTATCACGGCGAGGCAAAGCGCAGTGCAGAATCGGTGGAAATTCGCTTTTAGAAATAAGGTGGAGCGCCAGTGATGCGAACATCACTTTGGCACAGCAAGGTAACTACTCCTTGCTCAACATAGTGATGCCCTAATTTTCTTATTGCTGTATTTTTACAGTGATAAAGGTAAAGCCAAGAAAGGAATTAATGTCAGCACGGAGAGGCACAGCGTCAAATTGGTAACATGATGCTCTTAATCAAATATTCTGCAAGGGTAATAAAATCAGTACCGAGTCATAAGGAAAGAGTGATAATCAGTTTATTAAAATCGTCTTTCCAGTCACTATTAACAACTGTTTTGAGAGCATATTTTAATGAAAGCATGGGAACGAAGATTAAAAGACTTATCTCATATCCTTGTAAGCTGTGAGAAGACATATTTCGAACCAGAGTTGTTTAGAATGAATTTGAACCAGTTCTTACAAACGGCTAGAACCATCACATTTATTATACAAAAAAACAAAAATGATATTCCAAACTTCACTAATTGGTACGACGATGCAGTAATTAAAACATGGAAAAATGATGATCTTATGCATTGGGCCAAAAACTCAAGAAACAAGATTGAAAAAGAAGGTGATTTGGAATTATATAGCAAATTAACTACCACCTTATTTTTTGTATATGATGAAAAACATGACATTCATTTAGAGTGCGGTAGAAATGAACTAATAAATTATAATGTTAAGAAATTAATACGTCTTGCACAAAAAAAACTTCCTACAGGATTTATAGATTCAGCTTCGATAAAAATTGAGCGTCGCTGGGTTACAAGTGAACTTCCTGAATGGGAACTTCTTAACGCAGTAATTTATATCTATGGCAAGATACATACTTGTTGCGTTAGTTTATCCCAACACTTAAATAGTAACTTTGATGATAGCATTCCCTCCCCATCTCAATTTACCTCCTCACGAATCAATACGGTTAAGACTAACTACGTAAAATTATCTGACTTGCATTTATCTTCAATAAAAATATCAACTTTAAATATAAATCACGAGATAAAACCACCTGAAGATTTCATAAACATATTTAGAGGCACTGAAAAACCAAACTCTTTAAAAAATCTTGTAGATTTTCACGGTGAGTTAGCAAAATCGTTATTTAATAATAGCGGCTACCATATAACTGTAATTTTCTTTTATGATGATGATTTCAATTTGATTCATACTTTGTCAACAAAATTCAATGATCAAGCAGACAAAATAATATTTTGGCGACAAGTGGCAGAGTTAATACCTCAATTCAACATTCATAGAATAATTTTTGTTTCTGAAGCATGGAATAGAATGCCAAGTCACGACCTAATAACCCCCATAAAAAACATGCCGATAATTGGGGAATCACTTAACATTGTTGGTTTAGATCTAAGCAAAGACTGTATCATTAAAATTTATGACATAATAAAAAATGATGAAAGAACATTTATAAATGAAAGAGTCTCAGAGGCAGAAAAAATAAAAAACAACTTACCTAATTATTTTACCCCTATCATCACTATGTTTGATAAATTGTCAGAAATGAAAAATAAAGCGCACAAAAACTAGCCTAATGTTCGAATAGCGAAGCGTATTCAAGCAATCATAAATAACCACCACCGTATAAGCAAGGATCAAGAAATCCCCTTGGGGAGCCCATATCGGCCACCTTGCGGCCATGTCTGGTTCGCAGGGGCCACAATAAGCTGGATTTATGGGTTTTCCGATAATGACCAAACATTTTCATATAGTGACGATCACCAGTCCATTTACGCCCGTTATGGCCCCATCAGGGGTCAGCGCGGCCATTTCCCGCCTCGGCCGGACGGGCGCAAGGCCCTCCCATTCGATGGGGCAACGCCATATCCAGAGCGCAGTCGGCGCAATACACTGCTCCTGCGCCGTGCCAGGGACGCGGCGATGCCGTCACAGAACCATACCCCTATCCTCCCGCACTGCGCCAACAGCGCGCCCCTCCCCCATGGGGATTCTCTCCCGCCAGCCACTGACCTATAGTGAGCCCCTACTCGAACAACCTTTGCGAGCAGCACCATGTATATCGGCGAATTTGCCCGGCTGGCGGGCACCACCCCAAAGGCAATCCGTCTCTACGAGCAGCTCGGGCTGCTGCCCGAGCCCAGGCGGCGCGGCAAGTATCGCGTCTACCGGGCCGAGGATCTGGAGTGGGTCGGCTTTATTCGCGAGGCCCAGCGGCTTGGCTGCAAGCTCGGGGAGCTGGTTCCCCTGCTCGCGGGCGTCACCAGCCTCGACCACTTCCCCTGGCAGAAGGTGGAGCAGCTTATCGCGGACAAGCTGGCGCAGATCGAGGCGGAGGTCGCCAGGCTGCAACGCCAGCATCAGGGCTTGAGCCAGTGCGCCACGCTGCTGGCGCAGCACCCCTGCCGCTATGGCGCCCCGGCGCTGCAATCCCCCGACGGGCGGGATCATCCCGCCGCCGCGGATCGGGGACAAAAGGTGGCTTGACTCTGTCCCATGGGACAAGGGGTGTAATGGGGGCTCACTTCAAGGAGCCATACCATGACCCCCAACCTGCTTGTTCTCAACGGCAACCCCAAACCCGACAGCCTCTGCCACGCCCTCGCCCGAGAGTATGCCCGCAGTGCCGAGCAAGGGGGCGCGCGCGTCACCCTGCATCACGTGGGGGAGCTCGCCTTCGCGCCGGATCTTCACCATGGCTATGACGAGGTGCAACCCCTCGAACCGGATCTGCAGGCGGTGCAGCAGAGCCTGACGCAAGCCCACCATCTGGTGATCGTCGCCCCCGTCTGGTGGGGCCACCTGCCAGCCCGGCTCAAGGGGCTGCTGGATCGCACCCTGCTGCCGGGTTTCGCCTTTCGCTACCAGCCGGGGAAGGCGTACCCGGAGCAGTTGCTCGCCGGCAAGACGGCGCGCCTGCTGCTCACCATGGACAGCCCCCCCTGGTATTACCGCTGGTGGCAGGGAGCCCCCCTGGAGCGCACCCTGGACAAGCCGGTGCTGGGGCTGTGCGGTATCCGGCTGACCCACCGCCAGCATCTGGGGCCCGTCCACACCTCGGATGAGGGGGCCCGCCAGCGCTGGCTCAGCCAGGCCGGGGCCGCCGCCCGCCAGGATGTGCAGCGGCTGGGCAGGCGCCCCGCCTAATCCCTGCCATGGGCATGTTTTGCCCATTAAAAAAGCCCCGCAGTTGCGGGGCTTTTGTCGTCGAGGCGGGGGTTATTTTGCCGCGATGGCGTCTGCCATGGGGCTCTGGAACTCCTGCTCGGCTTCTGCGAAGCGATCCTGCATGGCCTTGGAGGGGGCCTTGTCCAGCAGGCTGAACAGCACGATGGCCAGGGTGGCAAACAGGAAGCCCGGGATGATTTCGTACAGACCCAGCCAGCCGAACTGCTTCCAGATGATGACGGTCAGGGCACCGACCAGCATGCCAGCCAGGGCGCCGTTGCGGGTCATGCGGGACCAGAGCACGGAGAGCAGCACCACGGGGCCGAAGGCGGCACCGAAACCGGCCCAGGCGTAGCTCACCAGCCCCAGCACCCGGTTTTCCGGGTTGGTGGCGACGGCGATGGCCACCAGGGCGATCAGCAGCACCATGGCGCGGCCGACCCACACCAGCTCTTTCTGGGAGGCGTTCTTGCGCAGGAAGGGCTTGTAGAGATCCTCGGTGATGGCGCTGGAGCAGACCAGCAGCTGGCAACTGAGGGTACTCATGACCGCCGCCAGGATGGCGGAGAGCAGCACGCCGGCAATCCAGGGGTTGAACAGGATCTTGGAGAGCTCGATGAAGACGCGCTCCGGGTTGGCGGTCACGCCACCCGCCTGCTCGGTGAAGGTGGAGAAGTAGGCCAGGCCGAAGAAACCGATGGCCACGGCACCGCCCAGGCAGAGCACCATCCAGGTCATGCTGATGCGACGGGCGCTGGCCATGGAGTGGTGGGAGTCCGCCGCCATGAAGCGCGCCAGGATGTGGGGCTGACCGAAGTAGCCCAGGCCCCAGGCCATCAGGGAGATGATGGCGATGAAGTCCAGGTTCTTGAACATGTCGAGGTTGCTGGCGTTCTGCGCCGCCACCTGCACCATGGCGGTGTCGATGCCGCCCACGGCGATGATGACGAACACCGGAGTCAGGATGAGGGCGAAGATCATCAGGGTCGCCTGCACGGTGTCGGTCCAGCTTACCGCGAGGAAGCCGCCGAAGAAGGTGTAGGTGATGGTGGCCGCGGCACCGATCCAGAGGGCGGTGTCATAGCTCATGCCGAAGGTGCTCTCGAACAGGCGGGCACCGGCCACCACGCCGGAGGCGCAGTAGATGGTGAAGAACAGCAGGATCACCAGGGCGGAGAGGATGCGCAGCACCCGGCTCTTGTCTTCGAAGCGGTAGGTGAAGTAGTCCGGCAGGGTCAGGGCGTTGCGGTTCTTCTCGGTGTGAACCCGCAGCCGACCGGCCACCCAGCGCCAGTTGAAGTAGGCGCCGATGATGAGGCCGATGGCGATCCAGCTCTCGGAGATGCCGCCGATGAAGACGGCGCCAGGCAGGCCCATCAGGAGCCAGCCACTCATGTCGGAGGCACCGGCGGAGAGGGCGGTCACCCAGCTCCCCATGCGGCGGCCGCCGAGAATGTAGTCGTCAAAGTTACGGGTGGCGCGATAGGCGATAAAGCCGATCAACACCATCCCGAGGATGTACACCAGAAAGGTGATGAGCATGGGGGTGCTAGCTGTCATTCAAAACTCCGTTATGTGACGTCTGTGCCCGTTCTTGCGACGGACTCTTCCTTAAAAAAACCGGCCTAGAGTAATCAGCAGATCGCCGGACCACAACCACTTTTAACAAATAAAAAACACATGTAAAACGTTTAACACCTAACCAAGCAACCACTCAATTGCAATAAGGCCGGATTTTATCCCGATCTGCCAAGGGTTTACCCTGATGATCCCCTCCCCCGCGCCATAAAAAAGCCCCGACAGTGGCCGGGGCTCGGAATACCGACGGGCGGGATCAGCGGTTGATGGCGATGGGCATGCCGCTGCGCTGCTCCAGGGCCTGCTTGACCAGCTGGGAGTCGCTGTCCGCGTGGGCGATGAAGCGGGTCACGGCGGTGGACATGGGCAGCGGGGCCGGCAGGCTGGAGTTGAACTCCTCCTGGTTGCGGGAGAGGGGCTGGTGCACTTCCAGGTAGCGGCGGCCATCCGGCTCGACAGAGGCCTTGATGGGCTGGTTCACGAACTGGACGCGGGTACCGACCGGGACCTGCTTGAACAGGTACTCGATGTCGTCGTTGCGCAGACGCACGCAGCCGTGGCTCACCCGCAGGCCGATGCCGAACTGGGCGTTGGTGCCGTGGATGGCGTACATCTTGCCGATGTAGAGCGCGAACAGCCCCATGGGGTTGTCCGGACCGGCCGGCCAGACCGCAGGCAGGGTCTCGCCACGGGCGGCGTACTCGGCGTGCATCTTCGCGGTCGGGGTCCAGGTCGGGCCCGCCTTCTTGCGCTGCACGCTGGTCACCCAGTCTTCCGGGGTGTCGGTGCCGAGCTGGCCGATGCCAATCGGCAGCACTTCCACCACCTTCTTGCCTTTGGGGTAGTAGTAGAGGCGCATCTCGGCGACGTTCAGCACGATGCCTTCACGGGGGGCATCCGGCAGGATCAGCTGATGCGGCACGACCAGCTTCTCGCCCGCCTGCAGCAGCAGGGGGTCCGCCTTGGGGTTGGCTTCCAGCATGTTGGTCAAGCCGAGCTGGAATCTGGCCGCTGCCGCTTCCAGGGGTTGGCCCGCCTCTTCCGGGGACACCACGTAGTCCAGGTTCTCCCCCACCAGGCGGCTGTTGGCTGCGGGCAGGGCATATTCGATGGCGAGGGCGGGCATGGCGGCCAGGATCAGGGAGCAGCACAGTGCGGCCGCCGTGTTGTGGAGGAGCTTCATAACTTTCCTGTGATAAAGGGGGTGGTTCAGCACTCTGGCCAGCGCGGAGGCGACGGGCGCGCCCGGGGCGAAGAGAAGGCCGCCATTTTTCTCCTCTGCCATGCAAATTTCAACCGCCACGTGCTGACGGGTCGGTGATTAAATACGGTGCCGCGCTGCGCCGCGGCACCTTGTCATAAGCGGGATCAGCCGTTTTTCCAACTGTGCATGTCATAACCGGTTGGCGACTGATGCAAACGCAGATGGAATTGCTCAATTATCGCAAATATGTGGTCGAAAATATCAGCCTGTATCCCTTCATACTCGGCCCAGGCGGTGGTCGCCGTGAAGCAGTAGATTTCCAGCGGCAGGCCGTCCGTGGTCGGTGCCAACTGGCGCACCATCAGGGTCATGTCCTTGCGAATACCCGCATGAGCCCGCAGGTAGGCATCCAGATAGGCGCGCAGGGTGCCGAGGTTGGTGAGGTGGCGACCATTGATGGGGCAGCTGATGGCATCGCTGAGCTGCTGGTTGTAGCTGCTGAGCTCCTGCTCCTTGCGGCTGAGGTAGGGCGCCAGCAACCTGGCCTGCTTGAGCTGCAACTGCTCCTGCGAGGTGAGGAAGCGCACGCTGGTCATGTCGATGTTGACGCTGCGCTTGATGCGGCGCCCGCCGGATTCGGTCATCCCCTGCCAGTTCTTGAAGGAGTCGGAGATGAGGGCATAGGTGGGGATGGTGGTGATGGTCTTGTCCCAGTTCGACACCTTGACCGTGGTGAGGCCGATGTCGGTCACCTCGCCGTCCGCCCCGTACTTGTCCATCTGCAGCCAGTCACCGACGCTCAGCATGCGGTTGGCGGAGAGCTGGATACCCGCCACCAGGCCGAGGATGGGGTCCTTGAACACCAGCATCAGGACCGCGGTCATGGCCCCCAGGCCGCTGAACAGGAAGAGGGGCGACTTGCCGAGCAGCAGGGCGATCATCAGGATGCCCACCAGGATGCTGGCCACCAGTTTCACCCCCTGGAAGATGCCGCGCAGGGGCAGATCCCGCCCAAGCCGGGTATGGCGGCTCAGGGAGAGCAGGCAGTCGAGCAGGGCGAACAGGGCCAGCAGCAGGAACAGCAGGATCCAGAGCTGGGCCAGCAACTCGATAAGCGCCAGGCTCTCGGACGCTTTGGGCAGCCAGATCTCCGCCTGACCGAGCAGCACGGCGCCCTGGAACACGAAGGCGAGCCGGTAGAAGAGGTGTTGCTGCAACTGGGGCGGCAGCCACATCTGCTTGGTCTTGCCAAGCAGCCCCACCAGGCGCACCAGCAGGATGCGGTGCAGCACCAGGTGCAGCACCATGGCGGTCAGCACGATGAACCCCAGGGCGATCACCAGGGCCATCATGGGGGTCACATCGACCCCCAGACCTGACAACCAGTTGAAAAACATCTCTTTCATCGTTACCTCCGCAATATCACACAGCGGTCAGGGTACGCATCTGGTCCCCCATGTCAAATGACAGGCCGATCACTATTGCCGAAACGACAACGCCCGGCAGGGGCCGGGCGTTGTCATCACCAGAGGGTGCCTTAGCCGACCAGGCTCAGGGCATCACGGGCGATCACCAGCTCTTCGTTGGTGGGCATCACCAGGGCCAGACGGCTGCCTTCGACGGTGATGGGGCCTTCACCGCCCAGCACGGCTGCGTTGTTGGCCTCCTTGTCGATCTTGAAGCCGAGCAGGGCCAGTCGGGCTAGCACCATCTCGCGCACCATGGCGGCGTTCTCGCCGATGCCGCCGGTGAACACCAGGGCGTCAAGGCGACCATCCATGGCGGCAGCATAGGCACCGACGTACTTGGCAACGCGATAGGTGAAGACATCCAGCGCACGCTTGGCACCGGCGTCAGTGGCGTAGTTGCCGGTGACGTAGCGGCAGTCGCTGCTCTCCTCGGTCATGCCCAGCAGGCCGGATTCGCGGGTCAGCACCTGGTTGATCTTGTCCACGCTGTAACCCAGGTTATCGTGCATGAAGAAGACGATGGCAGGGTCGATGTCACCGGAGCGGGTGCCCATCGCCAGCCCTTCCAGCGGGGTCAGCCCCATGGAGGTGTCGACGGACTCGCCGTTCTTGATGGCGCAGACGGAGGCACCGTTGCCCAGGTGGCAGTTGATGATGTTGAGCTCATGGAGCGGTTTGCCCAGCGCCTTGGCGGTCTCTTCGGCGATGAAGCGGTGGGAGGTGCCGTGGGCGCCGTAACGACGGATGCCGTTCTCGCGATAGAGTTTGTAGGGCAGCGCGTAGAGGTAGGCTTCCTCTGGCAGGGTCTGGTGGAAGGCGGTGTCAAACACGGCCACGTTCTTGTCGGCCAGGGCCGGGAACACCTTGAGGGCGGCACGGATGCCGATGAGGTGCGCCGGGTTGTGCAGGGGGGCAAACGGAATGGCGGCCTCGATGCCGGCGATCACGCCGTCATCGATGCGAACGGAACGGGAGAACTGCTCGCCGCCGTGCACGATGCGATGGCCGATGGCGACCAGCTGATCGGCCAGGGCGGGATCCTGGGGCAGGATGTGGCCCACGATGTGGTCGAGGGCTTCCTGGTGCGCGGCACCGGCGCCCAGCATGGCGTCGCCCTTGACCCCGTGGAGTTTCCATTTGATACGTGCGTCATCCAGATTGAAGCATTCGGCCAGGCCGGACAGCATGTCCTCGCCCGTTTCAGCGTCCATTACGGCAAATTTCAGGGAAGAGCTACCGCAGTTAAGGATCAATACCAACTTGCTCATGTTCTACATCTTCCTGTGCTTCGGCTTTACGCCGACAGTGTCGTGTCATCCAGCGATGGATGGGATTCCCCTGCCGGGGGCTTATGGTCGCAGGAGGGTGCGTCCAATTTTTCAAATCGTTGGGCGCAGACCGTTCGTCTGGCGCGCGCGTCGAATCAGCGATTCGCAACGGGCCTCTGTTGGCCCAATCACTCGGGACTCCAGGCCCCGGTTGCCACTCAGGCGCCGGTCAGCAGCGACTGGTGAACCTTGACGACCAGCTTCTTGACCGGACCTGGGGTCGTCAGGGTACAGAGGGGGCGATGCAGTTCTCCCGGCCAGAAGATGGCGAAGTCGCCGGGCTGCAACGCCAGATAACTGGTCTGCTCGTCATCGACGAACCAGAGATCGGAGTGAGGATGGTCGGCACCGTCCCGGCTGTAGGCGTGAGGGCCCACGCCGATCCACTCCTCGCCGCGCAGCAGCAGCTGGATGTCCAGATACTGCTCATGAAACTCGCCCCGGCGATCCGCCACCGACTCTGTCAGATCCTCGCTCACCAGGCAGAACAGCATGAGGCCGTCGACCTCCTGCTTGCCGAGGGGGGCGTGCAGCCAGCGTTCGACGCTTTGCACCACCTCGGCCACGATACGGTTCAGGGGTGCAGGCAAGGGGGTGCGTTGCAAGGTATCCAGACTGCCGGTGATCATGAGGTTCGCATCCTTAGATATATCTGTGGTCTATCTTTGTGCACCAATGAAAAAGGACCATTGAAGGTCCTTTTATCGTCTCGTCTGCCATCCGTGCAGACGGGGGCGCTGTCGCTTCCTAGCCGATGGCGCCGAGTCACTGTTGCATACTCGTCCGCCCCTGCCAAGAGATACTCGCCCATTAACCCGATGATCGTACCAGTTGAAACAATATTATTCACTACCCAATCTCCCCCGACTTTGACCAGACGCAAAAACGGGAGCATCTGCTCCCGTTTTTTTTCCATCACCCGCTCAAAGCGGTGCCATTCAAACCTTGCCGGCGTTTTCCACCGGCTTGGCGTACATGGCGCGCCAGATGGCTTTGTGCTCTTCCGGCACCTCGGACTGGCGAGTCAGGAAGGCACTCTGCTCTATGGTGCTGGCCTTGCCGGGCACATCCGCCGCGAGGTAGTTGCCCGGGAAGAGGCGATAGCTGCTCCAGATCGCCTTGTCGATGAGCGCCGCCAGCTCGTCCGGATCGCTGAAGCCCTCGGTGATGGGAGCACCGAAGGAGACATGTACCCGCCCCTTCTGGCCGACGATGCCCGCGACGATACTCTCGATGTCCTCGAACTCGCCCTTCTCGTAGCTGCCGTTGACCGACTTCTCGTAGAGCTCGCGCGCCTTGGCCTTGTCGGTAGGATCCAGCTCGTAGCTGATGCTCACCGGCACGATGTTGAGGCTGCGCATGTAGTCGACGAAGTCGATCTTCTGCTTCTTGCCGTCCACGTAGAACATCTTGAGGATGGCCGGATCCGTCTTGTCATCCCCGTCCTTGGCGCGCCCCTCCTTCTGGGCGATCCAGATGGAGTGCCCCTCGTGCACCGACTGGCCGATGTAGGCCGACAGCTCGCCGAGGGCCTTCATCATCTCCCGCGGTCCCTTGGCAGAGCGCTTGACGATGAAGCTCTTGTTGAGCTTCATCAGCTCGGTGGCGCAGGGCTTGCGCAGCAGGTTGTCGCCGATGGCGATGCGCACGGTATCGAACCCGTGGGTGTGCAGCCCCCAGTTGACGAACGCCGGATCCATGGCGATGTCCCTGTGGTTGGAGACGAACAGGTAGCCCTGCTCCTTCTTGAGGTGTTCGAGTCCGGAGAAGCTCACTCCCTGGGTGGAGGTGGCGATCATCCGGGTCATGTAGCGGGTCACCCCCATCTGTACCTGATGTATGGTGCTGACCTTGGCCCACTTGTGGCGCAGGAACTGGCGGATCAGCGGGCGAATGGCCCAACCCAGCCAGCTCATCAGGGAACCGAAGCGGTATTTGGCGATGGCGCCGATAAACTCGTCATCCTGGATCAGCCGCTCGATGGCAGCCGGTACTTCTTCATCGCGATAGGGGCGAATGTCCGCGAATCTATCTACTTCTGTCACAATGTCTGCCTTGCATGTATGGAGTCGCGGCCTGCGTCTGCTGGCCGGGAAAATTCAGGGCGCAATTTTACACGCTTTTATCCCCAGGGGTATGAGAGGCGTACAGATAGTGCGATCTTGCAGTGAAAAAGCGATGGCGGTCACCCGCCAGCCCCCCTTTCGACAACGGCTGCGCTAGCCAGCGGGGTTGATGAGCGCGGTGAGGACGTGGTCCTCCCAGCGGCCGTTGATCATCAGATAGTCCCGAGCGTACCCCTCCTGCTCGAACCCCAGCCGTTCGAGGAGCGCGCCGCTTCGCAGGTTCGCGGGCATGTAGCTGGCCATGATGCGATGCAGGCCCCGCTCCCGGAACAGGTGATCGATGCCGGCGGCCACCACCTCCTGCATCAGGCCCTGCCCCTCATGCTCCTTGTCGATGGCATAGCCCAGGTGGCACGCCTTGAACATGCCCATCACAATGTTCGTGAAATTGCAGGTGGCGAGCACCCGCTCCCCCCTGGGATCGAGCGCCACCAGTTGCACGGCACTGCCCTCGAAATAGTGGCCGTAACCGTCGCGCAAGCGGGTCTG
The DNA here is from genome assembly GCF_050252055.1 of Aeromonas sp. Lineage (NCBI taxonomy): Bacteria > Pseudomonadati > Pseudomonadota > Gammaproteobacteria > Aeromonadales > Aeromonadaceae > Aeromonas > Aeromonas sp. The sequence goes on along the minus strand of NZ_JBFWLQ010000006.1, from coordinate 11,280 downwards.
CCAGTGGGCGAGGGTGTAGAAGCTCTCCTCCCGCCTGGGCTCCCAGGGGGCCAGGTGGGCGCGATTGCGCAGATAGAAATCCACCATCAGGCAGGCCCGCTCCGGGGTCAGCACGGTCAGCCGGGTGCGAGGGGTGGCAATGTGGGGCAACGTCGTCATCTCACACTCCGGAGGTTGGAAGCAGACAAAAGGGTCATCAGAGATCCCTCAGCCTCAGCCACTCGTCCCGCAGCAGGCCGTAGTGCACATGATCCACCACCCTGTCCGCCAGCCGCTCCGCCCGCCGGGTGATCCCCTCCTGGGTCATTCCCAGCCGCTCGCACACGGCCCGGCTCGCCTCGTTCTCGAGGGCGGCGCTGATCTCCACCTTCTCCATCCCCATCTCCTCGAAGGCGTGATGGATCAGGGCCTGGCAGGCCCGGGTGATGATGCCGTGCCCCTGCCAGCGCTCCGCCAGCCAGTAGCCGATGGTCACCTTGCCGAGCTCGTGATCGATCTGGTTGTAACCGATGACGCCGACCACCTCCCCCTGATACTCGATGGCCGTGGTCAGCCCCTCCCCCCGGGCAAACTTCTCGATGGAGTGGCGAATGAAGGTGGCGCTGTCGGCGGGCTGCTGGATGTGGGGCACCCAGGGCAGCCACTGGGAGAGGTAATCGCGGTTGCGCTGGCAGAGGCGAAACAGCTCGCTGGCCATGTCGGGTTGCAGGAACAGGAGCGCCAGCTCGTCATCCAGTTGCCATGAAAACATCGCCACTCCTCCCCGGTTCCGCTCCGGCCATCTGCCGTCATGGGAGCCAATGTAGTCAATCAATCCCTTGTTTGCCAAGGACTTTTCAACCGGCTTCCCCGCTGGCAACCCCCATATGGCGATCCCCATGCGGGCACCTTGATCCCAAGGTCATCAATCACCCCTCACAGCGGTTCAACATGCTGCCATTACCAGTATTTGTGGATGATTGGCGCTGTAAAAGTGAATCGTGCTACCTGTTTTCGCTGCCCTGTGACAAATGACAGGCCGTTATTTTCCCCCTTCCCACTAGTGTAAGAGCGCCGGGCAACGGACCCGGCGTGTAATCTTCATCGACTAAGGAAAGACGAGATGAACAAAGTCTATTTGGCCGTCATGCTGGCCTGCTGGGGAAGCGCCGCCATGGCGGCAGAACAAGTGGAAGTGAACCAGGTCTCCGACCTGGCCGGTGCGGTGAGTGGCGCCGCCAAGATTGGCGCCCTTGGCGCCGGGGATGGCGAGTTTCGCAAGGTGCGGGCGGTGACGCTGCCCAATGGCCAGCAGCGGATACGCTATGAGCAGACCTGGCAGGGGATTCCGGTGTGGGGCCAGGTTCTGGTGGCCGATCAGGCGCTGGGGGGCCAGGTCAATCAGGTGTCCGGCACCATGCTGCGCAAGATCGATGCCGACCTGACGGGCCCTGCCGTTGCCCTCTCCGCCAGCGACGCCGCACGCCAGGCTCGCAGCGGTGCCAAGGGGAGCAACGAACAGGTCAAGCTGTTCGTGATGCAGGATGAGACCGGCCAGGCCAGACTGGTCTATCTGGTCTCCTGGCTCGCCGCCAACAAGGAACCGAGCCGCCCCTTCGTGATGATCGACGCCCAGACCGGCAGCGAGCTCAAACGCTGGGAGGGGATCAACCACAAGGACGCCACCGGCCCGGGGGGCAACGTCAAGACCGGCAAGTATTTCTACGGCGCCGACTTTGGCCCCCTGCAGGTAGATGACAACTGCCGCATGACGGGGACCAACGTGGACACCCTCAACATGAATCACGGCACCACGGGGGGCACCATCCACCAGTTCACCTGCCCGGAGAACACGGTCAAGGAGATCAACGGTGCCTATTCCCCTCTCAACGATGCCCACTACTTCGGCAACGTGGTGTTCGACATGTACCGCAACTGGTACAACACGGCGCCGCTGAGCTTCAAGCTCAAGATGCGGGTGCACTACAGCCGCAACTACGAGAACGCCTTCTGGGACGGCAGCCAGATGACCTTCGGCGACGGGGCCACCACCTTCTATCCGCTGGTGAGCCTGGATGTGGCGGCCCACGAGGTGAGCCATGGCTTCACCGAGCAGAACTCAGGACTGGTCTACTCCGGTCAGTCCGGCGGCATCAACGAGGCCTTCTCCGACATGGCGGGGGAAGCGGCCGAATACTACATGAAGGGCAGCAACGACTGGCTGGTGGGGGCCCAGATCTTCAAGGGCAACGGCTCCTTGCGCTACTTCGAGGACCCGGCCCGGGACGGCAAGTCCATCGGCCATGCCAGCGATTACTATGACGGCATCGACGTGCACCACAGCTCCGGGGTCTACAACCGCGCCTTCTACCTGCTGGCCAACACCAGCGGCTGGCAAACCCGCAAGGCGTTCGAGGTGTTCGTGCTGGCCAACCGCCTCTACTGGGGCCCCAACACCACCTTCGATCAGGGGGCGTGCGGGGTGACCAGGGCCGCCACGGATCTCGGTTACAGCGTGAGCGACGTGGCAGCCGCCTTCACCGCCGTCGGGGTCAATGCCACCTGCGGCGGCACCACGCCCCAACCGGGCAGCGTGCTGCAAAACGGGGTACCGGTGAGCAATCTCACCGCCGCCAAGGGGGGCAAGCTGAACTTCACCGTCGAGGTGCCCGCCGGCAGAAGCCAGCTGGTGGTGACCAGCAGCGGCGGCAGCGGGGATGCGGATCTCTACGTGAAGTTCGGCAGCGCGCCGACCGCCAGCAGCTATGACTGCCGCCCCTACAAGAGCGGCAATGCCGAAACCTGTACCCTGAACGCCCCCAAGGCGGGGACCTGGCACGTGCAGTTGAGCGGGTTCAGCGCCTTCTCCGGCGTCACCCTCAAGGCCAGCTACTGAGTCTGAGCGGGCATCAAGGGGAATAAGCAAAGAGCGCCGGCCTGGTCCGGCGCTTTTTTATGTCCGCTTGCCCGACCAGCGCCGGGCCAGGGTACGGGCCGCCTCCAGCACCCGCTCCTTGGCGGGATTGGGGCGCTTGCCGCTGCGCCAGGCCATCATCACGTCCCAGTGATCCGGTGGCAGATCCACCACGTCCAGCTTCACCAGGCGACCGAACTCCAGATCCCGGGTGATGGCGAGCGCCGGCATCAGGGTGATGAAGCCGTGCTCCAGCGCCAGCTCCCGCGCCGCACTTGCTGGCTGAATGGCGTGCAGCGGGCTCGCCACCTGACGCAGCAAACGCAACTGCAGGATCAGCTCGTCGCAGCCCGTCCCCCACTGCTGGGGCGCCAGCCGCTCGTTGGCAATGTCCTGCAGGGTCAGCCCCTGCCGCCCGGCCAGCGGGTGGGTGGCGCAGGCCACGGCGATGATCGGGGAACGGTAAAGCAGTTCGAGCTGGATGCCCGCGATGGCAGGGCACTTGAGAATGAAGCCCACGTCGGTCTCGCCGGTCAGCAACTCCTGCATGATGATGCCAGAGTGATCCGTGTTGCAGCGGATCTCGAAGGTCTCGTCCACCAGGGCCAGCAGCAGGGGGCCGAACACAGCCGTGGTCAGAGAGGGGAGGCAGGAGAGCCGGATCCGCGGCAATGCAGGCGCCCCCTGCATCGCCAGCCGCCCCCCTTCCAGTGCGCTCAGAGCCGCGGTCGCGGCAGGCAGAAACTGCTCGCAGGCCGGGGTCGGGGTGGCCCCCCGACGATGGCGACGGAACAGGGACTGACCCAGCTCCTGCTCCAGCACGGCAATGCGCTGGCTCACCATGGGTTGTGACCAGCCGCGAATGGCGGCCACCTTGCTGAAGCTGCCACGGTTGGCCACATCCAGCAGCAGTTGCAAATCGTCGAGGGTCATAGCCATAACCAAATCCAATATGAAATATAGCCAGTTGTCGGCTACCACTATATCTGGAGCCCCACCAGAATAGCAGCATCAATCGTCATGAACCGGCTGAACGCCACCGAGCCAGGGAGTTGTCATCCCCCTTGGCTCTGTTTGGTGACGGCGCCGTTCGGGCAAGAAAGACAACAATATCAGCGAAGCAAACAGAGGTATCAGGGTCATGGTGGATCGGGCGAGGCGGTTGGGGCGTTGGTTCTTGGCATTGGATTCCCTGCTGGTGATCCTGGGCTTTTTCGTGGTGATGCCCATGATCAGCCTGCGCTTCGTCGACCAACTGGGCTGGGCCGCCGGTGTGGTGGGACTGGCACTGGGGCTGCGTCAGCTTACCCAGCAAGGGCTGGGGGTCTTTGGCGGCTCCCTCGCCGACAAGTTCGGGGCGCGCCCCCTCATCGTCTGCGGCATGCTGCTGCGGGCGCTGGGGTTTGCCAGCCTGGCCTATGCCCAGAGCGGATTGGAACTGATCCTCTCCTGCATCATCTCGGGGCTGGGTGGCTGCCTGTTCGATCCCCCCCGCGCCGCCCTGGTGATCAAGTTCACCCGGCCACGGGAGCGGGGTCGCTACATCTCCCTGCTGATGATGCTGGAGAGCGCCGGCGCCGTGGTGGGAGCCCTGCTCGGCAGCTGGCTGCTCAACTTCGATTTTGAATATGTCTGCCTGCTGGGTGCCGGTCTCTTCGTCTGCGCCGCCCTGTGCAACCTGCTGATCCTGCCCCCCTACAAGCTTTCGGTGCGCCCGACGCCGATCCGGGACGGCCTCGGCCAGGTGCTGGCGGACAAGGCCTTCTGCCGACTGGTACTGATCCTGAGCGGCTACTACGCGCTCTGGGTGCAGGTCATGCTGATCTTCCCCATCCTGGTCAAGCAGATGGCAGGCAGCACCACGGCGGTGGGCTGGATGTACACCCTGGAGACGGCCATCTCCCTGGCCCTGCTCTACCCCCTTGCCCGGTTCGGCGAGCGCCACTTCAAGCTGGAGAACCGCCTGATGGCGGGGGTGCTGCTGATGACCACGGGGATCGGGCTGGTGGCCTTTGCCACCACCTTGCCCGCCGTCTTCCTGCTGCTCGCCTGCTTCTATCTCGGCATCGTCATCGCCGAGCCGGCGCGGGAAACCCTGATGACCAAGCTGGCACAACCGGGGGCGCGGGGCAGCTACATGGGCTTCAGCCGACTGGGGCTGGCGCTCGGGGGCATGACGGGTTACGTGGGGGGCGGTGCCCTGCACGACTACGCCATGGCCCAGGGGCAACCCTGGTTGCCCTGGCTGGTGCTCGGCACCGTTGGTGTTACCACCTTGCTGCTGCTGGCCAACTGCTTCCAGCGCAGCTCCCGCCTGGCAGGAGTCAACGCCTGATCCTCTGGCAATCATCCCGTCTACCCCGGGCGCCCTTCTCTTGAAGGGCGCCCTTTTTTCACCTTCATCTTGCATTGCCCTCCCCCTCGTCTGCGTCCATCCACCCGAAAATCCCCCATAAAAAAGCGGCAGATTGCTCTGCCGCTTTTGCCCAGCCCGCTTGGCTGTTACTTGTTGATATCCAACATGTTGTTTTGCAACATGAAATCGATCACCTGGTTGGCAGTCGTCCCTGAACCGCCCGTCAGAGTGTCGAAGGTGTGGTTCATCAGCACTATCTCCTGGGTCACCGGCGCGGCACTGCTCTCCTTGACTTGCAGATGCACCCCTTCGCTGTCCTGGAACACCGAGAGCAGGCTCTTCAGGGAGCTCTCGCTCTTGCTGCCATCGCTGTCGAGCAAGTCGCTCAGATCCAGCTTGTCCCCTTCCGACTTGCTGAAATCGACGATGTAGTCCTTGGCCACCTTGCCAGCCTCGGTATCCCCCTTCAGCCAGGTGAAGGTATCGGCACCTGCATCCCCCATGAGGATGTCGTTGCCGGCCCCCCCGATCAGGATGTCGTTGCCCAGTCCGCCGCTCAATATGTCGTTGCCGGTACCGCCATAGAGGGTGTCGTTGCCACTGCCACCATAGAGGCGATCGTTGCCGCTCTCCCCATAGAGGGTGTCGTTGCCGCTACCACCGAACAGGGTGTCGTTGCCGGCACCGCCATACAGGAAGTCATCTCCCCCCTGACCGAACAGGATGTCATTGCCATCACCGCCGAGGAGGGTGTCACCCTTGTCATTGGTCGACGACTGATCGAACTCGCTGGCATGATCCGTGATGTAGGCGTGCACCTGGGCATCGGTCACCGACCCTGCCCCCAGCTTGCCGCTCACATACTGCTTGATGGCCGCATACCCTTCCCCGCTGATGCCGGTGAAGCGTACCGCGTCGCCAAACAGGATGTCGTCGCCCGCACCGCCATCCAGCCTGTCAACGCCGGGCAGGTTGCTGACCGGCGTCCCCAGAATGGCATTGGCGAGATCGGAGGCAGACACATTGGACTGTACGACCTTATCGCTATCAAACAGCTTGAGAATATCACTTGATACCCCGCTGCCGATCCCGATGGCCGCCAGCACCACATTGTTTGCCTCCAGCAGCGGCAGCACATTCAATGCGTTGTCCCGTGCCGTGCTGTTGGTCGACCCCGAGGTGTAACTGGTTGAGATCTCGAAGGTCCCATCCCCTTGCGCCTTGATCTTGCCGATGTTCTGGGAGTTCCAGTTACCATTTCCGTTCTGTGACCACTGCTTGACGTTGCCACTGGCATCCACAATCACCCGCTGGGTGCCCCCGATATTGGCGTAGAAAGCCGTACCCGGTACGTAGTTGTTGACGTTGACAAAGGTATCCAGACCTTCCTGGGTCTTGGTGTTCACCACCGGATTGATCTCTTCGTTGTAGAAGTAGGAGTTCGGAGCCCCATCGGTGATGAAATAGGCCTGATTCTTCGCATTGGTGTTGTTCTTGGCCAGGTCGCTGTTGAACCAGTTGGAGGTGACCTTGAGCGGATCCTCGTAGTTGGTCAGCCCCGAGGTACCATCCATGCTGGTCAGTACATCACCCAGCAGCTTCAACGCATTGGGATCTTTGAGATCCACGCTGACGGAACGATTGACCTGAGTATCAAAATCGATCAGGAAGACGTTGACCTTGCCCGCCGCCTCCTTGCCCGCACTCGCCTGGAGCTCTTTGAATACCTGGGTCAGTTGATCCCGGATGGTCTTCATCGCCGACGAACCGATACTGCTCGAGGTGTCGATCATGAAGGCGAGGTTGTAGTTCTGGCCCGGCAGCATCACACTGCCATCCAGATCCCCCACCACGATATTGTGCTCGCTGCCATAGGTCCGGTTCTGGTCCCCCGGCTCCCCTTCGGTGGCGTTGAAGTAGCTCAGGCGGATGCTGTCGTCATCGGTCGCGGTACTGGTCAGATCGGTCCCGACCTCCTTGGCGATGACATCGACCTTGAGATTGACCAGGCCCGCCTTGTCACCCGGTACCCGCAGAGTCAGACCGCTCAGGTTCAGATCCAGTGCATTGCTGCTCCACAGCTTGTCCGACGCGGTGAAGGTCAGCTTGCCATCGTCCCCGACGGTACCCAGCAACTGGCTGCCCTTGTAGAGCTCGGAGCCTTTGGGCATGCCGCTCAGCACCAGGCTGTCAAACACCTCGCTGCCATCCCTGTCGGTGAGGGAGGCCGTCAACTCGACCGGATAATCCACCTTGGTCGGCGGAACCAGGGTCAGCTCACCCGTGGTCTGGTTGATCTGGTAGATGCCGTCTGCGAACTGGACATATTCCATGTCGTGCAGGGCCTTGGTCACCCCGACGCCTCGCTCGGACACGACGAAGTCGAACCACTTGTCGTTGTTCGAATATCCCTCGCCCTTCTTGATGGAGTAGTCGGCACGATTGCCGGGCAGCACGGCGATATCCGTGCCAGTCCCGCCATAGAGGCCGTCATTGCCAAGACCGGAGACCAGGATGTCGTTGCCTTCACCACCATAGAGGGAATCGCCCTGGATGGCATCGCTGCCCACCAGAATGTCATTCCCCTGGTTGCCGACCAGGCTGTCGCCACCACCCTTCTGGCTCACGATGTAGTCGTTGCCGCTGGTGCCATTGACCTGATCCTGCCCAGAAGAGCTATCGGTCAGGGTCTTGGTGATCCCGAGGGCCCCCTTGTCGAAGTTGCCGGACTGGAACTGGCCCGTGGTGATCCCCGCGCTCGGGAAGCTCAGGTTGTAAAGGGGAATACCGTTGCCCACCAGACTCAGGTTGACGGTCGGCTTGTCGGCCACCGCCGCCACGTCGATCACCAGCTTGCTGCCGTTGCTGAGGTTGGCACCGTCGCTTATCTGATAGCCGATGCTGGCATAGTCGCCCTTCATGTTGCCGACCACGGCGCCGTTGCCGTTGGCGGCATGGGTGCTCGATTCGTTCAGACCTGGCACGAAGCGCAGATGGCCTGCGTTCACCTCGGCATAGGAGATGAGGGATCCGGTTTGCACCGCAACCCACTGCCCAGCCGCATTGAGGTATTCGAGGGTACCGCTCAGCGGCAGGGTGTTGATCTGCACCCCGAGATCAGTCGCGTCCTGATCGTCGCTGGCACCGAACTGGGCCCAGGTCAGGACCTGGGGCTGATCTTCGGCACCGGCGCTGTGGCCGCCAGCCGCAGTCGGCGCCCGATCGTTGTCCACTATGGTACCGGTCCCGCTCTGACCACCGATGGTCACCGAGAGGGTCTCGTTCGTCTCGACCAGACGATCGTTCACCGTCGGGATGGTCACCGTGAAGTCTGTCACGCCCGCCGGTACCGTGATCTTGCCGGTGGTGCTGTTGTAGGTCACGCCGTTGCTGAACTGGGCATTGCCCCAGTCCTGGTTGGAGGCGGGGTTGTTGCCCGATCCGCGAATGGCGAAATCGTATTCGGTCGCTTCCTGGGTCGCATCGGACAAGGTGACCTTGTGCAACAGGTTGCCCCCTTCAGTCACGCTCTCGCTGGAGACACCCTGAACCAGCGGCGTGAAGAGAGGCTTGGTGGCAAAGGAGCCAATACTGGCGTCACCGTCACCATCTACCACCCGGATCTGGAAGTCGATGTCACCATCACCCAGGGGTTTGGACATACGCTGGTACTGGAAGAACTCCCACTTGCCGGTGGCTGGCGTGAACTCCAGCTTGAAGACGAGGTTGCCGCCCGCATCCTTCCCGAGCAGGGTATTGGCCCCGCTGGCGGTGATGGCGATGGCTGAGCCGGAAGCCGTCCGCAGACCATTCTCGAAGGTCGCCGGGTCCAGCACCAGCCCGATGGAGCCCTTGCCGTCCGCCCCCCACTGCGGGGTCACGGTGCCGGAACCATAGGCGATGGCCTGCGCCGTGTTGGCACCGAGGAACTCGATGCTCTGTACGGTGAAGTCGCTGTTGTCGGAGGTATTGGTGTTGCCGTTGTTGGTCGCCTTGATCACCATGGTATCGAAGCCACCCTGCTGCACCTGGAAGTTCTGGTTGAACTCCCCACCCGATGCGTTGGAGTTGAATACCAGGGTGCTGATCAGCACACCACCGCGATAGAACTCCACGACCCCGCTCTCCAGCTCGCCGCCAAACATCTTGCTGAACTTGATGTTGGCGCCGTAGGCAACCTTGCCCGCATCCAGCCTGACGATCAGCTGCTCGGAGGCGGACGATCCGTCAGCAAAGTGACGGAAGTCAATCTCGTTGGCGAGGTTGTGGTAAGGCGCAGCACCGCTGGCCACCCCCAGCCCCGAGCTGGAGCCGTTGACATCCGCCGTTACCAGTGAGGAATCGGTTGCCGACTTGAAGCCCAGGGCGCTGATGGTAAAGCCCGCCATGTTCAGGGTGCTCTGGTTGCCACTGTACTTGGTCAGGTCGAAGAGCCCAGTCAGCACGTTCGGAATATCGGTCTTCACCACGGAAACGGCATCGCTGCTGCCGGCAATGGGGGAGTCGTCCTCGACGCTGACATCCAGCTTGCCCTTGGTGACGCCGCTGCCATCGGAGACCTCCACGTCCAGCTGGAACGACAACTTGTCTTCCGAGGTCGTATCCCCGTGGTCGAGGGGGCCCTTGAGGGTCACGTCATAGGTCCACTCTCCCTTGCCGCTGGCATTGGGTGCCGTCAGCTTGACCTCAACCACTGCCTTGTAATCGGCGCCGCCTATCACCCCCGTGTAGCCGACCAGCGTCTTGCTGCCCGCATCCCAGCTCCACTGGACCTTGGCCCCACCGGACGTCAGCCCGGCCGGTCCGTTCAGGGAGATGCTGAGCGTGCTGCTGTCGATGTCGCCCACCGAGAGGGTACCGAACGCCTTGATGGCATTGGTGGTATCCGGGTTGCCGACCGTGTCGGCAATACCGTTTGCCAGCCCCTCTTCGGAGACGACAGCCCCATTGGAGATGGTCAGCGTCGGCAGATCATTGACCGCATCCACCTTGATGGTCACGGTTGCGGGACTCGCATCCACGGCGCCGTCGTTGTCTACCGCCGCATAGTTGAAGGTGGTGTTGCCGTTCCAGTTCGCATTCGGAGTGAAGGTGAGCTTGCCGGCGTCCGCCACCGCAATGCTCTGATCCACCGTCACAGCCACCCCGTTCAGATAGAGTATGCCGTTGGCGGGCAGGCTCTTGATGGTGAAACTCACCACGTTGCCATCGATGTCGCTGCCACTGAGGGTCGGAATGGCGATGCTGGCGGCATCTTCCTGACCGTTTGCCTGCTTGTTTGCCGTCTCCGGCGCTTCATTCAGGATCTGCGCGTTGTCGCTGCCCGGCAGGGAGACGTTGCCCGCCTTGTCGGTCTGGGTCGCCGTCACCGTCAACGACTTGCCGTTGGCAGGGGTCGTTTCCGTCCAGCTGATGGTGCCATTCTGATAGCCGTAGCTCTTGCCATTGCTTGCCAGCAGGGTGCCATCGGCCTTGAGCGTCAACTGGACAGTGCTGTTCACCCCGCCATTGTTGATGGTCAGCGTCACCTTGCCACCCGCAACCAGGTCTGCGTGATTGATCCCCGCGCGTACCTGGATCTGATCATTGCCAATCTCGGCCTTGGTCAGCATCTGGTCGTTGTTGGCATCATCCACGATAACCACGGTCGGGGCATTGGGTGACTGAGTGTCGGTGTCGGCGCTGTCGCTGCCGCCGGTGCCCGCGTTGCCCGCCAGGTCGGTGTAGCTGCCCTCGTTCACGGTGACGCTGGCAGTGCCTTCGAAGCCCGGGGTCGGCGTGAAGGTGCCGGTCCAGGTCTTGCCGCCGTCAGTGGTCTTGAGGTCGGTCACAGTGCCGCCCACCACGGTCAGGTCGCCCAGCTCGAACCCGGTCACCTTCTCGCTGAAGGTGAAGGTCACCGGACTGGTCTCACCCACGGTCAGCTTGTCGTCAACGATGTTGACGATCACGCTCGGTGCTTTGATATCGGCGCCGGCTGTGTCGCTGCCGCCGGTGCCCGCGTTGCCGTTGAGATCGGTGTAGCTGCCCT